>JBHTFH010000028.1:0-54437 GCA_042666135.1 Roseomonas sp. GCM10028921 | reverse complement strand
ATCGCTTGCATCCGGCGCCTCCTGAAAATCCTCAACGCCATCGTCCGGACCAACACACCATGGCAAACCGCTTGACCAACATGACGGTCGCTCAGGTCCTGAGAACGGGGAGCGGGCCTGCCTCCTCCCGCACGGGCGCGGCCGGGCCGCGGCGGCCCCGCGCGATGCCGGTGAAGAGCAGCATCGTCACCCGGTTACGCGAGACGATGGCGTGGAAGCCGAGCGATAGAGCCAGGGTGGCGGGGACGATAATCGCGAATTCGAGCAGGACGGGCAGGTCCAGCCGGGCGAAGCCCGCGCCGAGGAACACCACGAAGACGAGGTGGACGAGGTAGATCGTCATCGAGGCGTCCACGAGCCGGCGGCCCCAGCGCGTCGAGCGGTCGAACCAGCGCAGCGCCACGAAGAGCACGATCCTCGCCCAGAAGAGGCCGGCCATGGGGGAGAGAAAGAAGCTCAGCGCGCGGAAGAGCGTCTCTTCCCGGTAGCGGGTGGCCACCAGCACCGCCGTGGAGGTCAGGGCCACAGCCACCGTCCATAGGTCGGCCGAGGCGAAGCGCCCGATCAGGTCCCGCCGCGCGGCCAGGAGGCAGCCCATGGCGAAGGCGGGGAGGAGCGAGACCATCTCGCTTAGATAGAGCGAGTCCCAGAGGATGAAGGTGATGCCGAGGAGCTTCAGCACCGCCACGCCGAGCACGGTGACGAGCCCGGCCGCGATGGTGGCGAGGGTGAAGCTCGCCCCGCTCGACAGGATAATGTCGCCCGCCGAGGCCGCGTCCCGCATAATCGACCGCCGCTGCCACAGGCCACAGGCCCAGGCGAAGGCGCCGTAATAGGCGATGAGGAAGACGAGGAACCAGACATGCACGATCCAGTGCTCGCCCGGCCGGCTTAGCTGGGCCAGCCAGTTCGCCATCACCTCGGAGTCGGCGCCCATGTTGAGCGCATGGGCCAGCATGATGAGGGGGTTGAGCAGCAGCATCGTGGCGGCCAGCGGGATGCCGAGCTGGATCGCGCGGTTGCGCCACCACGGCCCCGGCCTCTCGCGGTCGATGAACATCATTGCAAAGAAGCCGGCCAGCACGAAGAAGCCGGGCATTCGGAAGGTGTTGAGGACCTCCGCGAAAAGGGTGAGGGGCGTGGAGACCGGCCCCGCCTTCACGATCCAGGGGTAGTCCATATAGGCCAGGGCGGTGTGGTAAGGGATGCCGAGCAGCATCAGCCCCGTCCGCACCTGGTCGAGGAAGAAAAGGCGGGACTGGCCGGCCGGCTTCACCTCGGGCGCGTGGGGCGGGATGGCGGAGAGCTCGCGCAGGCTCATCCGCTCCCATCCCTCGGGCACGAAGCCCAGCCGCTCCTCCACCAGGAGTGAGGCGCTGATGAAGTTGAGGGAGTCGCCGCCCGCCGAGGAGAAGGAATCCTCTGCCTTGAGGCCGGGCTGCCCGAGCAGCTCGGCGAAGGCGTCCTGCAGGGAGAGGTGGCCAGCGGGCAGGCCGGTATCGGTGGCGGCGAAGCTGCCGCGCAGCCCGGCATAGTCGATCTTGCCCGAGGCGAGGCGCGGCAACTCGGAGAGCTGCAGCACCCGCACGCTCGCGGGAGAGACGGGATAGCGGCCGAGCACGGCCTCCAGCACCGCCTCCGTCCGGGCGGGGGCGACGACGGCGATCTGCAGCCCGTCGTCATTGCCCGTGGCCGCGGCCTCGATCCCCGCCCCGCGCAGCAGGGCCTCGACATCGTCCAGCCCGATGCGGAGGCCGAAGGGCTTGATGAAGCGGCTCTTCCGCCCGGTGATGGTGAAGAGCCCCTCGCTGCCGAGCACGGCGAGGTCCCCCGTGCGCAGCTCCGTCAGCTCCGCGCCGCGGGCGAGGTCCTCCCGCCGGGTGGCGTAGCCCATCATCACGTTCGGGCCGCAATAGACGAGCTCCCCCTCTACCCCCGGCGCCTCGATGCGCCGGCCGCGCTCGTCCAGCAGGTTGATCCGCCCGCCCGGCACGGGCAGGCCGATCGCGCCGGGATGCTGGCGGAGCAGGGCGGGCGGGACATAGGCGATGCGCGGGGCGGCCTCGGTCTGGCCGTACATCACGTAGAACCGGCGGCCCTCGGCCTCGGCGAAATCGGCGAAGCGCAGCACCCGCTCCTCCGGCAGCCGCCCGCCGGCCTGGGTGAAGTAGCGCAGCGAGGGCGGCGCGGGGCAGGAGAGGAAGCCCGAGCGCTCCAGCAAGGCGAAGCTGTGGGGCACGCCGGCGAAGCTCGTCGCCCCATGCGCCTCGAAGCGGGCCCAGAAGGCGGGCTCGGCGACGGAATCCTCGTTCAGGATCAGCGCATGGCCCGTCGCGAGGTGCGAGTTGATGACGGACATGCCGTAGGAATAGTGGAAGGGCAGGGTGGTGATGGCCCGCTCGCCCGGGGCGAGTTCGAGATATTCCGCGATGGCGAGCGCGTTGGAGCGGATGTTCCCCACGGAGAGGCGGACGAGCTTCGGCTCGCCCGTGGAGCCGGAGGTGGCGAGCAGGACGGAGAGGTCGGGATGCAGCCCGCCCGCCGGGGCGCCGTCGGCCAGGGCGCGCCAGCCCTCTCCCGCATGCAGGAAGTCCGGCCGGAAGCGCGCGAGCAGGGGGGAGTTCTCCTCGACCTCGCCGAGGAGGAGCACGGCGTGGCCCCCTCGCAGCGCGCCGACATAGGCGGCCAGCGCCCGCAGCCTGTTTGCTGTCCGCAGGGCGACGAGGCAACGCTGCCGGGGCAGGGCCGCGCATTCGGCATCGGCCAGGGCGGCGAGTTCGGCATGGGACCAGGAGCGGCCGGTCTCGTCGATGACGGCGAGGGCGTCCCCACGGCTCTCGAGCGCGTCGAACAGGCCGCGCAGCCTCTCCATCGTGCCGTCCGGTTGTGTTCCGACCATCCCAACTCCTCCGGACCTACAACCCGCTCGAAATGAACAAGCCCGGTCTTTCTTCTTCCCGGGCTAATGCAGCCATTATTTCCCAATTTGTAGACGTGGGCGTTGAACAGGCCGTGATGTTAACATTATATACAAATTATCAAATTCGGTCCTTCGGTCAGGAAAATGAGATTTTGGCCCCGGGCGCCCGGCCCGCCCCGTGCTCCGCGATGGACCCCGCCTTGACCGCGGCCCCGAGCATGCCGACCTTTCCCCGCGACACCCCATTCACGGGACGCAGGACGAGATGAGCGAGAATACCAAGGCCGTCAGCGACGAGACTTTCCAGACGGACGTGCTCCAGGCCGCTGGCCCCGTGCTGGTGGACTTCTGGGCGGAGTGGTGCGGCCCCTGCCGCATGGTGGGCCCGATCCTGGACGAGATCGGCAAGGACTATGCGGGCAAGCTGACGGTCGCGAAGGTGAACATCGACGAGAACCCAATGACGCCGAACCAGTACGCCGTGCGCGGCATCCCCACGATGATCCTGTTCAAGGACGGCAAGCCCGTGGACATGAAGGTGGGCGCCATGCCGCGCGGCCAGCTCCGGGCTTGGGTGGACCAGGCGATCGGGGCCTGAGGCGCTTGGCCGGCGCGCGCTTCCTCGCCCTTCTCCTCGGATGGGGACTGGCCGCCTGCGCTGCTCCCGTCGCGTCGCAGGAGGTGGCGCGGAGCGAGCGCGCCGCCTTCAGCGTGCGGGACTTCGCCACGGGGCTCGACCATCCCTGGGGCGCCGCCTTCCTGCCGGATGGGCGGCTGCTGGTGACGGAGCGGCCCGGGCGGCTGCGGGTCGTCGGGCGGGATGGGGCGGTCTCGCCCCCGCTGCCCGGCGTGCCAGAGGTCGTGGCCGCCGGCCAGGGCGGTCTGCTGGACGTGGCGCTGGCCCCTGACTTCGCAGCCACGCGCGAGGTCTATCTCTGCCATTCCGCCCCGGCCGGCGGCGGGGCGCTGACGCGGCTGACGCGCGCGACCCTCTCGGCCGACGCCACACGACTGGAGGGCACGCGGGCGCTGCTGGACGCGGCGCCGGCCCAGTTCTCCGGACGGAACCATTTCGGCTGCCGCATCGCCTTCGGGCGGGACGGTAAGCTCTTTCTCTCCACCGGCGACCGCTACAACGACAAGGAGCGGGCGCAGCGCCTGGGCGACCTCGCGGGCAAGGTGCTGCGGCTGGAGCGGGACGGGCGGCCGGCGGAGGGCAACCCCTTCCTCGGGCGGACGGGCGCCCGGCCGGAGATCTTCACCCTCGGGCACCGCAACCCCCAGGGGCTGGCGGTGAACCCCGCCACGGGCTCGCTGGTCGAGATCGAGTTCGGCGCGCGCGGCGGCGACGAGGTGAACCTCCTGCGCGCGGGCGCGAATTACGGCTGGCCCCTCGTCTCCTACGGCACGGATTACGACGGCAGCGCGATCGGCACGGGCAAGGCGAGCGCGCCGGGGATCGAGGAGCCGCTGCGCCACTGGACCCCGGCGGTGAGCCCGTCGGGCGGGAACTTCCTCACGGGCGATGCCTTCCCGGGCTGGCGGGGGAACCTCTTCCTCGCGGCGCTTCGGCCCCCGGGGCTGGTGCGGCTGACGATGGAGGGGGACCGCATCGTGGGGGAGGAGCGCCTGCTCTGGGGCCGCACGCGCTTCCGGCAGGTGCTCGGCGGGCCGGACGGGCTGCTCTACGTCCTGACGGACGAGGATCGCGGCCGGGTGCTGCGGCTGGAGCCGGCGGAATGAGCGGGCTGCTGGACCTCTCGGCGCCGCTTCCCGGGGGCGTGGCGCAGCCGCTCTCGGACTACCGCGGCAAGGTGCTGCTGATCGTCAACACGGCCAGCCGCTGCGGCTTCACCCCGCAATACGAGGGGCTGGAGGCGCTGCGGCGGCGCTTCGGGCCGCGCGGCTTCGAGGTTCTGGCCTTTCCCTGCAACCAGTTCGGCAAGCAGGAGCCCGGCGACGCGGCGGAGATCGCCAACTTCTGCACCACGAAATACGATGTCACCTTCCCCGTTTTCGCCAAGGTGGAGGTGAACGGGGCCGGGGCGGAGCCGGTGTTCCGCCTGCTGAAGAAGGCGGCGCCGGGCGCGCTGGGCACAGAGGCGGTGAAGTGGAACTTCACCAAGTTCCTCGTGGACCGCGAGGGGCGGGTGGTGGCGCGCTACGCGCCGGCTACCGCGCCGGAGAAGCTGGCGGGGGAGATCGAGCACCTGCTCGGCGCCTGAGCCTCCGCCCGTCCTCCTCAGCCCAGCTTACCGCCCGGGCGCGGCACGGAGAGGACGAAGAGGCGGTGGTTCGCGATGTCGATGTTGCGGCGCGCCTTCTCGTTCCACACGCGGTCGGCCGTCTTCACGTCGTGATAGGGGCCGTAGCTCTCCTCCGTGCCGGGCTCCAGCTCGGAGAAGGAGGCGTCGGTAAAAATGCCGCCCCAGATGAAGTGGAGCTGGGGATAGGTGTTGTCGGGCATGGGCCTCGGCTCGGCTGGTGATGCGTCGCAGCACATAGCGCCGCGGGGGTGATTCCCCAAGCCCGGGGCGGGTCCGCAACCCGGTGCGTTCCCCTTTCGTGCTTGTCGGCCTGCCGGAACGACCCCATATCCTGGGACCATCTGGAGGCGTGACGTGGAGCTGCGCGAGAAGCTCGAGATCCTGGCGGATGCGGCGAAGTACGACGCCTCCTGCGCCTCCTCCGGCACGGAGAAGCGGGACAGCCGGGAGGGCGGGCTCGGCAGCACCGAGGGCATGGGGATCTGCCACGCCTACGCGCCGGACGGGCGGTGCATCTCGCTGCTGAAGGTGCTGCTGACGAATGCCTGCGTGTTCGACTGCGCCTACTGCATCAACCGCGCCTCCTCCAATGTACGGCGGGCGCGGTTCTCCGTGCGGGAGATCGTGACCCTTACGCTGGACTTCTATCGCCGCAACTACATCGAGGGGCTGTTCCTCTCCTCCGGCATCATCCGCTCCCCCGACTACACGATGGAGCAGCTCGTCCGCGTGGCGCGGGAGCTGCGCGAGACGCACGGCTTCCGCGGTTACATCCACCTCAAGACCATTCCCGACGCCGACCCCGCCCTGCTGGCCGAGGCCGGGCGCCACGCCGACCGCCTCTCGATCAATGTCGAGCTGCCGGCGGCCGAGAGCCTGAAGACGCTGGCGCCGGAGAAGGATGGGGCGCGTATCCGGGTCGCAATGGCCGGGCTGCGCTCGCGCATCGAGGAGGCGAAGGAGGCGCGGGTGGAGGCGGCGAAGGTGAGGGTGGCGATGTCGGGCGGGCCGCGCGCCACCGCGCCTCGCTTCGCACCGGCCGGGCAGTCCACGCAAATGATCGTCGGCGCCGATACCTCGACCGACGAGACGGTGCTGAACACGAGCGCGACGCTCTACGGCTCCTACCGCCTCAGGCGCGTCTACTTCTCCGCCTACTCGCCCATCCCTGATGCCGCCGCCATCCTGCCGCCCGTGGCTCCGCCGCTCGTGCGGGAGCACCGGCTCTACCAGGCGGACTGGCTGCTGCGCTTCTACGGCTTCAGCGCCGCCGAGGTGATCTCGGGCGGGGAGGGCGGGATGCTCGACCTGGAGCTGGACCCGAAGCTCGCCTGGGCGCTGAAGAACCGCTGGATCTTTCCGCTGGACGTGAACCGGGCGGATCGCGAGGCGCTGCTGCGAGTCCCCGGCCTCGGCGCGAAAACGGTGGAGAAGATCCTCTCGGCCCGCCGCCTGCGGTCCTTCCGCATGGCCGACCTCGCCCGTCTCCGGGTGAATCTGAGGAAGGTCGGCCCCTTCATCACGGCCACCGACCACCGCCCCCGCGCCGGGCTGCTGGACCGCGCCGACCTGCGCGGGCTGCTGCTGCCCCAGGGTGGGCTGGCGGACCGGGCGGGGCTGCTGCCCCTCGGCCTGACCTCCCGCCCAGTGCAGCTGCCGCTCTTCGGCGCCGCATGAGCGCGGGCGGTGCCGCGAGAGGGGGCACGGACCGCCGGGCCCACGCCCCGTCCTGCCGGGGCTAGTAGCGGCGGCGGGAGCGCCGGCCGTCCTCGCGGCCCTGCAGATAGGCGCGGTCCTGCGCCCGCTGGGACTGCTCGTAGAGATAGCCCGCGCCCGCACCGGCGCCGGCGCCGAGCAGCGCGCCCCATCCGGCATTGCCGGAGAAGGAGCCGGCGAGGCCGCCGAGCGCCGCGCCGCCGAGGGCGCCGACGCCGAGGTTGCGCTCGCTGCGGGTCGCGTCGGCGCAGGCGCCGAGGGACAGGGCGGCGAGCAGGGGCAGGGAGAGGCGGGCGGCGCGAAGGGTCATGGTCGTCCTCATCTCAGCGGGCCGTGCGGGCGCCGTGCGCCGCGGGCTGGGCGCGGCAGGGATAGGTGGCCTGGGCCCAGCGGAGCAGGCCGTCGGCCGCGGGCTCGTTCCCGTGCTGCGGGTTCCCCTTCGCCCAGTTCGCGAAGGCGATGGCCGATTGCGCCACGCTCGGCGCCGGGCTGGGCGGGCAGAAGAGCGGCGGCACGCGCCCGCCCGCGGGATGCAGCATCGCGTGGTAGTGGCCGATCGCCGTCACGTAGCCCTGGCAGTAGGCGATGGCTTCCAGCCGCTGCACGCCGGTGGTGGTCGGCAGGCAGATTGCCGCGAGGTCCGCTGTTGTGGACACGGCGGTGGGCGCCACCTGGCCTGGTGAGGCTTGGCTTGGCGTCGTCTGGGCTCGGGCGCCCAGCGCCGCGGCGAGAAGCGCGACGATGGGCAGGGCCGCGAGGGCGGCGCCGTGGATGCTCTTCATGGGTCTGATGTCTCCCCTGACCGGCCGCGGGCCGTGGCGACGCGTCGCCGCCCCGGCCCGGGGGCGCCCGTGTTGTCGGCGCAGGACGCCGGGGACTGCAACCCGGCGTTGCTGCGATCCTCATCAAGACCCCTTGGGGAGGGGGCTCCGCCCCGCGCCGGGGGAGGGGGCATGACCGGCTGCGAGGTGGTCCTCGCCGCGCCGGACGACTTCGATGGCTGGCGCGAGGCCGCCCGGGCGCTGGTGATGGCCGGCGTGGCCCCGGAGGGGGTTTCCTGGCGGGTCCGGGGCGATCCCGCCCTCCTCTTCGGCGGCGGGCCGCCGCCGGCCCCGCCCGAGGCCGCGCCGCCCCCGCGCGTGCCGCGCGACTTCCCCGCCCTCGCCGCGCGCGTGGCGCAGCACCGCGATCCCGAGCGCTTCGCCCTCCTGCACCGCCTGCTGCATCGGCTGCAATCCGAGCGCGGGCTGCTGGAGGACGCGGCGGATCCCGAGGTGGCGCGGGCGCTCGCCATGGCCCGGGCGGTGCGGCGGGACGCGCACAAGATGCACGCCTTCGTCCGCTTCCGGGAGGTTCCGTTGGAGGGCGGGGCGCTCGCCGCGCCGCTGCCGGAAGTGCCGCGCGGGGCAGAGGCTGCCCTGCTGCGCGACCTCGGGATGCTGGACGGTGACGGATCGCTAGGCGGGCCCAAACCGCCGCCCGGTCCCCTGATGCCGGATGGGGCAGGGGCGGGAACACCTGTGCCGCCAGGGCCCGCCTCCCGCTTCGTCGCCTGGTACGAGCCGGACCACCACATCCTGCGCGCGGAGGCCGATTTCTTCGTCCGCCGCTTCGCGAGCCTGCGCTGGTCCATCCTCACTCCCGACCTCTCCGCCCATTGGGACGGGGGGGCACTGCGCTTCGGCCCCGGCGGGCGTCGCGCCGACGCGCCGGCCGAGGACGCGGCGGAGACCCTTTGGCGGGCCTATTTCGCCTCCATCTTCAACCCCGCCCGGCTGAAGCCCGAAGCGATGCGGGCGGAGATGCCGAAGAAGTTCTGGCGCAACCTGCCAGAGGCCCGGGACATCCCGCGGCTGATGGCCGAGGCGCCGGGGCGGGTGGCGGAGATGGTGGCGCGGGGAGCGACGCCCGCCGCGCCGCGCCGCCAGCGGCCCGTCCACCTGCCTGTCCACGGGCCCGCGCATCCGCCGGTGGCCCCGGGCGTTCAGGAGGGCATGCCCGCCGACCTCTTTGCCCCCGATGCCGCGGATTTCGCCGAAGGCCAGGCCGCGCTGCGGCGCGACCTGCTGGCGCGCAACGACCTGCCGCCCTGGGTGGCCAACGCCACCCAGCCCGTGATGGGGGAGGGGCCCCACGAGCCGCTGCTGATGTTCATCGGCGAGCAGCCGGGGGACGAGGAGGACATCGCCGGCCGCCCCTTCGTCGGCCCGGCTGGGCGGCTGTGGAACCGGGCGCTGGATGAGGCGGGGGTGGCGCGGGATGAGGCCTACGTCACCAATGCGGTGAAGCACTTCAAGTTTACCCCCACGGGCAAGCGGCGGCTGCACCAGTCGCCGGATGCAGGGGACATCGCCTTCTACCGGCCCTTCCTGCAGCGCGAGATCGGCCTCGTGCGGCCGCGGCTGATCGTGACGCTGGGGGCCACCGCGCTCCGCGCCGTCTCCGGCCGGGCCATGCCGGTGACGAAGCTCCGGGGATCGCTGCTGCGGAACCCCGAGGGACATCCTTTCTACCCCACCGTCCACCCCTCCTACCTCCTGCGCCTGCCCGACCCCGCCGCGAAGGCGCGGGAGTACGACCGCTTCGTCGAGGATCTCGGCCAAGCCGCCGCCACGGCGCGGGCCCTGCCCGTGGCGTGAGCGCGTGACGGATCACGACCCCCCGCCGATGGTGGAGCTGATCGAGTCTCGGCTGGAGCGGCTCGATCTCTCGCCGGAGGAGGCTTTCAGGCAGGCCGGCCTGCCGCCTGACCTGCTGCCCCGCCTGCGCGAGGGCACAGCCCCCGTGCCGCGCGGCGCCCGCCTCGTGCGGCTGGCCGAGGTGCTCGGCACCTCCGTCTCCTGGCTCGTCGGGCTGGACCCGGATGTCGCCCCGCCCCAGGAGGTGCTGGAGGAGGAGCAGGGCAGCCTCGGCCTGCTGGCGGGTGACGAAGAGGCGCTGCTGCGCGCCTACCGCGCCCTCGACTTCCCGACCAAGGCGGCGCTGCTGACGGTGGTGCGGAAGATGTCCGCGCCCGAGCCGGTGCCGGAGGTGCCCGCCAAGGGGCGCCGCCGCGGAGGCTAGAAGCGTCCACCCTCACCGGGGCGGGGGGCTGGGCGTTGCGTCCAGTGAACCGCACCCCAGATGCAGCCCACCCCAGACGGAGCCGGCCATGGTCACCCTCCTCACCATCCTCGTCGTCATCGGCATGCTCGCCACCCTGGCCACTCTCTTCGTCGGCATGGCGGGGATGGTGCGCGGGAGCGAGGACACGCAGCGCGCGAACGCGCTGATGCGCTGGCGCGTGACGATCCAGGGCGTCACCCTCGTCCTCTTCGCGCTGCTGCTCTACGTCTCGCGTGGCTGAAAGCCGCGCGACGCGTGCGGTTAGCCGCGCGCCCTCCATCCGGGGCGCGGGTTGCCCTCGCCGGTAGGGGTGGTTGTCACGAGCCGGTGAGGGCCACGCGCCGCCCCCGGCCAGGCCGCGGCGCGCCGCCCGATTGCGGCGTTTCCAGGAGCCGACAGCGCCCCTCCCGCGGCTTGCCGCGCTCGGGGGCGGGACGTATAGACCCCGCTTGATTCCGCGGATGCGAGGCCCGGTGCAGGCCGCGCGCCCGTCTCTACGGGGCCTCATCGGTCCCGCAACGCTCCGGCCCCCGCCCCCGGGGGTGCCGGACCCGCAGAGGACTGTCGTCCGGCATGAAGCTCCTCGTCCCCGTCAAGCGCGTGGTGGACTACAACGTGAAGGTCCGGGTTCGCCCGGATGGCACGGGCGTTGAGACCGCGAATGTGAAGATGTCCATGAATCCCTTCGACGAGATCGCCGTCGAGGAGGCCGTGCGGCTGAAGGAGAAGGGGGTGGCCACCGAGGTGGTCGCCGTCTCCATCGGCCCGTCCCAGGCGCAGGAGCAGATCCGCACCGCGCTCGCCATGGGTGCCGACCGCGGCATCCTGGTCGAGGCCGAGGGCACGGTCGAGCCGATCGCGGTGGCCAAGATCCTGAAGGCGATCGTGGCCAAGGAAGGGCCGCAGCTCGTCATCATGGGCAAGCAGGCCATCGACGACGATATGAACGCCACCGGCCAGATGCTCGCCGCACTCCTCGGCTGGGGCCAGGGGACCTTCGCCAACAAGGTGGAGATCGCGGGCGGCACGGCGAATGTGACGCGCGAGGTGGATGGCGGCGTGGAGACCGTGCGGCTGACGCTGCCGGCGGTGGTGACCACCGACCTCCGCCTCAACGAGCCGCGCTATGCCAGCCTTCCCAACATCATGAAGGCCCGCAAGAAGCCGATCGAGACCCTCAAGCCCGCCGATCTCGGCGTGGACACCGCGCCGCGGCTGAAGGTCATCAAGGTCGAGGAGCCGCCCAAGCGCCAGGCCGGGGTGAAGGTGGGTTCGGCCGCCGAGCTGGTTTTAAAGCTGCGCACCGAAGCGAAGGTGATCTGAGATGACCGTCCTCGTCCTCGCCGACCATGACGGCGCCGCCATCAACCAGCCCACCCGCTCGGCGGTGGCCGCTGCCGGGAAGCTCGGCGAGGTGCACCTGCTGGTGATCGGGCCGGAGGCCGTCGCGGCGTCCGGCGCGAAGCTCCAGGGCGTGGCCAAGGTGCTGCACGCGCCCGCCGAGCACCTGCTGGCCGAGCCCGCCGCCGCCCTCATCCAGTCGCTCGCCGGCAACTACACCCACCTGCTCGCCCCGGGCTCGGCGCTGGGCAAGAACGTGATGCCGCGGGTGGCCGCGCTGCTCGACGTGCAGCCGATCAGCGACATCTCGGGCGTGGTGGACGCCGACACCTTCGTGCGCCCAATCTATGCGGGCAATGCGCTGGCCACCGTGCAGTCCTCGGACGCGGTGAAGGTGATCACGGTGCGCGCCGCCTCCTTCGACCCCGTGGCGGCCGAGGGCGGCTCAGCGGCGGTGGAGGCCGCGCAGGCGGCGGCCGATCCCGGCGTCTCCACCTTTGTTGGCGCGGAGCTGGTCAAGAGCGAGCGGCCGGAGCTGACGGCGGCGCGCATCGTCGTCTCCGGCGGGCGCGCCATGGGCTCGGCCGAGAACTTCCATCTGCTGGAGGGGATCGCCGATAAGCTCGGCGCGGCCGTCGGCGCCTCGCGCGCCGCGGTGGATGCGGGCTACGCGCCGAACGACCAGCAGGTCGGCCAGACCGGCAAGATCGTCGCGCCCGAGCTCTACATTGCCTTCGGCATCTCGGGTGCCATCCAGCACCTCGCGGGCATGAAGGACAGCAAGGTGATCGTGGCCGTCAACAAGGACGAGGAGGCGCCGATTTTCCAGGTGGCCGATTACGGCCTGGTCGGCGACATCTTCAAGGTGATCCCGGAGATCGAGGCGGAGCTGAACAAGTGAGTGAGACGGCGCCGGCCATTCAGTCCGTCGGCGTCATCGGCGCGGGGCAGATGGGCAACGGCATCGCGCATGTCGCGGCCGCCGCTGGCCTGCCCGTCACCATGATCGACGTGAACGCGGCTGCGCTGGACAAGGCGCGCGCTACGATCGCGAGGAACATGGAGCGCCAGGTTTCCAAGGGCGCGCTCACGGCCGGGGACCGTGACGCGGCCCTCGGGCGGATCACCACGGGCACCGACATGGCGATGCTCGGCGAGGCCGACATCGTCATCGAGGCGGCGACCGAGCGGGAGGACCTCAAGACCTCCATCTTCCGCTCGCTCTGCCCGCATCTGAAGCCCTCGGCGATCCTCGCGAGCAACACCTCCTCCATCCCCATCACGCGGCTGGCTGCGGCGACCGACCGGCCCGCGCGCGTCATCGGCATGCACTTCATGAATCCCGTGCCGGTGATGAAGCTCGTGGAGGTGATCCGCGGCATCGCGACGGACGAGCCGACCTATCAGGCGACCGAGGCGCTGGCGCGGCGCATGGGCAAGACCACGGCGACGAGCGAGGACTTCCCCGGCTTCATCGTGAACCGCATCCTGATGCCGATGATCAACGAGGCCGTTTACGCGCTGCACGAGGGCGTGGGCGACGTGGCCTCAATCGACCTCGGGATGAAGCTCGGCACGAACCAGCCGATGGGGCCGCTGGAGCTGGCGGACTTCATCGGTCTGGACACCTGCCTCGCCATCATGCGCGTGCTTCATGACGGCATGGGCGACAGCAAGTACCGCCCCTGCCCGCTGCTGGTGAAGCATGTCGAGGCCGGCTGGCTCGGGCGCAAGACCGGGCGCGGCTTCTACGACTATTCCGGCGAGACGCCGCGGCCGACGCGTTGATCCCCTTGGCGGAGCGCGGGCACCGGGCCGCCTTCGCCGATCAGCTGCGCGGGCTGGCCGCGCTGATGGTGGTGCTGTCGCACCATGCCGGTGACTTCTGGCACCTCCAGCCCGCGGTCGCCGCAATGACCGGGCTGCCCGCCGCCTTCGAGGCGCCGCCGCCGGGCACGGCCTTCCTCGCTCCCCTCGTCAGCGGCCCCTTCGGCATGGGCGCGGCCGGGGTGGCTCTGTTCTTCCTCATCAGCGGCTACGTCATCCCTTTCGGGCTGCGCGGGCGGGACCGGGGAGGCTTCCTCCTCGCGCGCCTCGTGCGGCTCATGCCGACCTACTGGGCGGGCTTCGCCTTCCAGGCGCTCGTGATCTTCGCGGCGCTCCGCCTGATGGGCGGCAGCTTCCCGCGCGGTACGGAGGAGGTCGTGCTGAATTTCCTGCCCGGGCTGCACCTGCTGGCCTGGCGCCCCTCGATGGACGGCATCGTCTGGACGCTGGATGTCGAGGTGCTGTTCTACCTCGCCGCCGCGGCGGCCGCGCCGGCGCTGCTCGCGCGCTCGGCGCTCTGGCTGGCCGTGCCGGGTCTGGCCGCGCTGCTGGGGGCGGGGCTGATGCTCTTCCCGGGCTGGGCGGCCGGCCCGCCCTCCCACCTTCTGCGCGCCGGCACCGGCCTGTCCCTCGCGGCGCCGATGCTCGTCTTCATGGGGGTCGGGACCGTGCTGCATCTGGCGGAGGCGGACCGGCGCTGGCGCCGGGCGGCCTTCGCTCTTGTGCCCCTTCTGCTGGTCCTCTCCGCGGCGCTGTTGATGGGCTCGCCCTGGACCGGGATCGCGGCGCAGATCCCCGCCTACCTCGCCATGGCGGCGCTGTTCACCGGGGCCCACGCCTTGCGGGACCGGATCCCGGCCCTGCGCTGGCCGACGCGGCTGGCGAGGATTTCCTACTCGCTCTACGTCGTCCACGGCGTCTCGGGCTTCGCGGTCATGGGGGTGCTGGCGAACCGGGGCTGGCCGCCGCTCGCCGTCTTCGCCGCGGGCATGGCCTACTCGCTGCTGGTCGCGCTGCTGCTGCACCGGCTGGTGGAGGAGCCGACGCGGCGCCTTTCCGCCCGGTTGGGAAGGCGGGCAGATGTGGCGGTGACCGTCGCTCCCTGAGGGCGCCCCTGCCGGGTCGTCAGTTGGGCTGGCGCACCGGCTCCACCCCGCCCGGCGCGGCCAAGCCCTTGGCGCGCATGCAGCGGAGATAGGCCCCGCGCTCGGCGGCGGCGGCCTCGGCCAGCACGCGCTCGCGCGCGGTGGGGTTCTGGATCTGCAGGCGCTGGAAGGCGTCCTTCGCGCCGGGAGCGTTCTGGGCCTCGCGGCGGCACTCGGCGTCGGCGGGGTTCTCCGGGGGGGGCAGGGGGTCGTTCGCGGCGCAGGCGGCAAGAAGGAGCAGGGCGGGCAGGGCGCGGATCATGGGACTGACTCCAGCCAGTCCTCGATCAGACGGCGGGCGATGGAATCGACCCGCGGCAAGGAGAAGCCGGCGCTCTCGGGATGGCGGATCTCGTCGCGGGTGAACCAGCGGGCGTCGCGCAGCTCGGCCGCATCCACCGTGATCTCTCGGCTCAGCGCCTCGGCATGGAAACCGAGCATGATGGAGGCGGGGAAGGGCCAGGGCTGGGAGGAGTGGTAGTGGGCGGTGCCGACGCGCACGCCCGTCTCCTCCAGCACCTCGCGCCGCACGGCCTCCTCCAGGCTCTCGCCCGGCTCCACGAAGCCCGCGAGCGTTGAGTACATCGTCGAGTTCGGGAAGCGGGTGGAGTGACCGAGGAGGCAGCGGTCCCCATCCACCACCAGCATAATCACGGCGGGGTCCGTGCGGGGGAAGTGCTGGGCGTTGCAGGCCGTGCAGGCGGTGGCGTTGCCGGCCGAGCGCGGCTCGCAAGCGCCGCCGCAGACGCCGCAGAAGCGGTGCCGGACGCGCCAGTGCATGAGGCCGCGGGCATGGGCGAGGAGCGAGGCCTCGCCCGGCGGCAGCAGGCCGGCCACGGCGCGGAGGTCGTAGAACTCGCCGAAGCCCTCCGGCAGCAGGGGGAGGGGGTCCTCGGCGGCGCTGAGGTCCACGGCGAAGACCGGGGTGCCCTCCCGCAACCCGAGCAGCGCCCAGGGGCCGCCGGCCATGAGAACGGATTCGGCCGCCTCCCGCGTCAGCATCACCGCCTCCGGCGCGCCGGATTCGACCCCGCGCAGGAGGCTTCTCGACCGCCACACCGGGACGATCAGGCTGTCCGGCGCGGCGAGGGCCGCGGCGACGAAGGCCTCGTCGTCCCGCCGGTCCGAGACGCGGTCGAGCGGGCTGCCTGTATAGGCGTTGGGGCGGCTGGCTGGGATGGAGAGCATGGGGACGGGAAACTCGCATGCGGGTGGGGGCGGGGCAACCGCCCGCCCGGGGCGGGGTAACCGGTGAGCACGCCGCATGGACACCCCCCGTCGAACACCCCGTGGACTCCGGGCCCGCCACCCCCCATATTCCGCCGCGGAAGGCTGGTCGCGGACGGGCGCCCTGTCGACCCGGTCAGGTCCGGAAGGAAGCAGCCGAGGCGGGTTTCCGCCCGGGTCGCGGTCCGGTCTTCCACCCCTCTTCCATTGATGCCCGACGGCCCACGCCGCGGGTCGCGGCAGAGGCCGCGTATCATGCGGCCCGGATGACCAGCGACACCGACCTCTCGCCCGACACGCAGGACGACCTGCCCGAGCCCCCGATGGAGGGGCCGGGCCTGTTCGGCGACCCCTCGCCCCCTCCGGCGGCCGCGCCTGCCTCCGCCGTGCCCATTCCCACCACGCCGGGCCTCCCGCAGCCCGCCACCCCGGCGGAGGCGGCGCCCGCGCATCCCTATCGCGTGCTGGCGCGGAAGTACCGGCCGCAGAACTTCGACGACCTCATTGGGCAGGAGGCGCTGGTCCGCACCCTGCGGAACGCCTTCGCCCAGAACCGCGTGGCCCACGCCTTCATGCTGACGGGCGTGCGCGGCGTGGGGAAGACGACCACCGCCCGCATCATCGCCCGCGCGCTGAACTGCATCGGGCCGGACGGCAAGGGCGGGCCGACCGCCGATCCCTGCGGTGTCTGTCCGGAATGCCGCGCCATCCTGGCCGACCGGCACCCCGACGTGATGGAGCTGGACGCCGCCTCGAACAACAGCGTGGACAATGTCCGCGAGATCCGGGAGGCCGTGCGCTTCCGGCCGAGCCAGGGGCGCTTCAAGGTCTATATCCTGGACGAGGTCCACATGCTCTCGGGGGCGGCCTTCAACGCCCTGCTGAAGACGCTGGAGGAACCGCCGCCCCAGGTGAAGTTCCTCTTCGCCACTACCGAGATCCGGAAGGTTCCGGCCACCATCCTCTCCCGCTGCCAGCGGTTTGACCTCAAGCGCGTGCCGCAGGAGACGCTCCGCGCCCATTTCGCCGGCATCGCGGAGAAGGAGGGCGCCTCCATCGAGTCGGAGGCGCTGGCGATGATCGCCCGCGCCGCCGACGGTTCCGTGCGCGACGGGCTCTCGCTGCTCGACCAGGCCATCGCCATGCCCAGCGAGGGTGGCGGCGTGACCGCCGATCAGGTGCGGGACATGCTCGGCCTCGCCGACCGCGCCCTCGTGCTCGACCTCATGGAGGCGGCGATGCGCGGCGAACTGCCCGCCGTGCTGGCGGCGATGGACCGGGCGCATGAGCGCGGCGCCGATCCCGGCGTGGTGCTGGCCGACATGGCGGAGCTGACCCACACCCTCACCCGCTTCCGCGCCGTGCCCGCCTTGCGGAACGACCCCTCCATCCCCGAAGCCGAGCGGATCCGCGGCGGCGCCCTGGCCGAGACGCTGACTATCCCCGTTCTCGGCCGCGCCTGGCAGGTGCTGCTGCGCGGCATCAACGAGGTGGCCGAGAGCCCGGACCGGCGCGCGGCGGCGGAGATGGTGCTGATCCGCCTCGCCCATCTCGCCGACATGCCGACCCCGGGCGAGATCGTGCGGCGCCTCTCCGGGGCTCCCGCCCCGGCGGGCCGGGGCGGCGGCGTGCCGAATGGCGGGCCCGGCGGTGGGCCCGGTGGTGGATTGGGCGGCGCATCCGGTGGCGGCGCGGGCGTGCCGGCCGGCGCCATGGTCGATGCGGTGGGCGACGCTTCCCTCTCCGGCGCCCCGGGCGGCGGGCTGCGCGCTGTGGCGGGCGGTGCCCCGATGCGGGCCGTGGCCGCCTCGGCAGCCGCCGTCGCGCCGGAGGCCGAGGCCGCGCCCGCCCCGATGCCCGCGACCTTCCGCGAGGTGGTCGCCCTCGCCTCCGGCCGGAAGCCCTTCCTGCACGCGCATCTCGTCCACAGCGTCCATCTCGTGCGCTTCGAGACGCGCCCGGAAGGCGGGCGGATTGAGCTGCGGACGCGGCCCGACGCCCCGCGCGACCTCGCCGGGCAGCTCACCGCCCTGCTGCAGGAGGTGACGGGCGCGCGCTGGACCGTCTCCCTCTCCAATGCCGGAGGCGAGCCGACACTCGCCGAGCAGGGGCGCGCGGCGGCCGTCGCGCGGCTGGAGGTGGCGCGCAGCCACCCCCTCGTGCTCGCGGTGATGGAGGCCTTCCCCGGCGCCCAGATCCGCGAGGTGCGCGACGCCTCGCTCGACGCCTACGGCCTGCCCCCGCCAGAGGCGATGCTCGATGGTGATGGTGAGCTCGTGGAGGGCGACGGCTTCACCCCGATCGACGACGACGGTCCCGGCTTCGCGCCGCTGGACGCCGAACCCGCGGGGATGGACAGGCCGTAGCGCCTGGGCCATCCCCCGCACCCCTGAGCAGACGCAAGGAACGCCGATGAAGAACCTGGGCAACATGCTGAAGCAGGCGCAGCAGATGCAGGCCAAGATGCAGGAGATGCAGGCGAAGCTGGAGGCCGCCACCATGGAGGGCCAGGCCGGCGCCGGCATGGTACGCGTGACGCTGAGCGGCAAGGGCGACCTCAAGGGCCTCGTTATCGACCCCTCCCTCATGGTCGCCGAGGAGCGCGAGGTGCTGGAAGACCTGATCGTGGCCGCCCATGCCGATGCCAAGGCGAAGGTGGAGGCGATGATGTCCGACGAGATGTCCAAGGCCACCTCCGGCCTGAACATTCCGGGTATGGGCGGCGGGGGCCTCGGCGGCTTCAAGCTGCCTTTCTGATGCGGCCGAAGGGCGTCGTTCCTATATGAAGCGGATGCCCTTCGACCCTTCCGACCTGCCGGGCGCGCGCCGCGATCCCGTCCCGCCGAACGACCCGGTGGAGCAGCTCGTGGTGCTGCTGGCGCGCATCCCCGGCCTCGGCCGGCGCTCCGCGCGCCGCGCCGCGCTGAAGATGCTGCAGGAGCCGCAGCGGCTGATGCTGCCGCTCTCCCGCGCGCTGGACGCCGCCGCCGAGGCGGTGGGCCCCTGCCGCGTCTGCGGCAATCTCGACGCCATGGATCCCTGCCATGTCTGCCGCGACCCCCGGCGGGAGCGCGGGCTCCTCTGCGTGGTGGAGGGGGTGTCGGATCTCTGGGCGCTGGAGCGCGGGGGCGCGCATCGCGGCCTCTACCACGTGCTCGGCGGCACGCTCTCCGCCCTGGGCGGCGTCGGGCCGGAGGACCTCTCCATCGCCTCGCTGCTCGAGCGCGTGGCCTCGGGCGAGGTGCAGGAGGTGATCCTGGCCCTCCCCGCCACCGTGGAGGGCGCGACCACCGGCCACTACCTCGCCGACCGGCTGCGTCCGCTGGAGGTGCCCGTTACCCGGCTTGCACAAGGCGTGCCCATGGGCGGGGCGCTGGACGTGCTGGACGACGGGACCCTCGCCGCGGCGCTGAGGGCGCGCCGCCCGGCCTGAGGGCGCGCCCGCTGCGCCGTGGTGTTTGAGAGGGCTTAGCGCCGTGTTCGTAAACGGCGCCGGGGACGCCGTGACGGTGCTGCGCACCGAGACAGGCGAGGCGGCCGCGCTGCCGCGCCTGCCCGCCCCGGGAGAGGTGCTGCACCTCGATGCTATGAGCGACGACGCGCTGCGCGGGCGCCTCGACCTCGTGGTGGCCCATGTCGGCGGCCATTTCGGCTTCCACGGCACGGTCATCCCGAGGCTGGAAACGCTTGAGATGCTCGGCATCTTCCACGACGCCTTCATCGCCAATCTTGCCTTCGGCTACATGCATGCGATTGGCCAACAGCATGCCTCGGCCGCGCTGGTGGAACAGACCTATCCTCGCCAGGGCATGGGGGAGGCGAGCCCTTTTGGCTGCCGCTTGCGGAGATGGCGCGGCGACGACCGATGCTGGAATGGCTCACCCGGCGCTGCGCGGGCGCCGTTGCGCATTCCGGGCACTACGCGGCGCGCCTTCGCCGCGCCTGCCCCGGGCCGGTAGAGGTCATCCCCCTCGCCTATACCGCGCCCGGCATGCCCCCGTTCCCCTCGCCCCTGGGACCGGATCACGGTCGCGGCCATCGGCCATGCGAACCCGAACAAGCGCCTCGACCAGATCGTGCTGGCGATCGGCTCGTCGGGCCGGCTGCGGCGGCGCTGCCGGCTCAGGGTGATCGGCGAGGCCTCCCCGGCCGAGCGCGCGCGATTGACGGGGCTGGCGGAGCTTCTCGGGGCGGAGCCGCCCGAGTTCACGGGCTGGGTGGACGACGAGGACCTCCGCTGGCGGCTGCGCGACGTGGACGTCATCGCCTGCCTGCGCAACCCCGTGCTGGAGGGCGCCTCGGCCTTGGTCATCACCGCCATGGCCTCGGGCCGGCCGACCCTGGTGACCGACCATGGCTGCTACGCCGAGATCCCTCGCCGGCACCGTCCTCCCCTGCCGGCCGGAGGAGGAGGCGCTGGACGCGATGCGGCACCTCGAATGGGTGCTGGCGAACCCCGCAGAGGCCGCCGCCCTCGGCGCAGGGGCCCGCCGCGAGGTGGCGCTGGAGCGCCACGCGCCCGCCGCCTATGCCGCGGCGCTCGTGCCGCTCATGGAGCGCGTGGTGGCGGACCGTCCGCGACGGGAAGCGCGGCGGCACCTCTTCTCCACCCTCGGCAGCCTCGGCCTTGGGCCTGAGGATCCCGCCGCGCGGCGGGCGGAGGGAGTGCTGGCGGGGATCGGGCTGGGACTTCCCTGACCCCCGGCGCCCCTCTCAGGGCGAGAGAAGTCCCACCACCGCCCCCGTCATGCAGCAGGCGATGGTGGCGGCCAGCAGCGAGGGGAGGCCGAGGCGCACGATTTCGGCCCGCCGCTCCGGGCAGAGGGCGCCCATGCCCGAGACCATGATCCCGACGCTGGCGAAGTTCGCGAAGCCGCAGAGCGCCCAGGAGAGGATCAGCCGCGTCCGCGGGGTGAGGCCGGCGCCGCTGGGCCCGGCGAGGTCGAGATAGGCGACGAACTCGTTTACCACGCCGCGGATCCCGAGCAGCCGCGCGGCGGTGGTGGCGTCCTCCGGCGCGATCCCCATGGCCAGGGCCAGCGGCCAGAGGAAGACGCTCGCGACGGCTTCCAGCGTCACCCCCGCGAGGGGCTGGAGGATCATGTTCGCCAGCGCGACGAGCGCCACGAAGACGATCAGCCCGGCCATGATGCTCAGCAGCAGGGAGAGCCCGTCCGTCGTACCGCGGGTCAGCGCGTCCATGGCGCTGTCGTAGAGGCGCGGGGCGGCGACGTCGGCCGCTTCGGGGGCCGCTTCCTCGGGCATCATCATCCGGGCCGCCAGCACCGCCGCGGGGGCGCTGACGAGGCTGGCGGCGAGGAGCTGCCCCGCCGCGTCCGGCACCGCCCCGGCCAGCATGGCGGCGTAGACGACGAGCATGTTGCCGCTGATCGTGGCGAGCCCCGCCGTCATCACCACCAGCAGCTCGGCCCGGGAGAGGGAGGCGAGCCAAGGACGGATGAAGAGGGTGGCCTCGACCATTCCCGTAAAGACATTGGCCGCCACCGACACGCCGCAGGCGCCCGAGACGCCGAAGGTCGCCCGCAGCGCGCGAGACATCACCCGCACCAGCGCCGGCAGCACGCGCCAGTGATAGAGCAGCGCCGAGAGGGCGCCGACCAGGAGCACGATGGGCAGCGCCTGGAAAAAGAGCACGAAGGAGCCGCCCGGCCTGGTCTCCGCGAAGGGCAGGGGGCCGCCGCCGAGATAGCCGAAGACGAGGCTGGTGCCCGCCTGCGTGGCGCGGGCGAGGGCGTCCACCGCCCCGCCGGCCAGGGCGAAGCCGGCGCGCAGCGGCGGGATGTGGAGAAGGGCGGCGCCGAGCGCGATCTGGAGCACGAGGCCGGCCAGGACTGTGCGCCAGGGCAGCGGCCGCCGGAAGCCTCCGACCGCCCAGGCGAGGGCGGGCAGGGCGACGAGGCCGAGGGCGGCGTGGAGCTGGAGCGGGATCAACCCCGCCCCGCCGCCGCCCGCCCGCGCAGGTCCCGCGAGAGGCCCTGCGCCTCGATCGCGGCAAGGTATTCCGCCCAGCGCGCCTCGTATTCCCGGCCGAGCTGGTGGAGCGTCTCCCAGGTGTAGAGGCCGGTGTCGTGGCGGTCGTCGAAGACGAGACGGACGGCGTAGTTCCCCACCGGCTCCACCGCCAGGATCGCCACGCTCCGCTTGCCCGAGACGAGGGTCTTCTGCCCGGGGCCGTGGCCCTGGACCTCGGCTGAGGGGCTCTCCACCCGCAGATACTCGGCGGGCAGGCTGAAGGCGCTGCCGTCGTCGAAGGCCACCTCCAGCCGGCGCTCGGCGCGGTTGAGGCGGATCTCGGTGGGGGTGGGCACGTCAGTCCCCGATGCGGCGGGCCTCGTCGGGCAGCATAATGGGGATGCCGTCCCGGATGGGATAGGCGAGGCCCGCGCTCTCGCTCACCAGCTCGCCCGCCGCGCGATCGTAGCGGAGCGGGCCCTTGGTGACGGGGCAGACGAGGATCTCCAGCAGGCGGGGATCGACGCCGGAGGTGGCGTCGCCCATGGGGCTGCCGGTCGGGGTCGTGGTCTGGCTCATCCGGTGGTCCTCAGCTCGGGCGGATGTCTTGGCCCGGTCTGGCCAGGCTGTCCATCCGCAGCATCGCGGTCAGGGTCGCGGCGCGGGCCGCGGAATCGGGCGCCTCCAGCAGGGCCTGCTTCTCCGCGGGCTCGAAGGGGCAGACCATCGCGAGGTTGGTCACGAGGGCCGCGTCCTCCAGCCGCTCGATCGACTCCCAGTTCGCCTCAATGCCGCGGGCCCGGAAATAGGCGCCCAGCGCACCGAGCAGCGCCGGGCGGTCCAGGCCGTGGGAGAGGGGAGTGCGGTCGAGATCGCCAGCGAAGGCGTCATAGCGCGGGCGGACCCGGCGGTAGCCGGCGCGGCCTGGCAGCTCCTCCTCCACGGTGAAGCGGATGAGGCCGGTGAGGCTGATGAGGAAGCGCCCGTCCTCCGTCTCGGCGAAGGAGGAGAGGCGGCCGAGGCAGCCTGTGCGGTAGAGGCCGGGGCCGGAGGGGCCGGGCGGGGCGCCGGGATCGGGCTGGGTCATGCCGAAGCAGCGCCCGGCGCCAAGGCTGTCCTCCACCAGGGCGAGGTAGCGCGGCTCGAAGATGTTCAGCGGCAGGCGGCCGCCGGGCAGGAGCAGCGCGCCGGGGAGAGGGAAGACGGCGATCTCCGCGGGCAGGTCGCCGAGGCCTTTGGGGTGGAATGCCATGACCGACGGTTCCCGCTCGCTGGAGGTGGGGAGGGGGCGCCGTGGCCGGCGCGCCCCCCCCCCGAGAACCGGAGGTGGTCCCGTTCCTTCAGCTGAACAGGAGGGAGGAGAGCTTGCGGCGCCCGGCCTTGGTCGCCGGGTCCTCAAAGCCCCAGGCCTCGAAGAACTTCAGGAGCTGCTTGCGGGCCGCCTGCTCGTTCCACTCGCGGTCCCGGCGGAAGGCCTCCAGCAGGGCATCGGCCGCGCCCGCGCGGTCATCGGCCGCGTTGAGGGCGACGGCGAGGTCGATGCGGGCCTGATGGTCATTCGGGTCGGTGGCGAGCCGGGCCTCGAACTCGGCCAGCTTGCCGCGCGCCTCCCGGCCCGCGCGGGCCAGCTCCAGCGCGCTGCGGACGGCCGTGACCTCGGCATGGTCCTGCATCTTCTGGGGCAGGCTCCCGATCACCCCGGTGGCCTGCTCCTCCTCACCCAGTTCCATCAGCGAGCGGGCGACACCGGCCATGGCGGCAGCGTTCTCCGGCTCCTGCTGGGCCAGCGCCCCGTAAAGCTCGAGGGCGGTCTGGTGGTCCCCCTCCTCGGCGGCGGCCTTCGCCTCGGCCAGCAGGTCGGCCGAGGGCATCTGGCCGCCGGCGAGCTTAAGGAGGTTCTCGATAAACTTCTTCAGCTCGCCCTCGGGGAGGGCGCCCTGGAAGAGGTCGGCGATCTGGCCCTGCCAGAAGGCGGCGACGGTGGGCACGGACTGCAGGGGCAGGCCGAGCTGGGCGAGCTGCTGGACGAGGGCCCGGTTCTTGTCGATGTCGATCTTCACCAGTCGCACGCGGCCGCCGGCGGCGCGCACCACCTTCTCCAGCGCGGGGGTGAGCTGCTTGCAGGGGCCGCACCAGGTTGCCCAGAAGTCCACGAGCACCGGCACCTCGCGCGAGGCGGCGACGACGTCCTGCATAAAGCTCTTCTGGTCGCCGTCCTTGATGATGTCGGCGGCGGGCGGCGGGGTCTGGTCGAGTGTGGTGCTCATTCTCTCGTCTTCCGGGGGTCTGGCGGGGTCGGGGCGGCCCTTTCCCCCATAGATGCGCCGCGCGGGCTCTCAGGCAAGCGGTTCCGCCAGGTCCAGCGGCTCCAGCGCGTGGCCGAGCGCCTCGACGAAGCGGCGGAGATCGGCCGGGGCGAGGGCGGTGGTGGCCTCGTTCGTCAGGGGGTGGAGGTTGACCGGCCCCGCCCCCTCCAGCAACCGCCGGTCGATCACGGTGCGGACGCTGCCCGGCGCGGCGTTGACGAGGGCGAGCGGGGTGACCGAGCCCGGCCGCACCCCTAGCCGCTCCCACAGCTCCTCCGCGCTCGCCATGGAGAGGCGGCCGGTACCGAGCCGGCGGGCGAGGGCGTTGATGGAGAGCGGCGCGTTCTCCTCCGCCACGACGAGGAGGAAGGGCTGGGGCGGCTTCGCCTGAAGAAAGAGGTTCTTCACGTGCAGCCCCGGCAGGTCCCCCCGCAGCGCTTGGCTCTCGGCCACCGTGTGGAGCGGCGGGTGGTGGTGGGTGACGGCGGGGATGCCCACCGCTTCGAGACGGGCGAGGAGGGGTTCCGGGGTTTCTGGCATGGGCGATCCATCTTGCAGCGGAAGGGGGGTTGCAAGCCCCGCCGAGCCGTGAGATACGGCCGCCACACGGAGCGCGGGCGTAGCTCAGGGGTAGAGCACGACCTTGCCAAGGTCGGGGTCGAGGGTTCGAATCCCTTCGCCCGCTCCAATCTCTCTCAGAACAACTTTTCTCTGGTGAGGTTGGGATCGCGCTTTTCCGTGTGTCCTCGCGACATTCCCGGCGTGCACCTTGATACTTCGAAGGTGGAACGAGCGCCGTTTTCTCCCTCCGGAGAGGCCGTTGTCTCCGAAGCTTGGGACTTGGGCGATTTAGTCTACAAGCTTCAGGGTGTTGTAATCACATCATCCTCGCTGGACGTTTCAACCCGAAGTTGGTGTTCCCATCCCTCGGGCGGTGGGCCTCCTTCACCAAACTCGCGCAGTGAGGCCCGAGCTTCGGACGCTATCGATCGCCAGCCTTGCGCCGGACTGCGTCTTCCCCCCGCTGCACCGTTCATCCTCTCCAGAACCAGGAGGCTTCCCATGGCAAATCTCCCTCCTCTTCCTCCCGCGGGCCGCGCTCCCCAGGGTGGCAAGAATGCGACCGGGGGCAAGGCGAACCCCAAGGACGCCCGTGCCGGCGCCGGCAACAGCGGCGGCAAGGGCGGCGGCGTGAGCAGCGCCACCCAGAGCAACCGCAAGACGGGGGACCGCTGAGGCAAGGTCACGTTTGGAGAGAGCCGCGGCCTGCTACGCTGAGCGTATGCGAATACCTCGGCTCCATTCTTGATTCGAGCGGCTGCAGCTCGGGGCGTCTCGCGAAAAGCGATACGCCGGCGGGATATGGTCCAGGCATAGGCTGGGCTGGCCGGCCTACTCGTGGGCGGTCCCGCGACGTCCCCGAGGTTTGCTGCTGACCACCTCTGTCGCCACGCTGCGAGCGCTACTGTCTCTGATCATGCGAGTCTGGGAGCGGACAGCGGCCGCAGCAACTCCAGCACAGCTGCCCAGGAGGTATCTATCACGCTGCTGTGAAGCCTTGTAGAACAACCGGCAGTGGCCTTGCCGCGAAGGCTCACCTACCAGGAGTCGCATGAGCAACGAGGAGTCTCAGCAAGCTTCTGGGGGAGCGTATTGGCAGTCACCGCCTATCGTCCCCGCGGGACCTAGCAGTCTTGAGCCCACCTCGCTGGACGCCGACACCTTTCGTCTACTGGCTGACAACCTGCCCGCTCTGTGCTGGATCGGCAGAGAGGATGGTTCCGTCGTCTGGTACAATCGCAGATGGCGTGAGTACTGCGGCACTGCACCGGCTCGGATAGAGGGCTGGGGCTGGCCTGCGGTCCACGACCCCTTGGTTCTGCCGAGCGTCATGGAGCGGTGGGCCGTGTTCATCGCCGCGAGCCAGCCGTTCGAGATGACCTATTCCCTCCTGGGTGCTGATGGGCAGCTCAGGCCTTTCCTGACGCGCGTGGCGCCGGTGCGGGATGCCAGCCGCCAGCTGACCCACTGGCTTGGCGTCAGCACCGACATTTCCGGCTGTGCGGAAGCGGAGAGGCCGCTGCACCATACCAGAGCGGCGGCCAAGGGCCTCGCAGCGGAGCAGGCCGTTGCCTTGGGACAACTCGCCGAAGGCGTGGTCGTCGCCGACCGGGCAGGGCAGATCGTCTTCGTCAACGCTGCGGCAGCCCGTATCCACGGCGTCGAGCAGCTCGGCGTGTCACCAGAGGGCTACAGCGACACCTACCACCTGTTCACTGATGATGGGCGTCCTTACCCGTCGACGGAACTTCCGCTCGCCCGTGCAGTGCTCCGAGGTGAGACGGTCACGGAGGAGCGCTGGCGCATTCGCCGACCGGACGGCTCGGAGGTGCTCGCCGTAGGGAGCGCACGCCCTGTCCTGGATGACGAGGGCTCGCCGAGTGGGGCCGTTCTGACGCTCCGCGATGAGACGGCGCGCCTCGCCGCCGAGCAGGCCGAACGCGAAAGCGAGGGGCGCCTGCGGGCGCTTGCCGACAATCTACCGAATGGCATGGTCTACCAGATTGCGATGCAGCGGGACGGCTCCGCACGACGCTTTGTCTACGTCTCTGGAAGCTGCGAGCGGCTGACCGGTGTTTCTGCAGAAGCGGCCCTTGCCGACCCGATGGCCCTCTACGAGGCCGTTGACTTCGAGGATAGAGCGACGCTCGCCGCCGTCGAGGAAGACGCTATCCGGGATCTTACCCACTTCGAGCACGAAGTGCGTCTCCTCCGCACAGGTGACAGCGAGGTCCGTTGGTGCCGCTTGATCTCCGGTCCGAGGGAAATGCCGGATGGATCTCTGGTTTGGGACGGACTTCTTGTTGACGTCACCCAGCACCGCCGCACTGAGGAGGACCTTCGCAAGAGCGAGGCGGTGAAGGGAGCGGTCGTAGAAGGCGCCCTCGACTGCGTGGTCACCGTCGACCACCACGGCCGTATTCTCGAGTGGAACCCCGCGGCCGAGCAGACTTTCGGCCACGCTCGAAAAGCAGCGCTGGGCAGGAACCTGGCTGACCTGATTGTGCCACCCGAACAGCGCGAGGCTCACCGCCGTGGGTTCCAGCGCTACCTGCAGACTGGCGAGGGCACCCTCGTCGGGCGGAGAATAGAAGTACAGGCGATGCGAGCGGACGGTTCCACCTTCCCCTCCGAGCTCGCCATCACACCCACCTCGGTCGCGGGTAGGACGCTCATGACCGCCTATCTCCGCGACATCACGGAGCGGAGGCAGGCTGAGCAGCGACAGGAGCTGCTCGTGGCAGAGCTGAACCATCGCGTGAAGAATGTTTTGGCGACCGTGCAGGCAGTGGCCGACCAGACCTTGCGCGGCTCGGGTGGAGACCCAACGCGCTTCGCACAACCCTTCCTCGAACGCCTACGAGCGTTGGCCCGCGCCCATGACCTCCTGACCGAGCGTCGGTGGGAACCCACCGATGCTGGCGAGGTGGTGCGCGCGGCGCTTCTCCCTTGGCTGGCAGGAGGCACCAGCGACGGCCGCGTGTCCTTCAGCAGCGAGGCTGGTACAGCGGCCCTGGTGTCGCCGCGGCAGGCACAGTCCCTGGTACTGGGGCTGCACGAGCTGGTCACCAACGCCACAAAGTATGGCGCGCTGTCGTGCCCCGAGGGGCATGTGGACGTACGCTGTGGGACAGGTGCTGGCGGCGTCCTGGTCGTCACGTGGAAGGAGATCGGCGGCCCACCGGTGGTCCCACCGTCACGGAAGGGCTTCGGCACCCGACTGCTTCAGCGTGGGTTGACGCAAGATCTCGGTCCCGGTGCGTCGGTTGATCTGCAGTTCAACGGGGCCGGTCTGCGTGGCGTAGTCTGTTTTGTACCGTTGGGGCGTGAGCCATAACTTCCCGGGGCTGAAAGAAAAGGGGAGAAAGCTGAACGTGAGAGAGGGGCGAGCTGACGGCGGTCGCAGTCGCAGCGGCGTTCAGGACGGCGTGAGCAGCGCTACCCAGAGCAACCGCAAGACGGGGAACCGCTGAGCCGTGAGCCGGCCCGGCAACGGTCCTGGCCGCCGGGTCGCTTGAATCCCTATGGCAGCCACTGGGTGCTGCTCTGGTGCCCTGAAGCTAAGAGCCTGGGCCAACGGCGGGACACGCCCCTGAAGATTTCGGGCGGTCATTCTGCTCCGGTGTGGTCCTGGCCAGATCGATCTGCTGGATGGTCGGGCGACTCAACGCGGAGGCAGTAAACACGAACGGGCGCATTCAGACTGTCTTCTCTTGCGAGGGGATCAGCCGAAACCGACCTCCCTCCAGCTTCACGGTTTCCCAACCCTCAACAGCAAACAGGCGAGAAGGCTCGGTGTTCCGTAAGTTCGCTCAAACTTCGGCGATGCGGACCGAGGTGCAGCCGTGGCCCGCTTCGGGTCGCAGGGGGGCGCCCCGTGCAATGCCGGCCGGGCCATGCGTGCGGAGGGGCTCGGCCATAACGCGGCCGAGCCCAACCGCTTTCAGTTAGACGAACATGAAGTCCTGCGCGGCATAGTCATGCGCCTTGGCTATGAAGTCAGGGCCGGAGACAGCGCCGTCCTGCACGGACTTGAGCAGAATGTCGGCCAGGTCGTCCGAGCCGATGGCGCCGCCGAAGCTGGTGGCCTTCTCACTCGCGGTCAGAGCGCTGGCATTGTCCCAGAAGAACCACTTCAGCACGAGCGACGAGCTGGCCTCGCCGGCGTGGAAGTCGAGGTTCAGGTCGCCGCCATCCGCCGAACGAGCGCCGGTGATGAAGGGAGTCGCTCCAGCCGTGAGCCCCTTCAGAAAGCTCAGATCGTCCCATGCACCAGCGGTCGAGTTGAAGGCTACGAGCTGGTCGCCTTCGGCCAAGCGGAAGCCCATCACCACGTCTCTGCCCCAACCGGCAGCGCTGCCGTCCTGAGCGTTCAAGTAGAGCGCGTACTTGTCCGCGCCCGCGCCCGCGTAAAACGTGTCGTTGCCGTCGGAGGCAGCGCCGGCGATGCCGCCGAGCTGGAACTTGTTGTTCCCGCCGTTTGCATAGACGAGATCGTCGCCCCCGCCGGCGATGATGACGTCATCACCGCCGCCCGTAGTGACCACGTCATTGCCGGAGCCGGCATCGACGCGGTTGTTGCCGCCGTTAAGGTTGATCGTGTCGTTGCCATCACCGCCCCAGGCGCGGTCGCTGCCCTCGCCGGCAGTCATAACGTCGTTGCCCGCGCCGCCGAACAGCCAGTTGGCACCGCCGTTAGCGTGCAGCTGGTCGTCGTTCGCGCCGCCGTCCAAAAGGTCGTTGCCGGAGCCACCGGTCAGAACGTCATTGCCGTCCTGGCCGAAAGCGCGGTTGTTGCCTTCTCCACCGTTGAGCTGGTCGTTCCCGACCCCACCGATCTGCAGGTCGCATCCGTTGCCGCCTGACATGTTGTCGGCGCCGTCCGTTCCCCTCTGGTAGTCATTACCGTTGCCGCCCCAGTACCCGCCCCACTGGGCCGCGGTTTGGACCGTGTCGAAGGAGCCGTAAGTCACATCGAGGCTGGTCTGCAACGTCGCGCCGTCACCATCGGCCAGCATCAGGCCAACGCTGTCCTGGCCGTTCGGCCCGACCGCGCCTTCGAGATACTGCACGCGGCCGGCAGAGATATCGGCCTGGGTGAAGTGCGCACCGAGACCGGCAACACGGCCATTCAGCAGCAGGGTTCCGGCGCCGAGTGTGGAAACCGTGTAGGTCAGTGCTGCACTGTCCACGTCCGTCGCGTTCAGTGCGGCAGTGCCGACCTTCGCGGCGATATCGCAGGCGCCCATCGCGAGGTTGTGGGCAGCAACCACCGGCGCGTCGTTGACCGGCGTCACGGTCAGGGAGACCGTTGCCACCGCGCTGTCCACTTTGCCGTCATTCGCCTTGTAGCTGAAGCTGTCCGTGCCGTTGTAATTGGCATCCGGCGTGTAAGTGAAGTTGCCCTTCGCATCAAACGTCAGCGTGCCATGCGAGGGGCCGCTCACTAGAACCGCGTTCAGCACGTCGCCCTGCATGTCAGTGTCATTGGCCAGCACACCTTTGGCGGTTACGACAAGCGAGTTATCCTCGTTGATCGTGAAAACATCGGCCTCAGCCACGGGAGCTGTGTTTGTCGGCGCGGGCGGCTGACCCACGTTCAGCAGGCCGCCGTCGATGCCCTGCTTGAAGTTGAAAAAATTGTCGCCAGGATTTGTGTCGCTGAGGGCGAACCGAGCCAAACCGTCAGTTTCCAATGACTCGAAGAGGATGTTGAGGGACTCAGCAGTGGTTACGTGGAACCAACCGGTGGCAAGACTGTTGTTGGGGAAGCCGTATGTCGTTCCAAATACGCTTTGCCCGTTGCCCGAGGTGACCTGGGTCTGCACCGAACTGAAGTCACCGAAGTCGACGCCATTCACGATGAGATGGTTTCTTTGAAAATCAAAGTTGCCTTGTGCGGTGTCACCATCGGACAGAGTCACTCGGATGGCAGCCTCCGCTATCCCGCCACCGAGAGCGCTGAGGACCTGGGGGGAGAAGCCGCTCTGGGTGCCGATCGTGCCGAGGGAGCCGCTGAAATAGCCTTCGTGGAGCGTGCTGGCGGAGACCTGGCTGACGATCCGGACACCGTTCAAGCCGATGAGGTCGAGAACCAGCCCACCGATCTCGGTGATCCCGGCTGGGAGCGGCTGTCCGCCCGCAGTCGGGGATGTTGTGGTGAAGGTTGTCATGGACTGTCGATCCTCTCCCGTGAGCCGTCCCTAGCCCCTTGGCCTTGGATCGCTCATGTTGACAATTTCTTCATACATAATCTTTTTGTTAACTTTTATCAAAAAGTAGAAATCGACAGAAGATCTTGAGCGGCGCAGCGCTGCTGCTAGAGGTCCCAAATGGTCGTGCCTCGGGGTGGTGGTGCAGGAGGCGGCCGCCGGGTTAGGGCGGCCAGTGCGGTGGGCCTGGCGAGGGTTTGGGTCGCGAAACGCACCACTGACCATGGGGCGCCACGATGCCCGTGAGAGGGTTGCTCTTCGGGAGCTGCTGGAGAAGGGCTCCGACGCGACATTCCTGCGGCCGATGATCGGCTTTGCCGCTCATCGGCTGATGGAGCTGGACGCGGAAGGGGCCTGCGGTGCCGCCCATGGCGAGAGCGGCGCCGGGCAGGCGAACCAGCGGAACGGCTACCGCGAGCGGGACTGGCAGGCGCGGGCCGGGACGGTGGATCTCCTTGGAAGCAGTGCTTCCAACTCCCAAACTCAGGAGGAGCTACTCCCCAGCCTTCCCAGGTTGAACGCGTACGTCCAGCCGCCCGCTGGCGGAGAGGGCGCTCACGGCGGTGATCCAGGAGGCCTGCGTCCAGGGCTGTTGAGTTTCGCTGAGAACCGACCCGTGCTCCAATTTTTCTCAGGACAGCTGTTCTCTGGTGAGGTTGGGATCGCGCTTTTCCGTGTGTCCTCGCGACATTCCCGGCATGCACCTTGATACTTGGAAGGTGGAACGAGCGCCGTCTTCTCCCTCCGGAGAGGCCGTTGTCTCCAAAGCTTGGGACTTGGACGTTTTAGTCTACGAGGTTTAGGGTGTTGTAATCACACCCTTCTCGCTGGACGTTTCAGCCCGAAGTTGGTGTTCCCAGTTCTCGGGCGGTCGGCCTCTTTCACCAAAGCTGCGCAGTGAGGCCCGAGCTTCGGACGCCATCGGTCGCCAGCCTTGCGCCGGACTGCGTCTCCCCCCTGCATCGTTCATCCTCTCCAGAACCACGAGGCAAACACCATGGCTAACCTTCCTCCTCTTCCTCCTGCAGGCCGCGCTCCCCAGGGTGGCAAGAACGCCACCGGCAAGGCGAACCCCAAGGATGCCCATGCAGGCGCTGTTCGCAGCGGCGGCAAGCAGGGCGGAGTGAGCAGCGCGACCCAAAACAACCGCAAGACAGGGGACCGCTAAGGCCTCGGAGGCTCTCCGGCTGGCCCGGGCGCAAATGACCTTGGTGTCCGCTAAGAGGGGCAGAACCTGTGGCACCCAGCAGTTTGCCCCTCCCCGGCGGCTTCTGATCTGAGTCGGTGGGGTTAAGGGTCCCTCCGGCCGATTCTGATGTGCTTTCGTCGGCCGGGTTGAGAGCGCCGGTCAGAGCGTTGCTGGGCAAGGTGGCGGAACTCGAGCATGCGGTGGCGGGCGCAGCATGACGAGATCGCCGTCTCAAAGGCCTGAGAGACCGACCAGTAATCAAGCCGAGCGGGATCAAGCAGGCTACCGAGCCAAAACCGCCGCACGAGCGCCCTGGGGAGAATAAAGATCATGCTTCGGCCCCAGGCCGGCGGTCATCCAGTTCCGCCGAGCGCCGGGTTCAGTGCTGCAAGTGCCCAAGTTACGAAAGCGTCCTCGGTCATGTCGGGCGTCGTGGCCTTGAGCTTGAGCCGTTTGCCAATGCCGTCCCAATGCGTGGTGTCCGATTTCTGGTGCCTGTAACGTCGGAAGCGGTGGTATGTGAATTTAAGTACATCAGCCCAGCAGGTCTGAATGACGCGAGGGTAGCGCGCGGCGATTCCGTCGCAACGCTCCATTCCCAAAGCAACCAGCCGGACGCGGAGCGAGGCCCCGTCTTCGACGTAGCCATGCTTGTAAATCGCCGCTGCTGCAGCGTCGATTCGGTCCTGGGGCACGCATCCCAGCGCGGCAAGGACACGATGCAGGTTTTGGCGGCTTGGCTCTGTCCAGGGTCCATTAAGGGCGCACCGGCCTAGCTTTACCTCCGCGATCACCACATCCGCACACTCACAGGTCAGGCCGAGTCCGGCCATATCATCGGCCATGATATCGCGAGGGTTATCGTAGAGCCGTTCCTGTCGGTGCGGAAAGCGGACGGCTAACAGGTCGGCATCGGTTCTGGCACCGCCGCGGGTACGAGGATGTACATAGAAATTCTCGATCTGTAAAAATCCATTCAGCCGGAAGTACCAGTACGCAAGCTTCTCCGCGCTGATACGGTCCGGGACAGCTTGGTGGAAGCCACTCATGTTTTTACTTCCACGAAGCAGCAGAGGCGGCGGAAACTAACTCCCGGGCCTGATCTTCTTTTATGCAGCGGCTCGAGCCGCTTCAGCATGGTCCAGATGGTCATCACCGAGATCGGAGCAACAGCGCGCTCGATCAGGGCTGTCCGGATCTCGGCCAAGGTGATCCCCTTCCGTCCGGTCCTCAGTTCTCGCAGGAACGCCTCCTGCTCCGCCAGCGACGGCTTTCGGTGGCCGATTTTGGTAGGAGCCGTGCTGCCGATCGGGCGCATCGCCCGCACCAGTTCCATCACCACCGAGGCGTTGACTGCGAAGCGAGCCGCCAGCTCCCACGCCGAGGCACCCTCCCCCAACAGCGTGTGTGTCTCGGCATCAAAGCCAACCCGCTCGAGGATCATGCGACGCAGCGCGGTCGAACCGTAGAGTGCTGCTGCAAGGAGAACATCGAGGTCCCGCTCCCTCAGCCCACCAATGAGTGCTTCCACCGTCTTAGCTCCGGCTAGCAATCCGATCAGGAGGAAGGCCGAAGCCGCGACTCCGATAACCGCCATTCTAGCAGCTGGTCCCGCTGCTCCTGCCACCTAGCCGGGGAAGAATGGAGCAGACTTGAAAGGCACCAGCCCGGCCCTCTCCGTCCAGCACTGCTTCCACAATCCCCCAAGTCAGCAGCGTCAGCTGCAGTAGCCGCCCCATGAACCCCCCGGCCCAGTCTCTCGCCCTCGGCCATCTTCGTGATTGAAGAGTAGCGTCCCTTTCCGAGTACGCGCTGATGCCGAAAAGCGCGGGCTCATCAGTCATGCACGACGTCGTGTATGGACCGTTCCGAGAACCCGGCACTCAGTGATCAGAGTGCGTAGCTTCTCGATGTCTGAGGGATCTGGTAACCGGTGCGCCATGCGATGGCAGTTCGCACAAAGCACGGCGAAGTCTGTGGCTACATCGTAGCGCACAGCCTTCCCGGGCTCGAGGGAGGCAAGCGGCTTACGATGATGCGCTTCAGCGTAGCCTACTCCAAGGGGACCATACACCGCCTCAAAGTCGAACCCACACGCTTGGCAGGCAAGGCCGTGGTGCTGCTTGGCTAACCTTGCAGCTTTGGCGTTCCGCTCAATGCGCATGTGCAGTCGGTATCGCCTCACCTCTTGAAGAGAGGGGACAACTTTGCCGTCGCCTCCCACTGCCGGAAGGCCGAATTCCTCTGAGACTGCGTCCGGCTCCAACGCTGGGTCGAGCCCGCCGCGAAATGTCAGCGCCAGATAGTACCCAACAACCCGTTGTAGATCTGCCCAAAGCTCTCCTTCGCTTGGCAGACTTCCGGGATCGTACTCAATGCCGAGTGCATGACCGGCCTCGTAGCCCTTGCCCAGGTCGCCGGAGGCGGCGAGGTCAATCGGATCTGATGACACGCCTTCAAGCTGATCAGCTAGACGGAAGCGCATCACTCCTGCTCGCTCACGCAGTGCGGCGAGGTAGCGGGCGCCATATTCGTTCTGCGCTGCGGTCGTGCCTTGGTTCAGCGAGAGCACAATCCGGGCGCCGTCAGCCGAGAACAGGTAGACGACGTAGTAGCCTCGTGTGGCCGATGTGGTGACCGTAGGATCCAGCACAGCAATCCAAGGCACTTCCGCAAAGTGACCCTGTCCAACACTGCCCTTGACGACGAGAGAATCGCCTTGATCTCCTAGCGCATCCCGCACCTCGGCTGCCGCACTCTTGCGGACGAACTCGCCAAATGGGTGCCCTGAAAATCGTTCCCGACGGATGCCTCGGAACTCAAAAGCGATTCTGGCAAGCGCCTCGCGCAGCATACGAACGGCCCCGCATCAATTCTGTCAGACAAGAATAGCAGTCGCTTCAGGCGCCGTCTGCCCGTGCTCCGGGCTGACACGACCAGTGCGGTGAAATGGCCTCCAGTAAGCGCAGTAGCGTAGATGCCTCGGGTTGTCGCCCATCGAGCATCAACCCGACGATCTCCGGCGCCAGCAGCGTTAGCTACAGAAGTCGCCCCATGTAGCCGCGATCCAATCGCTCAGCCTCGGCCATCTCGGTAATGGAGGTGTACTGCCCATCGTCCAGCAGCTTCTGGTACCGGAAAGCCCGAGCCAGCGCCTTCACGAGAGCCGGGTCGGCATGGTTGGGCAGGGCAGCCGCCGAGGGAGCGGCTCCGCTCACCGTCCCCTCCGGCGTCACCACCGTCTTCCGCCCCGGCCGGCGCCGGACACGCAGCGATACCTGGACCGTGATGCTGGTCGCCACCGTCATGCAGCCACCTTCAGCGCCTCGGACGCGATGACGATGAGGTCTCGAACCAGCCCGGCCAGCGCCCCCGCCCGGAGGCGGCTGACGGCGCCAGAGCCCTGGCCCGCGCCGCGCCTTGACCGCGGCGCGAGCCCGTTCCTAGCCTGCCTGAAGCAGCCTTGGCGCGGACCGGTCGGCCCATGCCAGCGAGATGTCCCAGGGAGTCCCATGGCCACGCATCGCTTCCATCCCACACGATACTTCAACGCGATCGGCGTCGCCGAACCCTGCCTGCACGTCGCGGATGGCGACACAGTGGTAACCGACACGATCGATGCATCCGGTCTCGATGCGCGGGAGGTGGCTGTCGCCAGCCGGCCGAACCCGATGACCGGCCCATTCTTCATCGAGGGTGCCGAGCCCGGGGACACACTCGCCGTGCGGATCGATAGGCTGACACCGAGCAGAGCGACCGGCTGGACCTACTCGCCACTCGCCCTGACCGTGCTGGATCCGGCGGCGATCCTTGACCGGCCGCCGCAACAGCGCGTCGTCTGGAATATCGACCGCGAGGCCGGGACGGTGCGGTTGCAGGACAAAGTGAAGGGACTGGAGGATTTCGCGCCGCCGATCCAGCCCATGATCGGCTGCTTCGGGGTTGCACCGGCGTTCGGGCAGGCGCTGTCCACCGCGACCAGCGCACAGAACGGCGGCAACATGGACTACCGCCTGTTTGCACCTGGCACGACAGCCTGGTTTCCCGTGTCGGTGCCGGGCGCGCTCTTCTATCTCGGCGATGGGCATGCCTGCCAGGGTGACGGGGAGATCACCGGCACCGGCATCGAGACATCGTTCGAGATAGAGGTGACCTTCCGCGTCCTAAAGCGGACGATCACCTGGCCGCGCGGTGAGACGGCCGACGACATCCTCACCGTCGGCAATGCCAGACCGCTGGACCAGGCGCTGCAGCACGCCACGACAGAGATGTCGCGCTGGCTCGGCGAGGACTACGGCTTGGACGCCCGCGCCGCCAGCCACCTGATGGGCCAGGTCGTCCGATACGATGTCGGCAACGCCTTCAACCCCGCCTTCACGGTCGCCTGCCGCATCGCCAAGCGTTGGCTCCCGAAGCAGTAGGACTGGACGCTCCATCGCAATCTCAGGCTTGGCGGGCGGCCTCCAGTCTAGCGCGTTGGACCGGTTTGTCGAACATCAGGTGTTCCCGCTGATGTGCCCAGACTGGAGGAACCGGTCCCAGCAGCGCCGGAAGCGTGACGCGATCTGCCGCCCGGCCATCCAGGATCAGCTCGACCAAGTCGGGCGCCAGCAGCGTCAACCGCAGCAGGCTGCCCAGGTAGCCCCGCTCGATCTTCTCCCCCGCCGCCATGTCGCTGATCGAGGCGTAGTGCCCCTCATCCAGCAGCTTCTGGTACCGGAACGCCCGTGCCAACGCCTTTACCAGGGCAGGGTCGCCGCGGGTAGGGACAGCAGCCGCGGAGTGTACAGGCGAGCCCGCCATCCCCTCCGGCGTCACCACCATCTTGCGCCCGGGCCGGCGCCGGATGCTAAGAGGCACCTGCACAGTGAGGCTGGCGGGGTGGGTGGCTCTCATTCCGCTGCCTCCAGCAATGCCGGGCGGTTCGCGCCCAGATCGCGCACAAGGCTGGCCAGCCCTTCCACCCGCAGCCGGATATCCGCCCCCATGCTGGACACCGTCACCCGCTCCACCAGTAGCCGCACAATCCGCGCCTGCTCCGCCGGGAACAGCTCATCCCAGAGCGGCTCCAGCTGGTGCAGGGCATCCCGCGTCTCCGCCTCGGTCAGGTCGGGGTCACTGGCCCTTGCCGCCGCCCAGGTGCCCACGATGATCTCGGGCTGACGCAGCAGAGCACGCACCTGGGTGACGACGGCTCCCTCGATCTCCGCGGCTGAGATGCGCCGGACCAGGTCAGGGCTGTCCTCCGGTCCCTCGGTCCCCTTCAGCGCGCTCTGGCTCACATAGTACCGGTACAGCCTCCCCCGCCGCCGCGTGTGGGTGGGCGACATAGCCCGGCCGTCCGCACCAAAGAGGAGCCCCTTCAGCAGCGCCGGCGTCTGGTTCCGATGGGCGTTGCCGCGGAGCTTGGGGTGCTGTGCCAAGATCGCGTGCACCTTGTCCCAGAGCGCCCGGTCGATGATGGGCTGGTGCTCGCCCGGGTAGACCTTCCCCTTGTGCGCGGCCTCGCCGACGTAGGTCCGGTTGCTCAGCAGCTTATAGACGTCGCCCTTGTCCAGCAGCCGTCCCGACCGGCTGGTCAGGCCCTCCGCCTGGAGCAGGCGCGCGGTCTCGGTGCCGGACCGGGCCTCCAAGAACAGATCGAACACGCGCCGGACCATCTCGGCCTCCGCCTCGTTGACCAGGAGCTTCCTGTCCCGGACCTCGTACCCGAGCGGCACATGCCCGCCCATCCACATGCCCCTGGCTCGGGAGGCCGCGAACTTGTCCCGGATCCGCTCGCCGATCACCTCGCGCTCGAACTGAGCAAAGCTGAGGAGGATGTTGAGCGTCAGCCGCCCCATGCTGGTCGTCGTGTTGAAGGACTGGGTGATGCTGACGAAGGTGACCCCATGCGCCTCGAAGGTCTCGACCAGCCGGGAGAAGTCCATCAGCGAGCGGCTCAGGCGGTCGATCTTGTAGACCACCACCACATCCACCCGGCCCTGCTCGATGTCGCGCAGGAGCCGCTGCAGGGCAGGGCGCTCCAGGCTTCCACCCGAGAAGCCCCCGTCGTCATAGTGGTCCCGCACCAGCGTCCATCCCTCGGCCCGTTGGCTGGCCACGTAGGCCTCGCAGGCATCCCGCTGCGCATCGAGGGTGTTGAACTCGCGGTCGAGCCCCTCGTCCGTGCTCTTGCGGGTGTAGACAGCGCAGCGGAGCCGGCGAGGCGGCGAGAGGGCCGGCACCGCGTCCGAGGAGCGGCCCTGACGGCGGCTCATGCGCCCCTCCCTTGGTTCTTGAGGCCGAAGAAGGTCCAGCCATTCCAGCGCGTGCCGGTGATGTGCCGCGCCACCGCCGAGAGCGACTGGTAGGGCCTGCCCTCGTACTCGAAGCCGTCTTGGAGCACCGTCACCACGTGCTCCACCCCCTGCCACTCCCGGATCAGGCGCGTGCCGGCGAGAGGCCGGCTGTCCGCCCGGATCCGGCGCAGGACCACGTTGCCCCCGTCCAGTTGCTCCCCAAGCGCCTCCAAGCGGGCCCGGGTCTCGGGCTTGAGGCCTCCATAGGCGAGCTCCTGGATGCGGTAGGCGAGGCGGCTCTGGAGGTAGGGCCGGTTGAACGGGGGCGGCTCCTTGCCGAACAGCACCCGCCACTGTGCCTTCAGCTCGGCCGTGGGCGCGCTCTGGAGAGCGTTCAGCCGGCCCAGCACGTCAGCAGGTGGGATCGAGGGTAGGACCGGGGCAGGGGGCGTGGGTGGGGCTGCTTGGGGCTGGGCAGGTGTTCTGCCCCGTCGGGCGGTGCTGGGTCGGGTCATGCGTGCCTCCGTGTTTGGACACGCCCACCACCGCTCTGTTCGGGCCGGAAGTGTAGCGAACTCTCTCCCCGCGCCCGGGCCTGTTCGGCATCTCGGGCGACATCCTCGGCACTGTGGGCACGAAGTCGCACCAACCCGGCCGCGAGCAGGGCGCAGACCTCGCGCAGGTGCGGGGCGAGGTGGAGGTTAGGCTCACGGCGATGTTGAGCGGCTCGGGGCTGGGGAGACGGTTTTCTAGAATCGACCGGCTGGCGACCGCCGGATAGGACAAGCGGGCAACCCTGATGCGGAGTCGACCTCATGAGCGGGCGCCCAATTCATGCCAGCTGAACCAGAGCGCCTGCCTCTGCGTGAGGCGATCCCGGCGTTCTCCGACCCCGCGCTGGCCAGGCAGTGGCGAGCGATCACGCAGGAGGTCGTCCCCTATCCCACGGTTCCTCGTCCAGGCTCGTCTTACGAGGATTTCTGTAACAGGGAGTGGGGAAGACCGACCAAGCAAGATCCGTTCATGGCCGCGCTGTATGAACGTCAGCTCGCAGCTCACGATGCTGCAGTGAAGCGTAGGGAAAATGCGTGGGATGCGCTGGAGCCAAGCTTCCGGGACCGCGTTGCTTCGGGCGAAGTTGTGCTGGAAGGATTGCAGTCCGCGCCAACATTGGCCACCGCTCGGTCGGCGATTCCGTCCCTGTGGGCTCGGTTGCTGATCTTTGACGCTGGCTCGAACAGGGTTTCCACCACAGTTCAGAACGTCGAGTTTATCGACGTAACGGCATACCACTCGGTGCAGCGGGTTAACGCAGTGACAATAGCTGCTGTGCTGACGACGCCATGGACTGAGGCAGACGCCGCCAATCCTCCGAGGCCACGCGGTCGTACAAGTTACAACGCGCTGATCGAGTCCGACCTGCGCGCGAACCTGGAGGAGGTGAGGCGTCGTGCCGCTCAGAACCCGGGTCAGCGGCCTAACTGGTCTGAGCTCGCGCGAGCCATGCACAAGCGGCTCACCAAACAGCAGCGCAGTGGGGGAGGGCAAATCCCGCATGTGGAAACCATCCGAACTCGTCTGCCCGATATCTACGCGCGCCTACTGAGCAAAAAACCTGTTCGAAAATAGGTCGCTCAACTGAATTTAGCTCAACCGATTTCCGCTCAATCAGCCTTCCTATTCTCGATGCATCTCGAACCCCTGCGAGGTGCACCGCGTGGCCGCTCCCTTCTTAAACCAGCCCCATACCCGGCATCTCCGTCAGACCGAGCTTGCGCGGCGCTGGGGCATCAGTCCCCGCACGCTTGAGCGATGGCGCTGGATCGGCGAGGGCCCTGCCTTCCTCAAAATCGGCTGGCGCGTCGCCTACCGCATGGAGGATGTTGAGGCCTACGAGGCCGAGCAGCGGCGCAACACTAAGGAGCAGGTCGAGCGTGACCTCGGCGGGCTGGAGCGCTTCGCCCGTGGAATGCCGCGGTGATGGACGGCGTTGCCAAGATGGGGGTGGATGCCATGCCGAGCAGCCCACTCGATCAGCCGTTCCAAGTGACGTTCTTCCGGACCCAGGGCGCGAAGGAGAAGCAGCAGGAGACCTACTCCCTCCGCTTGCTCGCGCCATGGGTTCAAACCACCACGGCCTCAGACAAGAAGTGGCTGCCGTGGCTCAAGCTGGCGCGATTCGGTGACCTTCGGACCGATGCGGAGTGCCTGCGCCACGACGCGAACGTGCTGGCGATTTCCGGCATCGAGGCCGACTACGACGGCGGCGAGGTGTCTTTCGAGCAGGCAGTGGACATCGCCGGCAAGGCTGGTCTGCTCTGCCTGCTCTACACCTCGCCATCGCACAGCGCCGCCAGCCCCCGCTGGCGCGTCCTCTGCCCCACCTCCACGGAGCTGGAGCCCTCCCGGCGCGATCACCTGCTGGGACGCCTGAATGGTCTGTTCCAGGGGATCTTCAGCCAAGAGAGCTGGACCTTGTCCCAGAGCTACTACTTCGGCCGGGTCCGCGAGAACCCCGACCACCAGGTCGAGATCTTAGAGGGCTTTCCGATCGATGAGATGGACGAACTCGACGAGGTCTGGCGCGGCAAGCCCAACACCACCGCCGGCAAGTTCGCCAGCGGCAAGCCTCGGCAGGGACCGCTGAACGAAGCGGAGCTCTTGGAGAAAATCCGCTCCGGCCTTTGCTACCACGCTGCATCTGTCCGCCTCCTCGGCCGCTGGGCGCGGATTGGCGTGCCCTACATGGAAGCCCGGCAACGGCTTGTGCACGCCATGCAGGCGCTGCCCGAGGCCGAGCGGGACGCGCGCTGGCAGGCACGGTTCGAGGATATCGACCGCTGCCTGGAGGACATCTACGTCAAGGAGGCCTCATCCAAGGATAGGGGCGAGCGCGGACCGGACAACCGCTCCCCCGGCTTGGGCGGGGCAAAAGAAGCCGAACAGGGCAGCGACGGCTTGGTCACGGAAGATAGCGTCGCGGCCGCTTTCGCTCACGCTTGCGCCGACAAGCTCCGCTACTGCCACCACGCCGGCAAATGGTACCGCTGGAACGACGCCGTTTGGCAGCGAGAGGAAACCCGGCTCGCCTTCCACTGGATACGCCGGCTTGCCCGACGCCTTGCCGCGCGTACCAACGAGCCCAAGGTGATGGTCGCCGCTGGCAAGGCGGCCTTCGCCGCCGGCGTGGAGCGGTTGGCCCAGGCGGATCGCACCTTCGCCGTCACCAGCGCCGACTGGGACCAGGACCCCTGGCTGCTTGCCACGCCGGGCGGCACCGTCGACCTCCGGACTGGGGACCTCCGGCCGCCACGGCAGGCCGACCACATCTCTCGCGCCACCGCCGTTACCCCGGCTGCGTCCAGCGACTGCCCGCTCTGGCACGGCTTCCTGCACCAGGCCACCGGCGGGGACCAGCAGCTGATCGACTTCCTGCAGCGCTGGTTCGGCTACTGCCTCACCGGCATCACCCGCGAGCACGCCCTGCTGTTCGTCTACGGCCCTGGCGGCAACGGCAAGGGCGTCCTTCTGGTCACCATTGCCGGCATCCTCGGCACCTACGCCACCAACGCCGCCATGGACACCTTCACCGCCTCCCAGGGCGACCGCCACCCGACCGACCTCGCCATGCTGCACGGCGCCCGCATGGTGATGACGACCGAGACCGAGGAGGGTCGGGCCTGGGCCGAGGCCCGGATCAAGGCGCTGACCGGCGGCGACCCGATCACGGCTCGCTTCATGCGGCAGGACTTCTTCACCTTCACTCCGGCCTTCAAGCTGACCATCAGCGGCAATCACAAGCCGGCTCTGCGCAACGTGGACGACGCGGCCCGGCGACGCTTCAATGTTGTGCCGTTCCTTCACAGGCCGGACCAGCCAGACAAGCAGTTGCCGGAGAAGCTCCAAGCGGAGTGGTCGGGCATCCTGCGCTGGCTGATCGAAGGCTGCTTGGCCTGGCAGAAGGACGGGCTCCTGCGCCCGAAAGCCGTGCTTGACGCCACCGCTGAGTACTTTGCCGAGCAGGATATTCTCACCCAATGGATCGAAGAGTGCTGCGAACAGGGCAAAGGCATGGGTGACACCAACGCCAGCCTTTTCTCGTCATGGAGGACTTTCGCGCAGAGCCGTGGCGAGGAGCCGCGCAACGTGAAGTGGTTTTCCACGATGGTGGAACGGCTGGGTTTCCGACGCGAGAAGGATTGCGACCTGTTCCGCGGACGCGGATTCGTCGGCCTGCGCGTGAAGCCCGAGACGGTGCCGTCCCACTGGCAGGACCGTGATGCATGATCCCGTTTCCTGAACCCTCAGCGACGCTAGCGACGCAAGCGACGCTTTCTCCGGATGATGGCTACACGCGCGCGCGTGTAGCGCGCCAATGGGAATACCCGTCGCTAGCGTCGCTGACATCGCTAGCTCACGCGAGCTTCGCAAACAAAGGAAGCCGCGCGAAAACATGTCGTGTGGCACCGCATGTGTGGAGGGCGTATTCTGCGCGTGCATTCCCCAGGAGGTGTCGTGCCCCTTCACCCGCCGCTGCATCACCCGACGCATTACGACCCACAGCAGGTGCGGCGTGCGCAGCTTCGGGCACTTGATCGCCGACGCGGCTCGGCATCGGCACGCGGCTACGACACAGCGTGGCAGCGCCTACGTCTGCAGGTCCTGGCGGACGAGCCGCTCTGCCGCTTCTGCGCTGAGTTGGGCAGGGTGACAGCAGCGCGCGACGTCGACCACATCGTGCCGATCGTGCAGCGGCCGGATCTTCGCCTCGCACGGTCCAACCTCAGGCCGCTCTGTCAGGCACATCATGCCAGTCTCACGGCCGGCGGGGTGCAGCGGCAGGGCCGGTCGGATCATCCCTGACCCCCCAGGGGGGCGGGTCGAAAGTTGGGCTCGAGGTGGCGCCAGACCGCGCCCCTCGTAGATTTTCTGTGTTTGCGAAATTGGCGAATGGGGGTGAGGCATGAGCGAGGTCGCATCCACCACTTGGCCCGCCGATCAAGTCGAGCGGCGCTCCATCGCGGAACTCGTCCCCTACGCCCGCAACGCGCGCGCCCACTCTGATGCGCAGGTCGCCCAGATCGCCGCCTCCATGCGCGAGTGGGGCTGGACCAACCCGGTGCTGGTGGACGAGCAGGGCACGATCATCGCTGGCCACGGGCGCATCCTCGCCGCTCGCCAACTCGGCCTCTCGGAAGTGCCGGTCATGGTGGCCCGCGGCTGGAGTGAGGCGCAGCGGCGAGCTTACGTGATCGCTGACAACAAGCTGGCCCTCAACGCCGGCTGGGACAACGCCCTGCTGCGGGCGGAGCTGGCCGACCTCCAAGGAGCCGGCGCCGATCTCGGGTTGGTGGGCTTCTCGGAGGAGGAGGTCGCGGCACTGCTCGCGGAGCGCAGCACGGGACTGACCGACCCGGATGCGGTGCCCTCTGTTCCTGAGGTGCCGGTGTCCCGCCCAGGCGATGTCTGGCTGCTGGGGCGCCACCGCTTGGCCTGCGGCGACTGCACCGACCCTCTCGTGGTCGAGGCGGCGCTGGGCGGCGTGCGCCCGCACCTGATGGTCACCGACCCGCCCTACGGGGTGGAGTACGATCCGGCTTGGCGCAATGCGGCCCTAGGGGGGAGCAAGACCGCGCGCACGGGCAAGGTGCTCAACGACGACCGCGCCGACTGGCGCGAGGCCTGGGCCCTGTTCCCGGGCGACGTCGCCTATGTCTGGCACGGGGCGCTCCATGCCGGCACGGTTGCGGACAGCCTCACTGCCTCAGGCTTCTCCATCCGGGCACAGATCGTCTGGGCCAAGGAGCGCCTCGTCCTCGGGCGGGGGCACTACCACTGGCAGCATGAGCCCTGCTGGTACGCGGTCCGCGACGGCGCCAAGGGGCACTGGGCCGGGGACAGGAAGCAGACGACGCTGTGGCAGATCCCCTCGCGCGACCAGGACGCTTCCACTGTGCACGGCACCCAGAAGCCGACTGAGTGCATGCGCCGGCCGATCGAGAACAACTCCTCTCCTGGCCAGGCGGTGTACGAGCCCTTCTCCGGATCCGGCACGACCCTGATCGCGGCCGAGATGTCAGGGCGCGCCTGCCACGCGGTCGAGCTCAGCCCGGCCTATGTCGATGTCGCCCTGCTCCGCTGGCAGGCCTTCGTAGGCCAGGAGGCGCGGCTGGAGGTGGGTGGGGCAGGGGGCGCCACCTTCGCCGAGGTCGCGGCCGAGCGGCGCCGCGCTGCTGCTCTTGTCGAGGCGGGCTGACATGCGCGGCCGCAAGCCCACCCCCACCTCGCTGCATCAGCTGCGCGGCACCCTCAACGCCACGCGTCACGGCAAGGGCCGGACCGGAGAGCCTCGGGCGGAGGGCGCCCTCTCCTCGGCAGCGCCGGACTGGATGGGCGGGGAGCAGCGGACGGCCTGGGACTACGCCGTCCGCCACGCGCCCGCGGGTGTGCTGCACGCCATCGATGCCGGCGTGCTCGCGGTCTGGGTGGAGGCCGAGTGCCGGCACCGGGCCGCGACCATCGCCCAAGCGCGCCTGGACCAGGGTTCGGCCCTGCCACTGCTGACCCGCACGAAGGACGGCACGCCCGTGCAGTCGCCCTATCTCGGCATCATCAACCGCGCCGCCCTGGTCATGCTCAAGGCCGCGAGCGAGCTCGGCTTCTCGCCGGCAGCACGACCGCGCCTGGCCGGGGGTGGGGGTGCGGTGGACGGCGCCGAGGACAGCCCCTGGGCCGAGTTCCAGGTCATCCCCGGTGGCAGAGGCTAGCCCTCCCGAGGGCGTCCAGGCGGGCCTGGACTACGCCCGGGACGTCGCCTCGGGCCGCATCCCCGCGGGCAAGCTCGTGCGCCTCGCCGCCGAGCGCTTCCTGGAGGACCTGCGAAAGGCCCAGTCTCCTGCCTCACCCTGGGAGTTCCGCCCCGACCTCGCCGAGGCGGCCATGCGCTTCGCCGGGCTGATGGTGAACATCAAGGGCCCGGAGGCCGGGCAGCCGTTGCGGCTCATGGCCTGGCAGCGCTTTGTCCTCGCCAACCTCTTCGGCTTCGTCGAGCGCGGCACGAGCACGCGGCGCTTCCGGCAGGCGGTGATCTATGTCCCCCGCGGCAACGGCAAGACCAGCCTCGCCGCCCCGATCGCCCTCTACCTGACCTTCGTGGACGGGGAGGGAGGGGCAGAAGGCTATGCCGCAGCCGTCACCCGCGATCAGGCCCGCATCCTATTCGACACCGCCCGTGAGATGGTCCGGCGCTCGCCCGAGTTCCGCAGAGCGGTTGGGGTGAGGGCAGGGGCCAACGCCCTCTACCAGGAGCACAGCGCCTCCCGCCTCGCCCCCGTGTCCTCGGATGCCAAGGCGCTGGACGGGCTGAACGTGCAAGTCGCGGTGTGCGACGAGATCGCCTCGCACCGGACCAGCGAGGTCTATGACGTCCTGCTCACCGCCATGGGCAAGCGGCGCCACCCCCTCCTGCTCTCGATCAGCACCGCGACCGGCAACAGCACCGGCATCGGCAAGCAGCTCTGGGACTACGCGGCCCGGGTGCTGGAAGGCGCGCAGGCCGATGAGCGGCTGTTCGCCCTCGTCTACACCCTCGACGAGGCGGACGACCCCTGGGAGGAGGCGTCCTGGGTCAAGGCCAACCCCTCCTGGGGCCAGGCGGTCCAGCCCGACGCCATTCGCGCCATCATGCGCCAGGCCCGGAACAACCCTGCCCAGGAGGCCGCGGCCAAGACCCGGCACCTGAATGTCTGGGTGGGCGCCGACGAGGCGCTGTTCAGCACCCGGGCTTGGCAGGGCTGTGCCGATCCGTCTCTCACGCCCGAGCAGTTGGAAGGCAGGGACTGCCACTTGGCGGTGGACCTTGCGGCCACCACAGACCTGACCGCGCTGGCGTTGGTATTCCCCTCCACAGCGCCGGACGGGCGCGTGCACTACGACGTGCTGGCGCGTTGCTACCTGAACGAGGCAGCAGTGCTGGATGCCAGGAACGCCTCCTACCCTGGCTGGGCGGCGGAAGGGTGGCTCACCGTCACCCCGGGCAACGAGACGGACATGCGCAGGGTCGAGGAGGACATCCGGAGCCTCGCCGAGCGCTTCCGGATCAGGAGCCTGGCCTTCGACCCGTGGCAGGCCAGGCAGATGCGCCAGTCCCTGGCTGCCGACGGCCTGCCCGTGGTTGAGTTCCACATGCGCACCGCGAACCTGTCAGAGCCCACCAAGGAGCTGGGTGCGGCCATGCTGGCCGAGCGCCTGCGCCACGACGGCAACCCCGTGCTCGCCTGGTGCATCGGCAACGTGGTCGGGCACTACGACGCACGCGGGAACGTCTACCCGCGCAAGGCCCGGCCGGAGCAGAAGATTGATGCGGCCATGGCACTCATCATGGCGCTCGGGCGCGCCATCAGCAGTGCGGCCGAGGAGCCCGACTTCGCAGACTTCATCAGGAACCCGCTTGTGGTGTGACAAGGGTCCCTGGCTGAGATCCGGCTCTCCACCACCCGGCATCGGCCGATGTTCGGCCGTGAACATTTAATGAGCTCTGCCTCACGGTCACGCTTAACCAGCTAGTTAGGAAATGAGGACCAAGCTGCCCTGACGATTGCTGGTGCAGGCAAGTGCACATTCATGGAGCTGCTGTGCATGTTTCGCGTAAGGGGTGACTGCTGTGGTTGGTATGAGACGGGGCGCGTTCTGAAAGCCACCCTGGCGGCCATCACGCTTTCCCTTGGAGGGGCATTACCTTCTCGGGCTCAAGATGTGCAGCAGTTCTCGATTGGCTCCTGGCGCGGCGCCGCGTTTCCGGCATTTGGAGGTGCACCTGCAGGGTGCTCGGCCATCAGCGAGTTCTCAAACGGCGATAGGCTCGAGTTCCTCCTGACGACAGGTCTGGGGTTGAGTGTTCATCTAACGAGGGGGATGCGTGCCCCGGAATGGATTCCGGCCAATCCGACTATCCCCCCCAGAGCTTGGGTCGATGACGAGCCCGAGTTCGCCTTCGCGGGACAGGTCCGCGATAACGGTGTTACTCTGGACGTCGGCTCAATCCTGAACCGGGCTGGCGCAAGCACCTTCCGGCGCCTTGGCGAAGGGCGAGCCGTGAACGTGGTTGTGGGTGATGCTCGCCAGCGTTATGCCCTGCGCGGCACGTACGGCGCGCTCGCCGAACTCGTGGGTTGCGCCCTGAGGGTTCGGGCTGGGGAGGTGGTGTTTCCATCCCGTCCGGCACCGGCGCCTGCCGTGGCGTCGCAAGCGCCGCCACAGCCCGCACAGGTAGTCCAACAAGCTCCGCCGCCCCCTGCCAGCGAGCCACGTGTCACTGGCTCTGGCAGTGGCGTCATAGTCTCGGATTCTGGGCACATCTTGACTGCGGACCATGTTATCGAAGGTTGCCGAAGCTTGCGGGTCACCCAGATTGGGGGGACACAAATCGCTGCGGAAGTGGTCGGACGTGATCCCCGGAACGACCTCGCCTTAGTTAAAGCCGCGTCTCAGCTGCCAAACGTCGTTGCCCTCCGAATGGAAGCGCTTCGGAATGGAGAAGCCGTCGTGGCGTACGGCTACCCCCTTGGAGGTTTGTTGGCATCTGCGGGGAACGTCACTTTCGGCAATGTCAGCGCGCTGGTTGGCCTCCGCGACGATAGTCGAATGCTCCAGATTAGCGCGCCAGTGCAGCCGGGCAACTCGGGCGGGCCGTTGCTCGACATGGGCGGGCGTCTCGTCGGTGTGGTGCAGAGCAAGCTCAACGCTGTGAACGTTGCTGTTGCTTCCGGTGACATCCCGCAAAACGTTAACTTCGCGATGAAAGGCTCTGTCGCTCTCAGCTTCCTTCAAGCTCACAACGTGGAACCGCTGTTCGAGCGTCGTGGGCCAGAACTCGCCCAGGCCGACGTAACAGCCCAAGCGCAGAAGGTAACCGTGCGAATACTCTGCATGGGAGCAAAGGCATGAGAGCCGGCGCACTTGCCTTGGCGTTCGGTACCAGCCTGCTTTTCGCCAACCTCGCCCATGCACAGCCACAACGGGGGAAAGCACGTCCGGCAGCCTGCGACTTGAGTGGTGCTCCCGATGCGTGCGGCTCATGCCCGAGCCTGGCCGCATCCCTGCCGCTTGTTTCAGCTGACCGACTGTCATCTGGCCCGATGATCGACGACGTTCTCTGGACGCCCCTCTACGTCGCCCAGCGGCTTAACTGCTTGGATGTTGGCCTGACACTGCTCCGGCGGGGCGCAGACCCAAATCTGGGTGGCCGCGACAGTGCTCTCATCGTTGAGGTCGCCCGCTCTGCAGGGACGGATGGACCAGGCCAGACCCGCATCGCGCGGCGCTCGCGCGCTATGGACTGGCTCCATCGGCTCGGCCGTTATGCCCTCGATGTTGACGCCCGTTTGCCGAACGGCTCAACCAACCGGGCAGCTTGGACCTCGGCGGGGATCTCCGATCCTGATGCAAAAGACGTTTGGTCTTATGCCGGTGGGCTTTCAGCGGCACAGCCCGCCTTGGCCCACGGAGCCCAACCTGGCAACCCGGACCTGCCCGCCGCGGATATAGGCGTGACCCGCCCCTCCGAAACTGCTGTCGCACGCGGCGTCGAGCTTTTTGACCTAGTCTTCCGCGAGAGTGGGATGTCTGGGGTAACCGCACGCCTCCAGGGATGTTGGGGCGAGCGGCGGCGGCCCGAGTTGACCAGGATGCAGGTACGTTGGTCCTATGAAGCGTGCGGGGCACTGGACCTCGCCTCGTCCAGCATACACGACGCATTTCTCAAGCAGATGCCACAAGCCCAACCGCTCGACTACTTCCGGGCGTACAATCAGGAGCAACGTCTCCAGCTGTTCCGGCAGTTTGCCGCTGAAGGCCTGGTTCCTGCGGCGCATCGGCAAGCGATGGCGCGTAGTATGGAAATTTGGCTGGAGATCATCACCTTTGCGGAACGGCCTCGGGCCGTTCCGCCAGTGCTAGCAGGAGCCCCAAGCACATCAGGAGGCGGGCCAATGTCACCGGCCAGTCTCGTCGAACCGGCTGCTCAGCTGACCTACCCGGAGGCAGCACGCCGAACGGGCGAGACAGGGGAGGTCGGCTTGACTCTGAGAGTTGCGGAGGACGGTCGAGTTATCGCCGCCGACATCGATCGATCATCGGGTTTCGGCACCCTCGATGATGCGGCCAGAATGACGGCCCTACGCTGGCGCTTTCAGTCAGCCAAGCGCGACGGCGTCGCTGTCACGACATACCCGAAAGTAGTAGCCACCTTCTCACTTACTCCAGCGGGCTCGGGGCGCGCCTCTATGCGCGTGACAGGGAACTAAGTTCTTCGAGGTGATCGGAATCATCACGGTTCGCGTGGCGCTAACTATCCACTCCGGTGCGCCCGCCGCGCAGTCCGACTAGGGCGCGCCGCGAGCAGAACAGCCGGCAGCTGGTACCACTAGACCGGCACCATTCGGCAATCTGCCGGCCATGGTCCATACTCCAGGCCGTGGCCCTGGTCGCCGGTCAAAGCCTAATGAAGCATCGTGGACTACTGAGGGTGGAAGCCGCGCGGCGCGCACCGTTGTCAGCCCTACTTCCCACCAAGCCGATACACGTTGTAGCTGCCCTTCGCGCCCTGAGCCCCCGCCTGGGCGGCGCGGGTTACAAGCTTCTCCCGGTCCTCCGCCTGCAGTTGCGTAGCGCCAGCTTCGCTCCGATCGTCCGTCCGGTGCGGCGGCGCAGTGTTTGAATTGATGGCGCCACGAATGTGGCCCCTTTGCTCGGTGTCACCCACGGAGACGCTCCAGATGAGAGTGCGGGGGGCGGCAAAACGAGGATTCGGAGCCGCCTTCCTGTGGCGGTCCCGGAAGGGCGCGGCGCATGGGAAAACCGACAAATTCCCAAGACGCTGAACTGTGCTTTTCCCACGCCGACACCGAAAGGGGGTGGCACGGGAGGTTTGCATGGCCATCCAGAGCGAAAGCGACTGTTCACACTCCGCAACACGGCGAGCGCGGCTACCTGCCCGGTCTGATCCGGTGGCGTAACGCTTGGCGTGCTGACGATGTTCCTGCTGCACGGGGCCCTTAACTGCGATGTGATGAACCAAGGAATGACACTAAATCGTGATGGTTGAAAGCAATCTACGGTTGAATCGGTGTCTCCCGGCAAGGGTTCGGCGCCGAAACTGCATCATGGTTACCCGATCTACTAGAGAACTTCTACGAACAACGATCCGTCCGAGGCTGGAGATTCCGGGGCCACAATCACAAGGATGGAGCGGATTTCATCTTTCCCTCGCGGGTACGGGCTAGCGTCCCGCGATCACAGCGGCGCGATTCGTGCAACCGTTGCGCCTATGGCGCCTCACGTACCGCCTTGACGTTCCGGCTCGGCTACGTCTCAGATGCGGTCGGTCATCGAGAAACACTAACTTACTCCACAGCAGTCCAAGCCTGATCGCCTGAGGAGCCCCTTGTCGGCCTTGCGGCTCGGGGGCGGCTCCTTCGGCTTGGAAAGCTGATGCTCGCCTCACGTGGCACCACAACCCGGGTGAACCGGGACTGCACAACCGCGGCCGAGATCCAGGAAGGAAACGCCCATGCCAATCACAACCAGCAATAACCTCGAAAAGGTCGCCGCCAAAACACCGCAGGCCACCAATATTACGAGCGTGCAGGAGAACCTGTCCGCCGTGAACTTCGAGGTTCTTGATGCCTCGCAGGGTGGGGCAGCCAAGGATGTTTACACCTTGATGCAGGATCCGGCGAAAGTCGGGACAGTAGTAACAACCGCGTTGAGCAAGATGGGCGCTACCGTCAAGCTGAACGCGGACGGCACCATCAACTACGACCCGAGCCAGGCGGCCGCTGTCCAAGCCCTCGCTGCCGGCCAGACGGCTGAGGACAGTTTTGTCTACACCATACGCCTCGGCAACGGCGCCCTCAGCACAGCGACGATCAAGGCGACGCTGACCGGCGTGAACGACGTGGCCACGATCACGGGCGGGGCAACCGGAGCAGTGGCCGAGGACGGAACCCAGACAGCAGCGGGCAGGCTGGTCGTCACCGATGTGGATACGGGCCAGGCCGCCCTGAAGGCACTGAGCCCGACCGACCTCATCAAGTCCTATGGTGCTTTTTCTCTCTCCGGATCCGACTGGTCCTATGCGCTGGACAACGGCAAAGCCCAGGGCCTGAAGGCTGGCCAGATCGTGACGGAGACGTTGACCGTCAGTTCGGTGGACGGCACTGCTAGCAAGACCATCAGCGTAACGCTGACGGGAGCCAATGATGCGCCAACGGGCGTGGCGACAGCAAAGCTGGGCTCCAGCTCGGAAGACACCGACATCACCATCAGCAAGGCTGATCTGCTGGCCGGCTTTACAGATGTCGACGGCGACGATCTAGCGATCTCGGCCCCTTCTGCGGACAAAGGGGACGCCACCCTTAACCCTGATGGCAGCGTCACCATTCGGCCCACCGCCGATTACAGCGGCGCCATCATCCTGAGCTACAAAGCCGTTGACGGCAAGGGCGGCACTGTTTCGGCCACGCAGAATCTCACTGTAGCTGCCGTGAACGACGCCCCCGTCGCTGTCGACGATAATGAAACCGTCGCGGAGGACAGCAGCCTCCTGATCGACGTGCTGGCGAACGACACGGACGTGGATGGGCCTGCCAGGTCCGTCGTGTCTGACTCCGTGACCTTGGAGAACCCGTCCCAAGGCAGCGTCTCTGTCGTGGACGGCAAGGTGAAGTTCGCGGGCGCATCCAACTTTGCCGGCGACGTGGTGATTAATTACAAGGTCACCGACGGCGACAAGACTGACGACGGCAAGGTTCTCCTCGATGTCACGCCCGTGAACGACCCCCACACCGGGCGGGCTGCCGTCCAGGGCGTGGCGAAGGAGGGGCAGACCCTTGCGGCCGACGTCGGCTCCATCGCTGATGCCGACGGCCTCGGGGCCTTCAGATATACCTGGGAAGCCGGAGGCGGGGACACCTGGGTCAAGGTTGGAACTGAGCAAACCTTTACACAGACCGAGGCTGTGGTCGGCAAGGCGATCCGCCTGTCAGTTGAATATACGGACGGCCAGGGATTCAGCGAGATCAGCGTGTCAGAGGTCACCCCTGCTGTAGAGGCTTCGAACCGCCCCCCAACCGCATCCACAATGTTCCCCAAGGTCGAACTGGACGAGAGCACATCCACGAGAACGGTCAGCCTCCTGAGCGCAGTGAGTGACCCAGACGGAGATGTGCTCGGGGTGCAGAATTTCCGCGCTAACAGCGCGGGGGCCGTCCCGTGGTCGTTGAGCGAAGATCAGTCCACCCTCTCCGTGGACACCAACCACATCATCCTTCGCTCCCTCGGAGATGGCGAGAAGGCCTCGTTTGTTTTCGACTATGATGTCGTCGATGCGCACGGGGCCTCCATCCACCAGCAGCTAACTGTCGACGTCCGCGGCCACAACGCTGCGCCGGTAGCCTTCAAGACTTCCGATAAGGCATTGACCGAGGACACCGCTTACGTCCTGAAGCTGAGCGACTTCGGCTTCTCCGACGTGGACAGCTCGAGTACCCTCCAATCCGTCTACATGGCCCTCAACAACACCGGCACTCTTCGGCTTAACGGTGAGGTGCGCGGGAGCGGCACTTATCAGGCGAGTGATATCGCGGCGGGAAGGCTGACCTGGACACCGGCCGCGGATCTCCACGGACCAGACATCCTGATGTTCAACTATACTGTATCCGACGGAAGTTTTTGGAGCACTAACCATGTTCCTATGGTGGCGGACATTGCCGATGTCCCTGATGGGCCGGTTGGCAATCCGCTATCGGTGCACTTCGACGATCTCGTCGTGTCAGATTACATCGGCTTCATTCCCGCCGGATACAAAGGATTTAGTTGGTCCGGGTTCGCCGTCATGAGACCTGCTCAGTATCCACTGAATCCATCAGGCTACCAGGCGGGCATGGTATCGTCTCCAAACGATGGATGGGGCTCCGGCACGTTGAGCATAACGCGCCCCACGGACTTCGATTTCGAGTCCGGATACTTCACGGCCGCCTGGAATAACGGTCAGACGCTTCGGGTGGAGGGCTGGGATGATGGCGCCCTCAGGGGCTTCCAGGAATTCGTGATCGATTCGACGGGGCCGAAATACGTCGAGCTGAATGACCCGGTTTTCGACAGCGTGGATCGGGTTGTTTTCTCCACTCGCGGCGGCACCGACAATCCGAGTTACCCCGGGGGCGGCGAGTTCATGGTCATGGACAACCTCGTGTTCGGTATTTGAATGCCGGAGAGGGGGAGGCGTCCTCGGAGCCTCCCTCCATCCCGAACGGCGCAGGAGCGCGGGCAGGTCATCGATGACTTCAGCATGCGATCCCTGGTCCCCGATGGTTCAGCGGATCCTGCCCGTCTCGGTGCCCTCGCCAGTTGGCCTGACCTCGACCACATCGAAGGTAACCTTCATGCCGGGGTCCGCTCACTTGGCGAAGCCCACGTGTGGCTCTCCGCAGCGCCGTCTCGGCCGTCTCTTAGTCCGGCCGCAGCGCCGTCAGCGCGGCCCGGAGAGCCAGACCCTCCTCCAGTGTCGTCTTGGGGCGCCTCCCTACGGGAGTGCGACTTGGCGCACCCGCTCCACCACCTCGAGCGTGTGGCCCTTCTTCTTAAGCCCGGCCAGAAAGCCGCGGACCGTGTGCTGGGCCCAGCCAGTGGCCTCGATGATCTGAGCGATGGTGACGCCCTCTCCCCGGCGCAGGAGGGTGAGGACGGCCTGGCGCTTCGTGCCCTCACGCGGACGACGCGGAACAGAGGGGTCGCGAGCGGCGTGAATTGTCCTACTGCGGTCCAGGGCTGCCCTGAGCGCAGAGGTGGCCCAGGGAATCTGGACAGGCTGGATGAGTGGAGTTTCTGCCTGACGGCGGCCAGGATGGCCGCAGGTTAGGAGAGACGATGAGCAAGCGACCTCGGCGGAACCATTCCCCGGCCTTCAAGGCGAAGGTGGCACTGGCGGCTGTGAAAGGTGAGAAGACGCTGGCCGAACTGGCCCAGCAGTTCGACGTGCACCCGAACCAGATCACCACCTGGAAGGCCCAGCTCCTGGAGGGAGCTGCTGGGGTGTTCGGCTCCGAGACGAAATCGGACCCGGCTACGCCGGCGGTGGACGTCAAGACGCTTCACGCCAAGATTGGCGAGCTGACGCTCAGCAATGATTTTTTGTCCGGCGCGCTCAGCAAAGCCGGCCTGCTGAGCGCAAAGCGATGATCGACCGCGAGCACGGCCTGCCCATCGCCAGGCAGGCGAGCCTCCTCGGGATCAGTCGCGGCAGCGTTTACTACCTGCCCCGGCCGGTGCCGGCGGCCGATCTCGCCATCATGCGCCGAATGGATGAG
>JBHTFH010000027.1:0-56439 GCA_042666135.1 Roseomonas sp. GCM10028921 | reverse complement strand
CCCGCCCCCGGCGGCGTAGGGCACGACGAGGGTGATGGGCCGGCCCTGCGCCTGGGCGCGGGTGATGAGGGCGGGCGCTGCCAGGAGCGGCAGGAGGCGGCGGCGTTGCATGGCGTTCGATCCCGTGGCCTGGGCGGGCAAGAGCACGGGCGGGCGCCCCGGTGCAAGCAGCACGCCTTCACCCCCGCGTAGTGGGCCACTGCGCGGCCGTGGTGGCTTCACCGTGCCGCGCGGTGACTTCACCGCGCCGCCCGGGATGGCATGATGCGCGGCCCGGCACGGAGCGGCGCTTGACGAACGGACCCCTCGGCCTGCGCGGCCCGGCCTACGGCTTCCGCCACGATCCCTTCGCGGGCGAGGCGGACACGGCCCTCGCCTTCTGGCCGGACGCGCTGGTGGTGATGCGGGACGGGATCGTCACCGCCTTCGGCGACCACGCGGCCGAGCGCCCGCGCCAGCCGGACGACCTGCCCGTCCACCACTATCCCGACGGCATCATCGGCCCCGGCTTCGTGGACGCCCATGTCCACTACCCCCAGATGGAAATGACCGGCGCCTTCGGGGAAACCCTGCTCGACTGGCTCCGGCGCTACACCTTCCCCGCCGAGGCGCGCTTCGCCGATCCGGCCCATGCCGCCCGCATCGCACGCCGCTTCCTGCGCGAGCTGCTGCGCGCGGGGACGACGACGGCCGCCGTCTACTGCACCGTGCACGAGCACTCGGCCGACGCCCTCTTCGCCGAGGCGGCGCGGTTCGGCATGCGCTTGGCCGCCGGCAAGGTGCTCATGGACCGCCACGCGCCGGAGGAGCTGCTGGACGGCGCGGATCACGGCATTCCCGCTACGCAGCGCCTGATCGACCGCTGGCACGGGCGTGGGCGGCTGCTCTATGCCATCACCCCGCGCTTCGCCCCCGCCTGCACGGACGAGGCCCTGCGCGCCGCCGGGCGGCTGTGGTGCGACAATCCCGGCACGGTTGTGCAGACCCATCTCTGCGAGACCGAGGCCGAGATCGCCTGGGTGCGGGAGCTGTTCCCCTCGGCCACTTCCTATCTCGACGTCTATGCCCGGGCGGGGCTGGCGGGTCCCGGCGCGGTGATGGGCCACGCCGTGCACGTGACGGAGGCCGACCTCGCCGCCCTGCGGAGGAGCGGCTGCGGCGTGGCGCACTGCCCCAGCTCCAATCTCTTCCTTGGCAGCGGGCTGTTCCGCCTGCACGACATGGCGGGCGAGGGTGTGCGGGTGGGGCTGGGGAGCGACGTGGGCGCGGGCACCGGCCTCTCCCCGCTCCGCACCCTCGGCGACGCCTACAAGGTGGCGCGGCTGGGCGGCGCGCGGCTGCACCCGGCCCAGGCCTTCTGGCTCGCCACGCGCGGCGGGGCGGAGGCGATGCGGCTGGAGGACCGGATCGGCACGCTCGCGCCGGGGATGGAGGCGGATCTGGTGGTGCTGGACCCTGCGGCCACGCCGGCGCTCGCGCTGCGGACCGGCGCGGCGGCAGATCCGGCAGACCGGCTCTTCGCGCTCGCGGCGCTCGGGGATGAGAGGGCGGTCAGGGCGACCTACGTCGCCGGGCGCCTCGTTCATGATCGCGATGCGGTCGGGGAGAACGGCCAGTAGGCGGGGCGGCGGGAACGGGGCCGCCCGACAGCATCAACCCGGAGGCATCAACCCAAGGGAACCTCCAGGGACCGGCCCGCCGCGGGGGCGGGCCGGGTGCCGGGGCTCAGCGGGCGCGGCGCGCGGCCGGGGCAGAGGAGCGGGCCGGAGCCGAGGGACGCGCCGGGGTGGCGGGCGCGGGCTCGGCGGCCGGGGCGGTGGCGCTGGCCGGGGTCACGCCGCGCGACTTGTCCAGCTCCTCGAACATGCACTTCATCATGCCGAAGTCGGTCGCGTTCGGCAGGCGCTCGCGGCAGACGGGGCGGAAGGCTTCTTCCGGCGGCGGGGCAACAGTGGGCTGCGGGGGCGCGGCGGTGCAGGCCGCCATGAGCGCCAGCGACGGGAGCAGCGCGGCCTTGATGATCGTCTTGGTCACTGGTTCGTCCTTGGGAAAAGCACCCCGCTCCGCGGGGGAGGCTGCCCCGCCGGGCGGGGCGGCCGACCTTCTAGGGCCGCGCGAGGCGCCCGTCACCGGGCTTTTCCGGAAGCGCGACGAGTTCCCGGCACAGTTCCCGCCACTGCGGCACGGAAGCCGCGTTAGGTGGCGGGCCCGCTCGCGGCTTCAGGCCGCGAAGCGCCGCTGGGCCCCGTCCTGGGCGAGGCAGGCCGCGGCCTCGGCGAGGTGGCCCGCCGCGTCCTCCGCCCCGATCTCCAGGCAGCAGCGCTCCAGATGCGCCATCAGCCGCATGAGGGCGGCCATGTCGCGCCGGGCATGGTCGGGCCAGAGCACGGCGGCGATGGGGGTGTCCATGGCGGCGCATTCCTTGAGCGAGGTCGGATCGGGGCGGGCGGCGTCCTACACCCGCCCGTGAGCGAAGGCCAGACTTCGTTACACTGGCCCGCCATTTTGGCGCTGCCCCGCCGGGATTCGGGGGCGTCGGGCGGAAAATTGCGCCAAAGCGCCATTGTGCGGTGCGATCTTGCGCGCCTTTCCCTTGATGGCACGGGGGCACCGCGTCAGCTTTGGGGGTGGGAGACCAACGTCAGGAAAGGGTCCAACCTCATGGCACGAATCGCACTCGTCACCGGAGGCCAGCGCGGCATCGGCGCCGCTATCAGCGAGCATCTGCAGAAGGCCGGGCGCACCGTCGTCGCCTCCTATGCCGGGAACGAGGAGGCCGCGCGCGCCTTCACCGAGCGCACGGGGATCAAGACCTACAAGTTCGACGTCTCGGACTTCGACCGGTGCGCCGAGGCCATCAAGCGCATCGAGTCCGAGGTCGGTCCCATCGACATCCTGGTGAACAACGCCGGCATCACGCGCGACAACACGATGAAGCGCATGGACCGCAAGATGTGGGACGACGTGATCGACACGAATCTCGGCTCCTGCTTCAACCTCTGCAAGCTGGTCTGGGACGGGATGGTGTCCCGCAAGTTCGGGCGTATCGTGAATATCGGCTCGATCAACGGCCAGGCCGGGCAGTACGGGCAGGTGAACTACGCCGCCGCCAAGTCCGGCATCCACGGCTTCACCAAGGCCCTCGCTCAGGAGGGCGCGAAGACGGGCGTGACGGTGAACGCCGTCGCCCCGGGCTATGTGGACACGGAGATGGTGCGCGCCGTGCCGCCCGAGGTGCTGGAGAAGATCATCGCCCGCATCCCCCGCGGCCGCCTCGGCACGGCGGACGACATCGCGCGCGGCGTCGCCTTCCTCACGGCCGACGATGCGGACTTCATCACCGGCTCCACCCTCTCCATCAACGGCGGTCAGCATATGTACTGACCGCCGCCGGGGAAGCCTTCGGGGCGGCCGGCCGTTACCTCTCCTTCCAGGAAGGAGGGCAGGCATGACCGCTTCGAAGCACCCCAAGGGCGGCATGGGCGCCAAAGAGCGCGGCGAGGAAGGGCTGGGCGACGGCATCCCGCGCCCGCCCTCGGACGACGAGCGCAACCCCGGCATCGGCTCCTCCAAGGGCGTGTTCGGCCAGGGCACGGACCCCGAGGTTCTGCGGGCCGACAGCACCGACGAGGGCGACGTCGCGAACGAGACGAAGCGCGACGGCGGGGTAAACCCGAACCACCTCGGGCGCACGAACAAGTAGCGCCGTCTTGCGCCCCTCCTCTCCGCGGGCGAGCCTGCGGACGGGGAGGGCGTGGCGGTGGCGGCTTGCAGTATGGTCCTGGCGCGGGCGGCACTGGATGCCGGCGCGCGGATCGGGGCTGTGCGGGAGGCGCATCTCGCGCTTCTCCGGCCCATGGCGGAGACGGGGGAGCTGTTCCTCGGCGTGCCGCTGCTCGACGCGGCCGCCGCCTATCAGGGCTCCCTCATGATCGTGGCGGAAGGGGCGCTGGAGCGCTACCTCGCCGCAGAACCCTTCCTGCGGAAGGGAATCTGGGCGGGTCACGAAACCCATCCCTTCCGCATCGCGCCCCTGCCTTACCGCCCCCTGCCGAGCGGGCCGGCGCCCGCGGCCCCGACCCACAACATCGCCATCGCGCGGGACGGCACGGATCCCGGCGCCCTCGCCCGGCGCCTGGCGGTGCGGGAGGCCCATCTCGCCCGCGTCGCCCCCGCCGCGCGGGAAAGGATGCTCACGATTGGCGGCGCCATCCTCGGTGTGGAGGGCGGGATGATCGGCTCCGTCGCCATCACCGCCCATCCCACGGTCGCCGCCGCGCAGGAATGGTGGTCCACCGATCCCTACGTCGCCGGCGGGGTGTGGCAGACGGTGGAGTGGCACGCCACCCGCTTCGCGCCGCTCCCCTACCGCCCCCTTCCGGGGGCGGAGGGGGCCTAGGTCACGCCGTCGCGGCGTCTCACGCCGTCGCGGTGCGGTCGCCGATCACCTTGTTGGCGATCCAGGACACGAGCCAGATGATGATCGCGGCCAGGAAGGCGGTGCTGAAGCTCGTGATCCGCATCCCCGGCATCAGCAGCGCCGTCAGCGCGAGCATCAGCGTGTTGATCACGAGAGTGAAGAGCCCGAGGGTCAGCACCGTGATCGGCAGGGAGAGAGTGGACAGGATCGGCCTGACGACCGCGTTCACCACGCCAAAGATGATGGCCGCGATGATCAGTGTTGTCAGGCTGGAGAACCACAGGCCTGTGACGAGGTTCGCGGCGATGTAGAAAGCGACGGCCGTGATGGCCGTGCGAATGAGGAAGCCCACCTTGCTCAACTCCTATGCCCGTTCGGCGCCGGACAGAACCGGCGGGACGCGGGGGCAACGCACCCTCCATTCCCGGGTTGCGCGGACCGCGCCGTGAGCCGCGCGACCCTCCTCGGCATCGGGGCGCTCCTGCTCTGGGCCTTCCTCGCCGTGCTCGCCCGCGGCGCGGCCGGGCTGCCGCCGCTGCAGGTGACGGCCATGGCCTTCGCCACCGGCGGCGCCCTCGCCACCGTCGGGCTCGCCCTGCGCGGGCAGCTCGCCGCCCTGCACCAGCCGCCCATCGCCTGGGCGCACGGGGTGGGCGGGCTGTTCGGCTACCACGCCCTCTACTTCGCGGCCCTCGCCTGGGCGCCGCCGGTGGAGGCGAGCCTCCTCAACTATCTCTGGCCGCTGCTGATCGTGCTCCTCTCCGCCCCCATTCTCGGCATGCGGCTCGGGGCGCGGCGGCTGGCGGGGGTGGGGCTGGGCTTCCTCGGCTGCGCGCTGGTGGTGGGGCCGGGGGCGGCCTTCCCACCGGGGGCGCTGCCAGGCTTTCTCTGCGCGGCGGCGGCGGCGCTGACCTGGGCGGTCTACTCCGTCACCGCGCGCCGCCTCTCCGCCGTGCCGACGGAGGCGGTGGCCGGCTTCTGCCTCGCCTCTGCGGCCCTGGCGGCCCTCGCGCATCTCCTGTTCGAGGCGACGGTCATCCCCGATGCCCGCCAGCTGCTCTCCGTCCTGCTGCTCGGCCTCGGCCCCGTGGGGGCGGCCTTCTTCCTCTGGGACATCGGCATGAAGCGGGGCGACCCGCGGCTGCTCGGCACCCTCGCCTATGCCGTGCCGGTCGCATCCACCCTTCTCCTGCTGCTGGCGGGGGAGGGTGTGCTCGGCCCACGCCTCGCCCTGGCGGCGGCGCTGGTGGTGGGAGGCGGCTGGGTGGCGGCCTCGGCGAAGGGATAGGGCCTCAGCCCCGGCGCAGCAGGGCCCGCACCACCTCGGCATGACCCTGGTGCTTCGGCCCCTCGTCCAACAGCACCGTGCCCTCCAGCAGTTCCAGCACCTCCAGCCCAGGGAAGCCTTCCCGCACCAGTGCGGCGGACCAGAGCAGGGCGGGGTCGCGCGGGCCTCCGGCGCGGCGCCCCTCGGGAGCGGGGGTGAAGCCCTCCAGCACGAGCAGCCCGCCCGGCGCCAGCGACTCGGCGGCGCGGGCGGCGACGAGGGCGCGGTCCGCCGGGGGAAGGTGGACGAAGATCCAGGCCAGGAGGTCGAACCCTCCCGCCGGCCAATCCCATTCCACAAGGTCGGCCACCACCGTCCTCAGGGCCAGGCCGCGCGAGGCGGCAAGTGCCCGCGCCTTGGCCAGCCCCGCCGCGGACCAGTCCACGGCAGTCACCTCCAGCCCCTGCCCGGCGAGCCAGGCGCCGTTGCGCCCCTCCCCGTCCCCCAGGGCCAGGGCCCGCATCCCCGGCCGCAGCCGCGCGGCTTGGGCTTCGAGGTAGCGGTTGGGCTCCTCGCCGAAGAGGGTGCCGGGCGGGACGTAGCGCGCGTCCCAGGCCGCCCCGTCGCTCATGGGGCGCCGCTCATCCCGGCCCAGGGGCCTGTGCCGGATAGGGCCGCGCGCCGAAGATCGCGCTGCCCACCCGCACCTGCGTCGCCCCGCAGGCGATGGCCGCTTCGAAATCCCCGCTCATGCCCATGGAGAGGGTGCCCAGCCCCTCCTTCGCGGCCAGCTCGGCCAGCCAGCGAAAATGCGGCACGGGATCCTCCCCCTCGGGCGGGATGCACATGAGGCCGGAGACGGCCAGCCCGTGCTCCTCGCGGCAGGCGCGGAGGAAATCCCGGGCCTCGTCCCGCGCGATGCCGGATTTCTGCGGCTCGGCCCCGGTGTTCACCTGCACCAGCAGCTCGGGCGCGCGGCCCTCGCGGCGGATGGCCTCGGCGATGGCGGCGGCGAGCTTCGGGCGGTCGAGGCTCTCTATCACGTCGGCCACGCGCACCGCGTCCCGCGCCTTGTTCGTTTGCAGCCCGCCGATGATGTGCAGCCGCAGGCCGGGGTGGTCGGGCCGCAGCGCAGGGAACTTGCCCGCTGCCTCCTGCACCCGGTTCTCCCCAAATACGGCTTGGCCCGCGGCTAGTGCCGCCCGCACCGCCTCCGCCGGATGGGTCTTGGAGACGGCGACGAGCGTCACCCCCGCCGGGTCGCGCCCTGCCCGGGCGCAAGCCTCGGCGATGCAAGCCTTGATCCGGGCGAGGTTCGCGGCGATGGCATCGGCGGTGGGGGGCAAGGGGTCGGTCATGCGGCGCGGAAGGCTAGGGCAGAACGGGGTGGGTGTGAACGCGCCGGCCCGGCGGTTGCCGCCATCGATGCCGCCCATCTGGCTGCTGAGCGACGCCCGACGCCTGCCCGATCCGCGCGCCGCCGCCCGCCGGCTGCCCCCGGGCAGCGCGGTGCTGGCGCGCGACCCCGCCCCCGGCCTCCTCGCCCCGCTCGCCCGCCTCGCCCGGCAGCGTCGGCTGCTCCTTTTTCTCTCCGGGGACGGGCGGGGCGCGCTGGCGCTCCGGGCCGGGCTGCACCTGCCGGACCGCCGCCCGGCGCGGGGGCTGCTCCCCTTCCTCATCGCCCGGCGCGGGGGGAGGGGGCCGCTCCTATCCGTGGCGGCGCATGGGCGGGCCGGATTCGCGCGGGCCCGGCGGCTGGGGGCCGACCTCGTCCTCCTGTCCCCCGTCTTCCCCACGGCGAGCCACCCCGGCGCCCCAGCCCTCGGCCCGCTGCGCTGGGCCGCCCTCGCGCGGCGGGCTGGCCGGCCGGTGGTGGCGCTGGGCGGGCTGGATGCCCGCAATTCGCGGCGCCTTCCGGCCCTGGCCGCGGGCTGGGCGGCGATCGGCGGGCTGGCCGGGCCGCTCCGCCAGATAATGTGTCCAGTCGGACACAGTGTCTCACGGATGTCGCGATTAGGCGCTTTGCCCGATGGACGCCTGCAAAGTGCCTGAACCATAGTCCCCGCGGGCTCGGCCAAGAGGGCGCATCCGTCGGATGCACGCTCTCCCGGCAAACCCGCCGAGGGGGGCGGGCGGGTCGCAGGAAGCGCCGGGACGTTCCGGCACGTAGGAGGATTTGGGATGCGGAAGCTTCTACTCGGCAGCACGGCGGTCGCCGCCGCTGCCCTCTTCGCGCCGGGCGCGATGGCCCAGTCGCTGAGCGGCGACGCTCTCACGGCGCGCAACGCGGCCGGGGCCTCGCTGCGCGGCCTCGAGGTGCGCATCGGCGGCTTCTACAAGGCGATGTACAACTACACCCGCCAGGACAACCTGAACCTTCCTGACGCTCGCGTCGGCAACGCGGACTTCTCGAACGAGATCGAGATCCACGTCCTCGCCTCCGGCAAGGCCGCGAACGGCCTGCGCTACGGCGTCGCGCTCGAGATCCAGAACGACTCGGTCCGCCAGGGCAGCAACTTCATCACCAACACCGGGAACACGGGTGGCCAGGGGACGGTGTTCACCTCGGCGACGCCGGTGAGCAAGAGCTCGCTCGACTTCGACGAGGCCTGGGCCTACCTCGCCGGCCCCTGGGGCCAGATCCGCTTCGGTGAGGAGGACGGCGCCATCGCCCAGCTGCAGTCCGGCCACATCACCGGCTTCGGCGTGGGCGGCACCGACTCCGGCGACAACAACCAGCAGGTCATCGGCGGCAACTATCGTCCCGCCTTCACGAACCCGAACGACCTCGGCGACAACACGAAGCTCATCTACCTGACGCCGCAGTTCTTCGGCTTCGACGCCGGCGCGAGCTTCGCCTTCAACACCCAGGAAGGCCCGCTCTCGGGCTGTGATGCCGTCAACGCCACGACGGTCGCCGTCTGCGACAAGCTCTCCGGCCTCGCCGGCGTGAGCAACCGTCGCCGCAACGAGATCCAGGCCGCCCTGCGCTGGCGCGGGTCCTTCGGCCCCGTCGGCCTGGCCGCCACGGTCGGCTACATCGGCGCCGACGCGGTGAAGAACACCGGCGGCCCCTCGCCCCAGCGCGTGGACATGGTCTGGGCCGGCGCCGTGGGTACCGCCTACGGCTTCACGGTCGGCGGCTGGTACACCGGCGGCAACAGCAACACCAACTGGAACACCACCTCGCGCATCGCCGGCACGACGGTGGATGACCGCCGCGCGGACGCCTTCCTCGCCGGCGCCACCTACACGATCGACGCCATCACGGTCGGCGGTCACTACACCACCGTTTGGAGCGCGGGGAGCCAGACCGTCCCGGCCGGCCGCCGCGACATCGGCTGGGCCGTCGGCGGCAACTACCGCGTCGCCCCGGGCCTCGACTTCTTCGCCGAGTACATCAACTACGAGCGCAAGGAGCAGGGCTTCAACTTCAACAACCGCGCGGGCAGCCCCAACACCACGACCGTCGACATCGTGCTGGCGGGCTTCCGGGTCGCGTTCTGATCCGGCCAGGGCCGAACGGAAGGGGGCGGCGGGGAAACCCGCCGCCCCTTTTCTTTTGGCACCTCCCCCGCGCGGAACGGATCGACAATTTCCCCCTTGCGCGCCGGCTCCGGCGAGCCTTAGTTGCGCCGGTCATGCGCCATATCCGCCTCGCAGCCCTCGCGCTGCCCGTTCTCCTCATCGCTTGCGGGCAGACCCGCGAGGTCGGGAATGACGAGTACTACGACGACAGCCAGCGCGCCCGGGTCAGGGGCCGACTGTCCGGCAACCAGGACGGCCTGCTGATCCTCGGCACCGACCGCAGCCGCAACCGCGAGGGCGCGGCGGACGGCACGGGGACGCTGGGGGTGAACGCCTATCTCTGGCGCGCCAGCCTCGACACCCTGTCCTTCATGCCGCTCTCCTCGGCCGATCCCTTCGGCGGCGTGATCATCACCGACTGGTACTCGCCCCCCGCCGCCCCGGGCGAGCGCTTCAGGGCCACGGCCTATATTCTCGGCCGCCAGCTCCGCTCCGACGGCGTGCGCGTCTCGGTTTTCCGCCAGGAACTGCGCAACGGTGCCTGGGTGGACGTGCCCGTTGCGGCGGCGACCGGCACGGAGCTGGAGGACAAGGTCCTCGCCCGCGCCCGGGAGCTGCGGAGCCAGTCCGCCTCCCTCTAGCGGAAGGGATCAGGGGAGGCCGGCCGGGCCGCCTCCCCCAATCTGTCAGTAATTCACGCCCGGCAGCGAGCGGATCTCGTTCGAGGCCATGTTGATCGTCACCCGGCGCTCCCCCGGCGTGACGCGCAGCCGGTCCATCGGCACGGAGACGTGCTTCTGCGTCAGGCCGAGCCGGTTCTCCACCTCGATCACCACCATCACGATCCGGCCCTGAGCGGGATCGATGATCAGGTCCTCCACCTCGCCGATCTCGACGCCGTCCGTGCTGTAGACGTCGCGGTCCATCAGCTCGTCCACGCGGACATGGCCGGCGGCGATGCCCGTGGCGGCCTGTGTCGGCTGAGAGGCGGCCGGCTGTGAGGGCGCACCCTGGGCGGAGACCGGCGCGGGCAGGGCGGCGAGGGCGGCCAGCACCGCCGCGATCGGGATGAAACGCATGTCATGCTCCGGTAATCCTGGCGACATGCAACAACCGCCGCGCCCCGCGATGGTTGCCCCCCGATCCTCACCCCGGGGCCAGCAGCCCCTTCCCACCCCGCGCCGGCGGGGATAACAGGACACACCCTTCACATAAGGCCCATACTGGCCCCCGATGACCGACGGCCCGCCCGACAGCCCGACCTCCACCCTCGGCCGCTACGATTTCGCCGCCGCCGAGCCCCGCTGGCAGGGGGCGTGGAGCGACGCCGCGCTCTTCGCCGCCCCTGACGTGCCGGACGGCACGCGGCCGAAATACTACGTGCTGGAGATGTTCCCCTACCCCTCGGGCAAGATCCACATGGGGCATGTGCGGAACTACACGCTGGGCGACGTGGTGGCGCGCTACAAGCGCGCCCGCGGGCACCAGGTGATGCATCCCATGGGCTGGGACGCCTTTGGCCTGCCCGCCGAGAACGCGGCGCGCGAGCGCGGCACCCATCCGGCGGCCTGGACTTACGCCAATATCGCGAACATGCGGTCCGAACTGAAGAGCATGGGCCTCAGCCTCGACTGGGCGCGCGAATTCGCCACCTGCGACCCCGAATACTACGGCCAGCAGCAGTCCCTCTTCCTCGACTTCCTCGCGGCCGGGCTGGTGGAGCGCCGCAAGTCCTGGGTGAACTGGGATCCCGTGGACGGCACCGTGCTCGCGAACGAGCAGGTCATCGACGGCCGCGGCTGGCGCTCCGGCGCCCCGGTGGAGAAGCGCGAGCTCTCCCAGTGGTTCCTCGCCATCACGAAGTTCGCCCCGCAGCTGCTGGAAGCGCTCGACACGCTCGACCGCTGGCCCGAGCGGGTGCGGACGATGCAGGCGAACTGGATCGGCCGCAGCGAGGGCGCGCGCGTGCGCTTCCCCCTCGCCGAGCCGGTGGAGGGCACGACCGAGATCGAGGTCTTCACCACCCGCCCGGACACGCTTTACGGCATGTCCTTCCTGGCGGTGGCCGCCGAGCACCCGCTGGCCGCCGCGGCCGCGGCGCGCAACCCGGCGGCGGGCGAGTTCATCGCGGAGTGCCGCAGCCAGGGCACGAGCGAGGCCGCCATCGAGCAGGCGGAGAAGCGCGGCTTCGACACCGGCTTCCGGGTGCGCCACCCCTTCATCGAGGGCGCGACCTTTCCCGTCTGGATCGCGAATTTCGTGCTGATGGAGTACGGCACGGGCGCCCTCTTCGGCTGCCCCGCCCATGACCAGCGCGACCTCGACTTCGCGCGCAAGTACGGCCTGCCCGTGCCGCCCGTGGTGCTGCCCGCCGGGGAGGATCCCGCGACCTTCCAGGTTGGCAAGAACGCCTGGACCGGCGACGGCACGCTGTTCAACTCCGACTTCCTAGATGGGCTGGGCACCGAGGCCGGCAAGCGCGCCGCCATCGATGCGCTGGAGGCCCGCGGCCTCGGCCAGGGCGTGGTGAACTGGCGCCTGCGCGACTGGGGCGTCTCCCGCCAGCGCTACTGGGGCTGCCCCATTCCCGTCATCCACTGCGACGATTGCGGCATCGTGCCCGTGCCGAAGGACGGGCTACCGGTGCGGCTGCCGGAGGACGTGGACTTCTCCCGGCCGGGCAACCCGCTGGACCACCACCCGACCTGGAAGCACGTCCCGTGCCCGTCCTGCGGCAAGCCGGGCCGGCGGGAGACGGACACCTTCGACACCTTCGTCGACAGCTCCTGGTACTTCGCCCGCTTCACCGCCCCGCGCGCCGGGACGCCGCTGGTGGCCGAGGCCGCGAATGGCTGGCTGCCGGTGGACCAGTATATCGGCGGGATCGAGCACGCAATCCTGCACCTTCTCTACTCCCGCTTCTTCACCCGCGCCCTCTCCACCATGGGCCAGATCGACACGCCCGAGCCCTTCGCCGGGCTCTTCACCCAGGGCATGGTCCAGCACGCCTCCTACAAGGCCCCGGACGGCCGCTGGCTGGCCCCGGACGAGGTGGATGTCGCCGCCGACGGCAGCGCGACGGAGAAGGGTACGGGCACGCCGCTCACCGTCTCGCGCAACGACAAGATGTCGAAGTCCAAGCGCAACACGATCGACCCCGGCGCCATCATCTCCCGCTACGGCGCCGACACCGCGCGCTGGTTCATCCTGGCCGACAACCCGCCCGACCGTGACATGGAGTGGAGCGAGGCCGGCGTCTCCGGCGCGCACCGCTTCGTCCAGCGCCTCTGGCGCCTCGCGGCCACGCTCGACGGGTTCGGCGGCGACGGCGAGGCGCGGCCCCTGATGCAGGCGGCCCATCGCAGCATCGCGGCCGTGACCGCGGCGCTGGAGGGCTTCGCCTTCAACGTGGCCGTCGCGCGGCTGCACGAATTCGCCAACGCCATCGAGTCCTCCCCGGCCGCGGCGCGGCGCGAGGCGCTGGGCATCATGGCCCGGCTCGTAGCGCCGATGATGCCGCACCTGGCCGAGGAGCTGTGGTCCATTCTGCATCCCGGCAGCGGGGAGCTGGTGGCCGCCATGCCCTGGCCCGAGACCGACCCCGCCCTGCTGGTGGCGGAGAGCATGACCATCGCCGTTCAGGTGCTGGGCAAGCTGCGCGCCACCCTCTCCGTGCCGGTCGGCATTGAGGAAGCGGAGTTGCTGGCCCTGGCGGAAGCAGAGGAGAATGTGCAGCGTGCCATCGGCGGCAAGCCCATCCGGAAGCGCATCCATGTCCCAGGCCGCGTCGTCAATTTCGTCGTCTGAGCGCCCCGTGGTCGCGCGGCGCCTGCTGCTGGCCGGGCTGGCGGGATCGCTGGCCGGCTGCGGCTTCCGGCCACTCAACGGCCCGCCGGCCGCGGGCGAGGCGGATATCGCGCCCGAGCTGGCCGCGGTTCGGATCGGCCGCACCTTCGGCCGCACCGGCCAGCTCCTGCACCAGGCGCTGGACCGGCGGCTGACGGCACGGAACCGGAGCGCCCCGGCCGCGCGCTACGAGCTGACCGTCAGCCCCCTCCCGGCCTACGAGGCGTTGGGCTACCGGCGGGACGGCGCGCCCACCCGCTTCCGCATGGTGATGACGGCGCCCTGGACGCTGCAGACCCTCTCCGTCCCCGCCCGCCCCGTCGCGACCGGCTCCGCCCGGGCGGTGGACGCCTACAACTTCGTGGACAACGAGTACTTCGCCTCCGTCGTCAGCAGCGAGGCGGCGGAGCGGCGGCTGGTGGAGCAGATCGCCGAGGAGATCGTGCTCCGCCTCGCCCTCTCCCTTCGCGAGGGCAGGGCGGCCTGACCACCCCCCGCGCATGAAGCTCGACGCGCGCCGCATCCCGACCTTCCTGAAGGACCCCGGCGCCACCCGCGCCGCCCTTCTCTACGGCGAGGATGCCGGCCTCGCCCGGGAGAGGGCCGACGCGCTGCAGGAGGCCGTGGCCCCCGGCAACGACCCCTTCCGCGTGGCCGATCTCCCGCGCGAGGCTGCCTCCCGCCCGGGCGCCCTGGCCGGGGAGGCCGCCGCCCTGGCGCTCACCGGCGGGCGGCGCGTGATCCGCGTGCGGGACGCGACCGACGCCCTCGCCCCTGCCCTGCGCGAGGTGCTGGAGGCGCCCGGGGATACGCTGGTCATCGTCGAGGCCGGGGAGCTGGCCGCCCGCTCCAAGCTGCGCGGGCTGGCCGAGTCCCATCCCCGCGCCGCCGCCATCGCCTGCTACCGCGAGCGCGGGGCCGAGCTGTCGGCCACCATCGCCGCCCTGCTGAAGGAGGAGGGCGTCACCGCCGAGCCGGCCGCCATCGCCTGGCTCGCCGGCCGCCTGGGCGACGACCGGGGGACGCTGCGGCGGGAGCTGGAGAAGCTCGCCCTCTATGCCGGCCGGGGCGGGCGGCTGGCGGAGGAGGACGTGCTCGCCTGCATGGGCGACGGCTCCGCCCTGGAGCTCGACGAGGCGCTGGTGGCCGCGACGGTCGGGGACCTGCCCACCGCCGACCGCGCCCTCGAATCTGCCATGGCCGAGGGGGCCAACCCCGTGCAGGTGCTCCGCGCGCTGATGCGCCACGTGCAGCGCCTCCACCTGGCCTCGGTGGCCGGGATAGGGGCCCTCCAGCCCCCGGTTTTCTTCCGCAGCCGCCCGGGCTTCGAGAAGGCGCTGCGGATCTGGCGGACGGAGGCGCTGGAGACGGTGCTGGCCGGGCTGCTGGAGGCCGAGCGCGGGAGCAAGTCGGGCGGCACCGGGCGGCCCGTGCCGGACGCGGCCATCGCCCGCTCGGCACTGCTCACCCTCGCCCGGCAGTCGGCAATCCTCGCCCGGCGGGGATAGCCCCCCTCACATGGGATACGCCCCGGGGTTACGCCCCAGGGTTACGGACGGAAGCTTGACCTGCGCGGACCGCGTGGGCTCCAACCCCCTCCCATGCGCGCCCTCCTGCTCCTCCTCGCCTTGCTGGCACCCCTGCCCGCGGCGCCCGCCCTCGCCCAGGCGCCCGCCCCGGCGGCGCAGCCCTCCCTCCCCGCGACGGGCGAGGCGGACCGGCTGCTCGGCCTCCTGCGGGACGATGCCCGGCGGGCCGAGCTGATCCGCAACCTCGAAGCCCTCTCTGCCGCCTCGCGCGCCGCTGCGCCCGGCCCGACCCCCGGGGCCGCTGCCCCGGCCCCCGCGACCGCGCCGGCCAGCCCGGGGGCCGCGGCCGGCACCGCCCCGGGAGCCACTCCCGGAGCCGTCCCGGGAGCCGCCGCCCCCGCCGCGCCGGCCACGGGCGCCGCGCCCGCGGCCCCCGCAGCCGAGGAGGGGCTCCTCGCCCCCAATACCCTCGGCGCGCAACTCCTCACCGGCGCCTCCCAGCGCCTGGCCGCCCTGTCGGACCAGATCGTGACGGGGCTGAACGCCGTCACGGACCTGCCCAACATCCTCTCCTGGGCCTCGGGCGTCGCGCGGGACCCGGTGACCCAGGTGCGGGTGCTCGACGCTTCCTGGAAGCTCGCCCTCCTCTTCGGCTTCGGGCTGCTGGCCGAATGGGCCGTCTGGCGCCTGCTCGCCCGCTGGCGGGACAGGCTGGACGCCCATGCGCCGGAGCGCGCCAATCTCTGGACCTGGTTCCGCCGCATCCCCTTCGTCCTAGCTCGGTTGGGGCTGGACCTGCTGCCGGTCGGGGCCTTCGCCGTCATCTCCTACGGCCTCATCCGCGCCGTGCAGCCCCTGCCGACGACGGAGTTGGTCCTGCTGCTGGCCAACAACGCCTACATCGCCATCCGCGCGGTGATGGTGACCAGCCGCATGCTCTTCTCCCCCAACTCCGCCCATCTCCGCCTCGTGCCCATCCAGGACGAGACGGCGGCCTACATCACGGTCTGGCTGCGCCGGATCGTGGCCGTGCTGGTGGTGGGCTGGGCGGTGGCGGAGGCGGGGCTGCTCTTCGGCGTGCCCTGGGCGGTCTATGACGCCATCTCGCGCCTCTCGCTGCTGATCGTCTCGCTCTTCCTCATCATCGTGGTGATGCAGAACCGCCACGCCGTGGCGGAGGTGCTGCGCGCGCCGGAGCTGAAGCCGGGGGACCACCCGGACCGCACGCGCCGCATGTTCCGCGCGCTGCGGGACCGGCTGGCCGAGATATGGCACGTGCTGGCCATCCTCTACCTCCTCGCCCTCTGGGGCGTCTGGGCGCTGCAGGTGCGGGACGGGTTCGAGCGGCTGCTGCGCGCCAGCGCCCTCACCCTTGCCGTGCTCGGTGTGGCGAAGCTGGTCGACTACGCCCTGCGCCGCCTACTGGAGCGCGGCTTCCGCATCACCCCCGACCTCGCCCGCCGCTATCCCGGGCTGGAGGGGCGGGCGAACCGCTACCTTCCCGTGCTGAAGGGGATCATCTCCGGCATCGTCACGGTCGTCGCCATCCTGTTCCTGCTGGAGACCTGGGGCATCAAGGCCTTCGCCTGGTTCAGCCGCGGCCAGCTCGGCGCGCGGCTGGTAGGCAGCACCGTCTCCGTCGGGCTCACGGTGCTCGCGGCGGTGACGGTGTGGGAGGTGGCGAACGCCGCCATCCAGCGGCGGCTGACGAAGCTCTCACGCGATACCCAGGCCGCGCGCTCGGCCCGCATCCGCACGCTGCTGCCGATGCTGCGGACCGCGCTGCTGATCGTCATCCTCATCTTCGTGGCGCTGAACGTGCTGAGCGAGATCGGGGTGAACGTCGCGCCGCTGATCGCGGGTGCCGGTGTCGTCGGCGTGGCGATCGGCTTCGGCTCCCAGACCCTCGTCAAGGACGTGATCACCGGCATGTTCCTCCTGCTGGAAGACGCGGTGGCGGTGGGGGACACGGTGACCATCGCGAGCATGACGGGGGTGGTGGAGCAGCTCTCCATCCGCTCCATCCGGCTGCGCGCGCTGGACGGCTCCGTCCACATCATCCCCTTCAGCACCGTCACCTCCGTGACGAACATGACGCGCGACTTCGCCTTTGCCGTGGTGGACATCTCCCTCCCCTATGGCGAGGACACGGACCGCGTGGCGCGCGTGCTGAAGGAGATTTCGGCCGAGATGCGGCAGGAGCCCCGCTGGGCCACCGCCACCCGCGACGAGATCGACGTGATGGGCGTGGACAAGCTGCTGGAGACCGGCGTGGTCGTGCGGGCGCGAATGAAGACCGACCCCTCCCAGCGCCACCCCGTCGCGCGGGAGCTGAACCGCCGCATCCAGGCGCGCTTCGAGGCCGAGGGGATCAGGATCAACTCCCCCTGGCGCAAGACGCCGGAAGAGGAAGCGGCCGAGGCAGCCGCGCGCGCCGCCGAGGCCGAGGCGGCCTGATCCCGCCGCCCATCCCTGCGTTGGGCGCATGGCTGCCGCCGCAATCGGAGCTTGCGCGCGGCGGCAGCGGCCCTAGTCTGATCCCTATGAGTCTCTTCCAAGCTACGCGCGGGCGCCGAATGCGCCGAATTACCCGCCCGGTCGCCTGACCGGCGCGCGGGTCTCCGGGACGCTTCCGGGACCTGCGTCGCGCGGGCGGGCGGCCGGGCACGGCGCCCCGCCCACCCTTAGAAGAGAAATTACCCGATGTTCGATGCCGTTCCCGGCGCTTCCTTGGCCGCGCCTACCCCTGTCCTCGCGCAGGAGGAGGACGAGCGCGTCCTCTGCGTACGCTACCTTCTGCGAGCCGAGCCCTCGCCCGGGCTGCTGCCGCGCCTCCTCCAGCCGCTCGCCAAGCGCGACCTCGTGCCCGACCGCTTCCGCGCGGGGCTCGAGGGGGAGGCCATGCGGGTGGAGATTGCGGTGACGCTGCCCGAGGGCATGGTGCATCTCGTCGCCGGCAACCTCCGCTCTGTCGTCGGCGTCGGGCGGCTTGAGGTGGAGCACGGGCGGGTGGCGGACTGAGGCCTTCCCCGGATACCCATACAATTTCAGAAGATTGACCGCATACAATCCGCTTGAGGACAGAGGTGGTGGGCCGCCATATCCAGGGCCGGGGCGAGATGCCCCAGAGGACCGGATGGCGTTGATGAAACATGACATGCCGCGGCTCGCCGAGGGCCGCTCCTCCTTCTCGCTCGGTATGCGCGGGCTCTGCCCTCACTGCGGGCAGGGCCACCTCTTCGCCGGCTTCCTCCGGCTGCGAACGCGGTGCGAGGCCTGCGGGCTAGATTTCGGCTACGCCGATCCGGCGGACGGGCCGGCCTTCTTCGTGATGTCCACGGTGGCGGTACCGGTGACGATCTTCGCGGGCTGGCTGGAGCTTCGTTACGAGCCGGCCTTCTGGGTGCATCTGCTGACCACCTTGCCCCTGCTTATCCTGGGCTCGCTGGCACTGCTGCGGCCCTTCAAGGGCTGGCTCGTCTGCTCGCAGTTCATTCACAAGGCGGAGGAGGGGCGGCCCGTGCTGCGGGCCCGGCGTTGACCCAGACAATCCGCAGCTAATGTATGGACGGCTGCCGGAGCACCCGTCCATGCCGCCCGATGCCGTCGCCCTGACGATCCGCCGCCACATGGAGGGACACCGTGGCCCGCTCTATCCCGGCATCCTCGCTGCGATCCGGGCGGCGATCGAGAGCGGCGACCTTCAGGACGGGGATCGCCTTCCCCCGCAGCGTCATCTGGCGGCGGTGCTGAAGCTTGATCTCACCACCGTCACCCGCGCCTTCAACGAGGCGCGGCACCAGGGGCTGATCGAGGCCGCGGTCGGGCGCGGCAGCTTCGTGCGGGGTGGGGCCTCGGCCCGGCTCTGGCGCGAAGGCGGTCGGGCCCTGATCGACATGACGATGAACCTGCCGCCACTGCTGGAGAACCCGTCCCTGAAGGGGCTGATGCAGGAGGGGGTCGCCTCCCTGCTGCGGCGGCAGGAGGTCCATGGGCTGATGTCCTACCGCAGCACTGCCGGCACGCCGGAGGAGCGGGCGGCGGGGCTGGCATGGCTCCGGCCGCTGCTGGGACGGCGATGGCCAGGGGAGGTGCTGGTGGCGCCGGGGGCGCAGGCGGCGCTGCTCGCCGTGCTGTCCAGCCTGGCACGGCCGGGAGACGTGATCCTGGCGGAGCGCTGCACCTATCTCGGACTGCGGGCACTGGCCGCGCAGCTCGGGCTCGTGCTGGCGGGCGTCGACATGGATGATGAGGGGATGCTGCCGGAGGCGCTGGACCGTGCCTGCCGCGAGCACGCGCCGCGGCTGATCTGCTGCACGCCCACGATCCAGAACCCGACCACGGCCACGATGCCCGTCGCGCGGCGGGAGGCCTTGCTGGCGATGGCTCGCCGGCACGAGGTGATGGTGGTGGAGGATGATCCTTACGGGCTGCTGCCCGATCAGCTGCTGCCCGCTCTGGCGCGGCTGGATCCGCGGCGGGTGTTCCACATCGCGACGGTCTCGAAGGTGCTCTCGCCAGGACTGCGCACGGCTTTCCTGATCGCGCCGGACGAGCCGCAGGCGGAGAGGATGACCGCCGTGCTGCGGGCGACGGCGATGATGGCGCCGGGGCTGCTGACAGCGCTGGTGCATCACTGGATCGCGGGCGGGCAGGCGCAGGATCTGCTGCGCGGCGTGCGGCGGGAGATGACGGGGCGGCAGGCGATCGCGCGCACCGTGCTGGGCGAGATGGCGGTGGCGCACCCGCAGGGGCTTCATCTCTGGCTCCGCCTGCCCGCACACTGGCCGAGCACCGCTTTTGTCGCGCACATGCGGGAGCAAGGGCTGGCGATCGTGCCGAGCGAGGCCTTCACCGTGGAGGGCGAGGCGCCCTTGCGCGCCCGGCTCGCGCTCGGGCCCGCGACGGATCGCGGGATGCTCACGAGTTCGCTGGAGATGGTGGCGGGCGCGCTTCGGCAGGATACGAGAACTTATGCGACGGTCGTCTGACACCCTCCGCAGCGAGGAAGCACCAGCCTGCAAAAATGCTCAACGGCCCCTGCGATGTCGCGCCGCAGCATTGGAGAAAGCGGTCGGACGACACATCTGTTCCTGCGGGACGCCTGGGGAGGTCCCTGATCGATGATCGAAGCCCTGTTGCCCAGCGCGCTCGACCTCGCGCGCTTCCAGTTCGCCTTCGTGGTAGTCTGGCACTTCCTGTTTCCCGCCTTCACCATCGGCCTGGCCAGCTACCTCGCGGTGCTGGAGGGGCTGTGGCTGTGGACGGGGAAGGCCGTCTACATCGACACCTTCCGCTACTGGCTGAAGATCTTCGCCGTCGCCTTCGCCATGGGCGTCGTCTCCGGCCTCGTGATGTCCTACCAGTTCGGCACGAACTGGTCCGTGCTGTCGGACAAGGCCGGGCCGGTGATCGGGCCGCTGATGGGCTACGAGGTGCTGACCGCCTTCTTCCTGGAGGCGGGCTTCCTCGGCGTCATGCTTTTCGGGCTGGACCGGGTGGGCAAGGGGCTGCACATGCTGGCCACCTCGCTCGTTGCGGCCGGCACCTTCTTCTCGGCCTTCTGGATCCTCTCGGTCAATTCGTGGATGCACACGCCGCAGGGCCACATCGTCACGCCCGACGGGCGCTTCCTGCCGGATGACTGGTGGGCGATCATCTTCAACCCCTCCTTCCCCTACCGCCTCGCCCACACCGTCACGGGCGCCTATCTCACCACCGCGCTGATCGTCGGCGCCGTCGGCGCCTGGCACCTGCTGCGCGAGCGCCGCGGCGCGCCCGCCGTGCGCGACGCGGGGATCGACACGGGAACCGGCGGGGCCGCCGCCGCCCAGCCCTTCGCGCCGGGCTCGCTGGTAGATGGCGGCGCGATGCCCGACCATCCGGCCCCCGGCAGCGCGGGCGCCGATCGCGGCCAGGAGGCGAGCGAGCGCGGCTCCAATCCCCGCGCGAAGCTCATGTTCTCCATGGCGATGTGGATGCTGCTCTTTGTCGCGCCGCTCCAGGCGGTACTGGGCGATCTGCACGGCACCAACACCTACGAGCACCAGCCCGCCAAGGTCGCGGCCATGGAGGGGCACTTCGAGACGGAGCGCGGCGCGCCCTCCATCCTCTTCGGCATCCCCGATCCCGAGCAACAGCGGACGCGGATGGCGCTGGAGATTCCCAACCTCGCCAGCCTCTATCTCACCCATGACTGGAACGGCGAGGTGCGCGGGCTGAAGGACATCCCGCGGGAGTACTGGCCGACCAACATCCCCCTCGTCTTCTTCGCCTTCCGGGTGATGGTGGGGCTGGGGCTGCTGATGATCGCCCTCGGCTTGTCGGGCGGCATCATGCGCCTGCGCGGGCGGCTCTACAGCGCGCCCTGGCTGCTGCGCGCGGCCGTGGCCATGGGGCCGGCCGGGCTGGTCGCGGTGACGGCGGGCTGGATCGTGACGGAAGCCGGGCGCCAGCCCTTCACTGTCTACGGGCTGCTGCGCACGGCGGACAGCGTCTCGCCCATCGCGCTGCCCGCGGTGGCGACCTCGCTGGCCGCCTTCGTGGTGGTCTATTTCCTCGTCTTCGGGGCGGGCATCTGGTTCCTGTTCAAACTCTTCTCCCAGACGCCGCGCCCGCATGAGGGCGCGCCGCCGCAGGGCCAGCCGATCCGCACTGCCGGCATCACCCCGGCGCCCTCCATCTCGGCGGGTGCCGCGAGGCCCGGGCCGGGGCTGTCCGGCGCCGCGCCGCAGCCGGCGGAGTAGGAGCGATGGAGACCGCGATGGACCTCACGGGCTGGGCCTTCTGGCTGCCGCTGATCTGGGCCGTGCTGATTGCGCTGGCCGTGTTCTTCTACGTCTGCATGGACGGGTTCGACCTCGGCATCGGCATCCTCTTCCCCTTCATGCGCGAGAAAGCGGAGCGGGACGTGGCGGTGAATTCCGTCGCCCCCGTCTGGGACGGCAACGAGACATGGCTCGTGCTCGGCGGTGGCGGGCTGCTGGCGGTGTTCCCGCTGGCCTATGCCGTCGTGCTGCCCGCCCTCTACATGCCGCTCATCATCATGCTGCTCGGCCTCATCTTCCGGGGCGTCGCCTTCGAGATGCGCTTCCGGGCGGAGAACGAGACGCAGCAGCTCTGGTGGGACAGGGCCTTCTCCTGGGGCTCGATGGTCGCGGCCTTCACCCAGGGCATCGCCCTCGGCGCCTTCGTGCAGGGCATCGAGGTCCAGGGCCGCGCCTATGCCGGGGGGTGGTGGGACTGGCTGACGCCCTTCTCCGTGCTCACGGGGGTGGCGCTGGTGGTCGGCTACGGGATGCTCGGCGCCTGCTGGCTGCTGTGGAAGACGGAGGGCGCGCTGCACCGCCGCGCCGTGCGCCTCGCCTGGCCTTTCGCGCTCGGCACGGTGGCGGCGATCGCGCTCGTCTCGGCCATCATGCCCTTCCTCCAGCCGTCCTTCGCCGAGCGCTGGCTCACCTTCCCCCACCTGCTCTACGCCCTGCCCGTGCCGGTGCTGGTGGCCCTCCTCGTCTGGCGCTTCTTCCACGCGCTGTCGCGCGACACCGGTAGGGGCGGGATGGTGGATGCCTGGCCCTTCATCATCGCGCTCGGCCTCTTCGCGCTCTCCTATGCCGGGCTCGGCGTCTCCATGTGGCCAATGATCGTGCCGAGCGCCTTCAGCATCTGGCAGGCCGCCGCGCCGCCCTCCTCCCAGGCCTTCCTGCTGGTGGGCGCCGCGATCCTTATCCCGATTATCCTCGCCTATACTGGTTACGTGTACTGGCTGTTCCGCGGCAAGGTCACGAGCGAGAGCGGCTATCATTAGGGAGTGGCACTGATGTGGGGCCGCCGCCTGCTCTGGTTCGTCGGGCTCTGGGCGGCGAGCATCCTCCTGCTCGGCACCATCGCCATGATCCTGCGCTCGGTGCTGAAGGCGGTGTAACCTGTCCCGGCGCGTGAACGCGCCCCAATGCGTCACGCGCCTCGGCGCCCGGCGCCGCCCCATGGACGCCCGCCCGCCGCGGGCCACATCATTCCCCGCGATGCCCCTGCCCCGCCGCGCCCTGCTGGCCCTGCCCCTCGCGGCCTGCACCCCTCAAGTCATCCCCGCCGGACCGCGCCTGGGCGAGCCCGCCCTGGCCGATGACGCACTGACCATGGAGGACGGCGCGCGGCTCCCCTTGCGGCGCTGGCTGCCGCCCGGGGCGCCGACGGCGGTGCTCCTCTGCCTCCACGGCTTCAACGATAGCCGCAACTTCATGGTCGAGCCCGCCGAGGCGCTGAACGCCGCGGGGGTGGCCGTCTACGCCTACGACCAGCGCGGCTTCGGCGGTGCCCCGAACCGCGGCGTCTGGCCCGGCGCCGCGACGCTCGCCGCCGATGCCGGGGCGGTCGCCCGGCTGGTCGGGGCGCGGCATCCCAGCGTGCCGCTCTTCGCCCTCGGCGAGAGCATGGGGGGCGCCGTGCTCCTCCTCGCGGCCACGGGGCCGGAGCCGCCGCCCGTGACCGGTCTCGTTCTCCTCGCCCCCGCGGTCTGGGGGCGGGTGACGATGCCGCGCCTCGTCTCCGGCCTGCTGGACACGCTCGCCCAGATCGTCCCGCGCGTCGCCGTGGCCTCCGGCGTGCCGGGCATCACCCCGACCGACAACCTCCGTGCCCTCACCCGCATGGCGCGCGACCCCCTGACCATCCGCGAGACGCGGGTGGACACGACCAAGGGGCTGGTGGACCTGATGGACGAGGCGCTGCTCGCCGCGCCGCGCCTGGGGCCCGGCACGCCGCCCGTGCTGCTCGTCTACGGCGCGCGGGACCAACTCGTCCCGCCGGTCGCCACCCGCGCGCTGCTCGACCGCATCCCGCCCGGGGCACCGGCGCGCGTGGCCTATTACAGCGGCATCCACCACATGCCGCTGCGCGACCTTCAGGCCCCGACGGTGATCGCGGACCTGCTCGCCTGGATGAAGCGGCCCGCGGCGCCCTTGCCCTCCGGGGCTGATGTCACGGGCCTCGCCTGGAGGGCGGCGCCGCAGCCGGTGTGGTGAGGCCTCAGCGGATGGAGGCGGCGAAGTCCGGCCGGTCGAGCATCCCGTCGATCGCCTCGGACATGGCGCGCAGCGCCGTCCGTCGCAGCTCTTCCACATCGCCGAAAATGCCTGCGGCCAGGGTCAGCCCGCCCTCGACCACATGCGAGCGCCCCTGGCCGGTCCAGACCACCCGGCCGGAGGGCTGCTGCACGAGGCTGGCCCGGAACTCCGCCGTGGCTTCCCGGCGCATGTACTGGGTGGCATCGAACTGCGCGATCGTCACGCGCAACTCATAGCCGCCGCTCGCGCCCGCCAGCAGGCCCCGGGCGCCGAGCGCGTCCCGGAAGGCCTGCGCCACCACGTCGCGCACCGGCGTGGGAGCCTCCAGCCGCTTGATCGGGTTGCCGTAGCCGCCGCGGATGGTCCCGATCCAGTTCGCGTCCTCGCGCCCGCCGCGCCGGTCGTCCACCACCGCGCCGACCGCCACCACCGGCCGGGTATTGGCAACGGGGCGCGGCGGGTTGGACGGGCTGTAGGGCATGGCGAGCTGCGAGGTTCCGCAGGCCGCGAGCAGTATCGGAAGCAGAAAGGCGGCGGCGAGCCGCAGGCCGCGGAAGCGCATTTTCGGAGTCCCCCTCATCCCCGCGCATTGGGGAATGGACCGGAAAGCGGATCAAGTCTTCCCGGCCGGCCTTTCCGCGAGGTGCCGTACGAAGCCCGCCCCGATCGAAACCAGCCGCTCCACCAGCTCCCGCCCCGTCTCCGCGCTGCAAAGGCGGGGGTCGCCGGATTGCAGGCCCTCGGGCGAGGGACCGTCATACTCGGCGGGGACGTTGATCTCCGCCCCGTCGAAGGAGACGGCGCCCCAGCCGATGAAGGGCAGGCCGAGGCAGGTGCCCGGCGGCGCGCGCTCCGCGGGGATCAGGTCCATCCGCATCCGCTCGGGCGTCAGGTGCAGGGCGATGCTGCCCAGCGGGTCCGCCCCGTGCCCGGCCGAGCGCCGCGCCCGCTCCGCTCCCACCACGTCCGGCAGCAGCGCCCCCGCCACCTTCCAGAGATAGAAGCAGGGGATCACCCCGCGCGCGGCCCTCATGAAGCCCTGCGTCACGTCGTGGATGACGGGGGCGTTCCCGCCATGGCCGTTCAGCACCACGATCCGGTCGAGGCCGTGGCGCAGCAGGGCCTCGATCATCTCCTCCAGCACGAGGGCGAAGGTGCGGCCCGACAGCGCGATGCCGCCCGGCATGGGACCGAAGAAATCCGCCTTGCCGAAGGGGAGCACCGGCGCCACCACCGTCTCCACCCCCGCCTCCGTCGCCGCGCGGGCGATGCGCTCGGCCACCAGCTCCGCCAGGAGGTAGTCGCCCATCGGGGCGTGCGGCCCCTGGTCCTCGTGGCTGCCGAGCGGCAGCAGCACCACGGGCCGGCGGGCATAGAGCGCCCGCGCCTCGCCTCCCGTGATCTCGCCCATCCGAAGCTTCATCGCGCCCTCCCTGCCGCCCTCTCTCTCGCCTCCCGTGGCAACCCCTCTCAACCCCGAACGTTTAGGGAACACACCTCCAGGGGATGCCATTATGGCCAAGCAGCCCGAGAACCACGACCACCACAACCCGAAGTCCGACCCGAATCCCGGCTCGAACACCGTCAAGGACCCGGATGACTGGACCACGGGCGACGAGCCCATGACCGGCGCCCAGGCCTCCTACCTCAAGACCCTCTCCGAGGAGGCCCATGAGGAGTTCGACGAGACGCTGAGCAAGGCCGACGCCTCCAAGCGCATCGACGAGCTGCAGGAGAAGACCGGCCGCGGGAAGTAGGGCGCGCGGGTAGCCCCGGGGAGTCGCTGCCTCCCCGGACCCCGCAGCAGGTTTTTTGGGCGAGGGAGCCAGAGGACCGCCTCCTCAGTCGCCTGAGGTCCCGGACGCTAGGCGCGCCGCGCCGAAACAGATGGAAGGTGCAGGAAACTCAGTTTCCTGCCGGATGGGGTCCGGGGAAGGCAGAGCCTTCCCCGGGAGCCGCACTCTCCCACCCGATCGCCCGCCGCAGGAAGGCTGCCCCCAGCGCCGCGAAACCGGCCACCTCCGCATTGTCCTTCCCGTAGCCGTGCCCGCCCGCTGCCGGCTCATAGAACATGGCGGGGTAGCCCATCGCCTGCAGCTTGGCCGCCATCTTGCGCGCGTGGCCGGGGTGGACCCGGTCGTCCCGCCGCGTGGTAGCCAGCAGGATGGGCGGGTAGGACCGCCCCGGCTCCGCCAGTTGATAGGCGGAGATGTGCTGAAGGAAGGCCCAGTCCTCCGGCAGGTCCGGGTCCCCGTATTCCGCGATCCAGCTCGCCCCCGCCAGCAGCTTCGCGTAGCGCCGCATGTCGATGAGCGGGATGGTGCAGAACAGCGCCCCGAAGTGCTCGGGGTAGCGCACGAGCATGTTGGCGATCAGCAGCCCGCCATTGGAGCCGCCCTCCCCGGCGATGCGTCCGGGAACAGTCACGCCCCGCTGCACGAGATCCGCCGCGACCGCCGCGAAATCGTCGTGGGAGAGGCGCTTCCTCTCCCGCCGCCCCGCCTCGTGCCAGCGCGTACCGAACTCCCCGCCGCCGCGGATATTCGCCACGACGGTGGTGCCGCCCTTCTCCAGCCAGAGCTTGCCGGCCATGCCCTGGTAGTAGGGCAGGCGGGACACGCGGAACCCGCCATAGCCGGAGAGATGCACGGGTGCCTCCCCGGTCTCCCCGGCCGGCCCGACTTGCACATAGGGGATGCGCTCGCCATCCACTGAGACCGCCTCGTGCCGCGTCACCACCAGCCCCGTCGCGTCAAAAGTGGCCGAGGATCGCTTCAGGAGCTGCGGGGCAGTGAGGAAAACGTCCGTGAGCATGAGGCTCGCCGGCGTCACGGGGTCCTCCACCGAGGCGAGGAGGGAGCCGTCCGATTCCTCCGCCTCCGCATCCAGCGGCCAGAGATTCGCCACCCCCGCCTCCGGCAGCCCGGCGACCGGCGCCCCCGTCCACCCGCCGGGCGTGAGGACGGTGAAGCGCGGACGCAACTCGTCCAGCACCGAAACCACCAGCCGCCCGGCGCACCAGAAGAAGCCCTGCAGGGCCCGCCGCTCGCCGGGGGTGAAGAGGGTGGCGAAATCCCTGCTTCCGCCGAGGAAGCTCTCCAGCCCGATCCCGAGCAGCGCATCGGCCGGATGGGTCGTGCCGCCCACGGTCCAGGAGCTGCGCGGGCGCAGGGCCAGCCAGTCCCCCTCCCATCGGCATTCCGCATCCAGCGGCAGTTCGAGCCGCTGACGCGGCCCGTCGCGATCGCCGAGCCACACCACCCGCTCGTAGAAGCCGATCTGGTCGAGGAAGACGATCTGGCCGGGAACCTCGCGGTCCACCCCGCCCCAGGCGCTCATATGCGCGGCGTCGCACTCAAAGACCGCCCGCGCCGCCGCCGGGTCCTCCCCGCGCGAGAGCAGCCGCACCGTCCGCCCGTAGCCCGAGCGCGTCGCCATCCCCTCCCCGTAGGAGGAGGAGAGCAGCAGCGTGTCCGCGTCCAGCCAGTCCGCCCCGCCCTTCGCCTCCGGCAGCACGAAGCCGCCCTCCACGAAGCGCCGGGCCTCCAGGTCGAACTCGCGCAGCACCGCCGCGTCCCCGCCGCCGCGGGAGAGGCGCAGCATCGCCCGCCCATGCGCCGGCGGCAGGGTCGTCGCGCCGCCCCAGACCCAGTCCACGCCCTCGGCCAGGGCCAGCGCGTCGAGATCGAGAAGCACTTCCCAGTCCGGGGATGCCGTGCGGTAGGAATCCAGTGTCGTCCGCCGCCAGAGGCCGCGGGGATTCCCGGCATCCTGCCAGAAATTGTACAGCCACCCGCCCCGGCGCGTGACGAAGGGGAGCTTGTCCGGCCGGTCGAGCGCGGCGCGCACCGCGTCCCGGTCCGCCTCGAAGCGCGCATCGGCCAGCCGCGCGAGGGTCGCCGCGTTCTGCGCCGCCACCCATTCCAGCGCGCGCTCCCCCTCCACCTCCTCCAGCCAGAGGAAGGGATCGTCGTCCGGCGCGGCGAGGCTGGGGCGGGGATCGGGGGGTGCGCTCATCCCTCCACTCTACGCAGAGTGCCCCCTGCCGTGGCAGGGTCGCGCCGATGCCCTTCCTCCGCGAACGCCGCTTCCTCGTCCTCCTCGCCCTCGGCTTCTCCGCCGGCGTGCCGCTGCCGCTGGTGGCGGGCCAGGTGCTGCGGCAGTGGTTCACGGAATCCGGGATGTCGCTGACCGATATCGGCCTCACCGCCCTCATCGGCCTCGCCTACTCGCTGAAGTTCCTCTGGTCGCCGGCGCTGGACACGGTGGCGCCGCCGTTCCTCTCCCGCCTCGGGCGGCGGCGCGGCTGGCTGCTGCTGATCCAGCCCTTCCTCGCCCTGGCCATCCTCGCCACCGGCTTTAGCGACCCCTCCACCGGGCCGCTCGGCACGGCGGCGCTGGCGGCCCTCGTCGCCTTCCTCTCCGCCAGCCAGGACATCGTGGTGGACGCCCACCGCATCGAGATCCTGCAGGAACGGGAGCAGGGCTACGGCCTCGCCTCCTATGTCTGGGGCTACCGGCTGGCGCTGCTGGCCAGCGGGGCCGGCACGCTCCTGCTGGTGGGGCCGCTCGGCTGGGGCGGGGCCTATGCCTGCGCGGCGGCGCTGATGCTGGTGGGCGTCGCGGCCACGGTCGCCTCGCGCGAGGCGCCCAGCCCGGCCGTGCCGCCCGCGCCCTGGGGCGCCCGCCTGCACGCCTCGGTCGTGCAGCCCTTCGCCGATTTCATGCGGCGCCCGCTCTGGCTGGCGATCCTCGTCTTCGTCGCCCTCTTCAAGCTGGGCGAGGCGCTGGCGGGGGTGATGACCACGCCCTTCTACCGCTCCCTCGGCTTCACGCGGGAGGATGTGGCGGCGGTAGGCACGGTGTTCGGGCTCTTCGCCACCCTCGGCGGCGCGCTAGTAGGCGGCTATGTGGTGGCCCGGCTCGGCACGGCGCGGGCGCTGATCGTCACAGGGCTCGGGCAAATGCTGTCGAACCTCATGTACGTCGCCCTCGCCCATGCGGGGCAGGACTACCCGATGCTCTGGCTCCAGGTGGGGATCGAGAACTTCACCGACGGATTGGCCGACGCCGCCTTCGTCACCTACCTCTCCGGCCTCACCAGCCGCGCCTTCACGGCCACACAGTACGCGCTGCTCTCCTCGCTCGCCGCCGTGCCGCTGCGGACTCTCGGCGCCTCCTCCGGCGCGATGGCGGAGGCGCTGGGCTGGCCCGGCTTCTTCCTGATGACAACGGCAGCGGCGCTGCCGGCCATGGCGGTGATGCTCTTCCTCCTCTGGCGCCTGCCGCCGGCCGAACCGGCCGCTGCGGCGGAGCCCGCTACATGAGGGGGGAGCACCGCGCTCCGGCTCCGCTGCGCGCCCTCGCCCGCCTAGCCGCCCGGCGGCCGCACTGGCTCGGCCCGCGCGACCTCACCCGAATCGCGGCCTTTCTCCTACCCGCCGCGGCCGTGCTCGCCTTTGCCGGGCTGGCCGGGGAGGTGCTGGAAGGGGAGACTGCCGGCTTCGACCGCGCGGTCCTCCTCGCCCTGCGGAACCCTGCGGACCCTGCCGATCCCATCGGCCCCCGCTGGCTGGAGGAGGTGGCGCGCGACATCACGGGGCTCGGCAGTCACGTCATCCTCGGCGGGCTCACCCTGGGGGTAGCAGGGTACCTCGCCCTCGTCCGCAAGCGCGCGGCGGCGATGCTGGTGCTCGGCTCCATCGGCGGGGGGATGGCGATCAGCGCCCTCGTGAAGACGGTGATCGGGCGCCCGCGCCCCGACCTCGTCCCCCACGCGGTCGAGGTCTACACGGCGAGTTTCCCGAGCGGCCATGCCATGCTCTCGGCCGTGACCTATCTCACCCTCGGCGCCATCATCGCCCAGGTGGAGGCGGGGTGGCGGACGCGGAGCTACGTCCTCTTCCTGGCGGTGGCGATCACCCTGTTGGTCGGGGCCAGCCGCGTCTATCTCGGCGTCCACTGGCCGACAGATGTGCTGGCGGGCTGGTGCCTCGGCGCGGCCTGGGCGCTGCTCTGCTGGCTCCTCGCCCTCACCCTCCAGCAACGCGGGAAGGTTGAGACGCCGGAGGTCTCTGGGGATGAGACGGGGCGGGGCTGAGGCCCGGCCGCCGGAAGGGGGCGGCCGGGCACCCGCCGCGGGCTCAACCGCCCTGGCTCGCGAGGAGGAAGTTCCCCCGGGCGACCGGGTCGGCTGCGGCAGTGGCCAGCGACGTTCCCCTCCAGGCCGGGAAGGCGGTGGCGGTGCTCACATACTGGTCGTCGCCGCCGAGAAGGCGGTGATGGGGCCGGGCGCCTTCCGCGCGGACGGGGCGGGGCGGGAAGGGCTCCACCCAGGCCGGCCAGGCGGTGGCGGTGGCGACGTAGTCTCCCTCGGCCAGGGCCGGCGCGGTGGTGCCGAGTAGGGCTGCGAGGGCAGCCGCGGGGATGAGCTTGCGCATGGGACCTCCTCTCCGAGATCCCCGCCGGGGCGGGGACCCGTTATTGTTTCGCAACGATGGGGGCTGTGCCGGGCCGGGCGATGGGCCCCGCCTGCCGGTCGCACCCCCTCCGGCGTCCCTCTCCCGGCCGGCACGCGGCACGCGGATCGGGGCACCGGAGGCGGGCGGGAGAGGGCTCCCGCCCTGTGGCGCCGGCGAGGGCATCGCCGGGCCACGCCCGATTCCTAGGCCTTCGCGGAGGTGGCGGATGTGCGCTGCGTCACCACGCGCAACGGCGGGCGAAAAATCGTGGCAGCGGGAACGGGCCGCGCCCCGCGCGGGAGCGCGGCGGCGGGCGGGGTCAGAGGCGGGCCAGCAATTCCGCCTTCTTCGCGGTGAATTCCTCCTCAGTCAGAATGCCGCGGGCCCGCAGGTCGGCCAGCCGCTCGATCGTGCCGAGGGGATCCCCGCCCGCCCCGGCGACGGGCGCGGGCGTGCCGGATGCCTGCGGGGGTCCGGGGACGGCGGGCCCTTGCCCGGCCATGGGATGCGGGGACACGGAGGCCTGAGGCGCGACCGACGGCCCGGCCGCCGGCGGCCCGGCGGAAAGGGCCTGCGGCTCGGCGCCACCCGGCGCGTCCACCGCCCGCAGGTCATCCAGGGTGATGCTGCCGGACTCCGTGGAGAAGCTCAGCCCCGCCACGGCCCCCTGCTGCTGGGAGACGCCGCCGATGCTGTGCCTCCCAGTATCGTAGAGCCGGACCCGCCCTTCCCGCTCCACCGCCAGCCGCCGGGAGGCGGGGAACCAGGCGTAGCGCAGCCCGTTCTGCGCGCCGCTCGCGGCCGGGCTGCCCAGCTCCCCAGGCCACCAGGACCCGGCGGCATGGCCCCAGGCTCCGCCCGGCGTTCCCTGATACTGGGACTGGAAAGCGCCGCTGGCCGGGGCGGGCGCCACCTCCCCCACTAGCCCGGCCAGCTCGGTGCAGAGGGCGTCCACCCGCGCCTTGAGCCCCTGGTTGAACATGTCCCCCACCATCACCATCCCGCCGCGCGACCACTGGCCCATGCCGCCCAGCTCGGGATGGCTGAACTGTGCCATGCCCCCGCCCCCGGCGGCGAGGGCGCGCAGCAGCGTCATGGCGGCCTCGGCGCTCACGCCGTGGCGGCGCGCGATCTCCTCCAGCTTCCCGCGCGTCTCAGGGCTCGGTTCCCGCATGGCAGCTCCTCCGCGACGGCGCCGACCGGCCGGCGCCCAGGGGTAAGGAACACGTCGCGCCCCGCCCGGTTCCGGCGGGGCGGCCATGCGCGGCGGGAGGGCCGGCTCACCCCCGCGCCAGCCGGCGGTCGAGGAAGTCGAGCCGGTCCTGGCCCCAGAAGATCTCCTCCCCCACCACGTAGCTCGGCGCGCCGAAGACGCCGCGCTCCAGCGCGGCCCGCGTGTCCTCCTCCCGCCGCTCCGCCCAGCGGGGCTCGGCGCCCAGCGCGGGCAGGTCGGCGGGGAGGCCCAGCTCCTCCACCAGCGCAGCCAGGGTGGCGGGGTCGCCCGTATCGCGCTCCTCCTCCCACAGCGCCTTCAGCACGCGATGCGCGAGGGCGAGGGCCGGCGCCTCGCCCAGCGCCTCGCGCGCGGCGATCACCATATGGGCAGCGGGCTTCTCATTGGCCGGGAAGAAGCGGGGCCGGAGGTGGATGGGGATGCCCAGATGCTCTCGCCACCGCTCCAGCTCCTGCATGCGGTAGGCCTGCCGCTGTGGCGAGCGCTTGGGCAGGGGCAGCCCGCCCGAGGCGGCGAAGACCGTGCCGAAATCGACGGGATGAACGCGCAGCGCCGCCCCGTGCCGCGCCACCATCGCCTCCAGCCGCGCGGCGCCGAGATGCGTCCAGGGCGAGTTCAGCGAGACGTAGTAGTCGATACCAAGGCCCATAATATTCCTCCCCGCGCGTGATCCTTTCCGGGAGCCACGGCGGGCGCGCTCCCGTCCGGCGCCGATGGCCGGCGCCCCCGGCACCCAGGCGGGTGCGGGCTAGTCCTCCTCCGGTCCGTCCGGCCCGCGCTCCAGCCGACTGCGCACCGCAGTCAGCTCCTCCAGCCAGCGGTCGAGCATCGCGCGCAGCCCCTCGGGGGTCACCCCCTCCACGCTGTCCAGTCGGGAGACGACCACCCGCTTCTCCTCGGGCAGCTCCACCCGCGCCCAGCGCGTCAGCCCGTGCAGGGCCAGGGCGAGCGCCAGCGCGTCCCCCTCCTCCACGTTGATGGCGAGGGAGAAGACGAGGGTGCCGTAGTGCCAGGCCAGCGCCGGCGGCTCCTCCTCCTCCACGGGGTCCATCAGCTCCACCTGGAAGGGAAGCGGAGCGCCATGCTGGACGAGGAAGGCGGGGGCCTCGTCGTCGTCCTCCGGCTCGCCCTCGATGATCTCCAGCCCGGCCTCGCGCAGCAACCCCTCCACATGGATGGGGCGCAGCCCCTCCAGGAAGGCCTCCGCCTCGCCCAGCGCCGTCTCGTGCACGACCGAGGCCTGGAGCGGGATGGAGGGGTCCCAGCCGAAGGCGCCCGTCAGCGCCTCCATCACCGTGCGCGCGAGGGAGGCGCAGCCCGCCTCATCCAGCGGGGGCAGGTCGCGCGACCAGTCCTCCCGCCCGTGCGGGGCGAGGGTCAGCCCCAGCATCTTCAGCACCGAGGCCCGCTTGCGCGCGTTGACCGGGAGCTTCGCGAAGGCGCCCCGCGGCGCGAAGCGGCCTGAGGCGACCTCCACCGCGCTGCTCGCATAGGGGGCGGAGAAGACCTGCGCGTAGGCGGCCTCCCCGACATCCGGCAGCATCGCCGAGACGGTGAGAAAGCGCATGTCCCCCAGCGCCCAGGTGGTGCCATCCTCCTGCGGGTCCCACAGGCAGGTGGACATGATCGCCCGGGTCAGCTTGCGCAGCACCTCGGCCTGCGAGCCCCGGCCGCCCCCGCGATGCAGGGTCCAGCCCCGGCTGCGTCGTTCCATCGTCATGGGTCCATTCTTCGCCGTGGCGCGGGGATCGCCAAGGCCCCCGGGGCGCAGGGCACGGAAAGTGCCGCGGAATGCCGGCGGGAACGCCCCGGGGAGGGCCCGCCGGGGCCGCGGCTTGCATCTTTCCCCCGGGGCCGATACGCAACCCCCGCCGGGATGCCGGCGGGCGGCGACAGCGCCGCAGGCCATGAGGGCCCCACGAGGGCCGGCGCCTGTCCCCCGGATTCCCGGCCATCCCGGGGCGGGCGGTCCCGTCCGGGATGTCCCGAGGGCCCGGGACAAGTGTCCGGGGCCGGAACCCTGCGGCTTTCAAGTGAGGCGGATGTCGGAGCGAGGCGCGTGCCGGAGAACGTAGAGCGATACGTGCTGCGCGCCCCTCTCGGGCGGCGCGGCGGCGCGGTCTTCGCGGCGGAGGACCGCCAGCTCGACCGGATGGTGGCCGTGAAGCTCCTCGCCCTGCCCCTGCTGGGCGAGGAGGGCGGCGCGGAGCGGCTGGCCCGCATCCGCCGCGGCGCGCGCGAGGCGGCCGGGCTGTCCCACCCCTACATCGTCCCCGTGCTCGACTATGCCGAGGCCGGGGACCGCGCCTGGATCGTGATGGAGCTGGCGGGCGGCCTGCCGCTGCGCGACGTACTCGACCGCGGCGAGCGCTTCACCCCTCCCGTCATCATGCGGCTGATGGAGCAGATCCTCTCGGCCCTGGAGCACGCGCACGGGCGCGGCGTGGCACATGGCAAGCTGACGCCCGACAACGTTATGATCGTGCCCGATCCGAGCCCGCGGCAGCCCACCGCCCGGCTGACGGATTTCGGCATCCCCGCCTTCCGGGACCGGGCCCCGCCCCCCGCCGAGCCCTCGGCCGAGGCAGACCTGCTGGCCGCCGCCGCCATCCTGCACGAGCTGGTCACGGGAGAGAGACTGCCCGGCCGCCTCTCCGGTCGCCGCGCGCCTGTCCCCCTGCCCTTCGACGCCGTGCTGGCGCGGGCGACGGCCGAGGATCACGCCCTGCGCTACGCGAGCGCGGCGGATTTCGCCGCCGCCCTGCGCGCGCTCCGCCCCTCCGCCGGCCCCCTCCCCGCCGTGGCCGCCGGGGAAGCCGGCGCGGGCACCTCCGCCCCGCCCCGGGCACCCGTGGCCGAGCCCCGCCGCGCCCGCCCGGTCGTGGAGGATTACGAGCGGCGGCGGCGCCTTCCCGCGCGCTGGCCCCTGGTGCTCGGCGGCGCCCTCGGCCTCGCCGCCCTGGCCGGGCTCGGCCTGTTCCTCCGCGAGGGCGGCGACAACGCCCCGGTGGAGCCCACCCCCATGACCGCGCCCATGACTGCCGGAGCCCCGGCGCCGGCCGCCGGCTCCTTCCGCGGGGCGGCGGAGGCCGCACTGCGCACGGGGTGCAGCCTGCTGGAGGCGGAGGCGGACGAGCGGCACCTCGTGCTGCGCGGGCTCGTCCGGCGCGACGGGGCGGAGGCCCTGCGCCGCCGCATCGAGGGCTTCCGCCTGCCGCCGGGAAGCGTGCGGCTCGAGCTGCGTGAATTCGAGGCCGATTTCTGCGGGCTGATCGACACCGTGCGCCCGGCGGCGGTGCGGGGCGAGGCGGCGCCGCAGCTCGTGCTGGAGAGCCCGGACCCGCTCCCCGCCGGGCAGGCGCTCCGCTTCCGCGTGCGCATGCCGACCCGCGAGGCCTATCTGCACGTCTACTTCTTCAGCTCGGACGGAAAGGTGGGCAACATGGCGCAGTCGGTCGAGCCGCTTCCCCCCGGCGTCACCCGCGCCTTCGGCGAGCCCTACTGGACGCCGGCCGCGCCCTACGGCACCGGGCTGCTCGTCGCCGTCGCCTCCGACACGCCGCTCTATCCCGGCCGGCGCGGCATCATCGAGCAGAGCTTCGACGCCGTCTCCGCCCTCGGCTACGCCATCGAGATGGCGAAGCAGCGGGGCGAGCGCGTCGAGATGCGGGTCGTCCCCGTCACCTCCGTCTCCCCGCGCTAGGAGTTCCCAGGATGCGCGTCCCCGCCGGAGCCCTCCTCCTGGTCCTCGCCCTGTCCTGCGCGGGGCCGGGCCTCGCCCAGATCAATCTCAGCCCCGCCCCCGCGGAGCCGGAGGCCGCTCCCGCCGCGCCGCCCGCGGCGCGCGCCCCGCGCCCCGCCACCCGGCCCGACCCCGAGGCCCGCGAGCGGCAGGATGAGGCCCGGCGACGCCAGGCGGAGGAGCGGGAGCGCCAAGCCGAGGAGCGCGAGCGCGCCGACCCCGAGGCCCGCGAGCGGCAGGATGAGGCGCGCCGCCGCCGCGCGGAGGAGCGCGAGCGCGCCGCCCAGGAGGCCCGGCAGCGCCGCGAGGACGCCCGCGAGCGCCGCGAGGAGGCCGAGCGGGAGGCCGCCGCGCGCCGCGCCGCCGCGGCCCGGGGCCCGCAGAACCTCGCCCTGCCGCCAACGGCTTCGCCGACCCTGCCGCAGACAGCCCAGCCGCCCGCGCAGCAGCCGCAGATGGCGCCCCCGCTGCCCCAGGGAGCGGCGCGGGCGCTGCCGCCCGGCTTGCTGGCCGACCCCGCCAGCGGCTGTGCCGTGCTGGTGCCTGGTGCGCCGCGCGGCGCCGTGGTGCGCTGGTCCGGCCCCTGCCGGGACGGGCTGGCCGAGGGGGCGGGCGAGTACCTCCTCCTCCTCAACGGGCAGACGCTGGCGAGCACCTGGGGCGGCTTCAGCGCGGGCCGGCTGAACGGGCCGGGGATGCGCGTGCTCGGTAACGGCGACCTCTACGAGGGCGAGTTCCGCGACGGCCGCGCGGCCGGCACCGGCCGGCTCCAGTACCGCGGGGGCGACGGCAGCACCTATGAGGGCGAGTTCCGGGACGACCTGCCGAACGGGCGCGGCACCCGCGTCTGGCGCAACGGCGCGCGCTACGAGGGAAGCTGGGTGGCCGGGCAGCGCCAGGGCATCGGGCGGATGGATTACGGCAACAACGCCATCTACGAGGGCGGCTGGTTCGCCGACCGGCGCAACGGCACCGGCACCTATCGCTGGGTCGGGCCGAACGGCGTCCCCGGCCTCTACACCGGCGAGTGGCGGAACGACATGCGCAACGGCCTGGGCACCGAGGTTTTCGAGACGCAGAACGCCCGGATCGACGGTAACTTCGTGAACGACCGGCCGCAGGGACCGGTCGCCTACACCACCAACGGCACGCGGCTGGAGGGCGAGATCCTCGATGGCTGCCTGCGCACCGGCGGCCGCGCGCTGCGGATCATCATCGGCAGCACGGGGGAGTGCCGCTAGGCACTTCCCGCATCGGCGCCCTAGCCGTTGACGAAGGAGAGGAGGTCGGCGTTTAGCCGGTCCTTCTCCGTGAAGAACAGCCCGTGCGGCGCGCCGCCATACTCAATCAGCCTCGCGCCCAGGATCATCCGCGCCGCGGCGCGCCCGCTGACATCGATCGGCACGGTCGCGTCCGAGTCCCCATGAATCACCAGCGTCGGCACAGTGAAGGCGCGCATGTCGCCCCGGAAATCGGTCTCGGAGAAGGCGCGCACACAGTCCAGCGTCGCCTTGGGCGAGGCCTGGAGGGCGAGGTTCTGCGCCCATTGCAGGATCTCGTTCGTGACCGTGAAGTTCAGCAGCCCCGCGCCAAAGAACTTCTTGCCGAAGGTGGCGAGGAAGTTCGGCCGGTCCGTCAGCAGCCCCTGCACCATCTCGTCGAAGGTCTCGCGCGGCACGCCGTCCTCGTGGTCCGGCGTCCTCACCATGAAGGGCGTCACCGCGCTCACCAGCACCGCCTTCGCCACGCGCGAGGCGCCGTGCCGCGCGAGGTAGCGCGCGACCTCGCCGCCGCCCATGGAGAAGCCCACCAGCGTCGCGCCCTGAAGGTCCAGTCCCTCCATCAACGCGGCGAGGTCGTCGGCCAGGGTGTCGTAGTCGTAGCCGGTATAGGGCTTGCCGCTCTCGCCGAAGCCGCGGCGGTCATAGGCGATGACCCGCAGGCCCTTCGAGGCGAGGAAGAGCGACTGGTACTCCCACATCGCGCCGCTCAACGGCCAGCCGTGGATGAGCACCACGGGCTTGCCCGTGCCCCAGTCGTTGTAGTGGATGGCCACGTCGTTGCGCGTCTTGATGAAGGGCATCGTCGGTTCCCGCTCCCGAGTCCGGCACAGAACGGTCGTTCCGCGCCCGGGGTTGCCGCGAGCGTTGCGCCAGGCGAAAGCCTCACGCCGGCCGAGGGGCCGTGCCGGCGCCGGGCTTCACGGGGGCATGGCAGCCATGCGCCGCGGCCCCGCGCATCCCCGGCGAGGCGCGCCAAGTTACCTCGCGACCACCGGGCCCCGCGCCCGGTCCCAGCGCCAGAGGACCAACGCCTTGCCCAGCCCTACCGAGAGCCCGCTCTTCCAGCCCACGAGGATCGGCGCCATCGATCTCGCCAACCGCGTCGCCATGGCCCCGCTCACCCGCAGCCGCGCCCTCAAGGGCGACGTGCCCCGCCCCTCGGCCGCCGCCTACTACGCCCAGCGCGCCTCCGCCGGCCTCATCATCACCGAGGCCACGCAGGTCTCCAATACCGCCAAGGGCTACGCCTTCACCCCCGGCGTCTACACCGATGCCCAGGCCGAGGCCTGGCGGGAGGTGACGGACGCGGTGCACGAGAAGGGCGGCAGGATCGTCGTCCAGCTCTGGCATGTCGGCCGCATCTCCCACCCCTCGCTGCAGCCGGACAACGGCCAGCCCGTGGCTCCTTCCGCCATCACGCCCAAGGGCCAGGCCTTCACCGAGACGGGCTTCCAGCCCCATCCCCAGCCCCGCGCGCTGGAGAAGAGGGAGATCGCGGGCGTCGTCGCCGACTTCGCCCATGCCGCCGCCACCGCGCGCCGCGCGGGCTTCGACGGCGTCGAGATCCACGGCGCGAACGGCTACCTCATCGACCAGTTCCTGCGGAACGGCAGCAACCAGCGCACGGACGAGTACGGCGGCAGCATCGAGAACCGCACCCGCTTCCTCTTCGAGGTGGTGGAGGCCGTGACGGGGGCGATCGGCGCCGACCGCACGGGGCTGCGCCTCTCCCCCGTGACGCCCGCCAACGACGCGAGCGACAGCGACCCCGCCCCGCTCTTCCGCCACGCGGTGGAGGGGCTGAACCGCTACGGCCTTGCCTATCTCCACATGGTCGAGGGCGCGACGGGTGGCCCGCGCGACATCGTGCCCGACTTCGACTTCATGGAGCTGCGCCGCCTTTTCCGCGGCCCCTACATGGCGAATAACGGCTACGATTTCGCCATGGCCGACGCCGCCATCCGCGAGGGCCGCGCCGACCTCGTCGCCTTCGGCCGCCCCTACATCGCCAATCCCGACCTGGTGGAGCGCATGAAGGCCGGCGCCCCGCTCAATGATCCCGACCGCACCACCTTCTACGGCGGCGGCGAGCACGGCTACACGGATTACCCCGCGCTCGCCGCCTAAGCGGCGATGCACCGCTCGCCGCGTGAGTTCCGGCACGGCGCGCGGGCAGCAGGCGTGGCCAGGGAAGTTCCCTGAGCCACGCCCCTACTGCGCGGGGATCGTGACGACCGGCGTCGGCTGCCCCTGGCCGCTCTCGGCCAGGGTCTGCAGCACATAGGCGAAGGCGAAGGCCGACTTCGAGGCGTAGTCGCCCGCCTCGATCCAGTACCAGCGGTTGCGGTAGTTCACGGCGGCGAAGGCGTCCCGCGGCTCGTCGGCGCCCTGGTGCACGGCGATCAGCCCCCCCGGCGCGGCGGGCACGGTGTCCCCGCGCCGGATGCTCGCGCGCGGCACGTCGATCCCCGCACCCAGCTCGTAGAAGATCTGGAGCACCGAGCGCGTCAGCACCACGATCTGCCCGGGGCGGCCGGACTGGCGCCCGTACACCACCTCGAACTCGCGCGCCGAGGCGTCCGCGCGCAGGATGCGCCGGATGTCGCGCAGCGCCGCCCGCGCGCGCGGCTCCTCCCCGTCGAGCATGAGGTAGACGCGGTTGCCCGACGGCATGCGCTCGAAGCGCAGGCTGACGGTGCCGGCGGCCTGCACCTCGCGCAGCGCGGCCATCAGCGCCTCGAAGCCGCCCGAGGCGGCCCGCATCTCGCCGCCGCTGGCCGCGCCGTTCACCAGCCCGTTCACCGACTGCACGCCGAGCCGGAACAGCAGGTCGATCGGCGCGCCGCTCTGCGCGAGGGAGAGCAGCTCCGCCGCGGCGAGCGGGCGCAGGTAGGACTGCGCGAAGCGCTCCCCCGTGACCGGGGTGAAGGTGAAGGTGGGGCGGCTGGTGTATTCCACCGTGCCCGGGAGGGTCGCGTAGTTGCCGGGATTGGCGTTCGGATACGCGTTGAGCCCGACCTGCCCCGTGCCCTGCAGCGTGTAGCCCGAGATGATCTGGCTGGTGGTGAGGAAGGTCGGCACGTCGGCGTAGCGGAGCCGCACCATGTTGAGCAGCATCTGCTGCTTCTGCCCGTCGCCAAGGGCCGCGGCGTAGCCCATCTGGTCCGTGTTCAGCCGCTGCGGCCCGACCCCGGCGCAGCCGGCGAGCAGCAGCAGGAGGGTGGCGGCGCGCGCGGCGCGGCCGACCGGGTGTCGCGTCTTTTCCATGCCGCCCCGTCCTGTGGGAAGGAGCCGCCGGGGGCAACGCCGTCGGATGGGTCCGCCGATGACAATGCGGTGCGAATGATGGGGCTGCCGGTCGGTCCAGCGGGCCTGCGCACCGGAGATCCGGCAGCTTGCGCCGCGCGCGAGCCCCTCCGGGAGGGCTTGCGGCTCTGGCGAGAGAAAGTACTGCCCGCCCCGTAGCCGCCTCCCGGCAAAGCGGCCATGACACCCGCCCGCCGTCGCGCACGGGCGAATGCGAGGACAATCCGGGAGGTATAGCGGGAAGGGCGGAAGGAACCTCTCGAGGCGCTGCGCGGCGTCAGCCTACGAAGACGTCCACCCGGCTTCCCGATCTCCGAGGACTTGATCGGCACCTCCACCGTCCGGCCCGGGACGTCCGAAGATCCTCACGTCAGGGCCGTTCAGAGGGCCGCGCATGCCCCCAGATCCTGCCGGCTTTGCTTTGACTCGTCTGAGCAACGAGTCGCAGACTTCCCACCCCGGTACAAGCCGGGGCAACGATGGGAGGCTGCGTCATGTACCTCACCCTCAGGCGATACGCTGGGACGGCGGCGCGGGTGGACGAGATATCGTCCAAGGTCGAAGAAGGGCTCGTACCTATCCTGAAGCGATCGTCCGGCTTCAAGGGCTACTACGTCCTCGCCAGCGAGGATGGCGACGGCGTCTCCGTTGGCCTTTTCGAGAGCCAGGAGCAGGCGGCCAAGGCGAACGAGCAGGCCCGGTCCTGGGTGCAGTCCGAGATGCAGGATCTTCTGCCCGATCCGCCCGAGGTGTTCTCCGGAGAGGTTGTTCTCCTAGCGAGCGCCGAGGGGCAGCCTGGGAGCTTCGGCGGGCCGGGCAACTTGCCCTATGTCGTGATCCGCAAATTCGGGAACATCAGTAACCCGGACTTCCGCGAGCAATTCACGCGCGACGTCACAATGCCCGCGGTCAGGGGCTCGCCTGGCTTCAGAGCATTCTATGCCGCATGGGGCGACCCGGGCCGGACACGCGCAGCGCTCCTCAGCCTCTTCGACACTCGTGAAAACGCGGAGAAAGCGTACGAACAGGTCAAGGAACTCGTCCGCGAGAAAGGAGGGGCGGCCATCCCTCCTCCCGACCGCACCGTGATGGGGAAGGCGGTCGTCGTCGCGACGCCGAGCTAACATTGCTGCCCGATCCTTATCGGACTTCGTCGGAACGACGCGAACACCGTGGGCCTTTCCGCAAGCGCGGCATGGCCCACTCAGCTGAGACTCTCGTCCGCGTCAGTGCACGACGTCTCAGCTCTCCGCCACCGGCCCCATGCGGCGGAGAGCCGTCTTTGCTTCCGTCCAGGCCATGAGACCCGCACGGCACCGATCAACACAGGCGGACATTCGTCCCACAAAACCTCAGGGCCACATCCGTTTCGAAGCATCCCAGGGGTTCCGGTTGGCGACGCGGATAGGTGCAGGGCGGAAGTCGGATTGCTGCGCGTCTACATTCGCTGTTCACCCCGAGCGGTCATCCATCATGGATGGCTGGTATCAGCCCAGCCCGTAGCGCCAGACGCTCGCCGGCGGCAGGTTCCAGGGCGTGAAGGCCTCCCGCCGCGCACCCAACCCGAGCTTGCGGTAGGGCAGCGGCGAGGTGGCGCAGTAGGTGTAGAGGAGGAAGCCCAGCCCCGGCGCCACCGCCTCCACCGCATCCACGAAGGCGCGCTGCCGCTCCAGCGGCAAGAGCACGAGCGGGATGCCGCAGATCACCGTGCCCAGGCGGAGGCCCGCCGGCAGGATGGAGGGCAGGGCGAAGGCGTCGCCCGTCACCACCCGCACGCCGGGCAGGGCCTCACGCAGATGCGCGGCCATCTCCGGCACGATCTCCACCACCACCAGCCGCTCGGGCGGCAGGCCGGCGGCGAGCAGCGCGCGGGAGACCGCGCCCGTTCCCGCCCCCAGCTCCAGCACCGAAGCGCCCCCATCCCACCTGGAGTGCCGCGCGATCGCCCGCCCCAGCGCCGGGGAGGAGGGGACCACGCTGCCCATCTGCAGCGGGTTCCGCGCCCAGCGGCGCAGGAACAGCCCAACCCCAGCCCCGCGCCGCGCCGTCGGCGCCGCCCGCATCATGCCGTCCATCGCGCTTCCCCATCATCCCTCTCCTCGAAACCCTGAAGCGGCACCAGCGCCTCCCGGAACCGCGCCGCGCAGGCGCCCCAGGAGAAGCCCTCGGCATGGGCGCGGCAGGCCGCCCCGTCGGTCTCCAGCGCGCGCAGGCAAGCGGCGCGGAGATCCGTGTCCAGCGCCCCCACGGGCGCCTCCCCCACCACGTCCAGCGGCCCACTGACGGGAAAGGCGGCGACCGGCGTGCCGCAGGCCATGGCCTCCAGCAGCACGAGGCCGAAGGTGTCGGTGCGGGAGGGAAAGACGAACACGTCCGCCGAGGCGTAGGAGGCCGCCAGCAGCCCGTTCTCGCGGTATCCCGTGAAGACCGCATCGGGGAAGCGCCGCTCCAGCGCCGCGCGCTGCGGCCCCTCTCCCACCACCACCTTTGTCCCGGGCAGGTCGAGGGAGAGGAAGGCGTCGATCCTCTTCTCCACCGCCACCCGGCCGGCGCAGAGGAAGACGGGACGCGGCAGCGCCTCGAAGACGTCGGGCAGGCCGGGTCGGAAGCGATCGAGATCGACGCCGCGGGACCAGCGGCGCACTCGCCGGAAGCCGCGCCCCTCCAGCTCCCGCTGCAGGGATCCCGTCGCGGCCAGCACAGTGGCGGAGGGGGCGTGGAAGCGCCGCATCACCGCCCAGCTCCAGGATTCCGGCACGCCGGTCCGCGCGTGCAGGTAGTCGGGGAAGCGCGTGTGGAAGGAGGTGGTGAAGGGCCATTCCCAGCGGAGACAAAGCCCCCGCATCGCCCAGCCCAGCGGCCCCTCAGTGGCGATGTGCACGGCCTCCGGCGCGAAGCCCTCCACGAGCGCCCGCAGCCGCCGAGCGGGGGCGATGGCGAGGCGGATTTCGGGATAGCCGGGCATGGGGGCGGAGCGGAAGTCGGCGGGCCCGATCACGCGGATCTCGTCCCCGCCCGCGCGCAGATGCCCCGTCACCTGCTCCATCGTGCGGACGACGCCGTTCACCTGCGGGTGCCAGGCGTCGGAGACGACGAGGATGCGCACCTAGCCCGCGGTCGCGCCGGCCGCCGCGGCCGGTGCGGCTGGCACCGTGGCGCCATCTGCCGCGGCGCCGGCCGTCGCGGTGTCAGCCGCCGGAGCGGTTGCGGCGGCCGCGCGGCGCGGGCGGAAGAAGGAGAGGCGCCGCTCCGCCGCCCAGTCCACCAGCTCGAAGCGCCCGTCCTCGTGCTCCACCAGGGCGGTGCAGCTCTCCACCCAGTCGCCGTCGTTCATGTAGAGCACGCCGCCGATGTCGCGCATTTCGGCGTGGTGGATGTGGCCGCAGACGATGCCGTCGAAGCCGCGGCGCCGCGCCTCCAGCGCGAGCGCGCCCTCGAAGCGATCGATCGCCTTCACCGCGCCCTTCACCTGACGCTTCAGCCATTGCGAGAGCGACCAGTAGGGCAGGCCGAGCCGGCGGCGGGCGAGGTTGAACAGCCGGTTCAGCTCGAGCGCCATGTCATAGGCCCAGTCGCCGAGAAGGGCGATGGTGCGGGCGTAGCGCACGACGCTGTCGAAGGCGTCGCCATGGATCACGAGAAGGCGGCGCCCGTCGGCGGCGATGTGCTCCGCCTCCTCCACCAGCCGCACCCCGGCCACCTCCAGCCCGAGCCAGTCGCGAAAGATCTCATCGTGGTTGCCGGGGATGTAGACCACCTCCGTCCCGTGGCGGGCGAGGCGGAGGACGAGGCGGATCACCTCGTCGTGGTGGCTGTCCCAGTACCAGGTTTTGCGGAGGCGCCAGCCGTCCACGATGTCGCCGACGAGGTAGAGGCGCTCGCACTCCATCCCGCGCAGGAAGTCCGCCAGGAAGTCGGCCCGGCATCCCCTTGTTCCCAGATGCACGTCGGAGAGGAACACGCTGCGATACCGTCGCGTCGTCTCGCCCTGGTGCATGGGAAGCCTGTCCAGCTGCATGGGCGCTGGTTAGCGCCGCCCCGGGACAGGGTCGTGACGCCGGGATGACCATCCCGCGACGGCGGGGTCATAACCCTTGCGCGACGGCGCAACCGCTGCCGGTTCGCCAACCCGTTCCCTCGCCGGGCGTTCCCCTGTCACAACCCTGCGGGAGAGCAGCCATGTCCGATATAGCCCCCACCGGCACCAGCAGCGCCGTCCACCAGGGCAGCCACCACCGCCTCATCGCCGCCGACAAGGTGGAGGGAACGGCGGTCTACAACACGGGCGGCGACCGGCTCGGCACGATCGAGGACCTGATGATCGACAAGATCTCGGGCCGCGTCGCCTTCGCCGTCATGTCCTTCGGCGGCTTCCTCGGCATTGGGGAGCAGCACCATCCCCTGCCCTGGTCCATCCTCACCTACGACACGACGAAGGGTGGCTACGTCGTGGACCTCACGCGCGAGCAGCTGGAGGGCGCGCCGAGCTACGCCGCCTCGGAGAACGTGGATCTCTCCGACACCCATGGCGTGCGCGTCTACGACTACTACAAGGCCCAGCCCTTCTGGCTCGACGTCGCCTAAGGCAGGGAGGGGTAAGATTGCTCAATGACGGCAACGTAACGGGTCATTGAACAAACCCGTGGTTGTCCCATCTCGGAGCGCGGTCCAGGTAGCTGGACCGCCTCCATCCACGGAAGATCCGCTTGAACGACCTTTCCCGGCAGCCGCAGGCCGCAACGGAGGCGGATCCCTGCGCGCCTGCCTGGGATGAGGGGGAGCACCTCGCCGCCTCCGCCGTTACGGCATCCTCGACACCGCGCGGGAGGCCGCCTTCGACAACATTGTCGACTTGGCGGCCGACCTGCTGGAGGCGTCCATCGCCGTCGTGAACCTCATCGAGGACAGGCGGCAGTGGTTCAAGGCGGAGATGGGCATCGGCCTCCGCGAGATGTCGCTTGACCTCTCCATCTGCCGCCACGCCATCCTGCAGTCGGACATGCTCGTCATCCCCGACTTTGGTGCATGATGCGCGCTTCACCACCAACCCCCTCGTTATTGCCGAGAACGGGCTGCGCTTCTACGCCGGCGCCCTGCTGGTGACGCCGGAGGGGCTGCCGCTCGGCACGGTCTGAGTGCTCGACACCCACCCGCCAGCGCCGCGCCCTCGCCTCCCTCGCCGCCCAGGCCATGGCGCAGATCGAGCTGCGCCACTCCGAGGCTGTCGCGCGGCAGGAGCGGGCCCGGGTCGAGGAGAGCGCCGGGCGCCTCGCCGCCATTTTCGGCCAGGCCCCTGCCGGCCTCTGCGAGATCGGGCTCGACGGCCGCTTTCTCCAGGTGAACCGCCCTCTGCACCATCCTCGCCCGCACGCGGGAGGAGCTGCTAGGCCTCACCGTGGCGTATCTCACCGCGCCCGAGAGCATCGCCTCATGCAGCGCGATGATGGCCGGCGTGGCCGAGACGGGCGAGGCGGCGACGGTCGAAAAGCGCTATCTCCGCCCCGACGGCGGCTCGGCTTGGGCGAGCAGCAGCGTCAGCCGCGTCCCCGGGCCGGACGGCAGGCCCCTCTCCTTCCTCGCCGTCGTCCTCGACATCGCCGGGCGCCGCCGCGCGGAGGAGCGCCAAGCCCTTCTCTCGCAGGCGGTGGACCACCGGGCGAAGAATGCCCTCCCCGTCGTCCTCGCCGCGCTGAGCCTCACCCGCGCGCCCGACCTACCCTCCTATGTCCGCGCCATCGAGGGCCGCGTCGCCGCCCTCGCCCGCGCCCAGACCCTCCTGGCGGAGGACAGCTGGTACGGCGCCGACCTAGAGACCCTTCTCCGCGGCGAGCTGACGGCCTTCCTCGCGGATGGCGGCGCGAACACTCCGCAGGCAGGGCTCAGCGGCCCTGCCCTCACCCTGCCGCCAGGGGGCGCGCAGCCGCTCGCCATCGCGATGCACGAGCTGGCCACCAATGCGGTGGAGTACGACGCCCTCTCCACCGCCGCCGGCCGCCCCCTCATCGAGTGGCGGGTCGAGGGCGGGGAGGACGGCACGCTCCACCTCCGCTGGACCGAGACGGGCAGCCCGGCGATCACCCGCCTGCCCACGCGGCGCGGCTTCGGCTCCCGCGTGCTGGAGGGCACGGTGCGGGAGCAGCTGGGCGGGCAGGTCTCCCTCTCCCGGCCCGAAACCAGCTTCGTCTGCGACATCACCGTCCCCCTCCGCCCGCCCCGGCCGCCTGAGCCCTTTTTCCCGCCCCTTTTCCTGGCTCGGGTTCCGGCCCAGAACGGGCGCGACAGGCGTGGGGAGAGCAGCGCATGACCCGGATCGGCATCCTCGGAATTTCCGGCCGCATGGGCCGCCTCCTGGCCGAGGAGGTGCCGGCCGCCGGCGCCGCCCTCGCCGGCGGCACGGCGCATCGCGGCGAGCACTGGCCGAGCGACCCGCAGGCCCTCGCCCGCGTCTCCGACGCGCTGATCGACTTCACCACCGCCGCCGCCGTCGAGCCCCATCTCCGGGCCGCCCTCGACGCCCGCAAGCCCCTCATCCTCGGCACCACCGGCCTCACCGCCGCGCAGGAGGCCGCGCTCGCCGAGGCCGGGCGGGAGATCCCGGTCGTCTACGCCGCTAACTTCTCCCCCGGGGTGAACCTCGTCCTGGCGCTGGCCGAGCGCCTCGCCGCCTCCCTCCCCGCCGAGGCCTATGACGCCGAGATCGTCGAGACCCACCACCGCCAGAAGATCGACGCCCCCTCCGGCACCGCCGTCGCCCTCGGCCGCGCGGTGGCCGCCGGGCGCGGCACCACGCTGGAGGAGGCCGGCATCGAATCCGGGCGCGACGGCCATACCGGCCCCCGCAAGACCGGCGCCATCGGCTTCGCCGCGCTGCGCGCCGGGCAGGTGGTAGGGGAGCACACCCTCCTCTTCGCCTCAGGGTCCGAGCACATTGCCCTCACCCACCGCTCCTTCGACCGCCGCGTCTACGCCACCGGCGCGGTGCGCGCTGCGCTGTGGGCGGTGAGGCAGCCGCCGGGCCTCTACGGGATGCGCCACGTCCTCGGCATGGCCTGAGCGGGGAGAGGCCGGGATGACCGAGTTCGCCCGCCGCATCCCCCATCTCTTCCACGTCACCCAGCGCGGCGCGGTGGAGGCGATCCGCGCCGAAGGCCTCCGCCCCGCCGCCGAACTCGCCGCCGCGCATCCGGAGGCCGTCACCGAGAATCGCAGGGCCTGGACCCCCATCCCGCGCCCCGGCGGCCGCACCGCCTGGCTGCGCTGGCAGAACATGCCCGAGGGCCCCATCGCCACCCGCCTGGCGCCGGGCATCACCCCGGCCGAGTGGCGCGGCTTCATCAACACCCTCGTCTTCCTCTTCCCGTCGGAGGAGAGCGCCCGGCGCCTCCAGTCCTCCCCCAAGGACGCCGGCCAGGACCAGACCGTCCTCCGCTTCGAGACCGACGCCCTGCTCTGGACCGGCGTCGAACTCCTCACCTGCCGCTGGAACAACGGCTATCTCGACCGCGACCCGCCCGAGCGCCGCCGCCTCCGCACCTATGCGGATTACCGCCCGGCCGAGCTCTGGCAGCGCGGCGAGAATCTCGGCGAGATCGCGGCCAGGGGCGGCACCCCGCCCGGCCTCCCCTTCGCGGACCTCGGCTGAACCGCCTCCCAGCGCAGCGCGCGCCGGTTTCGGCGGGGCGGGGCGCAGCCCGCCCCACTCTCCCCGCGTTCCGCAGCCGAACCCGCCACCGCGCGCGCCAGCGCAAGAAGGAACGCCCCCATGCCCGCCCCCACCCGCCGCGCCCTCACCACCGGCCTGCTGCCGGCGGCCGCCGCCCTGCTCGCCGCGCCCGCCCTGCTGCGCCCCCGCCCCGCCCAGGCCGCCACCGCGGCCGAGATCAACGCCGAGGTGAACGCCGCCCTCGTCTCCCTCCGCCAGCGGGAGGAGACGCGGAACCTCTTCCACCAGGCCCGCGCCACGCTGATCTTCCCCCGCATCGTCCAGGGCGGCTTCATCGTCGGCGGCCAGTACGGCGAGGGCGCGGCGCTGCGCGGCGACGCCATCCAGGGCTACTACAACATCGCCGGGGCCTCCTTCGGCCTCCTCATCGGCGCCCAGGCCGCGGGGCTGGCGATGTTCTTCATGACCGACGAGGCCCTGGGCGCCCTCATGCGCGCCGATGGCTGGGAGATCGGCACCGGCCCCTCCGTGGTGGTGCTGGACCGCGGGGACCAGGTGAATTTCACCGCCACCACGCTGCGCCAGGCCGTCTACGCCATCACCTTCAACCAGCAGGGGCTGATGGCCTCCATCTCGCTCAACGGCACCAAGATCACCCGCATCAACCCGAGCTAAGCCGCGCCGAAACCCGGGGCAGGGGGGTGGACGGCCCCCCGCCCCGGCCCCTCAATACGGGGATGCAGAACGCCATCACCGTCCCCGCCGATCTCCTGCACTGCCAGCTCACCACGGTCTTCACCGCCTGGGGCATGGCCGAGGAGCATGCGGACACCGCCGCCACCATCATGGTCGAGACCGACCTCTCCGGCGTGGACTCCCACGGCATCGGCATGCTGCCGCACTACCAGAAGCTGCTCCGCGAGGGTCGGCTGAACCCCCGCGCCACCCCCGTCATCCTGCGCGACAACGGGGTGGCCGTGCTGGTGGACGGCCAGAAGGCCATCGGCCACGTCCCCGCCCATTTCGCGACGGAGCTGGCGATCGAGAAGGCGCGGGAGCACGGCATCGGCGTCGCGGCCGTGACCAATTCCAACCACTACGGCGCTGCCGGCTGGTACGCCCGCATGGCGGCGGCGGAGGGGATGATTTGCATCTCCCTCACCAACTCCTCCCACCTCCTCGTGCCCGTGAACGGCACGGAACCGGCGCTGGGCACCAACCCCATCGCCTTCTCCGCCCCAACGCGGGACCCGGAGCGGCCGGTGCTGCTGGACATGGCCACCACCACCGTCGCCTATGGCAAGGTCTCCATCGCCCGCCGCGCCGGAAAGCCCCTGCCGCCGGGCTGGGCCATCAACGAGGAGGGCGGCCCCGAACTCGATTCCGCCCGCGCCTCCGACGCCCGCCGCCTCGCCCCCCTCGGCGGCACGCGCGAGCAGGGCGCCCACAAGGGCTACGGCCTGGCCCTGATGGTCGAGATCCTCTGCGCCACCCTCACCGGCGCGGGCTCCGGCCAGCTTCGGACGGGGCATTTCTTCCTCGTGCTGAACCCGGCGACGTTCCGGGACCGGGAGGGGTTCCAGGCGGATTTGGAGGATCTGCTCACCCGGTTGCGGGGCAACATCCCGGCCGCCCCCTCCAACCCCGTCATCATCCCCGGTGACCCCGAGCACGACACCACGGTTCAGCGGCGGCAGGATGGAATTCCGATGATGGGGACGCTAGTGGATGAGGTGAGGGCGGTATGCGATGAGAGTGGGGCGGCGTTTTTGTTGAGCGACTTATAAGGGCTCACCATGGCCTGAAGTGTAGTTTTGGGCACTCACAGCCAGCATCTCGTTGTCGGCACCAATACGCTGCACCGCCAGTTCCGCCGCTGGGCCCGCATGGGCGTCTGGTCCCGCCTCCTCGCGTCAGCCGCCCGCCGACGCGCGCCCAAGCCCCTAAACGTATGGCCCGCCCTGTCCGTAAGGTTTTCACGGCCTGGTCTGATCAGTCTACGCCAACGTATCCGTGTGTGGATGGCCCCCTGTCTTGCAAGAAGATCCTGGCGCTTGAGCAGCGGTAGTCGCTTGCGGCTCTGCGCCGCCCATCGCCGCACCTCTCGCCCTCGCCCGCCGCCTCGGGCTGCGAAACGCCCTGCCCGGCCCCTCCTGGATGCTCCCCGATCCGGATTTGTCCGAACTCGTCCATCGCGCGGTGAAGTCGTTGCTCAGCGGCCCGCTCACCCGGCGGGAGATCCCGGTCCTCCGCACCCTGCACGCCCTTCTCCGCATCGCGGGCGGGCGGCGGCGCATCCCGGCCTGCCTCGTTCCGTCATGACGCCGCGCCTTGACCCCCCCTCCCCTCCCTGCGAAACCGCCCCGCCGCCCGGATTCCCCGGCCCCGGCTTCCACACACGCGACAAGAGGCCGAATCACGCCATGCGCGACCAGGGCGAGTACCTTTTCACCTCGGAGTCCGTCTCCGAAGGCCACCCGGACAAGGTGGCCGACCGCATTTCCGACACGGTGCTCGACACCTTCCTGGAGGCCGATCCCTACGCGCGCGTCGCGTGCGAGACGCTGGTCACCACCAACCGCATCGTCATTGCCGGCGAGACGCGCGGCCCTGCCGACATCACGGCCGACCTGCTGATGCACGCCGCCCGCCTGGCCGTGCGCGACATCGGCTACGACCAGGAGGGCTTCTCCTGGCGCAACGCGCATGTGGAGTGCCACCTGCACGCCCAGTCCGCCCACATCGCCCAGGGCGTGGACGCCGCCGGCAACAAGGATGAGGGCGCGGGCGACCAGGGCATCATGTTCGGCTATGCCTGCCGCGAGACGCCGGACCTCATGCCGGCCCCCCTCTACTACTCCCACCTGATCCTCCGCCGGATCAGCGAGGCCCGGCGCAACAGCGACATCACGGCCAAGGGCCTGCTACCCGACGCCAAGTCGCAGGTCACGCTGCGCTACGTCGACGGCAAGCCGGTGGGCGCCACCTCCGTCGTCGTCTCCACCCAGCACGAGGAGGGGATGACCCAGGAGGACGTGCGCGCCCTCGTCCTTCCCTTCATCGAGACCTCGCTTCCCCCGGGCTGGATGCCGAAGGCCGAGGAGATCTACGTCAACCCGACCGGCACCTTCGTCATCGGCGGGCCGGACGGCGACTGCGGCCTGACCGGGCGCAAGATCATCGTGGACACCTATGGCGGCGCGGCCCCGCACGGCGGCGGTGCCTTCTCCGGCAAGGATCCAACGAAGGTGGACCGCTCGGCCGCCTATGCCGCGCGCTACGTCGCCAAGAACGTCGTCGCCGCCGGCCTGGCTGACCGCTGCACCATGCAGGTCTCCTACGCCATCGGCGTGGCCAAGCCGCTTTCGGTCTATTTCGACCTGCACGGCACCGGCCATGACGTGGACGAGGCGAAGCTGGTGAAGGTGATCGGGGACATGGTGAACCTCTCCCCCCGCGGCATCCGCGAGCACCTGCACCTCAACCGCCCGATCTACGTTCCCACCTCCGCCTACGGCCATTTCGGCCGCACGCCGGACGCGGAGAAGGGCACCTTTACCTGGGAGCGGACGGACCTCGCCGCCGAGCTGAAGCGCGCCTTCGGCCGCTGAGCTTCCCAGGGGAACAGAGGAATCTGTTGACGTTTTGTTCTCACTAACCTAGGGTTCATCCCGTCAGGCACCCCCACCTGACCGGCCCTCCCCCAAGGGCCGAGCCTGCCCCCCTAGGCGCAAATGAAAGGGCCGTACCGCAACCCCCTTGCGGTGCGGCCCTTCCCCCATCCAGGCGCCCCGGATTCATGGCCTACGACACCTCCCGCCCCTCGCCCCCCGCCGAGGGCATTCCCGATCGCCTCTACGGCCGCCGCCGCGGCCACCCGCTGCGGCCGCGCCAGCAGCGTCTGCTCGACCTCACCCTGCCGCGCATCACCCTGGCCGACCCCGCCGATCCCCGCGCAGCCTTCGCCAACGCGCCCGAGGCCCTCTGTCTGGAGGTCGGATTCGGCGGGGGCGAGCACGCGCTGGAGATCGCGCAGGCCAACCCACGCGCGGCGCTCATCGCCTCCGAGGTGTTCGAGAACGGGATCTGCTCCCTCCTCACCCAGCTCGTGCCCGAGGGGGAGGAGGAAACCGGCCCGCTGCCCGCCAACCTGCGCCTCTGGCCGCGGGACGCGCGGCATCTCCTCGCCGGACTGCCGGACGGCGCGCTGGACCGGCTGTTCCTGATGTTCCCGGACCCCTGGCCGAAGGCCCGACACAGCAAGCGCCGCTTCGTGCACCCGGCCCTGCTGCCCCTGCTGGCCGCGAAGTTGCGGCCCGGCGCCGAGTGGCGCATCGCGAGCGACGACCCGACCTACCAAGCCTGGGTGGACGAGGTGATGGGGGCGCAGGACCTCTTCGACCTCGCCGAGCACCACGATGCCCATCCCGAGGGCTGGCCCCGCACGCGTTACGAGGCCAAGGCGCTCCGTGAGGGCCGCGCCCCGCGCTGGTGGGTCTGGCGCCGGAAGTAGAGGGGGCGGGGAGGGTCGCTCCCCGGCCCTGGCGGGATCAGGCGAAGAGGATGTCGGCCTTGGCGACGGCGTGCACGCCGCGCAGCTCAATCCCGGTCGGCTCGCCGATCGCCTCAAAGCTCAGCACCAGGCCATCGGGCGTGTCGGTCATCGTCACGTCCTCGGCCTTGATGCCGTAGGCCCGGAGGTCAACCTGGTCGATGCCGGTGCGGAAATCGAGGATCACGTCCTGCCCGCCATTGGCGTCGCCGCCATAGTAGCTGTCGTACTCGAAGCGGAACACGTCCCGCCCGGCGCCGCCCGACAGCGTGTCGGCGCCGGAGCCGCCGCGCAGCACGTCGTTGCCCGCCCCGCCGAAGAGAATGTCGTCGCCGCTGTCGCCCAGCAGCGTGTCCTGGCCCGTACCGCCGAGGAGCAGGTCGTTCCCGCCGCCGCCGCGGATGTAGTCGTTGCCCCCGCCGCCCTCGAGCGTGTCGCCGAGGTCCCGCGCAGCATAGGCCGCCTCCGCACCGGGGGACGGGCCGTCCGCGCCATAGCCGAAGATACGGTCGTTGCCGTTGCCGCCCATGACCATGTCGGCGCCGTAGCCCGCATAGATCGTGTCGGCACCGTGACCGGCCATGATGATGTTGTTGCCCGGCGGCAGGGACCAATCCTGGAGACCGTTGCCATGGATGATCAACGGCTCCCGAGACGACCACTGGAAGATGTGGTCGATGCCGTTGCCGCCACGAATCGTACGCATCTGCTTCCTTCCTGGAACCGGCGGTGGTGCGCTCCGTCGGTTTCGAAAGACTAATGGTTGCGCACGATTCCAGGATTTAACGTTTCCGTGTGCGGCAGGGTCGCGGTGGTGAACGCGATCCTTGCTCCCGTCTCCGCTCGTCGCTATATGGGATTGACAAGACAATCCGCCGTTTCAGGGGGGTGGCCTTAGCGGGCCGCCTTTTTTCGTTTTTGAGCGACGACGCCAATAACCAGGAACTGCCCCAGCACGAGGGGCTCGAGGCCCGTATCGCGGCCGCCATCGCGCCGACCCTCGGCGGCATGGGCTACGAGCTCGTGCGCGTGCTGATCCAGGGTAAGGAACGCCCGACCGTGCAGGTCATGGCCGACCGCGCCGATGGTAGCCTCATCAACGTGAAGGACTGCGAGGCGATCTCCCACGCCGTCGGCGCCGTGCTCGACGTGGACGATCCCTTCCCGGGCGAGTGGAACCTCGAGGTCTCCTCCGCCGGCATCGACCGGCCGCTGACCCGTACGAAGGACTGGGTGCGCTTCGCCAGCCAGGTCGCGACCGTGGAGTTGAACGTCCCGCAGGAGGGCCGCCGCCGCTTCCGCGGCCGCATCCTCTCGGCCGACGAGAACGAGGTGCGCCTGAAGCTCGACGAGGGCGCCGAGGTCACGCTTCCCCGCGGCAACATCCGCCGCGCCAAGCTGGTGCTGACGGACGAGCTGATTGCCGCCACCGCCCAGCCTGAACCCGAAGACGCCGATGGTGAGGTGGCCCCGAAGAAGGCTCCCAAGCGCTGGCGTCCCCCTTCCGAGAGGAACTGATAGAGATGGCCGTCGATGTCGCGATCGCCCGCCCCGAGCTTCTCCAGGTGGCCGATGCCGTCGCCCGGGAGAAGATGATCGAGCGCGAGGAGGTGCTCGAGGCGATGGAGCAGGCCATGTCCAAGGCCGGCCGCGCGAAGTACGGCCAGGAAAAGGACATCCGCGCCACCATCGACCGCCGGAACGGCGAGGTCCGCCTCTCCCGCTGGACCGAGGTGGTGGAGGCCGAGCCCGTCGAGAACGAGGCGACGCAGATTCCGCACCGCATCGCCGAGCGCATCAAGCCCGGCATCAAGGTGGGCGAGTTCATCGTCGATCCCCTGCCGCCCATCGACTTCGGCCGCATCGCCGCCCAGACCGCCAAGCAGGTGATTGTGCAGCGCGTGCGCGAGGTCGAGCGCAAGAAACAGTTCGACGAGTACAAGGACCGCGTCGGCGAGATCATCAACGGCGTGGTCAAGCGCACGGAGTACGGCAACCTCATGGTCGATCTCGGCCGCGCCGAGGCCCTGCTGCGCCGCGACGAGACCATCCCGCGCGAGGCCTTCCGCAACGGCGACCGCGTGCGCGCCTACATCTACGACGTGCGCGAGGAGCAGCGCGGGCCGCAGATCTTCCTCTCCCGCACGCATCCCGGCTTCCTGGCGAAGCTCTTCGCCCAGGAGGTGCCCGAGATCTACGACGGCATCATCGAGATCAAGGCGGTGGCCCGGGACCCCGGCAGCCGCGCGAAGATGGCCGTGATCTCCCGCGACAGCTCGATCGACCCCGTCGGCGCCTGCGTCGGCATGCGCGGCTCGCGCGTGCAGGCCGTGGTGGCGGAGCTGCAGGGCGAGAAGATCGACATCATCCCCTGGTCCGGGGACCAGGCGACCTTCATCGTGAACGCCCTCGCGCCCGCCGAGGTCACGAAGGTGGTGCTCGACGACGAGAGCCGCCGTGTCGAGGTGGTGGTGCCGGACGACCAGCTCTCGCTGGCCATCGGCCGCCGCGGCCAGAACGTGCGCCTGGCCTCCCAGCTCACCCGCTATGACGTGGACATCCTCACCGAGGCCGAGGAGAGCGAGCGCCGCCAGGAGGACTTCCGCAAGCGCTCCGGCCTCTTCGTCGAAGGGCTGGACGTGGACGACGTGATCGCCGGCCTGCTGGTCACCGAGGGCTTCACGTCGCTTGAGGAGATCATCGAGACCGAGGACGAGGAGCTCGCCTCCATCGAGGGCTTCGACGAGAACGTGGCCGCCGAGCTGAAGCGCCGCGCCCAGGCGAGCCTTGAGCGCCACGACCAGGAGATGGACGAGAAGCGCCGCGCCATGGGCGTGGACGACAAGGTCGGCGAGACCGGTGGCTTCACCCCCGCCATGATGGTCGCGCTAGGCGAGAAGGGCGTGAAGACGCTCGACGACCTCGGCGACCTCGCCGCCGACGAGCTGATCGAGATCCTCGGCACGGACAGCGTGGACGAGGAGACGGCGAACGCCATCATCATGGCCGCCCGCCAGCGCGCCGGCTGGTTCGGCGAGGAGGAAAAGGCCGCGGCCGAGGCCGCCGCCCAGGCCGGCTATGAGGAGGCCGGGGAGGACGGTGCCGAGGGCATCGAGGGTGAGGGCGAGCCCGCCGGCGACGAGGAGGAGAACGGCGACGCCCGGGCCTGACCCCCAGACGCCTCCTCGGGAGGAAGCCTCCGGCTTGCCTCCCGTTCAGGAAGCCCCCTCGGGACTTCCCGATCCCGAGGAGAAGGGCCCTCTCCGCCGCTGCGTGGTGACGCGGGAGAGCCTGCCCAAGGAGGCGATGATCCGCTTCGTGCTCGGCCCGGACCGCGTCCTGGTGCCGGACCTCGCCGGGCGCATGCCCGGGCGGGGAATGTGGTTGAGCGCGCGCGGCGATGTGCTAGAACGCGCGCTGACCCGCGGCGCCTTCATGAAGGCGGCTCGTGGCCCGGTTCACCCCGTCCCCGACCTTCGCGAAGCGATCCTCGGCGGCCTCCGGCGGCGCATCCGGGACCAGGTGGGCCTCGCGCGCCGCGCGGGGCAAGCCGTGGTGGGCTTCCAGCAGGCGCGCGAATGGCTTCAGGCCGGGCGCGCCGCCCTGCTGGTCGAGGCGTCGGATGGAAGCGCCCCGGAGCGCGCGAGGCTGGTCGGGAGCCATCAGGTTCCCGTCGTCTCCGTCCTCGGGGCGGCGGAGCTTGGTGCGGTGTTCGGTCGCGATCACGCGGTGCATGTGGCGGTGGCGCCGGGCCGGCTGGCCCAGGGGATCCTGGCCGAGGCCGGGCGCCTGGCCGGCATGCTGAGCACCACGCCGACCGACGGGAATGCGCGTGGTGGCGAGAGGGGCAAGGCGCGGGTCCGCAAGGGCCCTGGCACCGAAGCCTCCGCATCGCCACATAACGCGGATAGGGGCGGCCCCGACCGGGGCCGCCGGAAGATTGCACCCTCGCAGGGTGCGCAAGACCCCGCGCCCGGACGGGCGGCGGGGAGCCCGGCGTCCGGCAAGGGCGGCAGGCAGGAGACGCGCCCTCGGCGCGGAGGGGAGCCGGCCGTGCCAGTGACGCAAGAGCGATGAGCCGCTAGTCGGCCAGACGGCAACGGGGCGGGAGGGGCAACCCTCGCCGCCCTTTGGGTTCGCGCCCTGTCGCGCAGCCCAGGGATGCGCGCCCCCGGCGGCGCGAAATGGATGATGGGCCGCCCCATGGCGGCCGGCACCCCGGGGAGTCATCCCGGAAGGGTGCGTTGGAGATCAGTGTGGCGGATAGCAAGCTGGATACGGAAGGCTCGGGCAGCGCCCCGGGCGCGGGCGGACGGATGAGCGACGAGAACGGACAGGATCAGGGCAAGGGGCGGCTCTCGTTGCGCCCCGGCGGACGGATGGAGCTCGGCAAGACCGAGCAGGCTGGCAGCGTGCGCCAGTCCTTCAGCCATGGCCGCAGCAAGACGGTGCAGGTCGAGGTCGTGAAGAAGCGGGCCGGCGGCCCGGGCGGCCAGGGCGGCGCGCCCGCGCCGACCGGCGCCGCGGCGCCCGCGCGCCCGGC
>JBHTFH010000026.1:0-57575 GCA_042666135.1 Roseomonas sp. GCM10028921 | reverse complement strand
CGGCGGCGGCGGCGGCGGCGGCGGCGGCGGCGGCGGCGGCGGCGGCGGCGCTGCCGGCGCGGGTGCCGCTTCCTCCTCGTTCAGGATCTTCCGGATGGAGGCGAGGATGTCCTCCATCGAAGGGTCCTGACCAGGAGCGGTGGCGCCGGACATGCGGGGGTTCCTGGAGCTCGGGTGTCTACTGCTGGACCGGCTGGGGGGCGGTGTAGTCGCGCAGCCCGGCCCAGCGGTCGCGGACCGCGCGATAATAGGCTTCCTGGTCGTACAGGGCGACGGGCAGGTTCAGGTCCCTCGCCGTCAGCCGGCCAACGGCCTGAGCGAGCGAGTGGCTCGCCGTGACCACGTCCGCGAGCGCCCGGACGAGCGAGACGCGGGCGTTCAGCAGCTCCTGCTCGGCGTTCAGCACGTCGAGCGTCGTTCGGCTGCCCACGACGGCCTCGCGCTGCACGCCGTCCAGCGCGATCTCGGCGGCGCGGATCTGGGCGCGCACGCTGTCCACCGTGGCCCGGGCGCTGCCGAGCGTCTCCCAGGCCTGGATTGCCTGGGCAGAGGCGATCCGCCGCTGGTCATCCACGACCTGCCGGAGCCGGGTTGCGTCCTGCCGGGCCTGGCGCACCGCGGCGTACTCTGCCCCGCCCTGGTAGAGCGGCACGGTTACGGTCGCGACGACCTGCTCGCCGATGGTGCGCTGGCCGAGGATCTGCTGGTTGTCATTGCGGAAGGCCTGGGCCTGGAGGCTCGCCTGCGGCAGCAGGGCGGCGAGCTGGACGTCGATGAAGTCGCGCGCGGCGGATTCGTCGAACAGCGCGGCCACGACGGCGGGGTTGTTCAGCGCCGCCACCTGCGCTGCATCCTGTCCGCTCGGCACGGCCGGCGTCAGCGGCTGGGGCGCCGTGAGCCGCGCGGGGGCGAGGCCGATGGTGCGCTGGAAGCTCGCCCGCGCGTTCTGGAGTTGCCCCTCCGAACCGGCGCGGGAGGCGCGGGCGCCGGCAAGGCGCGACTCGGCCTGGGCCACGTCGGTGCGGGTGATCTCGCCCACCCGGAAGCGCTCGTTGGTCGCGTCCAGCTGGCGCTGGAGAACCTGGGCGTTGTTCAGGTTGAGCCGGACTTCCTCCTGGAAGCGGATCACGTTCACATAGGCGGCGACGGCGTCCTGCAGCACCTGCTGCTCGGTGGCGAGCAGCCGGGCGCGTTGGGCGAGCACCTGATTCTCCGCGCGGCGGGTCGAGGCTACCGTCCGGCCACCGCGGTAGAGGGGCTGGGTGATCGTCGCGGCGGCGGTGGCGATCGTGCGGTCCTGGTCGGTCGACACGCCCACCCGCTCGCCGCGGGCATTGGTGGAACGGGAGCGGAGCGTGCCCTCGCCGTAGCCGGCGCTGCCGGAGAGGGTCACGGTCGGGCGCCAACCGGCCAGGGCCTGCGGGACGTTCTCGTCCACCACACGGAGCTGGGCGCGCGCCGTGGCGAGGGTGGGGTTATTCACATAGGTCTGGGCCAGCGCCTCCTGCAGCGTCTGTGCCCTGGCGGGCGCGGCAAGGCCGAGCGGGATCAGCGCGAGGGCGAGGGCGGTCGGCAACACGGATCGGCGGCGCGGAGCGTGTCTGCGGGTCATAATGCGGTTCCTGCTGGGCCGCCCCGGTCCGAGGGGCCGGAGGGGTCGCCTGTGCCTTCGTCCCGGGATGTTAGCCAGCCCGGCCGCCAGGCGGCCAGGATGGCGAAGAAGTCTTTCCGCATCCTTGCCGTTCCCGGACGGCCGGCGCGGTGCCCGCGTCAGACGAGGGCGAAGCCCGGCCGCGGGGAGAAGGCCGGCAGAAGGGAGGTCTGCGCGTTGAACTGCGGTACCGCGCTGAAGCTGCCGGCGGTGCGGCGGCCGAGGATCGCCGATCCCGCCTCGCCCGGGGCGCGGCGGATGGCAACCAGCCGGCCGCCCTCGGCGAGCTGAGCGGGAAGGGCGGCCGGCACGGCCGGGATCGCGCCCTCCACAAGGATCAGGTCGTAGGGGGCGCCGTCCGGCAGACCCGCCGCGGGATCCCCGGCCACGCGGCGCAGGGAGCCTGGCCAGAGGCCGGAGGCGGCGATCCCCTCGTCGCCGAGCGCGGCGATTGCCGCCTCGTTCTCCACCGCCACGACCTCCGCGCCCCCATGGGCGATCAGCGCCGCGCCGTACCCCGTGCCCGATGCGAGGACGAGCACCCGCTCCCCCGGGCGCGGCAGGCCGAGCTGGATCAGCCGCGCCACCGTCATCGGCTGCAGCATCACCCGGCCGCCGCCGAGCGCGATGTCCTCGTCCGCCAGGGCGCGGGCCCGGAGCGGGGCGGGGACGAAGAGTTCCCGCGGCACAGCCCGCATCGCCTCCAGGATCCGTGGATCCGTCACCCGGTTGGGCCTTACCTGCCCATCAACCATGCGCCTGCGCGCCTCGGCGAAGTCCATGCCGCCCGCTGCCCCATCAACTGAACCGGGCGGTTTATAGGCGCCCCGGGCGGCGCTTGGAAGCCGCGCGGCAGGCCGCGCCGGATGCGGGTTGACCCGATGCCCCCGGGGCGCGATACCCTGCCCTCCTGCCGGCCCGATGGCAGAGTGGTGATGCAGCGGACTGCAAATCCGTGAATGTGGGTTCGATTCCCGCTCGGGCCTCCACCCCCTTCCCTTCCTGGCGCCCTCCTGCGGCGCCCGGCAGGGGCAGGGGCCTCCCCTCTGAAAATTCCAGGACTGCCCTTGGGACGCCTCCGCGCTTGCCGGAGGCCCGCCAGTTCCACCCTTTGTGCGTGCGCGGACGGGGGTTGCGGAAAAAGCTTCGCGCAAACTTCCACGGACCCCCTTGCGGGGCGGCGGCACACGCGGTATCCGGCCGACCCGCACGCAGCGGGCCTGATCCCCGATAGCTCAGCTGGTAGAGCACGCGACTGTTAATCGCTAGGTCGTTGGTTCGAGTCCAACTCGGGGAGCCATTGCAGGAGGGGGATGCACCGAAGGGTGCGTCCCCCTTTTCCGTTCGGGGCGCCCGTAGTCCCGCGCAGCCCGCCTCGAAAACTTCATCCGGCCTTCCGCACGGGGCAGCCGCCCGCACTCTTGTCCTGGCGCGCGGCTCGGGCAGAAGGGGCGCATGAGCGACGAGACAGTCCTGACCAACGCCCGGCTCGTGCTGCCGGACCGGGTGCTGCCCGGCACGCTGCTGCTGCGCGGCGGCGCTATCGCGGAGATCTCTCCCGGCCACAGCGCCGCGCCCGGCGCGCTGGACCTGGAGGGCGACTTCCTCATCCCCGGCGTAGTGGACGTCCACACCGACAATCTCGAGCGCCAGGTCCTGCCGCGCAGCCAGGCCCGCTGGCCCTCCGCGTCGGCCTTCCTCGCCCATGACAGCCAAGTGGCCGTCGCCGGGGTGACGACGGTGCTCGACGCCCTCTGCCTCGGCGATCTCGGCTTCGACGAGAGCCGGCTCCAGACGGCGCGGGACGGGGTGCGCGACCTCGGCGCGCTTACGGCCTCCGGTGCCCTCAAATCCGAGCACCTGCTGCACCTGCGCTGCGAGCTCCCGGCCACGGACATGCTGCCGATGCTGGAGGAGTTCCACGCCGACCCGTATCTGCGGATGGTCAGCCTCATGGACCATACCCCCGGAGTCGGCCAGTACGTGGATGCGGACCGCTACCGCGCCATGCGGGTGAAGGGCGGGGCGAAGCCAGAAGCCGTGGAGCGCCGTATCGCCGAATTGGCCGAGCAGCGCGCAGCCTATGCCGAACCCAACCGCCGCGCCCTCCTCGACCTTTTCAGTGGAAGGGACGTGCCGCTCGCCACGCATGACGACTGGGACCCCGAGATCGTTGCCCGCAACGCGGCCGACGGAATCGGCATGAGCGAGTTCCCCGTGAACCTCCCGGCAGCCCGCGCCGCGCGGGCGGGCGGCATGGCGGTGATCGCGGGGGCGCCCAACCTCGTGCGAGGGGGCAGCCATTCCGGCAATGTCGCGGCGGCGGACCTCGCGCGCGAAGGGCTGGTGGACATCATCGCTTCCGACTACGTACCCCCGGCCATGATCGAGGCCGCCTGGCGTCTGGTGGAGGAGGCCGGCATGGCGCTTCCCCTTGCGGTCGCGACCATCACCGCCAACCCCGCCCGCGCCCTCGGCCTGCACGACCGCGGGCGGATCGAGCCGGGGCTGCGCGCGGATCTCGTGCGCCTGCGCGAGTTCGGCGGCATGCCGGTGGTGCAGGCCGTGTGGCGCGGCGGGGCGCGCATCGCATGATGGGCGTGGCAGCCCTTGCCCGTGCCGCACTCTACTGGGCGCCGGCGATCGACGACCCCTTGCACAGCGAGGGCAGCGCCTGGCTGGGCCGGGATGCGGAAACGGGCGCGCGGCTCGACCAGCCCGCCACCCCTGGCGCGGACCTCCACGCCCTCACCGCCGATCCGCGCCTCTACGGGCTGCACGCGACGCTCAAGCCGCCCTTCCGCCTCGCCGGCTCCTACGCGGCGCTGCGGGAGGAGGCGGCCCGGCTGGCCGCGGCCACGAAGCCGTTCGACCTGCCGCCGCTGGAGCTCGCCTCGCTCGACGGCTTCCTCGCCCTGCGCGAGTCGGCTCCCTGCCCCGCCCTGCAGGCCCTGGCCGATCTCTGCGTCGCGGCGCTGGACGGCCACCGCGCCCCGCCGACCGAGGCAGAGATCGCCCGGCGCCGGCCGGAACGACTGGACGCCGCCGGCCTCTACAACCTGCGCCGCTGGGGCTATCCGCACGTTTTCGGCGAGTGGCGCTTCCACGTCACCCTCACCCACCGGCTGGCGGCTGAGCAGGCGGCGGCGATTCGCCCCGCTGCCGAATCCGCGCTGGCGCAGGCCGCCGCGCGCCCGCGCCGGCTGGCCGAGCTCTGCCTCTTCACCCAGCCGGCGCCGGGCGAGCCATTCCTCATCGCCGAGCGGCTGCCACTAGGCGGGTGAACCCAGCCGTCCGGAGCTTACGAAGGGCAGTCCCGCCCTTTCCCCTCGCCCCCGGCGACGGCCGGGAGCGGGGGGAGGCGACCTCAGCCCTTCACGGCGGCAGCCCGGATCTGCGTCACCGTCTGGCGGTTGGTGATCTGCTCCGGGCTCATCCGCACCTCGATCACGGCGGGCTTGCCGCTGGCGCGGGCGCGGCGGAAGGCGGGGACCAGCTCGTCGGTCGCCGTCACCACCTCGCCATGGCCGCCGAAGGCCTCGATGAACTTCGCGAAGTCGGGATTGGTGAGCTGGGTGCCGGAGACGCGGCCGGGATAGTGGCGCTCCTGGTACATGCGGATCGTGCCGTACTGGCCGTTGTTCACCACCATCACGATCGGCGCGATACCGGCCTGGAAGGCGGTGGCGATCTCCTGCCCCGTCATCAGGAATCCGCCGTCCCCGACGAAGCTCAGCACGAGCCGGTCGCGATAGGTGATGGCCGCCCCTAACCCGGCCGGCACGGAATAGCCCATGGCCCCGTTGTTCGGCCCGAGGAAGCGCTGCCCCTCCCGCACCGACATGAAGCGCTGCGGCCAGGTCGCGAAATTGCCGGCATCCACGGTGAGGATGGCGTCCGCGGGCAGCTCCGCCTCCAGCGCCTGCAGCGCGCGGGCGAAGTTCAGGGGCCCCTCGTAGTCCGGCGCCGCCACGCTCGCCTCGCGCACCGCCCGCAGCCGGCGCGTCCACTCGCCCCAGGGGCGCGCCTTGCCCGGCGCGGCGTTGCGCAGCGCGAGGGCGAAGGCGTTGAGGTCGGAGGTGATGCCGAGCAGCGGGCGGAAGATGCGGCCGATCTCGGCGGGGTCGGGCAGGACGTGAACGATCGGGCTTGTCTCGCCCACGGGGAAGAGGGTGTAGCCCTGGCTCGTCGCCTCCTGCAGGCGTGTGCCGACCGCGATGACGAGATCTGCCTCCTTCACCCGCGCGACGAGGCCGGGATCGGAGCCGACGCCGAGATCGCCCGCGAAGTTGGGCGAGGTGCCGTCGAACAGGTCCAGGCGCCGGAAGCCCACTGCCACCGGAAGGTCATGGGCGAGGGCGACGTCGCGGATCGCGGCCCGGCCCTCCTCCGACCAGCCCGTGCCGCCAAGGATCAGCACCGGCCGCTGCGCGCCGTCCAGCAGCTCCAGCAGGCGCGGGATGGCTCCGGGCGCGGGATGGGCGGGGAGCGTCGGCGCGGGTCCGATGTCGGGGACCTCGACGACGGTCTTCTGCATCTCCTCGCTGATCGCGACGACCACCGGGCCGGGACGGCCGCTGCGCGCGACGTCGAAGGCGCGCGCCATCAGCTCGGGGATGCGCGCGGCGTCGTCGATCTGCGTCACCCACTTCGCCAGGGGCGAGAACATCCGGCGGTAGTCCACCTCCTGGAAGGTGTCCCGGTCCGTCTCGGAGAAGGGGATCTGGCCGACGATCAGCACGAGCGGCGTGCTATCCTGCATGGCGACATGGACGCCGATGCTCGCATGGCAGGCGCCGGGGCCGCGGGTGACGATGGCGACGCCGGGCCTCCCCGTGAGCTTGCCATGCGCCTCGGCCATATGAACCGCGCCCGCCTCGAAGCGGCAGGTCACCAGCTCGATCCGGTCGCCCACCTCGTAGAGCCCGTCGAGCAGGTCGAGGAAGGATTCGCCCGGCACTGAGAAGGCGTGCGTCACGCCCTGCGCGACGAGTGCATCGGCCAGGAGTTGCCCGCCCGTGCGCCCGCGAGTCACGCCCTGCCGCGCTGCCGCCCCGTCATCCATGGTTCCGCTCCCTTGCCCCTGCCGGGCCCTGGTGGCGTGTCCCGGCGGGGCGGAGACTAGGGCGGCAGCGCCGCGGGGCCAACCTCCCCCGGCCGGATCGGCGTCAGGCTTCCCGCCGGGCGCCTGCCGCTACCTCCCTACTCCGCCGGGGCGGGGTGGTAGGGCACCGCCCCGCGCCCTTCCAGCTCCCGCAGCCGAGCGGCGATGGCGCCCACGGGCCGGGTATAGGGCGCGAGCAGGAGGTAGAGAGCCGGCACGGCGTAGAGGGTGACGAGGGTGGAGAGAGTGATCCCGCCCACGATCACGACGCCGAGCGCCTGCCGGCTCTCCGCCCCCGCGCCGGTCGCGAGCGCGAGCGGCACGGCGCCGAGAACGGTCGCGATGGAGGTCATCAGGATCGGCCGCAGCCGCACCACCGAGGCCTCGAGCACGGCATCGTGCACGCTCCGGCCCTCGTCGCGGAGCTGGTTCGCGAATTCCACGACGAGGATGCCGTTCTTCGCCATCAGCCCGATCAGCATCACCATGCCGATCTGGCTGAAGATGTTCAGCGACCCGCCGGTGAGATGCAGTGCCAGCAGCCCGCCCGTCACTGCCAGCGGCGTGGAGAGCAGGATGACGAAGGGGTGGATGAAGCTCTCGAACTGCGCGGCGAGCACGAGGAAGACGACGAGCAGCGCCATGGCGAAGGTAATGGCGAGGCTGCCCGAGGATTCCCGGAACTCCAGGCTCTGCCCGCGATAGGCGATGCGCGCATCCGGCGGCAGCACCTCGCGCGCCAGCCCGTCGAGATAGTCCAGCGCCTCGCCGAGGGAGTAGCCAGGAGCGGGCGTTGCGGTGATGGTGATGGCGCGCACCCGGTCCTCCCGGGCCAGGGATTGCGGCCGCGCGCGCTCGCTGAGCGACACCACGTTCGAGAGGGGAACCAGCCCGCCGCCCCCGGTGCGTACAAAGATGTTCTCGAGGTCGTAGGGCGTTCCCCGGTCGCCCTCCCGCGCCTGGAGAAGGATCTTGTACTCCTCCCCCGCCTCGACATAGGTGCCGACCTCGCGCGAGCCGAGCATCGTCTCGATGGTGCGCCCGACCGCCTGGATAGAGACGCCGAGATCGGCCGCCTTGCGCCGGTCGATCCCGACGCGGATCTCGGGCTTCGTCTCGCGAAAGTTGTTGTCTAGGTTCAGCAGCTTTCCGTTCGTCGAGGCCCGCTCAAGGAAGCGGTCCCGCCAGCCGACGAGCGTCGCGTAATCCGGCCCGCCGATCACGAACTGGATCGGCGGCTGGAAGCCGCGCTGGCCGAGGCTGGGCGGGTTGAGTGGGAAGGCGCGCGCGCCGGGGATGGCGGTAAGCCGCGGGAAGAGCTCCTGCGCGATTGCCTGCTGCTTGCGCGTCCGGCTCTCCCACCCGGAGAGGCGGATGAACATGTTGGCGATGTTGCCCTGTGGCGGGCGCTGGAAGCCGCCGAGCGTGGCGAAGACGACCATCGCCTCGCCGTTGCGGAGGTACTCGTCGGTGATCCGCTCGACCCGCTGCACCTGCTCGCGCGTGTAGGCGAAGGAGGCGCCCTCGGGCGCGGTGAGGGGGATGATGATGCTCGCCCGGTCCTCGACCGGCGTGAACTCCTTCGGGATCGCCTGGAAGAGTGCAACGGCGAGGACGCAGAGCAGCCCGACGCCGCCGAGCACGATGAGCGGGATGCGGAGCGCGTGGCGGAGGGACCAGCGCAGCGCGTTGTTCAGGCCGAGAAAGAAGGGCTCGGTCCAGCGGATGAGCCAGGTCTCGCCCTGGTGCTCCTGCAGGAGCTTCGAGCACATCATCGGCGTCAGTGTCAGCGCGATGAGGCCGGAGAAGAGCACCGAGGCCGCGAGGGCGAAGCCGAACTCGCTGAACAGCCGGCCCGTATTGCCGCCCATGAAGGAGAGCGGCAGGAAGACGGCCACCAGCACCAGCGTCGTCGCGATCACCGCGAAGGCGATCTCGCGGGAGCCGCGGATGGAGGCGAGCAGCACCGGCTCCCCCTCCTCCACCCGGCGATGGATGTTCTCCAGCACCACGATCGCGTCGTCGACCACCAGCCCGATCGCCAGCACGAGGCCGAGCAGCGTCAGCACGTTGAGCGAGAAGCCCATCGCCGACATGGCGATGAAGGAGGCGATGATGGAGACGGGGATGGCGACGGCGGGGATGATGGTCGCCCGGAAGGAGCGGAGGAAGAGGAAGATCACGATCACCACCAGGACCAGGGCGGTGACGAGGGCGTGTTCCACCTCGTAGATGGACTGCGCGATGAAGATACTCTCGTCGTAGCCGATCTGGGTGTTGATCCCCTCGGGCAGCGTCTGGCGGATGCGCTCCACCTCGCTCTTCACGCCGTCGGCGACCGAGAGGGTGTTGGCGGTGGACTGGCGCAGAATCCCGAGACCCACGCCCGGCACGCCGTTGATGCGGTACTCGCCCCGCGTGTCCTCCGCCGCCACCTCCACCCGCGCCACGTCGCCCAGTAGGACCTGCGCCCCCCCGCCCCGGGAGAGGACGACCTGCCGGAACTGCTCGGGGCGGGACATGCGCGTGTCCGTCCGCACCGTCAGCTCGCGCTGGCTGCTCTCGATGCGGCCGCCGGGAAGCTCGATGTTCTCGCGCCGGATCGCGTCCTCCACGTCCTGCACGGTCAGCCCGCGCGCGGCGAGTGCCTGACGGTCGAGCCAGATGCGCATGGAGTACTTGCGCTCGCCCTGGATCAGCACGTCGGCCACGCCGTCCACGATGGCGAGGCGGTCACGGAAACGGCGATAGGCGATCTCGGTCAGCTCCGTGCCGTTGAAGACGCTGGAGGTGAGCGCGATCCAGAGGATCGGGCGGCTGTCGCCATCCACCTTCGCCACCACCGGCGTGTCCGCCTGCTCCGGCAGGCGCGCAAGGGCCCGCGCCACGCGGTCCCGCACGTCGTTCGCCGCAGCGTCCACGTTGCGGGAGAGCCGGAACTCGAGGGTGACGCTGCTGCGCTCGTCCCGCGAGATGGAGGTGAGGGTCTTGATCCCTTCGATCCCCGCGACGGCGGATTCGATCAGCTCGGTAATCTGCGTGTCCACCACCGCGGCTGAGGCGCCGGTATAGGTGGTGGTCACGGAAACGACCGGCGGGTCGATGGCCGGGTATTCCCGCACGGGCAGCCGGAAGAGCGAGGCCAGCCCGATCACCACGAGGAGGAGGCTGATGACGGTTGCGAAGACCGGCCGCTTGATCGAGACGTCGCTGAGAACCATGCCCGCCTCCCCTCAGCTCGTCGGCCGGGTGATTGTCTCCGTCACCCGCACCGCCGCGTTGTTGCGCAGGCGCTGAATGCCGCGCACCACGACCTGATCCGTGCGCGTGACGCCGCGGACCACCTCGACCTCCCCGGCGATCCGCTGCCCGAGCGTCACCTCCACGCGCTGGGCCCGGTTGTCCCGCACCACGAAGACGAAGGCGCGCTCGCCCACGGGATCCAGCGCCTCTTCCGGTACCATCAGGGCGTTGTCGCGGGTCTCCAGGTTCAGCTCGATGGTCAGGAACAGGCCAGGGCGGAGCGCCTCGTCCGGGTTGTCGAACTCGCTGACGAGGCGGACCGTCCGGGTGGCCGGGTCGATCCGCGTGTCCGCCACCGTCACCGTGCCGAGGAAGCGGCGGTCGCCGTAGGCGGTGCTGCGGGCCGTGACGGTGCTGCCGGGCTGGATGCGGGCGAGATAGACCTCGGGAATCGAGAACTCGACCCGCACCCGGCTGATGTCGTCCAGCGTGGTCACGGCCGTGCCCGGCTGCACCAGCGCCCCGAGGCTGACGGTGCGCAGCCCGACGCGCCCGGCGAAGGGTGCCGTTACCCGTGCCTCGTCTAGCCGTGCCTGCACCTGCCGCACCCGCCCCTCGGCGCCCCGCGCGGTGGCCAGGAGGGTGTCCACCCGCTGCTCCGCCACTACCCCGGCCGTCAATCGCTGCACGCGGAGAAGCTGGCTGCGGGCGTCGTCCAGCAGCGCGCGGGCCTGATCCAGCTCGGCGCGCAGGGCGGCGTCATCCAGAACGACGAGCGTCTCCCCGGCGGGCACGCGCTGCCCCTCCTGGAAGCGGATGGCGGTCACAATCCCCGGAAGCTTGGCGGTGATCGTCACCGCCTCCCGCGCGCGCACCGTGCCGACGCTCTCGGTCCGCTCCGTCACCGTGCCGGTCCGCACGGGAGAGACGGCGACGGGGGTCGGCGGCGCGGGGGTGCCCGTCGCGGCGGCCGCACCGCCACGGCTCAGCCCCAGCAGCGCCATCGGCCGGGGCAGCCCCACCTCCTCGCCGAAGAACTGCCAAGCCGCTCCCCCGCCGGCGAGCACCGCCAGGACGAGGAGCTGAGTTCGGGTTCGCATCGTTTTGTCCCAGTACGCGATCTCACTCTCGCGAGGTGAGCCGCCGGGTGCAACAGGAATTCCGGCGCGCCGGAAGCCGCGGCGCGGGCTTGGAAGCCTCTCCCCGCGGCGCCATGCTTTCCTTCTTGCAGGGATGAGTGAAGCATGAAAGCGATCTTTGTCATGATCAAATGCGAGATGGGCGCCGCCTACCGCGTCGCCCGCGAGATGGCGGACGGCATTCCGGAGCTTTCCGAGATGCACTCCACCAGCGGGCAGTACGACCTTCTCGGCAAGTTCTACTTGGAACCCGACCAGGATATCGGCCTCTTCGTCGTGGAGCGGGTGCAGGGCGTGCCGGGGGTGAAGGACACCTACACGCTCCAGACCTTCAATGCCTTCTCCGGCCCGCGGGGCTGAGCCAGCCCCCTCCGGCCTGCCACGAAAAGACCTCCAAGCCGCCGCGGTATGCCACCGGTCCGCCGCGCGGTCGCCACGGGGGGCGCCCATCTTCGGCGTCATCGGAGGTCCCATCAGATGAAGGTCCGCTTCTTCCCCGCCCTCGCTCTCGGCGCCGCCCTCGCCACCGCGGGCTGCCAGAACCCGGACGGCTCGACCGACTGGGGCAGCACCCTCGCCCTCGGCGCCGGTGCGGGCCTGGCCGCCGGGCTGGTCGCGGCGGCGGCCAGCGACAACGGGCCGCGCTACCGGCAACCCTCCCGCCGCCGCGACGGTTCATATGGTGGCTATGGCGGCGGCTTCGGCCGCTCCCACGCCGGCGGCTATGGCTACGGCAATGGTTACGGGAGGGCTTGGCGATGAGGCTCCGGTCGGCGGTTCTCGTGGCGGCCGGGCTCGCGCTCGGCGGCTGCTACTATCCCTATGGCGAGCCGAACGTGGCGGGCTCCGCGCTGGTCGGCGCGGGGGTGGGCGCGGTGGCCGGGGCGGCGATCGCCTCGGGCCCGACCTACTACGCCCCGCCCGCCTACTATGCGCCCCCCGCCTATTACGCCCCCCGGCCGCGCTACTACGGCTACCACCCCGGCTACTACCGGCACGGCTGGCGCCACTGGTAGCAGCGGCTCAACCGAAGCCGAGGAAGCCGGGCATGGAGGAGATCGGCGGCGCGGCCTTCAGCGCGGCGAGGTCGGGCCGCGGGCGGCTCAGCAGCGGATCTCTCGCCACCGCCGCCTCGATCGCCGCGGCCGCGCGCAAGACCAGCGCGTCCCCTCCCCTCGGCCCTACGATCTGCAGGCCGAAGGGCATCCCCAGCGCGTCCCTTCCCATCGGGATGGAGATGGCGGGGTGGCCCGTCAGCGTCACGATGTAGGCCATAGCGAGCCAGTGAAAGTAGGTGCGGGTCTTCTGCCCGTCGATTTCGGCCGGGAAGAGCTCCGTCCAGGCGCGGGGCGAGATGGTGATCGCCGGGGTGAGGATCAGGTCCACGCCCGAGGCGAAGAATTCTTGCCAGCGATGATACATCGTCGTCTGCGCCACGCCGGCCCGCGCGGCATCAGCCGCCGAGTAGCCCAGTCCTTCCGCGACATTGGCGCGCACATTCGGCCCGACCATCTCGGGCGTCCTCTCCACCTTCTCCGCATGGGCGGCCAGGAAGTTGAGGGCGCGCAGCACCTCGAAGGCCTCGTTCGCGCCGGTGCAGTCCGGGGTCCTCTCGTCGATGCCGGCGAAGAGCGGCGCCAGGCCTTCCACCCGCGCGCGGAACGCCTCCCTCACCCTGCGCTCGACGAGGGCGAGGCCGAAATCCTCCGTCGCCGCCACGCGCAGCGATGAGAGATCCATCGGGGCGAGCGGGGTCCAGCGCTCGGGCCGCGCCCGCACCGCCTCCCCCGGCAGGGTATAGGCGAGCGGGTCGCGCGGATCGTCCCCCACCATGGCGGCCAGGAGCAAGGCGACATCCGGCACCGTGTTCGCCATGGGGCCGAGCACGGAGAGGTTCTGCCAGCCCAGCATTTTGCGCTCGGTCGTCACGAGGCCGGGGCTCGGCCGGAAGCCGACGATGCCGTTGAAGGCCGCCGGGTTCCGCAGGGAGCCGCCGGTGTCCGAGCCCGAGCAGATGGCGAACATCCCCGCCGCCAGCGCCGCGCCCGAGCCGCCGGAGGAGCCGGCCGCCGACTTCGTCGGGTCGTGCGGGTTGCCCGTCGCGCCGTAGACGGCGTTGCGGGTGTTGGCGCCCGCGCCGAATTCCGGCGTGTTCGTCTTCGCCGTGATCACCGCTCCCGCCGCCCGGATGCGGGCGACGGAGGAGAGGTCGGCCTTCGGCACGTGGTTCTTGAAGAGGGGGCTGCCGAAGGTGGTCACCAGCCCCTCCGTCTCCTCCAGGTCCTTGATGCCGATCGGCAGGCCGTGGAGGAGGCCGAGCCCATCGCCCCGCATCACCGCCGCTTCCGCCGCGCGCGCCGCGTCCCGCGCGCGCCCGTCGATAGCGACCACGGCGTTAATCGCCGGGTTCACCGCCTCGATCCGCGCGAGGCAGGAGTCGAGCAGCTCCACGGGTGAGAGCTTCTTCGTCCCGATCAGGCGGCGGGCTTCGAGGGCGGTGAGGTCGCAGGGCTCAGTCATCGGCTCTTCCGGTCTGTGGGGCGGGGCGGCGCGGGCGTCAGTAGCCCATCGCGCAGCCGTCCTTACGGGGGTCGGAACCGCCGACGAGGATGCCGCGCTCCCGGTCGATGAGGATCGCCTGACCGCCGCCATGCGGCTTCTTGATCGGCTTCGGCTGGTGGCCGAGTGCCGCCAGCGCGTCCCGCAGCTCGGGCGGCAGGCCGTTCTCGATCTCAACGTCGCGGTGGTCGGCGCCGATGCTGGGGAAGACGCGGGTGAGGTCCAGCGCCTCCTGCACGTCCAGGCCAAACTGGAAGTGGTTCGTCAGGAACCAGCTCTGCCCCATCGGCTGGAAATGCCCGCCCATCACGCCGTAGGGCATGATCGCCTTCCCGTCCTTCATCACCATGCCCGGGATGATGGTGTGCATCGGCCGCTTGCGGGGCGCAATGCAGTTCGGGTGGCCCTCCTGCAGGCGGAAGCCGAAGCCGCGGTTCTGGAGCATCACGCCCGACTTCTCGGCCAGGATGCCCGAGCCGAAGCCCTCGAAGAGGGAGTTGATGAAGGAGCAGGCGTTCCCGTCCTTGTCCACGACGGTCAGGTAGACGGTGTCCTTGTGCTTCTGCCAGTCCACCTCGCCCGCGGGCGGCAGCTCCACCATCGCCTTCTCGTCGCTGATCATGCCCCGCAGGCCGGCGAGATATTCGTCCGACAGGAGCTTGCCCAGCGGCACCTCCACCTGGGAGGGATCGGCGAGGAAGGCGTCGCGGTCGCGGTAGACGAGGCGCGCGGCCTCGAGGTGACGGTGCATGCGCGTCGCCGTCAGCGGCCCGCCGGGATCCGGGAAGCCCTCGAGAATGCCGAGCAGCATGAGGACGAGCAGGCCCGAGCCGTTGGGCGGGCACTGGAACACCTCCATGCCGCGCCACTTGCGGGAGATGGGGTCCACGAAGTTTGCGACCTCCAGTCCCTCCGCGAAGTCCTCCTCCGTGTGCAGCCCGCCGGCGGCGCGCAAGGTCGCCACCATGTCGGCCGCGATCTCGCCGGTGTAGAAGGCGCGCGCGCCGTCCTTGCCGATGGCTCGCAGCGTCCTGCCCAGCTCCGGCTGCACGAAGCGGTCGCCGAAGGCGAAGGCCTGGCCGTCCTTGAGGAAGCGCCGCGCCGTCTGCGGCTGCTTCGAGAGCTTGCCGACGCTGTCCTCCCAGTCAGCGGACACGCGCGAGGAGACGGCGAAGCCCTCCTCGGCGAAGCGAATCGCGGGCTGGAGGATTTGGTCGAGCCCGATCCTGCCATGCGCCTTGTTCAGCGCCTCCCAGGCCGAGACGGCGCCGGGCACGGTCACGGAATGGACGGAGGTGTTCTCCATGGCGGTGAGCCCGGCCGCCCGCAGCGCCTCCGGCGTCGCGGCCGCCGGCGCCCGGCCGGAGCCGTTGATGGCGACCACCCCGCCCGAGGCCGGGGCGTAGAGGCAGAAGCAGTCGCCGCCGATGCCGGTGGATTGCGGCTCCACCACCGCCAGCACGGCCGCCGCGGCGATGGCGCCGTCGAGCGCGTTGCCGCCGGCGCGCATGATGTCGAGCGCGGCGAGGGTCGCCACGGGCATGGAGGTGGCGGCCATCGCGTTGAGCGCCATGGCCGGGCTGCGGCCGGGGAGGTGAAGGTCGCGCATTCCTGGATCCGTTCCTCGCTGGGGTCGGGCGGGGCCGCTTCGGCGGCTCGCCCCCGCAATACGCCGCGTCCCGCCGGGACGAAAGCCCGGGCCCGCCGCTATTCCCCGCCCGGCATCCAGGGCCGCGCCCGCGCCTGGGCGGCCATCCTCACCCCGGCATTGGCCGCGCCGTAGCCGTCATAGCCGCCGCGCCGCTCGACGATCTCGAAGAAGAAGCGGTCCTCGAAGGAGACGGTGTAGGCGTGGATGAACTCCCCGCCCGCGGCATCGCGGTCGTAGAGGAGGTGGTCACGTTCGAGTGCTTCCAGCACGGCGTCCGCGAGGCCGAAGCGGGCGCCGAGGTCCTCGTAGTAATTCTCGGGGATGCGCAGCACCGGGGCGCCCCGCCCGGCGAGGAAGCCGGCGGCGTCAGGGGTGGAGAAGGCGATGTGGTGCACCCCCGCCCCCGCGATGGCGGAGACGAAGCGCCCCGTCGCGGTCTGCCGGCTCTCGGAGACGTTCAGCGGCATCCGCACCCGCCCTGCCGGGTCCGCCATGGCGCGGCTGCGGACGAGGCCCTGCGGGTCCGGCAGGTCCATGGGCGGGTTCGGGTGCAGGCCGAAGACGGCGCGGTGGAATAGCACAAAGCCGTCCATCTGCCCCTCGGCCAGGGCGTGGGCGACGTGGTCCACCCCCTCCAGCCCGCACGGGCGGTCATCCCCGGGCAGGAGGTGGAAGTCGCTCTCCCAGATGCTGCGCCCGGCCGCGCCGGGCTCGACGAGGAGGATAAGCGTGCCGTCGGGGGCGCGGACCGCGGGGATGTGCCGCTCCCCCTCGCTCACCCGCTCGCGCCAGGTGGAGCAGAGCAGCGCCTCCGCCCGGGACATGGCGCGGGCGGCATCGTCCACCCGCAGGGCGGTGGCGCAGACCGAGGGGCCGTGCAGCTCGAAATGCCCGGCGGCGGCGCTGTCGGGCTCGGCGTTGAGGACGAGGTTCACCCCGCCCTGGCGCCAGAGCTCCACGGCCTTCGATCGGTGCTGCCCCGCCTTGCGGAAGCCGAGGGTGGAGAGGAAGGCGGAGAGGTCCCGCCCGCTCGGCCCGTCCACCGCGAATTCGAGGAACTCCACCCCGCCGAGCTCGGGCGCGGGCGGCAGGGGCGCGGCCGGAACGGAGGGCGCGGCGAGGACCGAGTCGAGCCAAATGAGGGAGCGGTGCGCGTCCCGCGCGATGCGCCGGGCCGGTGCGGCGCGGAAGCCGTCGTTGAACACCTCCAGGGAGAGGGGGCCGCGATAGCCCGCCGCCAGCACCGCCCGAGTGAACTCAGCCACCGGCAGCTCGCCCTGCCCGGGGAAGTTGCGGAAGTGGCGGGACCAGTTGAGCACGTCCATGGAGAGCCGCGGCGCGTCGGCGAGCTGGACGAAGAAGATGCGATCCCCCGGCACTTCCTCCGCAAGCCCGTCCAGCGTGTCGCCGAGGGAGAGAATGTGAAAGCTGTCGAGGATGACGCCGAGGGCGGGATGGTTCGCCCGCTTCACGATGTCCCAGGCCTGCCGCCAGCGGTTGACGTGCCGGCCCCAGGCCAGGGCCTCGTAGCCCAGCCGCAGGCCGCGCGCCGCGGCGCGCTCGGCCATCTCGCGGAGGTCGGCGGCGGCCCGGGCTGGGTCGTCCGTCGCCAACTCCTGCACGTTGCTGCAGACGAGGAGGAGGTCCGTCCCCAGCGCCTCCATCACGTCGAACTTGCGCTCCGCCCGGTCGAGGTTCCGGCGGCGCTGCGGCTCGGGCATCGCCTCGAAGTCGCGGAAGGGCTGGAAGAGGGTGATGGCGATGCCGAGGTCGGCCGCCATGCCCCGGATGCCCTCGGGCGGGCCGTCATGGGTCAGCAGGTCCGGCTCGAAGATCTCGACGCCCTGGAAGCCGGCGCTGGCCGCGGCCTCCAGCTTGTCGGGAAGGCTGCCGGAGAGGCAGACGGTGGCGATCGACTTGGGAAGCGGGAGTTCTGGCATGGGCGGCCTGGATGGTCCGGGAGAGGCTAGCGCGCCCGGGTCGCCAGGACCACCGGGCAGGCCGCGGCCGGCCCGCCCTTTCAAGCCCGTGCCCCCAAGCCCGGCCCTTCCAAGCCTCGGCGCCTTCGGCTACCTCCCCGGGATGGAGAGCCCGACGGAACCCGACCCGCCCGCGACGATCGCCGAGTTCGACCGGATCGACATCCGGGCCGGCACGGTTATCGCGGCCGAGCCCTTCCCGGAGGCGCGGAAGCCCTCGCTGAAGCTCACGGTCGATTTCGGCGAGGGGATCGGCATCCGCCGCTCCTCCGCCCAGGTCACGGTTCACTACGCACCCGAGACGCTCGTGGGGACGCAGGTGATCGCGGTGGTGAACTTCGCCCCCCGCCGGATCGCCGGCTTCCCGAGCGAGGTGCTCGTGCTCGGCGTGCCCGACGAATCGGGTGCCGTGGTGCTCCTCCGCCCCGAACGCGCCGTCCCCAACGGCGCTCGGATGTTCTGACAGGATCGCCACCCCATGCAGCCGCGCTACTACACCGTAACCTGGGACCAGCTTCACCGGGATGCCAAGGCGCTGGCCTGGCGCCTCGTCGGCAAGGGACCGATCCAGGGCGGCTTCAAAGGGATCGTCGCGATCACCCGCGGCGGGCTGATCCCCGCCGCCATCGTGGCGCGCGAGCTGGACTGCCGCCTGATCGAGAGCGTCTCCGTCATCACCTATGACGAGGAGAAGAAGGGCGAGCCGCGCGTGGCCAAGGCGCCGGACGCCGCCGGCGACGGCACGGGCTGGCTCGTCCTGGACGACCTCGTGGATACCGGCACCACGGCCCGCGTGGTCCGCGCCATGCTGCCGGGCGCGCATTTCGCGACCATCTACGCCAAGCCCGCCGGCCGCCCGCTGGTGGACAGCTTCATCACCGAGGTGAGCCAGGACACCTGGATCCTCTTCCCCTGGGACACCGAGCCCCAGTTCGTCGCCCCGATCGCCCGCACGGCGGCCAGCGGCGCGGCCTGACACGCGGCGCTGGCGCCAGGCTGCCCGGCCCGGCCAGTATTCCTTCCCGAATCGATCCGGGAAGAAACCACGCCATGCCCAGCGCGCCGCGCCCGATCGCCGCGATCCTGGAGAGCCGCGCCTTCGGCCTCCTGATGCGCGTCGTCCTCACCTTCCCCTACTGGGCGAGCGGCCTGGCGAAGCTGATCGACTTCGCGGGCGCCCAGGCGGAGATGGGGATGTTCGGCCTGCACCCCACCGCACCCTTCGCGGTCGCGGTGATCCTCACCCAGCTCATCGGCTCAGCTCTGGTGATCCATGGGCGGCACGCCTGGCTCGGAGCCGGGGCGCTGGGGGTCTTCACCCTGCTCACCATCCCTCTCGTCCACGCCTTCTGGACCTTGCCGGGGCCGGAGGGGATTAAGGCCTTCCATACCGCCGTCGAGCATATCGGCATGTGCGGCGGCCTCGCCCTCGCGGCGATCCAGGCGCATCTCGCTCGCCTCTCCTCCGCGCGCCGCTGAGGGAGGCGGGCCTCAGACGGGCACGGCCTCGTCCTTCGCGGCGAGCACCTTGTCCACGCGGCGCCCGTCCATGTCGATGATCTCGAAGCGCCAGCCGCCGAAGACGATCCGGTCCCCCTCCTTCGGCACGCGCCGCAGCAGGGCGAGCATCAGCCCGGCCACGGTGTGGTAGGTGCCGGGCTGTGGCAGGACGGGCAGGTCCAGCCGGGCGCGCAGCTCGTCGCTCGGCATCATGCCGTCCAGCAGGAGGCTGCCGTCGTGGCGCTCGACCGCCGGGCCGCTCTCGGCCGGCACGGCGGGGGCGCCGAGTTCGCCCACGATCGCCTCCAGCAGGTCGGAGGCGGTGACCACGCCCTCGAAGGAGCCGTACTCGTCCATCACCAGGGCGAGGCCGAGCGGGTCCTGGCGGATCCGCTCCAGCGCGTCGAGGGCGGAGAGGTTATCGGGCAGGACCATGGGCTGGCGCAGCACGCCGGCCACCGACATGGGCTGACCGGAGAGCACCTGGTCCAGCAGGTCCTTCGCAGCGGCCACGCCGACCACGTTGTCCACCCGGCCATCGGCCACGATGAAGCGGTTGACTGTCTCCCCCCGCAGCTTCTCGGAGACCTCGTCCGGCGTCGCGTTGCGGTCCAGCCAGGCGATCTCGGTCCGCGGCGTCATCAGGGCGCGGACGGGCTTGTCGGCGAGGCGGAGGACGCGCTCGATCATGTGCCGCTCCTCTGTCTCCAGCGCCCCGGCCTCGGCGCCTTCCGCCACCACCGCCTTGACCTCCTCTTCCGTCACGGACTGCTCGACCGTCGTGTTCGCCCCGAGGAGGCGCAGCACCAGGGCCGACGAGCTGGAGAGGAGCCAGACCACCGGGGCGGAGAAGCGCGAGAGGGTGAGCATCGGCCGAGCCACGAGGGTCGCCAGGCGTTCCGGGTCGCGCAGGGCGAGTTGCTTCGGCACCAGCTCCCCCAGGATGAGGGAGAGATAGGTGATGAGCACGACCACGACGAAAAGTGCCGCCTCCGTGCCGTAGGGCGCGACGCCGGGGATCGAATCGAGCACCGGGCCGAGAGTGGCCGAGAGCCGCGCGCCGCCGAAGGTTCCGGCCACCACCCCGACGAGGGTGATGCCGACCTGCACGGTGGGCAGAAAGCGCTGGGGGTCGTCAGCCAGGGCCAGCGCCGCCCTTGCCCCGGCCGAGCCGCCGCGCTCCAGCGTCGTGAGTCTCGCCCGCCGGGAGGAGACGATCGCGAGCTCGCTCATGGCGAAGATGCCGTTCAGCAGCACCAGCAGGATGATGATGCCGATCTCCAGGAGCACGGACATAGTCGGGGCGGGATTCCTTCTCGCCGGGCCCTCGGGCCCATGGGGAGGCGCAGCATAGCGCCGGGGAGGCCAGGGCCGAAGGCGCAAGGAGATCGTTCCATGCTGCGCCGCAATCTTGCCCAGATTGGGCCGGAAGCGCGCCGCAGCCAGGGGTTCTGATGAGGGTTGAGCGCAGAGGGCGCCCAGCATGCCGGACCGGATCGGCCGGACGGCGGGTGGGAGCCCGGCGCCGGAGCCCTTCCCGCGATGAACGCGCACGCCGCACCGCGCCCCTCCCGCAACCCCGAAACCCTCTCCACCCCCGTCCGCCGTGGCGTTCTCGCTCGCCAGGGCACGACGCTGGTGGTGCTCGCCCTCGTCGCCCTCACCCATCTGGGCGCCTGGTGGGCACTCAACCGCCCCGTGCCGGTGCCGGATTTCCGTGGCCAGGTGAACGGTCTCGCCTTCGCCCCGTATCAGCGCGGGCAGAGCGCCGAGGGGAATGACTGGCCCACCCCCGAGCAGATCGAGGGCGACCTGCGCCGCGTCGCGCCCCTCACGCGCCACATCCGCACCTATGCGGCCCATGGCGGGATCGAGCGCATCCCCGAGATCGCCTGGAACACGGGACTCGACCTGAAGGTGACGCTCGGCTCCTGGCTGGACCGGCGGCTGGACCGGAACGCGGCCGAGATCCGCCGCCTCGTCCAGGTCGCGCGGGAGAGCCGCAACGTCGAGCGCGTGCTGGTGGGCAACGAGGCCGTGCTGCGCGGGGACGTGACCCCCGCGCAGATGGTCGGCTACATCGAGCAGGTACGCCGCCAGGTGCGCCAGCCCGTCTCGACCGCCGAGCCCTGGCACGTCTGGATAGACCATCCCGAGCTCGGCGGGGCGGTGGACTACATTACCATCCACCTCCTCCCCTACTGGGAGGGCCTGCCGGTCGACGACGCGCTCCGTTTCATCATGGAGAAGTACGACGCCGTGCAGGCGCGCTTCCCGGGCAAGAAGGTCGTGATCGGCGAGGTGGGCTGGCCATCCGACGGCGTGACGCAGGGCGCCGCCCGCGCCAGCCGCGTGAACCAGGCGCTGTTCATGCGCAGCTTCTTCAACATCGCGGAGCAGCGCGGCCTCGACTATTTCGTGATGGAGGCCTTCGACCAGCCCTGGAAGACCTCCTTCGAGGGCCGCGCAGCCGGCCACTGGGGCATGTATGACCTCGACCGCCAGCCGAAGTGGTCGCTCACAGGCCCCGTGCAGGAGACGCCGGCTTGGCTCTCCTGGGCGCTGGGCGCAAGCCTCTTCGCCTCGCTCGCGAGCTTCTTCTTCCTCTCCCGCCGGCCCGACATCCGCCTGACCGGTAAGCTCATGCTCGCCACCCTGTCCCAGGGCTTCGTGGCGCTGGGCACGGGCGTGCTGCTCGCGATGAGCGAGACCTACATGTCCACCACGGCGGGCATTGTCTGGTCGCTGCTGGTGGCGGGGCAGGCGCTGCTCCTCGGCCTGCTCCTCTCGGACGGCTTCGAGCTGGCCGAGACGCTCTTCGGCCGCGTTAGCAAGCGCCGCTGGCCCGCCCTGCCGGCGCCCGCCGGTGCGCGCCTGCCCAAGGTCTCCATCCACCTGCCCATCTGCAACGAGCCCCCGCAGATGGTGCGCGAGACGCTCGATGCCCTCGCCGAGCTGGACTACCCCGAGTTCGAGGTGCTGGTGGTGGACAACAACACCACCGACCCCGCCCTGTGGGAGCCCGTGGCCGAGCACTGCGCGCGGCTGGGTGCACGCTTCCGCTTCTTCCATCTCGGCCGCTGGCCCGGCTTCAAGGGCGGCGCGCTGAACTTCGCCCTCCGCGAGACGGCGCCCGACGCCGAGGTGGTGGGCGTGATCGACAGCGACTACCTCGTGCGCCCGGACTGGCTGCGCCGCATGGCGCCCTTCTTCGACCGTCCCGAGGTGGGCTTCACCCAGTCGCCCCAGGATTACCGGGACGGCAATGGCGGCCTCTTCAAGCGGCTGATGTTCTGGGAGTATGCGGGCTTCTTCAAGGCCGGCATGGTCACGCGCAACGAGCGCAACGCCATCATCCAGCACGGCACGATGACGCTGATCCGCAGGTCGGCGCTGGAAGGTGCCGGCGGCTGGGCGGAGTGGTGCATCTGCGAGGACAGCGAACTCGGGCTGAAGCTCATGCGCCAGGGCTGGGAGGCGGTCTACGTGCCGGACTCCATGGGCCGCGGCGTGATGCCCGATGACTTCTCCGCCTATCGCAAGCAGCGCCACCGCTGGGCCTTCGGCGCGGTGCAGATCGTGAAGCACCACTGGCGCGCGCTGCTCAACCCGTTCGACCGCAGCCTCACCCAGGGCCAGCGCTTCCACTTCGTCATGGGCTGGATGCCCTGGATGGGCGACGCGCTCGGCCTCGCGTTCGTGGTCGGCGGCCTCGTCTGGTCGGTGGGCCTGACGCTCATCCCGCTGACGCGGCTCTTCCCCACAGTGGACCTGTTCGGCCTGCAGGTCGCGACGGAGTGGCTGCGCACCGCCCTCGTCTCGGTCGGGCTATCGGACGAGTTCCCGATCACCCTCTTCATGCTGCCGAGCCTCGGCCTGTTCACCTTCAAGCTCGCGCAGATCTGGCTGCTCTACCGCGCCCGCGTCACCTGCGGCCCCTGGGACCGGATCGGCGCCGCGCTCGGCGGCCTGGCGCTGACGCACACCATCGGCAAGGCGGTGTGGCAGGGCTTCTTCAAGCGGCGCGCCCATTTCGCCCGCACGCCGAAGATGGAGAACGCGCCCGCCCTCGTTCAGGGGCTGATGACGGCGCGGCAGGAGGGGATGATGATGCTTCTCCTCTGGCTCGCCGCCGCCGGCATCACCGTCGCGCATCGTGGCGGGACCTGGGAGGCGATCCTCTGGACCGTCATCCTCCTCGTGCAGTCCGTGCCCTATCTCGCGGCGGTGTCGCTGGCGCTGATCGCCGCGGTGCCGGCCCGCAAGGCCTCGGTGCTGCCGGGCGCGGTGCCGGCGACCTCCTCGGCGGGGCAGGCGGTGGCGAGCGAGGTCAACTGACCCGGCAACGCCGGCAGCTGGCGGCCCGCGGGAGCGATCCCGCGGGCCGTTTCCATTTCCTCCCGGCGCGAAAGAGTTGAAAATCGTTAACGCAGTTTGACGATGTGCGAGATGCCCGGCCGGCGTTAAGCAAATGCTTACCTTTTGCCGGAGCAGAGCACATGGCCGAGATCCTTCCTCTCACCCGCGACCCGCAGGACCGCCTCCAGGCCGCGCTGCGCCTGCTGACCATCGCGCAGGATGAGCAGCGCGAGGCCGTCGCCGCCTTCCGCGAGAGCATCTACGAGCTGCGGGACAGCACCTCCCGCCTGCAGGCCAGCGTGCACGGCTGGCAGCGCCAAGTTTCCGCCACGGGACGCGAGGTCGACGCCGCGCGCGAGGCCGTGCGCAAGCTGCAGGAAACCGCCGCGCGGATGTGACTGCCCCGCTCAGAGCGGACGGACATGCGTGGCCGAGCGCACCACTGCCGGCAGGAAGCCGCAGGCCTCGTAGAAACGTCGCGCCGCCGCCGGGGAGCGAACCCGGATCAGGCGGTATCCGAATTCCGTGGCCACCCCGGCCGCCGCCTCGACCAGGGCCCGGCCGAGGCCCCTTCCGCGATACCGGGGCGCGATATAGAGCCGCCGCAGCCGCGCGATGCCGGACTGCTCGGCATAGGGATCGCGGCTGAGCCAGACGATCCCTGCCAGGTCATCCCCTTCCCAGCCGGCCAGCAGCGCCTCTCGTGGATGATCGGAGCGGAGGACGCCGCTCTCCCAGTCCTCCTCCAGAACGCGCAGCATGCGCCAGCCCTCGACCAGCGCCGTCTCTCGCAGCGCGGGGAAGCCGGGCGGGAGGGCGGTGGCGCGCTCGACCCGCCAGGTCATCCGCCGCGATGGACGATGTGGAGCTTGTTGCCCTCGGGGTCGCGCAGATAGGCGCCGTAGTAGTCGGGCGCGTAGCGCTCCCGTGGGCCGGGCGCTCCCTCATCGCCCGCGCCGAGGGCAAGGGCCGCGGCATGGGCCGCGTCCACCGCGGCGCGGCTCGGCGCGAAGAAGGCGACCATGCAGCCATTGCCCGGGCTCGGCGGGCCGCCGTCGAAGGGTTCCTGCACGTCGAAGGTCGGGTGGGTGGTGCCGGGCTGGCGGTAGCAGATGCCCCGCGGCCCGGCGACGGAGTCCGGTCCCCGCTCCAGCCCGAGCGGCAACAGCAGCGCGTCGTAGAATCGCGCCGCCGCGTCCACGTCCCTCGTGCCGACCATGACATGGCTGAACATCAGTCTCCTCCGCTGCTAAGCCTCTCGCCGGGGGCGAAGGCCTGGTTCGTCCCGGGACGAAGGCGCAGGCCCGGGCGCAGGTTGCGGAAGGGCAGTGTGGCGGGATCCGCGACCACCGGCCCCGGCGCCGCCACCACCAGCACCCGCTCCGCGATCGGGCCGAAATCGGCGCGGAAATGCACGGAGGACTTCACGGCCACGATCCGCTCCTCCGTCGGCTCCACGCCGATGTGCCGGAACAGGGCGAGGTCGTAGGCCTGCATCTTCCGGCTCGTCACGATCACCCTCACGCCCCCGATCGCGACCAGGGCGGAGGGGCCGAGATCGGCCGGGTTGCCGCCGGCCATGGCCCCCGTGCAAGTGAAGCGCCCATTGGAGAGGCGCAGCACGCGCGCGGTGGCCTCCAGCGGCACGCCATCGCTGCGGCCGCCGAGCCGGAGGGAGAGCGTCGCCCCCTCCCCGGCCCTGTGGCAGGCGGCCGCACTCTCGGCATCGTTGATCGAGCCGAGCACGGCGTAGCGTGCGCCCTGGCGAACGAGCTCGGCCAGCAGCCCCGTCGTGTCGCCATAACCGCCGCCGCCGGGATTGTCCTGCGTGTCGGCCAGCACCACGGGGCCTGGGCCGGCGCTCCGTATGGCCTCGGCGACCGCGCGGTCGGCGGGCAGGATCTCGCCGGCGAAGTCGCGCTCGCGCCGGTGCAGCAGGGCGATGAACTCGTCCGCCGCCGCATCGGCCGCCGCCTGCTCCGTGGCATAGGCCGCGACCGCCATGCCGCAGCCGGGGAAGTCGGCGTAGGGAAAGCCGAAGCAGAAGGCCAGCTCCGCCACGCCGTGCCGGGCGGCGATGCGCTCGCGCTCGGCGAAGACCTCGCTCATCGGCGGCACCAGCGTGCACTGGCTGGTGATGGGCAGCCAGAAATCGGCCTGACGGTAGGCACGGGCGAAGGGCTTGCCGCGGCGCAGGCGCTCCACCAGCAGCCGCAGGGCGCGCGCCCCGGCCTGCTTCATGTCCACATGCGGGTAGGTGCGGAAGGGAGAGAGCGCGTCGGAGCGCTCCACCATCGCCGCCGTGAGGTTGCAGTGCGGATCGAGGCTGCAGGCGATGGGAATGTCCGGTCCGGCGACCGCCCGCACCCGGCGCAGCAGCTCGCCCTCGGCATCGGGGAACTCATCGGCGAGCATGGCGCCGTGCAGGTCCAGGTAGATGCCGTCCAGCGGCGCCTCCGCCATGGCGGCGGAGAGGTCGGAGACGATCCAGGCAGCCACGCGCTCGAAGGCCTCGGCTGTCACGCGGCCGGCCGGATTGGCGAAGGCCCAGGAGAGGGGCGCGATCCGCAGCCCACTCCGCTCCGCCGCGTCGATAGCGCCTGCCGCGGGGACGCCGGTGTGGCGCAGCCCCTCCAGCAGCCCGGCCGGGCGCTGCGGCACGGGCCACCCGCCGGGCTCGGCGAAGTCCGCCCAGCCCGTGGGCACGGGGGCGAAGGAGTGGCTCTCGTGCAGGAAGCCCCCGATGGCGATGCGCATCGCTAGTCCCTCCCGATCCCAGCGGTGGCGAGCACCGCGTCGGCGAGGACGAGCAGCGCCGCCTCCGCCCATTCCGGGGTGATGCTCTCCGCCTCGTTGTGGCTGATGCCTCCGTGGCAGGGGCTGAAGAGCATCACGCTCGGCACCTGGCGCGCGACATAGACGGCGTCGTGCCCGATGCCCGTCGGCATGTCGCGGGAGCTGATGCCGCGGGCCCGCGCGGCATCGCGGAGGCGCCCGGCCAGCACGGGGTCGAAGCCCGTCTGCGGGAAGGCCCAGAAGGGCGTCACCTCGATGGTGACGCCGCGCTCCGCCGCCAGCGCCGCCGCGCGGTCCCGCAGCGCGGCCGCCATCGCATCCAGCGCGGCCTCGTCGCCGTGGCGGAGATCCACGCTGAAGCGCGCGACGGCGGGGACGACGTTGCGGCTGGAGGGCTCCACCGCGATGCGTCCGACGGTCGCGCGCCCGTCGCCGCCGGATCGCAACGCAATCCCTTCCAGCGACACGACGAGGAGGGAGGCCGCGACCAGCGCGTCCCGCCGGTGCGCCATACCGCCGCCGGCATGGGATTCCTCGCCCGTCACCGTCACGTCATACCATTGCTGTGCGAGGGCGTGGGTGACGATGCCGACATCCACCCCCTCGCGCTCGAGGATCGGCCCCTGCTCGATATGCAGTTCGAAATAGGCTTCAAGGTCGCGCAACGCCGCCGGGTCGCCCTCGCCCTTCCAGCCGATCGACTCCAGCGCCTCGCCGAAGCCGGTGCCCTCGGGGTCGCGCGTGCCGAGCACCTCCGCCTCGGTGAAGGCGGCCATGGCGGCGCCGCTGCCCATCATGGGCGGGGAGAAGCGCGCGCCCTCCTCGTTCGTCCAGTTGATGAGCAGGACCGGCGCCACGGTCTCCGTGCCGGATTCGTGCAGCGCGCGCATCACCTCCAGGCCGGCAAGCACGCCGAGCACGCCGTCGAACTTGCCGCCCGTGGGCTGGGTATCGAGATGGCTGCCGATCGCGACGGGCCTGCGCGCGGGATCGCGCCCGGGCCGCAGCAGCGCCATGTTGCCCAGGCGGTCGGTCGTGAGCTGTAGCCCGGCCTCCGCGCCCCATCGCGCGAGCAGCGCGCGGCCCTCGCCGTCGAGCGGGGTGAGGGCCTGCCGGTTGCAGCCGCCGCGCGTCGTGGCGCCGATCTGCGCCATCTCCATTAGCGATTCCCAGAGCCGCGCGCCGGAGAGGGGGAGGTTGCTCACGCCGCGCGCTCCACCCCGCACCACGCCGCCATCAGCAGCGCGATGCTGCGCGTGATGTCGTGCATAGACCGCAGGCCCACGCTCTCGTCGATGCCGTGGATCTCCTGCGCGTCCGGGCCGAAGCAGGCGACAGGCGTGTCCTGGTAGAGGGTAAAAAAGCGGCCGTCCGTTAGCCCCGTCGCGGGATAGTCGCGCAGCTCGCCGCCCGAGGCCTCGGCATAGCTGCGGCGGGCGAGGCGGCAGATGTCGCTCGCCATGTCGAAGGCGCAGGGGTCGGCCATGAAGCCCTTGAACTCGGTTCTCACCTGCGTCCCGCGCAGCGCGGGATCGGCGGCGGCCTCGGCCACGATGCGTTCGATGTCGGCGCGGGTCCGGGCCGCGCTGTAGCCGAGCATCACGCCCACGCGCAGGCCGAGGCGGGCGCGCGTCGGGACGGAGGAGTTCCACTCGCCGCCCTCGACCGTGCCGAGATTGACGTTCACGGGGTGGTTCACGCCGCGGAAGGCCGCGTGGATGTTCTCCGCGCGGTTGCGCTCGTTCTCGTAGTCCTTGAAGCGGCCGGCGATGTGCATGGCCGCCTCGATGGCGTTGATGCCGGCATGCATGTCCCGCACATGGGTGGGGCGGCCCGTGACGGTGACCCAAGCCCAGACCACGCCGACCTCGGCGGAGTACATCGCGGCCATGCCCGGGCCGGGCTCCGGGATCACCACCGCATCTGTCTTCGGCAGGGCGAGCATGGTGGCGAGCGCGCCGTTGCCGCTGCATTCCTCCTCGATCACCGCCTGCATCTGCACGGTCCCGGCCGGCTGCAGCCCGGCCAGCCGCAGCGCCTGGAAGGCGGTCAGGTAGGAGACGATCCCAGCCTTCATGTCCCCCGCGCCACGCCCGTACATGCGGCCGTCCCGCACGGAGGGCTCGTAGGGCGGGGTGATCCAGAGATCGGCCGCCCCTTCCGGCACCACGTCCACATGGCCCTGCAGGGCGAGGCTGCGCCCGCGCCCCTCGCGCGGGGTATGCACGGCGGCGACATTGTCCCGCCCGACATAGGAGATGAGCGGGGGCGAGAAGCCGGGGTGGCCGCGCAGCGCCTCGGGCTCCGTCGGGATACGGCGCGGGGCGAGGCCGAGGGATTCGAAATTGACGGCCATCAGGTCAAGCGCGCCCGCCTCCTTCCCCAACGTCGACTCGCAGCGCACCAGGGCGGCCAGCCGCTCTACCGCCTCCCCCTCCAGGGCCGTGACTGCGTCGAGGATGGCGCGGCGGGCGCCGGGGTCGAGAGGGATCATGCGGTCTCCTGGGGGCTGCGTGGCGCGCAGGCTACGCCTTCCGCGTCACGTGTCGAGGCGTGGAAGGCGTAGCCTGTCGAGGCGCGTGGACAAGCCCCCGGCCCGCCCATAGGGTCCGCCCATGCAGGCCTTCGATCATCCGCTGGAATCGGCCCACGCGCCGGGCTTCTTCCTCATGCGCGGGGTGCTGCGCCCAAACTTCGAGGTGCCCGCCCGGGCCGCCGCGCTGCGCGAGGGCCTGCGCACGCTCGGCATCGGGCCGGCAACCCCTGCCCTGCCCGACCGGTCGGCGCTGGAAAGCGTGCACGCCCCCGATTACCTCGACTGGCTCCGGGACGCCCATGCCGAATGGGCCGCCCTTCCCGGCGCGGGGGCGGAGGTGGTGTCCAACATCCATCCCTCGCCCGAGATGATCGCCCAGGGCGCCCGGCCCTCGACGAAGGCGGTCGGCAAGGCGGGCTGGTACACGGCCGACACGGCCTGCCCCGTCGGCCCCGGCACCTATGAGGCTGCCCGGGCCGCCGCCGGCTGCGCCCTGGCCGCCGCGGATGTCGCGGCGCGCGGCGGGGTGGCCTATGCCCTCTGCCGCCCGCCCGGGCACCACGCCTATGCCGCCCGTGCCGGGGGGCATTGCTACATCAACAACGCCGCGCTCGCCGCCCAGGCGCTGCGCGAGGCCGGCGCCGGCAGGGTGGCGGTGCTCGACATCGACAGCCATCACGGCAACGGCACGCAGGGCGTCTTCTGGACGCGGCCGGATGTGCTGACCGTCTCCATCCACGCCGATCCCGATGCCTACTATCCCTGGTTCGTCGGCCACGCTGCCGAGACCGGCGCGGGGTACGGGGCGGGCTTCAACCTCAACCTGCCCCAGCCCATGGGCACGGCGGACGAGGCTTGGCTTGAGGCTGTGGCCGCGGGCATCGCGCGCATCCGCGCCTTCGGGGCCGAGACGCTCGTCGTCTCCCTCGGCTTCGACGCCTCGGAGCACGAGCCGCTCGCCGCGCTCCGCGTGACGGAGGAGGGCTTTGCCCGCGCCGGCGCCGCCATCGCCGCCCTCGGGCTGCCCTCCGCCATCATCCAGGAGGGCGGCTACAACACGGAGGTCATCGGCACCCTTCTCGCCCGCTTCCTCGGAGCCTGGCGGGGGTGAGCCTCGCCCGGGTCACCACCTTCTCCTTCCATGGCGTCGAGGCGGTGCCGGTCGAGGTGCTGGTCCAGCTCTCGGCCGGGCTGCCCGCCTTCACCCTGGTCGGCCTGCCGAATAAGGCGGTGGGGGAGAGCCGGGAGCGGGTGCGCGCCGTCCTCTCCGGCCTCGGCCTCTCCCTGCCGCCCAAGCGCGTGCTGGTAAACCTCGCGTCGGCCGACCTGCCGAAGGAGGGCAGTCATTTCGACCCTCCCATCGCCCTCGGCCTCCTCGCGGCCATGGGGGTGATCCCGGCCGACGAGTTTGCCCATTTCGCGCCCATGGGCGAGTTGGCGCTGGACGGCACGATCCAGCCCGTCACCGGGGTGCTGCCCGCGGCGCTCGCCTGCGCGGAGCGGGAACTCGGCCTCGTTTGCCCCGCGGCGCAGGGGGCTGAGGCCTGCTGGGCGGGCGCGTCCGAGGCCGGAAACAGGGTTCCGGATCTCGCAGCACGGTTCTCCTGAAAATGAGCCCTCGCTGACGCGGTCAGGCGTTCAATGGCCGGTGCGTGACGGCAAGCGGCGCACCTCACCCCGGCGCAGGGCGGGTATCGTCGATCACCTTGCCGTCGTTCGGCAGGCTGCCCGGGGGCACCAGGGCGACCTCCCCGCGAAGCCGCGTGACGGCGTGGAGCGCGTCGGCCAGCCTCTCGCGCAGGCCCGGATCCTCCGGCGCCTCGGCGCGCAGCTCCATCCTATCCCGCCCCTCGGTCTCCAAGACGACGAGGCGCAGGCGGCCGATGCCGGGAATGCCCTTTGCGATCACCGCCACCATCTCCGGCCGCACGAAGAGGCCGCGCACCTTGGCCGCCTGGTCCGCGCGGCCCATCCAGCCGCGGATGCGCGCGTTGGTCCGCCCGCAAGAGCTGGTGCCCGGCATGAACGCCGATAGGTCTCCGGTCGCGAAGCGGATGAGCGGGTAAGCCTCGTCGAAGACGGTGACGACGACCTCGCCCGCCTCGCCCTCCGCCACGGGGTCGCCGGTGCCGGGGCGCACGATCTCGACGATCACCTCCTCGTCGAGGATCAGCCCCTCGCGCGCCTCGCTCTCATAGGCGATCACGCCGCACTCGGCCGTGGCGTAGGACTGCAGCACCGTCAGCCCGCGATCCCCATAGAACGCCCGGAGCGAGGGCAGGAAGGCGCCGCCCGAGACATGGCCGAGGCGGAGCGACGACACGTCGAGCCCGAGTTCGTCCGCGCGCTCCAGGATCGTGCGCAGGAAATCCGGCGTGCCGGAATAGGCGCGCGGCCGGAGATGCGCCATCGCGCGCGCCTGGGCCTCGGTGTTGCCGGTCCCCGCGGGGATGACGGGGCAGCCGAGCGCCCGCGCCCCGCCCTCTAGCATGAAGCCGGCCGGGGTGAAGTGGTAAGAGAAGCAGTTCTGCAGCACATCGCCCGCGCGCAGCCCCGTGGCGTGCAGCGCGCGGGCGAAGCGGAAGCTGTCCGTGCCCTGCCCCTGCGGCTCATGGATCGGCCCCGGGGAGACGAAGATGCGCGCAAGCGAGGCAACCGGCACGCCGTTGAGTCCGCCGAGCGGCGGCTCCGCGGACTGCAAGGCGATCAGATCCGACTTGCGCGTGACGGGGAGCCGCGCGAGCGCCCCGCGGGAGCCGACCTCCGCTGGCTCCACGCCATGCAGCACCCGCGCCGCATGCGGCGAGCCGGCCGCCGCGCGGGCGAGGAAGCCCGGAAGGCGCGCCATCAGCGCCGCCTCGCGCTGCGCCGGCACTCTCGCCTCCAGCGCGTCGTAGAAGGGGCTCAAAGCCAGCGCTTCCGGCGCTTGTAGGATTTGAGGTTGCGGAACGACTTTCGCTCCGCCCCATGGCCGCCGAGGTAGAACTCCTTCACGTCCTCGTTGGAGGAGAGCGCCTCGGCCGTACCGTCCAGCACCACCTTTCCCTGCTCCATCACATAGCCGTAGTCGGCGACGGAGAGCGCCATGCGCGCGTTCTGCTCGACGAGCAGGATGGTCACGCCCAACTCGGCGTTGATCCGCCGGATGATGCCGAACACCTCCCGCACCAGCAGCGGCGAAAGGCCCATGGAGGGCTCGTCCATCAGGATGAGCTTCGGCCGGGCCATCAGTGCGCGGCCGATCGCCAGCATCTGCTGCTCCCCGCCGGAAAGATAGCCCGCCAGCCCCGTGCGCTCCTTCAGACGCGGGAAGTAGGAGAAGACCATCTCGATGTCCCGCCGGACCTCACCGTCGCCCCGCGTGAAGGCGCCGAGCCGAAGGTTCTCGATGCAGGTCATGTCGGAAACGATCCGTCGCCCCTCCATCACCTGGAAGATGCCGCGGCGGACGATCTCATGGGGATCGATGCCGTCTATGCGCTCCCCTGCGAAGCGCACCTCGCCGCGCGTGACCTGCCCTTCCTCGGTCTTCAGGAGCCCGCTGACGGCCTTGAGCGTCGTGGACTTCCCCGCGCCATTGGCCCCGAGCAGCGCGACGATGCCGCCCTTGGGCACGGAGAGGGAGAGGCCCCGCAGCACGAGGATGACGTCGTTGTAGACGACCTCGATGTTGGAGACCTCCAGAAGGGGCGGCGCGACCGGCACCGCCCCCACGGGCGCGGGATGATGCGCGGCGTCGGGCATCACCAGCCCAGCAGCTCGCGCTTGCGCTCGAGTTCCACCGTCGTCACCGGCTCGAGCCGCATGGTGCCCGCGCGCATGAGATCGCCGACGCTGCCCTGGGAGGTGTCCCCGCTCACGACGGCGCGGTAGATCGCGACCCGCATCGTTCCGCGATGGTCGTCCGGCGTGAAGGTGGAGGGCGTGCAGATCCCCTCGAAGCCGCGCGGAACCCAGTTGCTCCGCTCGTAGAACCCCTTCTGGATGCGCTCGCCCGTGACCTGCCCGCCATTGGCGGCGGCCGTGTCCATCGCCTCCACCATCAGCATCGCGGCGCAGGCGCCTGCGAGGTAGTGGACGGGGCGATAGGTAGTGCCGGCGGGATCGGAGATGCGGCTGATGGCGCGGATCGTCTCCATTCCCGGCGCGTCCTGCCCCGTGACGACCTGGGTGCGGACGGGGAAGACGACGCCGTTGGCGGCCGAGCCCGCCGCCTTCATCGCGTTCTCGTCCATGCCCCAGACATTGCCCATGAACTGCACCTGCAACCCCGCCGTCTGGCAGGCGCGCAGCACGGAGATATTGGAGCCGGCCGTGTTGCCGAGATAGGCGTAGTTGATGCCCTGCTGCTTCAGCGTCAGGCACTGCGCCGTGTAGTCTCCCGGCGCGAGGGCGAACTGGATGGCCGGCAGGACATCGAAGCCGAGCTCGCGCGCCATTGCCTCGCCCGCCTCCTTCGGCGAGTTCGGATAGGGATGGTTGCCGCCCATATGGACGTATTTCGGCCGGCCCTGTCCGCCGCGCGCCTTCCAGTCGTCGGCGGCCCAGCGCAGCATGCCGCGCAGCGCGTCCGAGTAGGACGGTCCAAAGAAGAAGTTGTAGGGAGAGGCCTCGACGCCCTGCCGCCCGGACTTGCCGCCGGCATCGGTTAGCGCCGCGGAATAGGAACCGGAGATGAAGGGGATCCGGTCGCGGTTGACAAAGCGCACCAGTGCCTCGGTGTCCGCCGTGCCCCAGCCCTGGATGGCAACGACGCGCTCCCGCCCCGTCCAGGCCTGGTACTGGCTCACGGCGCGCGGGGCCTGGTAGCCATAGTCGAAGCCGAGCACGTTGAGCTGACGGCCGCTCACGCCGTTGCGTGTCTGGTTCACCCAGGCGAGTGTGTCCGCGACGCCCTGCCCGTAGGGCACGCCGACATCCGACGTCGCACCGGAATTGTCCATCAGATGCCCGACCGGGATGCGCTGCTGCGCCACCGCCGGCGCGGCAGCCGCAACGCCCGCCGCAAGTACTAGGGCCACTTTCTTCATCCGCTTCCCTCCATCGGCCGCTTCGCGCGGCTCGGTATGTTGCGATCTTGCTAGTGCGAGTACGGGTAGAGCTTCCAGTACGACTTGATCAGCCTCCACCGGTGCGCAAGCCCGTCCGGCTCGAAGATGAGGAAGAGGATGATCGCCGCGCCGATGGCCATCTCCCGCAGGAAGGAGATGTTGCCCCCGATCTTCAGCGCACGATCCACCGCGCTCCCCGCGATCGCATCCGCGCCCGCTTGAACCACTTCCGGCAGCGCGACCATGAAGGCCGCGCCCATGAGGCTGCCCATGATCGAGCCCAGTCCCCCGATGATCACCATGCTGAGGAACTGGATGGAGAAGAGGATGTTGAAGGCCTCAACGCTGACAAAGAGGAGGTGGTGCGCGTAGAGAGCGCCGCCGATCCCCGCGTAGAAGCTCGCGATGCCGAAGGAGAGCGTCCGGTAGTAGGCGAGATGGATGCCCATGATCTCGGCTGAGAGATAATGGTCCCGCACGGCGACCAGCGCTCGCCCGTCCCGCGTGCGCATCAGGTTCGCAGCGGCCACGAACAGCACGATGACGAAGGCGAGGACGAGGTAGAAGTAGCTCTCCTCGCGGTCGAAGGCGAAGCCGCCGATCCTGGGGGACTCCGTGATGCGCCCGGCGACGCCCCCGGTAAACCAGCGGGCGCGGGCGAAGAAGTCCTCCAGGATGAACTGCGCGGCGAGGGTCGCGATCGCGAGATAGAGGCCCTTGAGCCGGGCGGCCGGCGCACCGAAGATCAGCCCGACCGCCGCGGTCAGCACCCCGGCCAGCGGGATGCAGAGCAGCACGGGGATGTGGAAGGTCTCGTGCATCCAGGCGGAGGCGAAGGCACCGAAGCCGAAGAAGGCGGCATGGCCGATGCTGATCTGGCCGGTGAAGCCGACCAGGATGTTCAGCCCCAGCGCCGCAATTCCAAGCGTGCCGACGTTGATGAGTAGGCCGAGGAAGTAGCGGTCAAGCATGAGGGGCGCGCAGCAGAGCAGGGCAAGGCCGAGCCAGAGCGCCACCCGACTGCCGAGCGTGGGGAAGATGGTGGTGTCGGCGCGGTAGCTCGTGCGGAAGTCGCCGGCGGGGTTCATCACCGTCATCGCGTCAGATCCGCTCGATGTTCTTCGTACCGAACAGGCCGTAAGGCTTGATCAGCAGGATCAGCAGGAGGGCGTAGAATGGCGCCACCTGATACATGTTGCCCCAGTTCAGCCACTGGCTGTCCACGTACTGGGCCAGGTTCTCCAGCACTCCGACGATCAGCCCGCCCAGCACGGCGCCGACGATGGAATCGAGTCCGCCGAGGATCACGGCAGGGAACACCTTGATGCCGTAGATCGAGAGCGCGGAGGACACACCGTTCACCATTCCCACTGTCACGCCGGCCACGGCAGAGACCACGGCCGAGATCGCCCAGGACATGGCGAAGACCCGCGGCACGGAGATGCCGAGCGACTGCGCGACTTGCTGGTCGAAAGCCGTCGCTCGCATGGCGAGCCCGTAGCGGGAGTAGCGGAAGAACCAGCCGAAGCCCGCCATGATGGCGATCGAGATGCCGAGGGAGAGGAGATAGGCGGTCTGCACCTCGAGTCCGAGCACGGACACCCGTTCGGCCGCGAAGACCGCAGGGAATGGCTTGGCGAAGACGCCGAAGATCCATTTCATCAGGGCCTGGAAGAAGATCCCGAGGCCGATCGTAGCCATGATCACGCTGATGACGGGCTCGCCGATCAGCGGCCGCAGCACCACGACCTGAAGGATGACGCCGAAAAGCGTCATGAAGGCGAGGGTGAGCAGAAATCCGGGGATGAACGAGAGCTGCCAGTCGGTGAGCAGCCACCAGCACATCCAGGCGCCAACGAGGAGGAACTCGCCCTGCGCGAAGTTCACGACTTGGCTGGCCTTGTAGATGAGCACGAAGGACATCGCGACTACGCCGTAGAGCGCGCCGACGATGAGTCCGTTCAGAAGGAGCTGGAAGAGGAGCGCGCCATCCATGCCTATGCCGCCTCGCTCTGCGCTTCCGTCGAGACGACGCCCAGTACGGTGCGGATCCGCTGCTTCGTGCCGTCCTGGAAGGTGATGGTCGTGTCCACCGGGATGCTCCTCTCGCCGGCGTAGATGGCCTCGATGATCGGGCCGTACTTCTCGTTGATGACGCCGCGCCGCACCTTGCGCGTACGCGTCAGCTCCTCGTCATCCGCGTCCAGCTCCTTGTAGAGCAGCACGAAATCGCGGATATGCTGGGAGGGTGGGAGAGTAGCGTTGACCTTCTCGACCTCGCCCCTCAGGAGGTCGAGAACCTGCCGTCGCGAGGAGATGTCCGAATAGGTTGTGAAGGCGATTCGGTTCCGCTCCGCCCATTTCGAGACGATGGGAAAGCGGATGCAGATCAGGGCCGCCAGGTGCGGCCGCGCATTGCCCAGCACCACGGCCTCGGCCACGTAGGGGCTGAACTTCAGCTTGTTCTCGATGAACTGCGGGCTGAACCTGTCGCCCCGGGAGGTGGTCGCGATGTCCTTCACGCGGTCGATGACGACGAGATGGCCCGACTTGTCGAAGTAGCCGGCATCCCCCGTATGCATCCATCCGTCGCGCAGGTCCGGAACCCCCTCCACGCCGTGGTAGCCATGGAACATGTTGGGATGACGCGTCAGGATCTCGCCGACGCCGTTCGCATCCGGCTCGTTGACCCTAAGCTCCACGCCCTCGAAGGCGACACCGACCGTGTCGAAGTTCACGTCCTCCGGGCGGTGCAGGGTGTAGGCGCCGAGCAGCTCCGTCTGGCCGTAGAGCTGGCGCAGCGGAACGCCCATGGCCAGGAAGAAGCGAAAGGTATCCGGCCCCATTGCAGCCCCGCCCGTGGCGGCCGAGGTGAGGCGCGTGAAGCCCAGACGGTCGCGGAGCGCGCGGAACAGGATGAGGTCCGCCAGCCGCGACCGCCGCCCCTTGGCCTGCGCCGCCAAGCCGAGCCTCATCCCCCAGTCGAAGGCGCGGCGCTTGAGGGGCGAGGAGTCCATCACGCGCGCGCGCACATCGGCGGCGAGCGATTCCCAGACGCGCGGCGCGAAGAGCACGAAGCTCGGCCCGATCTCGCGGAAGTCGGCCATCATCGTCTCGGGCTCCTCGACGAAGGAGACCCGCATGCGCGCGACCAGCCCGAAGCCGAGCACATAGATCTGCTCCATGATCCAGGGCAGCGGGAGGACCGAGACGTACTCGTCGCCGGGGCCCTTCGGGTCGGCAGCGAGATAGGTTTCGGCGTGGCGGACCAGCGCGCGGCCGCAGAGCATGGCAAGCTTCGGCCGCGCGGTCGTGCCGGAAGTGGTGCAGAGGATGGCGGTGCGCTCACCGTCGGTCGCGTCCACGAGCGCGTCCCAGGCGGCGGAATCGGCGGCGTGGGCGGCCTCGCCGCGCTCCACAAGCTCGGCCATGGGGAGCAGCCGGGGATCGACGTATTTCCTCATCCCGCGCGGGTCGGAATAGATGATGTGGCGAAGGCCCGGAACGGCCTCCGCAATGTTGAGGAGCTTGTCCACCTGCTCCTCATCCTCGGCGATCACCGCGCTCGCGCCGGCATGGGCGAGGAGATAGGCGACCTCATCCTCGAGCCCGTCGCGGTAGAGGCCGAGCGAGCGGGCGCCGAGCGCGTGGGCCGCAATCTCGCCCATGATCCAGTCCGGCCGGTTGTCGCCGAGCAGCGCGACGACGTCGCCTTCCCCGATGCCAAGGCCGCGCAACCCGAGTGCGATGGCGCGGCTCCGTGCTTCGTACTCGGCCCAGGTGATGCTCCGCCAGATGCCGAGGTCCTTCTCCCGTAGCGCGACCTCCGCGCCATGGGAGCGCGCGTTACGGCGGAGCAGGCGGGGGAGGGTGTCCTCGCGCGCCATGGCGGCGCTCATGCCGGCACCGCCTCGGCCGGTGCCTCTTCCGCCTCGCCGAGATAGGCGCGCCGCACTTCGGGATGGGCGAGCACCTCCTCCGGCCGTCCCTCCACGAGCTTGCGACCGAAATCGAGGACCATGACGCGGTGGGAGATGTCCATCACCACGCCCATGTCGTGCTCGATCATCAGGATGGTCATGCCCCATTCCTCGTTCAGGTCGAGGATGGTGCGCGCCATGTCCTCCTTCTCCTCGAGATTCATGCCGGCCATCGGCTCGTCGAGAAGGATGAGCTTCGGCCGCAGCGCGACGGCACGCGCCAGCTCGACGCGCTTGCGCAATCCGTAGGAGAGCGTGCCCGCCTGGGCCTTCCGGATGTGCTGGATCTGGAGGAAGTCGATGATCTCCTCGACCTCGCGCCGGTGCGCCAGTTCCTCCCGCTGCGCGCCGCCGATCCAGTAGGCCATGCCAGAGAGGAAGCCGGACTTCAGGAGGTGGTGGCGGCCCACCATGATGTTGTCGAGCACGCTCATATGCCCGAACAGGGCGAGGTTCTGGAAGGTGCGTCCGATGCCGAGGGCCGCACGGCGATTGGGGCGCAGCCGCGTGATGTCCTGCCCGTCGAACAGCACGCGCCCCTCGGTCGGGCGGTAGCGGCCGGAGACGCAGTTGACCATCGAGGTCTTGCCCGCGCCGTTCGGGCCGATGATCGAGAACACCTCGCCGCGCCCGACGGCGAAGGAAACATCCGTCAGCGCCCTGATCCCGCCGAAGCGGAGCGACACGGAATCAGCCTGCAGGATTGGCGCATGCTCGCCCACCCAGACGCTCCCTCGAATTCTTTGTTGAGGGAAGCATGAGGGCCACGGGCGGCCTCGGCAAGCACCTTGTGCGCCGGGAGGGAGCCGGCGGCACCCCCGGTTGCGGGACGCGCTAGCGCCGGCGGAGCCACAAGGCCAGGACGGGATCGTCGGTGGCGACAGCGTCTAGCCCCAGATCCAGCATGCGCGCGATCGCCGGCTCGCGGTTCGCCCCCCAGGCGCCGACGCGCAGCCCGGCACCGCGCAGCGCCAGGAGGATTTCCGCGCTCATGGCCGATTCGTGGGTCTCGACCATGCTGGCGCCGGTGCGGCGGGCGATCGCCACCACCCCGTCCAATCCGAGATGCCGGATCATGGCGGGGGCGAAGAGCCAGGCGACGTTCCGCAAGCCGCCGGCCTGGACCGCCGCGGCCGCGATCTCGGCCTCGAAGACGATGATCTCGGTGCGCGCCCGCAGCCCGAAGCGGTCCAGCTCCGTCAGCACCCGCGCCAGCAGCCGCGGATCGGGGCGCCCCTGGGCATTCGCCTTTACCTCCACCTGGAGGCCCGTCCGCCCCTGCGCCATCAGGCCGAGAAGGTCGGAGAGGCGCGGCACGCCCTCCCCGCCCGCCGAGACGAGCTTCAGCCCGGCCAGCTCATCCGCGCTCCGCGCGGCGAGCGGGCCCTGGCCGTTGCTCGTCCGCTCCAGCGTGGTGTCGTGCATGACCATCGGCACGCCGTCGGCGGAGAGGTGCACGTCGCACTCCACCGCGTCCACGCCCGCCGCGATCGCGTTGCGGAAGGCCGACATGCTGTTTTCCGGCCACAGGATGGCGCCCCCGCGATGGGCTATGATCTCTGTCATTCTGAATCCGGTTGATCTGCGTGGCCTGCCCTGTGATCCTGGCCTGGATCAGGCGAGAGGGGGATTTGTAAACCTCGCCCGACCCCCCGGGAAGGGACCGGGAACAGCTAGCCGGATCAGTAAGATGCCCCTCTGCCTCGTGCTCCACGACCTGCCGCAGGGCGGTACGGAGGTTCTGGAAGCCGCCGTCTGGGAGTTGAGCGAGAGTCACTCGATGTTCGGCTGCGGCATGCTCGTGGATACGAGCGTCTCGGCCGGCTACCTCCTCTCCCATCTCCGCGGCGCGCTCATCCGCGCGGGGCTGGCGGGGAGGCTCATCATTGCCCCGGCCACCTCGCAGCTCCGCAGCTGGGGCGTGGAGTCGGAGGTCGAGGCCTGGATCGCGGAGAGCCTCTGCGAGACGGCCGAGTGAGAGGCCCCGCGCGGCTCAGGGCAGCCGCGCGAGCCTTCCTCCGAGCAGATGGAAGAAGCCGTCCGCGCGGAGCGTCTCGGGAAGGGTGATCCGGGCGCCGGTGGGCACCTTGCCCCAGCGATCGATGTAGGTCCGCCCCCGGCCCGGCCCATCCCCGCACTCGATGCGCAGGCCGGCGCTCCTCGCCTCGAACAGCTCGGGTGCGACCAGCCAGGCTACGGCGCAGGGATCGTGCAGCGGGTGCCCCTCCCCGCCCAGGCGGCGCGAGGGAGGAACGGCCGACATGATGTCACAGGCCGCGCGAAGGCAGGCTCCCGTGCCGAGGCGGCGCATGGCCGCGATCCTCGGGGGCGTGACCAGCGCCTGGGCTGTCAGCTCGAGCGTCACCAGGGCCGTCGGCACGCCGGAGGCGAGGAGGATGTCCAGCGCCTCCGGGTCGCTCGCCGCGTTGAATTCGGCGGCCGGGGTCAGGTTCCCCTCACCCCAGGCGCCGGCCATCAGCACGATCTCCGCCACGCGGTCCGCCAGGGCGGGTTCGGTCGCCAGGGCGAGGGCCAGATTCGTCGCTGGGCCGATCCCGACCAGCGTGTAGGCCCCCGCGGGCGCCGCGCGCAGAAGCTCGCGGATAGCGTCCGCCGCCACGGCCTGCACCGGGGGCGGCCCAGGGGGCAGGACGATGCCGGCCAGCCCGTCCTCGCCATGCACCGCGCGCTCCCCGGAGAAGGCACCGCGGAGCGGCCGGTCTGACCCCGGCACCACCGGCACGACGGAGCCGGCCAGCCCCACCACCGCGGCGGCGTTCGGCAGGGTCCGCGCGAGCCCCGCATTGCCGCCCGCGACCGTGACGATCCGCACTTCCAGCTCCGGCGAGGCGAGGGCGAGCCAGAGGGCGAGGGCGTCGTCGGTTCCGGGATCGCAATCGACGATGACGGCGCGGCGCGGCGCACTGGACCCGCTCATCCTCCCGGCTCCGCCGCGGCGCTGCCGAGGCGAAGGGCCGCATCATGGGCCGGGGCCGCATCGTCGAGGAGCGGACGCGGGCTGTGGGGCCAGCCTCCGGGACGCGCCGGCCCGCCCTCGCCGAGCGGGGCATGAAGGTCGGGGATCGGCATGGGGCGTCTCCGTCGGTGGCGGCGCACCAGGATGCCAGCCCTGGGCACCCGGCACTACGCCTGCCCCGGAACGATGATGGAACGCATGAAAGCGCGCGGTGGAGTCCAGGGGATCGCCCGCCCTGGCCGAGCAGGCCGTACGGGAAGCTCCGCATCGCGCTTGGCGCCGCGCGCCCCAGTCTGCCCGGCGCTGCCGCTCGCGGTCCTCCGACCGGGAGGGTCGCTCAGGCCGCGCGAGCCGCCCGCCGGGGCGCCGGGCGGTAGACGTCGCGCAGGACGGAGACGAACTCCTCGCGCCCAATCACGTCGCGAAGGCTGGCGGAAAGGCGGGCATGGTTCTCCGGCACGGCCCTTTCCAGCATGGCGCGGGTGAGGTCGGGCGCGGAGCCGGCGCGGAAGTGCAGGCCGTCCACCCCGTCCTGCACTTCTCGGCCATGCCGCCGATTCCGGAGACGAGCAGCGGCGTCCCCGCGCGCCGGGCCTCCTGGATGACCACGGGCGAGTTCTCCCAGCAGACGGAGGGCATGACCACCCAGCCCACCGAGGCCATGAGGTCCAACACGTCCGCGGCGTCGTAGCGGCCGGCGAAGGTGAGCCGGTCCGCCGCCGCGGCGATGGGGCGCTCCAGGTGGGGGAAGAAGCGCAGCGCCTCGGCCTCTGTCGCGCCGTAGACCGTCAGCCCGAAACCGGCATCCTCGGCCAGCGCCGCCGCGAAGGTGGGGATGAGCCGCCTGCAGCCCGTGGCTCACCTCGACATGGCAGCGCGCGGCGGCTCATGGCCCGGCGCAGCCCCTCCTCGCGCAGCAGCAGCTCGACCGCCAGGCGGCGGGAGTCCGCGCCTACCATGAAGCCGTACTGCCCCTCCACGAAGCCGCCATAGACTGTGTCGCGGTAGACGATCACGGGAAGCCCGCAGGCCATGGCCTCCACTACCGCGCGCGGCAGGCCGTCCATGCGGGAGAGATGCACCATGGTCCGGGAGCGCCGCAGGAGGGAGATTACCTCGGGCTGCGGCATGCGCCCGGCGAGCGTCAGCCGGGAGGGATCGGCCACCGTGGCCTTCACCTCCGGCCGCGGCACCCCGCCGCCGACGAGCACCACGCGCCAGGAATCCGTGAAGGGAACCACGTCCTCCTGGTTCTTCCGCTTCTCGTGGTTCTTCCGCTTCTCGTGCAGGCCGCCGACATCGATAATGTCGTGCAGCGGCTCCTCCGGCGCGGACGGGGGCGCGTGGCATCCAGGTCGACGTATCTCGGCATAACGAAGGCGCGTCCCTCCGCCGCGAAGCGGGGGAAGTGGCGGCGGAGCTGCTCGGGATACTCGCCGAAGACGAAATCGGCCGCCTCCAGCACGGGGTCGGTCACGCTGCCGCCGACGACGAAGCCGAAGCGCGGGACGCCGCCGGGCATGTCCGCCAGCCCCTCGTGCAGGGCGGCGTTCACTCGGTAGCTCAGCCCCTTCATCAGGATCGCGTCCGGGGCGAAGTCCCTGACAGCCCCGACGAGCGCCGCCGAGACCTGCCGGTGCGGGATCTCCCCGGGATTTTGTCGGAGGGGGCGAAGGTGACGGACACCTCCCCCCGCAGACAGCTCTCGCGCATCACCTCCGGCCCGGGATGGAGGCGGAAGACGGCGATCTCCGCCCCTGCCCGGGCGAGGAAGCGCATGTCGCGCATCGCGCCCGCCATGGACCGGTCCGCGTGGCTCATGAGGAGCGCGAGGCGCATGGTCAGGCAGCCGTCTCCGCCGCCATGCCCCGGTAGCCCTTCCTGTTGCGGGCCCGCCAGGCGTAGGCGGTGCCCACGATGTCGTCGAGCGAGCCGAGCTTGGGCTCCCAGCCCGTCTCCCGCCGCAGCTTTGCGTTGGAGGCGACGAGCACGGCCGGGTCGCCCGCGCGGCGCGGCCCGAGGCTGTAGGGAACCGGCTTGCCCGCCGCGCGCTCCACCGCCGCGATCACCTCCAGCACGGAGGCGCCCGTGCCGCTGCCGACATTGTAGCGGCAGGAGGGGCCGTCCTTCAGCTTGTCGAGCACGCGCAGATGCGCGTCGGCGAGGTCGGTCACATGGACGTAGTCGCGGATCGCGGTGCCGTCCGGCGTGTCGTAATCCGTACCGAAGACCGTCAGCGGCGGGCCGAGGCCGAGCACGGCGTTCACCGCGTTCGGGATGAGATGCGTCTCGGGGTCGTGGTCCTCGCCCAGCCGCCCGCCGGGATCGGCGCCGGCCGCGTTGAAGTAGCGTAGGCAGGCGGAGCGTAGGCCGTGCGCGCCGTCCGCCCATTCCAGCCCACGCTCGGCCATCAGCTTCGAGTCGCCATAGGCCGAGACGGGCTTCATCGACTCTGTCTCGTCGATGGGGATGCGGTCGGGCAAGCCGAACAGTGCCGCGGTGGAGGAGAGGACGAAGCGCATCACCCCCGCGCGCACCGCCGCCTCGGCCAGGCCGAGCGTGTTGCCCACGTTCTCTGTGATGTAGCGCAGCGGCTCGCGCATGCTCTCGCCCACGAGGGAGAGGGCAGCAAAGTGCAGGATGCCGTCGAAGCGCCAGCCGGCCAGCACCTCGTCGACCGTCTTGCGGTTGCCCAGTTCCCCCACGACCAGCTCCGCGCCAGGGGGCACCGCGCCGCGATGGCCCTGGCGCAGGCTGTCCAGCACCACTACCTCGTCGCCGCGCTCCAGCAACGCGAGGACGATGTGGCTACCCACATAACCCGCGCCGCCCGTCACCAGGTATCTTGCCATCCGTCATCCTCGGCCAGGTTCACGCCCGGCCGGCGCGACCGGGGCAGTATAGCCCATTTCCGCGCGCCGCCGAAGCCGGTCCCCGCATGATCCCCCCCGCCCCCCGGGCGCAAGGGCTGTCCCGATCACCTGTCCGTTGAAAGAAGGCGAATGGCAAAGACCTTGCGGACGGCGCGCCTGCTCGTCCTCTTTCCCGGGGAGCGCTTCGGCGGGGCCGAGGCCCCCACGCTGCGGGTCAGCGATGCGGCGCGAGCCCTCGGGGTGGAGCTCACCCTCGCCGCGTCAGGGGCACTCCACCCCGCCCTGGCCGGCTCGGGCCGGGTCCTGCTGAACCTGCCGCTCGCCTGGCGCCGGGCCCTGCCCCACACGGCCCGTCGCGCCCAGGCCGAGGCGGCGCGCGCCGCCCTTGACGCCGCCTATCTCGACGTGGTCCTGCTTCCGCTGCCCTGGCCGGACCAGGCCGGGGGCGCGATGGAGGCGCTGGCGGAGCTAGGAATCCCCACCCTCGTCGCCTGCCATCTCGCGCCGCATGGCGAGGAGCGCCCGCTTGGGCTGGACGAGGAGGCCCTGCGCGCCGCCTCGGCCATGTGGGCGGACTGGGTGGCGGTCTCCGAGCCCACCGCCGCTCGCGTCTCGCGCTTCCTCGACCTGCCGCCCGGGCGCGTGGACACGGTCCCGAACGCGGGGTCGATCCGTCCCCGCCAGGGGGACCGCGCCGGCCGCCGGGCGGCGCTGCGCACATGGCTCGGCCTTGATGCCGATGCGCCCGTCGCCCTGTTCCGCGACCGGCTGGACCGGGCGAAAGGCGCCGATCACCTGCCCTCGCTCGCCGAGGCCTTCGCCCGCCGCACCGGCGGCGTAATCGCCGGCACCGGCACGGGCAGCCTGGGAGAGAAACTCGCCCGCGCCTCCCCGCCCGGGCATCCGCTGCGGCTACTCGGCCAGCATCCCAGGCCGGCGAAGCTGCTGGCCGCCGCGGACGCGCTGGTCATGCCCTCACGGCTGGAGGGAGCGCCCCTCGGCTTTCTGGAGGCCGCCACCCACGACATTCCCGTCGCCGCGAGCCCGGTGGCGCTGGGGGCGCTCGGACCGGCGGCGGGGGATCTTGCGGCCATTGCCGACCCTGAGGATGTCGGAGCCATGGCCGATGCCCTGGCCGGCTGCCTGGACCCCAACGCCCCCGCGCGGGTGCGGACCACGCGGGCCTGACGCATGGCCACGGTCTGGGACGCCACGGCCATGACTACGCGCCACCTCGCCTGGTTGCGCCGCCTCACCCTTCCATCAATTCACGGCTTCATGCGCGAGTGAGATGATGAGCCGCGCAGGCGGGGCGGCAAAAGGGGCGCGTGGACGGCATGGGCTGGCAGTCGATGCCGGGCGGAGGCGCAGCAGCGCCGGAAGTGGCAGTGATCGTACCGGCCTGGCGGCAGCCCGCGCTGCTGACCGAGGCCGTCGAGTCCGTCCTCGCCAGCTCCGGCCGCCGGCGCGTCGCGGCCGTGGTGGTGGACGGTGGCTGCCCAATGGAGGAGACGCGGCGGACGGGGCTGCGCCTCGCCCGCGCCCATCCCGGGAAGGTTCACCTTCTCCGCCGCACCAATCGCGGGCTCTCCGCCGCGCGCAACACGGGCATCGACTTCGCCCTCCGCGCTTGGCCGGGCTGCCGCTCCCTCTTCTTTCTCCATGCCGACAACTGCCTGGGCCCGCGGCTGATTGAGCCGGCGGCGGAGCTACTGGGGGCGTCCGGGCCGGGGACGGGCTGGGTCTATCCCGACTTCGACTTCATCGGCGGGCCGGAGAGCGCCTCTGCGGCCGGCGAGTATTCCCGCTTCATGCACCTGCTGGAGAATACGAGCGACGCGGGCAGCCTCGTCTCGCCCGCTGTCTTCGAGGCAGGGCTGCGTTTCGACGAGGCGATGCGGGACGGCTTCGAGGACTGGGACTTCTGGGTTCGCGCCGCCGCCGCAGGCTTCCGGGGCCGGCACCTTCAATGGGAGGCTTCCGCTACCGCCGGCGCGCGGGCGGGATGCGGCAGGAGGCCGAGCGGCAGAGGCCCGCCATCCTGGCCGGGATGCGCCGCCGCCTCGGGCCGGCGCTCCGCCCGCGCAACCTCCTGCGGCTGGAGGCGGAGGAGGTGCCGCGCTTCCTCCTGCTCCACACGGGATCCTCAGGGGCCGAGATGGTGGTGGACCCCCTTCGCCCCGCCCTCCCCGCCCTGCCGCGCGACGCCGCCCGGCGCCGGCTGGTGGAGGCGAGCCGCCATCCCAAGGCCGTCCATGCACCGCCCTTCCTCCACTTCGCCTCCGCCGCGGCGCTCGATACCCTCGCGGCGGGTTGGCTGCGGCACAACACGGTCTGGCAGGCCGAGATCCTGCTGCGCGAAGCAGAGGTCGTGTCCGTTACCCTCGCCCCGGCCGAGGGGGGACGCCTCTCGGTCGAGCGCGGCGAGGGCGCCCCGGGCGAGAAGGCGGCGCTCCTCATCTTCCGCAGCCAGCCCTTCGCCGAGGCGGCGGCGCTCGGCTCCGCGACGCGGCGGGGCGCCACCCTGCGGGTGACCCTTCCCCCGGGAAGCCGGAACAGCCATCCCGCCCGCCCTGCCCGAGGCCGCCGCCGAGTTCGCGGCCCTGGCCGAGGCCTTCGCGCCATCCCGAGCGCGGCGGCTGGCGCCGCCCGCGGAGCCGGGCGCATCAGGGCTATGGCGAGCTGATCGGGGCCGGGGCGGTGCTGCCCTGGCTCGCTCCGGAAGGGGGGCGCGACATCGCCCTCGCCGTCCCCGTCTTCGAGATGGGCGGGGTCGCGTGTGTGGTGACCAATCTCGCCGCGGTGCTGCGGGAGCGCGGCTGGCGCCCGCACCTCGTCGTCACCGGCGCCGATGCCGCCACCCTGCCGCCCGGCGCCCTCGCCGCCTTCGAGACCGTCCAGTTCCCGCAGCGCGGGGGGATCGAGGGGAGTGATTCGGAGGCCGGGCAGCTCGGCGCGCCGCTTCCGGGCGCGACATCCTTGCGAGATGCGCTCGGCCAGCTCGCGCCGATGGAAGCGGTGCACGCCGCGGCTGGGGCGCTGCGGGGTCTCGGCGTCCTCACGATCGCCGGGCTGCATGTGGTGAGCGCGACCCGGCCGGGGCGCCCCTGGGGAACCCGCACGCGCTCCTTGCCCGTGAGGCAAGCTATGATGCGGTAGCGTTTGTTTTTGAGGGATTGTGGGACGGGTGCATCGCCCAGGAAATTCCCGCCTCCAAGGTACTTCTCCATCCTCAATGGCCCGGGTCACCCGGCCTCGCCCGGCGCCGCCGAGGCCGTGATGGAGGGCCGGGTCGGGCGTAAGGGGCCGCTGCGCGCCCTCTTCCTCGGCCGGCTAGACCCCCGGAAGGGCCTCACCCGGCTGCGCGACATCGTGGACCTGACGCCTAATGTGGAGTGGCGCGCGGCCGGCCGCGCGGTGCTGGACCGCGCGCCCCAGCCGATCCCGGGCTTGGCCGTCGAGCCGCCCGCCGAGGGCGCGGGGTTGGAAGCCGTGTTCGCCTGGGCGGACGTGCTCGTCCTGCCCTCCCTCTTCGAGGGCTCGCCCCTCACCATCCCCGAGACGCAGCGCATGGGCTGCGTCCCCCTCGTCACCTGCACGGGCGCGGTCGCCGAGATGATCGCGGAGGGGGTGGACGGATTCCTCATCCCCGCCCGGCCGAACGGGCGGGACGACCTCCGGGTCGCCTCCGACTTCGCCTCGCGCCTCGCCGCCCTCGCCTCCGACCGCCCGGCCCTGCTCGCTGCCGCCCTGCCCGGCTGGGCGGCGCGGTTGGAGCCCCTCCTCGCCCGCCTGGACAAGGTTTCCGCCCCGTGACCCTGCGCGCCGATCTCGCCCATCTCGCCGCCCTCGCCGGCAGCCGCCCTCTCGTCCTGGTAGCCGAGGGGGTGATGGACCCCTCCCCGCTTGCCGTGCCGGGGCTGGATGTCTGGAGCATCGCCGCCCGCGGCGGCGCGCTGCTGCCGCATCCCCAGGGCACGCGCGCGCCGGATCCCGAGCCGGCGAGCCCGCTGGCCACGCCGCCAGTGGGGGGCCTCGCCCTCGTCGCCAGCGACCGCGCGCGGATCTCGCCGGTCGCGCGCTGGTGGGCCGAGGCGGCCGGGCTCCCGGCGCCGCCCTTCGTGCCGGCCGCGACGGGGCAGGCGGCGCTGCCCGGCCAGCTCGCGATCCTGGCCGCGGAGCTGGCGGCGTCGCAGGCACGGGAGAACGAGGCCTCCAACGCGCTGGTAGCGGCCCGGCAGGAGATGGAGGAGACGCGGGAGGCCATGGCGGACACGGCGCGGCTCCTCGCGCACCGCGCGCCCGTCGCGCCCCGGCTCATCCTCTCGGGCGAGGCCGGGGCGGCGACCCTGCCCCATGGGCGCCACGCGCTCGGCACGGGGCTTGCGGGGCTGGCTGCCATCGCCGTCCACCTCGCCGGGGCGGCGGCAGGCGACGGGCTGCTGCGCTCCCGCCTCATCGGCGGGGAGAGCGACCGCGTCCTCGGCGCCTGGGCGTGCCCGCCGCCGAACTCGCCCCGGGCTGGCTCACCCCCGAACTTCCCACGCCGCTCGCTCCCTTCCGCGACACGGCGGTGCTGGAGGTGCTCGCCGAGGGAGAGGGGCTTCCGCCCCTCTCGGCCGAGCTTCGCTGGGCCGGAACGGAGGGGGAGCATCCCCTCGCGATCCGTGCCTGGGCCGGCGCGTCGGGCAGCCGCTACCTGGCCCCGGCGCACTGGGTGCCAGAGGAGGTCGGGCTCGGCCTGGCGGGCGCCGATGTCCCTCTCGCCTTGCCGGCCCCAGCCTGGGCCGCGGCACGGGTGATCGAGGGGGCGGTGAGCAGCATCGCCCTGGGCGACGAGCTGCCGCGCCCGCTGCTGCGCGCTCCCACCGGGGAGCGGGCCCTCCTGCTCCTGCCGGCCGTTCACGCGCCGGGCCTCGACCGCCTACGGATCAGCTTCGCCAACGGGACGGGTGCCGGGGCCTTTGGGGCGGCCTGGCTCCGCCCCGCCGATCCCGCGCCCGCCGGAGCAGCGGATCTCGACGGGCCGGGTGCCGGGGCCGCGGAGAGCGGATGGCGCGCCTTACCGGAAGAGGGGTTGGAACTCACCCTGCCCGTCTCCGCCCTGCTGGGCGGCGGCGCGGCCCTCGCCATCGCACTCCGGGCGGGAGAGAGGGAGGCCTCCGTCGAGGTCGAGGGCGTGACCCTTTCGGCCCAGCGCACCGAGGCGCTCCCCGCGCCGCAGCGCGTGGCCGCCGCGCCGGACCTGCCCGGAGAGATGCCCCTCGACACGCCTTCCCAGCCCGAGGGGGCACCGTCGTCGCACTGCCCGAGGAGGATCCGCGGGTGGGCGAGGCCGCCGCGACCTTGCCGGAGATCTCGCCCTCCCCCGAGGCGAGCGCAGATAAACACGAGGAGGCAGCGTCATCCCGCCCGGAGGAGGCCCTTACCGAGCCGGCGCGCGAGGCCGCGCCTTCCCGCATCGCCATTCCGCCCGCCCCGCGCCGGCGGGACCCGTCCCTGCTTCGCCCGGCCTAGAGGAGTACCGGCCGATCGTGCTTCCCCTGCCTTCCGCGCCCGGGATGCCGGCAGAGCCTGTGCCCTCGGCGGAGCAGCCCGCGCCGCCGCCCGCCCCGCCCGGTGGCGCCCCCGTTGCGCACGGGGCCGATCAAACCCGTGCCTGGGCGTGCCCCGGCGCGCTTCGAAGCCGTCCGGCTCCACCAGCACATGCCCGGCGACTCCTATCGCCACCTCGGCATGACGGTGGCCAGCCTCGCCCGCGGCGCGATGCGCTGGGCCGCCGTGCGGGTGAAGCTCGTGAGCAAGGACGGGGAGCCGAGGCTCGAATTCCGCCGCTCGACCGGCTGGCCGCAGGTCTTCCGCGACTGGCACGGCCGGTCGAGCGACAAGTTCGGGCCCTTCCTCCGGATCGCCCTGCCGGAGCTACGCGACTTCCCCGAATCCATCACGGACGAGCGCGACGCCGCAATGATGCAGGCGCTCTTCGCCGTGCTGCCGCCCGCCGCCGAGGATGCCTGCCGCCAGGCCGGCCTCTCGGTCGCCGACACGGCGGCATGAGTGGAGCGCGCGCGGGAGTTGCAGGAGACCGGGATCCGCGCTGCCGGCTGAGGCGGCGCGGGCAGGACGCTCAGACCCGCTCGATCACCATGGCGATGCCCTGGCCCACGCCGATGCACATGGTGCAGAGGGCGTAGCGCCCCCCGCGCCGGTGCAGCTCGTGGACGGCTGTCTGGACCAGCCGCGCGCCGCTCATCCCGAGGGGATGTCCGAGCGCGATGGCGCCGCCATTGGGGTTTACGTGCTCGGCGTCGTCGGGCAGGCCGAGGTCGCGCGTCACGGCGAGCGCCTGGGCGGCGAAGGCCTCGTTCAGCTCGATCACGTCCATCTCCGAGAGCTTCAGTCCGGCCCGCTCCAGCACCTTGCGCGTGGCAGGGGCGGGGCCGAAGCCCATGATGCGCGGGGGGACGCCGGCGGTGGCGGTGGCGACCACGCGCGCCCGCGGGGTCAGCCCCTGGCGCGCGGCGGCGTCCTCGTCGGCAACGATGATGGCGCAGGCGCCGTCATTCACGCCCGAGGCGTTGCCCGCCGTGACGCTCCCGCCCTCCTTGCGGAACGGGGTGGGTAGCTTCGCCAACGCCTCGGCCGTAGTGTCGGGGCGGAGGTGCTCGTCCTGCGAGAAGACCACCGGGTCGCCCTTGCGGCGGGGGATGGTGACGGGGACGATCTCCTCGGCGAAGCGCCCGGCCTTCTGGGCGGCACCCGCGCGCTGCTGGCTGCGGAGCGCGAAGGCGTCCTGGTCCGCGCGGCTCACCTGGAAGTCCTGCGCCACGTTCTCCGCCGTTTCGGGCATGGAATCGACGCCGTAGCCCTTCCTCATCAGCGGGTTCACGAAGCGCCAGCCGATGGTGGTGTCGTAGATTTCGGCCACGCGACCGAAGGCCTCGGCGCTCTTGCCCTGCACGAAGGGGGCGCGCGTCATGCTCTCCACGCCGCCGGCCAACATGAAGGAGGCCTCGCCCGCCTTGATGGCGCGCGCCGCGATGCCCACCGCATCCATCCCCGAGCCGCAGAGGCGGTTCACCGTGCTGCCGCCCACCGTCTCGGGCAGGCCCGCCAGGAGAAGTGCCATGCGCGCGACGTTGCGGTTGTCCTCGCCCGCCTGGTTGGCGCAGCCGAAGACCACGTCGTCCAGCGCGGCCCAGTCCACCCCCGGGTTGCGGGCCATCAACGCCTTGAGCGGCACCGCGCCGAGATCGTCCGGCCGCACGGCGGAGAGCCCGCCGGCATAGCGGCCGATCGCGGTTCGGGCAGCGTCGCAGATAAGGGCCTCGGCCATGGCGTCCTCCGGTTCCGTCCTGCCGTTGCAGGAAGCCCATCCGGCAGCCGGCGGCAAGGGGCTGGTCGGCGACTATCCCGGCCGCCGCAGCGCCATCAGGGCAAAAAGCGAGATCAGCCCGACGCCCGCATAGAGCCAGAGCGCGCCCAGCCCCACCCGCTCCAGCGCGAGGCCGAAAGCCAGGGGCGCGAGGGCCTGCAGCAGCCGCATGGGGGCGAGCAGGATCCCTTGCCGGGCGCCGTAGCCTTGGGCGCCGAACAGCGCGAGGGGAAGCGTGCCCCGCACGATGGTCAGCATGCCGTTTCCCGCGCCGTGAATGACGGCGAAGGCGACCGGTGCCAGCGCGCCGCCGCTCCCCAGCCCCAGCGCCGCGGCGGCCAGCGGATGGGCCGCGGTGGCGAGCTGCGCCGAGACGAGGGGCGGGACGCGCCGCAGCAGGGAGGCGTCCAGCACGCGTGAGAGCACCTGCATGGGCCCGACGAGGCTCGCCGCGACCAGCGCCGCCTCGGGCGCCACCCCGGCGTGCGCCAGCACGCCCGGCAGGTGCGCGGCCATTGCGGCGATGTTGAAGCCCGTGCCGGTGAGGGCGAGGGCGAGCAGGGCCAACTGCCCCCAGCCCGCGGCCCCCTCCGGGTCCTCGGCGCTGGTGGGGCCCGGGACGGGCGGCGGCGCCGGCGGGATGAGTAGCAGGTGCAACGGCAGGGCCAGGCCGAGATGAAGGACCGCCCAGGCGAGGCAGGCGCCCCGCCAGCCGAAGGAGGCCTCGAGCCAGGTCGTGAGGGGCCAGCCGATGGTGCTGGCGAAGCCCGCCATCACTGTGACTCCGGTGATCGCGCCGCGCGCCTCCCGGCCATAGAGGCCGGCCAGGGTCGCGAATGCGGAGTCGTAGAGGCCGAGCGCCATGCCGACGCCGAGCATCCCCCAGCCGAGGAAAAGGACGGATACCCAGCCGGTGGGCGCGGCGAACAGCAGCAGGAGCCCCGAGGCGAAGGCGAGGTTAGAGACGGCGAGCACGCCGCGCCCGCCGTTGCGGTCGATTAGCCTCCCCACCCACGGGCCGAGCACCGCCGTCAGCAGAAGAGAGGCGGAGAAGGCGCCGAAAATGGCGCTCGCGGGCAGGGCGAAGTTCTCCGCCATCGGGGCGGCCAGGATGGCCGGCAGGTAGTAGGAGGACGCCCAGGCGACGGTCTGGGCGATCCCCAACGCCCCTACGATCCGTCGGCGTCCTGGCTGCGGCGGGTGATGCCGCCCTGCTTCTGGCTCTTGCACGCGCCGATCAAGCGGGATGCCGGGCCTATCCGCAAGGGCCCTCCCCTCACTCCATGGCGGGCCATAATGGGACGCAGCGGCCGGCGCTGGCGAGTGCCGGGCCGGCGGAGGCCGGGCCAAGCCGCGTGAGTTCCACCTCATGCAATCGCAGCGCATTGCGCAGCCGCTCCACCGCCTGCGCCGGTGGGCGGGATGTCTCCCGGGCGGGATGCCCGGCCGGCACCGCTGCGCCGTTGGTTTGCTGGCCGGTGGGGGTCGGTCGGCGAAGGCCCGCCAGGGCCGGAACCTCAGGCCTGAGATCCGCTTCTGGCAACCGGCGTGCCACGGCGGAAGCCGAACCCCCACCATCCGCTGCGAGTACCCGCAGCGCCATGTCCAGCACCGCTTCCCGCGCGATGAGCCAGGCCCTGACCTCGGCGATCCCGGTGAAATCGACCGCCTCCGGCAGGCGGAGGGCCAGCGCCGGGAGGCTCCGGTGGCGCAGGCCGCCGGCCAGCAGCCCCGTCACGCGCCGTGCGCGCACGGCGCCGAAGCCCGGCGTCCCGTAACGTGCGACACCGAGCAGGAGAAAGGACGTCTCGCTTTCCATTCCGGCGATCCTGCCCCGCCGGGGTCAAGCCGCGGTTAACACCGATGCCGAAAACGAGAGGGCAGCCGGCCTTCCACGAACCCGTCATACGACTGTAGTCTCACAGCAACATGGGGAGAATAACCCCGGCGCCATCGACCTCAGGGAAGGAATCAGTATGCGGCGTCGCCACCTCGCCGCCGGCGCACTCGCGCTGGCAACGCTCACATCCGTGCCCCTCGCCGTCCGTGCCCAGCAGCCGGTCGAGCTTCAGTTCTGGCACGGGCTGAACCAGCCGCTCGGCGGGATGCTCGAACAGCTCGCCACCGACTTCAACGCGAGCCAGTCCACCTACAAGGTAGTGCCGAGCTTCCGCGGCAGCTATGCCGAGACGGTCGTGGCCGCCATCGCGGCCTTCCGCTCCAGCACCGCGCCGCACATCGTCCAGATGTTCGAGGTCGGCACGGGCACGATGATGTCCGCAGGGCGCGCGGTGAAGCCGCTCCATGAGATCACCGCCGAGACGGGCGTGGCGATCGACCCCCGCGACTTCATCGGGCCGGTCGCCGGCTACTACGCGGCAGCGGACGGGCGCATGATGGCCATGCCCTTCAACAGCAGCACGGCCATCGCCTACTACAACAAGGACATGTTCCAGCGTGCCGGGCTGGACCCCGCTGCCTTCCCCGCCACTTGGCAGGGCGTGGAGGATGCCGCCCGCAAGCTCAAGGCGGCCGGTATCGCCTGCCCCATGACGACCTCCTGGCCGTCCTGGATCATGGTGGAGCAGCTCCTGGCCATCCACGATGTTCCGCTTGCCAGCCGCAGCAACGGCTTCGAGGGGCTCAACACCGAGCTGAACCTCGCCAACCCCGTCCTCACGCGGCACCTCACGAACCTGGTCAACTGGCAGAAGGACGGGCTGTTCCGCTATGGCGGGCGCGACACCGCGGCCGAGGCGCTCTTTCCCACGGGCGAGTGCGCCATCTCCTTCATGTCCTCCGGATCCCGCGCGCGCGTGACCCGCGAGGCGCGCTTCAACTGGGGCGTCGCCATGCTGCCCTACTACGAGGGCGCGGAGGGCGCGCCGCGCAACTCCATCATCGGCGGCGCCGCGCTCTGGACAATGAACCGCGGGCCGAACGCCCAGCGCAGCCCGCAGGAACTGCGCGGCGCAGCGGAGTTTTTCCGCTACATCTCCAGCCCCGCCGTGATGGCCAAGTGGCACCAGGACACCGGCTACGTCCCCGTCACCCGCTCGGCCTATGAGGTGACGAAGGCGGCGGGCTACTACCAGCAGAACCCCGGGGCGGACGTGCCGATCGAGCAGATGCTGCGCGGCGGCGACCCCACCGCGAACAGCCGCGGCATCCGCCTCGGCGGCTTCATCGAGATCCGCAACATCATCCAGGAGGAGATGGAGCGGGCCTTCCAGGGAGGGGCGACGCCCGAAGCCGCCCTCGCCAATGCCAACACGCGCGGCAATCAGGTGCTGCGGAACTTCGAGCGCACCAACCGCAACAACTGACCGCCCCGCGCCGGGCGGCCTCTGCCGCCCGGCGCCACCGAAGGATGCCATGCAGAAAAAAGTCTTCTTCCGCGGGCGACTCCTCCCGCTCGTCCTGCTGGCGCCGCAGCTCGCGGTGACGGTCGTGTTCTTCTTCTGGCCGGCGGCGCAGGCGATCCTGCAGTCCACCATGCGGGAGGATGCCTTCGGCTTCTCCCGCGAGTTCGTGGGGCTGGAGAACTTCCGCGAGGTGCTGGAGGACCCGGCCTGGGTGAACGCGGCCCTCAACAGCTTCGTCTTCTCCGCCCTCGTCGCCGGCCTCGCCCTCGGCCTCGCGCTCTTCCTGGCGGTGCAGGCGGACAAGTCGCTCCGCGGCGCGACAGTCTACCGCAGCCTGCTGATCTGGCCTTATGCGGTGGCGCCGGCCGTGGCGGCTGTGCTCTGGCTCTTCCTCTTCCAGCCGCAGGTCGGGCTGATCGGGCGCGGACTGAACGCTATCGGCATCGCCTGGGACTACCGGCTGAACGGCGGCCAGGCGATGACGCTGATCGTGATCGCCGCCGCCTGGAAGCAACTCGCCTACAACTTCATCTTCTTCCTCGCGGGGCTGCAATCCATCCCGGCCAGCGTGCTCGAAGCCGCGGCGATCGACGGCGCCCGCCCGGCCCGCCGCTTCTGGACCGTCATCTTCCCCCTTCTATCGCCGACGACTTTCTTCCTGCTCGTCGTGAACCTCACCTACGCCTTTTTCGAAACCTTCGGCATCATCCACGCCCTCACCGGCGGCGGGCCGGCGAAGGCGACGGAGACGCTGATCTACAAGGTCTATGTGGACGGGGTGGAGAACCTGAACCTCGGCCAGTCCTCGGCCCAGAGCGTGGTCCTCATGATCATCGTCATCGCCCTCACCGCCATCCAGTTCCGCGCGGTCGAGAAGAAGGTCCATTACTGATGGATGGCAGCCTCGCCACCCCCGCGCCGGTCCGCGACGACGCCCTGCTGCGCGCCACCCGGCGCCGGCGGCTTGCCTCGCGCTTCCTCGCCCACGCGGCCCTTCTCCTCGGCGTCGCGATCGTCGCCTTTCCGATCTGGATGACCCTCGTCGGCTCCACCCACGATGCCGGGACCATCGGACGGGGCGATGTTCCCCTCCTGCCCGGCTCGCACGCGGCGGAGAACTACGCGACCGCCTGGAACGAGGGCGGCGGGCGCACGCGTACCACCCCGGCCTCGGTGATGCTGTGGAACAGCCTGCTGATGGCGGTGCTGATCGCGGTGGGCAAGATCGCGATCTCCATCCTCTCGGCCTATGCCGTGGTGTTCTTCCGCTTCCCCGGGCGGATGATCGCCTTTTGGGCGATTTTCATCACGCTCATGCTGCCGGTGGAGGTGCGGATCATCCCGACCTTCCAGGTGATCGTGGACCTGAACCTCGGCAACAGCTGGACGGGGCTGGTCGTGCCGCTCATCGCCTCGGCGACGGCGACGCTGCTGTTCCGCCAGTTCTTCCTCACCATCCCCGACGAGTTCGTCGAGGCCGCGAAGATGGACGGCGCCGGGCCGCTGCGCTTCCTGCGCGACGTCGTGCTGCCCCTGTCGCTGACGAACATCGCAGCCCTCTTCGTCATCCTCTTCATCTATGGCTGGAACCAGTATCTCTGGCCGCTGCTGATCATCAACGACCGCTCGATGGAGACGATCGTCGTCGGCCTCTCCAAGATGATCGGGCGTGGGGATTCGCAGAACGACTGGAACACGATCATGGCGACCGCCGTGCTCGCCCTGCTGCCCCCCGTGCTCGTGGTCGCGCTCATGCAGCGCTGGTTCGTGCGCGGGCTGACCGAGACCGAGAAGTAGACGAGATGGCCACTCTTTCCCTCCGCGGCGTCCGCAAGTCCTTCAACAACACCGCTGTCCTGCACGGGATCGACCTAGAGGTCGCTGATGGCGAACTCGTCGTCATCGTCGGCGCCTCCGGCTGCGGCAAGTCCACCCTGCTGCGCATCGTGGCCGGGCTGGAGACGCCCAGCGACGGCGAGGTGGTGATCAATGGCCGCGACGTGACGGGCCTCGAGCCCGCGGACCGCGACATCGCCATGGTGTTCCAGAACTACGCGCTCTATCCCCACATGTCCGTGTTCGGGAACATGGCCTACGGGCTGAAGATCCGCGGCCTGCCGCGCGCCGAGATCGACCGGCGCGTGCGGGACGCCGCCGGCATCCTCGGCATCGAGCCGCTGCTGGACCGCAAGCCGAAGCAGCTCTCCGGCGGGCAGCGGCAGCGCGTGGCCATGGGCCGCGCCATCGTGCGCGAGCCCGCGCTCTTCCTCTTCGACGAGCCGCTATCGAACCTCGACGCCAAGCTCCGCGTCCAGATGCGGGCCGAGATCCGCCGGCTCCAGCGCCGCCTCGGCGTCACCTCTCTCTTTGTCACGCATGACCAGGTGGAGGCGATGACGCTCGGGGACCGGCTCGTGGTGATGAATGCCGGCCGCCCGGCGCAGGTCGCGCCGCCGATGGAGATCTTCGCGCGCCCCGCCGACACCTATGTCGCGGGCTTCATCGGCAGCCCGTCCATGAACTTCATTCCCGCCGCCCTCGACCAGGGCAACGCCTCGGCCCGGCTGGCCGACGGCACGCTCGTGCCCTTCCCCGAGGGGCACCGGCCGGGCAGCGCGGGCCAGCCTATCACCCTCGGCGTCCGGCCGGAGCACCTCCTCGCCGGCGAGGGCGAGGGCGCGATCCCGCTCGCCGTGGAGCTGATCGAGCCGCTGGGCTCGGAGACGGTGGTGCATGGCCGCGCGCCCGGCGGCCTTGCCGTCACGGCACGGCTGCCCGGAACCTTCTCCGGCTCGGTGCTGCCCGTGCGCCTGCCGGGCACGCATCTGCACGTCTTCGACGCGGAGACGGGCCGGCGCCTCGATCCCTGATTCGCGGCGCCTTCCGGTATCCTCTTCCGGCCGGGCCCGGCGCCCGCTACCCATCGCGGTGATGGACGCCTGGCCCGACGGAAAAACGCCGCCCTCTCCGCCCTGCGCGCCGATGCCGACCGGCTCTGGCACGCGGGCCGCTTCGAGGAAGCCGCGCGCCGCTACGGCGAGGCCGCGGCGCAGTCCGCGGACCCCGTGCCATTCCTCGCCTGGCAGGGCCACGCGCTCCGCGCCGCGGAGGGGACGGAGGCAGCCGTGGCGGCCTATGCGCGCGCCGGCGCCGCCTCGCCAGCCGATGCCTCCATGCACCGGCGGCCGAGGGGACGGAAGTGCTGGAGCTGGAAGTGGACCCGCCGGAGGGCACGGGGCTGCGGGTGCTGATGCTCCGCCTGGAGGACAACCTGATCGCGCGCCTGGATTTTATGAAGGTCCAGCGGCTGCCCGCGGTCCGAGCGGGTGACCGCCACAAAGGGTACTATCCAGTTGTCTCAGGCGGCCACTAGGGCTTGTGGGACGTTGCTGGATTTCATGGCCGTCTCACGACGGTCGGCTGACCTCGCCGCCGCT
>JBHTFH010000025.1:0-59278 GCA_042666135.1 Roseomonas sp. GCM10028921 | reverse complement strand
GTCACCTCCCGATCGGGCCGCACCTCGGTGCTCAGGCGCACCGCATTGACGATGATCGCGGTCTGCACGATCCAGAGAAACTGTTCCTGCTTGGTCACGAACTCGCTTCTCCCCTCCGGCTACAGGCGACGCAGTCACGCCGAGGCCGGAAGCATGTGGCATGGGCGTGAGGGGCGCGACCCCAGGAGGACCAAATTGCCGGGCCCGCCTCCGAGCCCACCACAGCTTCCGACGTTTATCTTTGGTTAAGATTTCACGGCGGGGAAGTGGGAACCTGATTGCTGGCATTCTGTTGAACTGACCGGCAGACAGGAGCGTCAGAGGTGCCTTCGGACCAGATGCCGAAGTCGGGCGAGCACACCCTCGATCAACGGATCTGGCAGCATGTCGGTGCGAGGGAACACATCGATGTCCGCGGCGCGCTTGATGACGTACCCGCCAGCGGCCGCAGGCAGGATTGTGATGAGGTCGAAGGCCACGAACACGGCGGCGGCGAGCACACGCCCCCGCGGCCGCTCAAGGAAGGAGCGCAGTTTCCTCATCCGATTGTGGTGACCTTCCGCAGTCTCACCTTGCCCCCTGTCCTGCCGGTGAACTCCACTCCGCAGCCTCTAAGTTGTGCGCCTTGCCTCCACAGACTGTTGCAGATCCCGTAGTCCGCCTATCACGCCCTCCACCCAGAACCCGCCCTCATCGAACGGCTCGACGACGCGCGACAGACCTGGCCTGGCTGACTGGAGAACTCGGAGGCGGAGCAAGCCTCGCCAGTTCACCACGATGACAAGGCTGCCACCCGCTCCTGCCTCGAAGCCGAAGCCTAACTCGCCAGCGTGGGATTAATAAGACATCTGGCCAGTGCCAGCGTGAATGAGGCGGGCTAGATCGACTGCCGCGTCGGCGGCTGTACCGATGATCTTGGCAAAGTGCTCCGCGCCGCCAGTCACTCCACAGTGCTTTCGGCCCTGCGCAACCGCACCCCAGCCCCGCCGCCGTTCTCGGCGATGAACTGCACGCCCGAGGCTCGGGGCATGGTTCCAACATCCGGCCAGCCTCGCATCAGAGGTTCCGTTGGAGCGCCACCATGCGCGAGGAGCAGCCTCCTCCAGCCATACTGCGACGGGTTCTGGCATCGGCTCCGTTCCTGAAGCCTCGCGGCGCATCCGCCGGTCGTCGCAGCCCAGCAGGTCGGCCACGTGCCGCAGCGTCCAGCCCATGCGGGCCACGCACTCGCGAAAGCACTCGGGTGTCACAGCTCAACTTCCACAGCCTCGCTCCATCCCCGTGATGCTAAGTGCAGGACGGGCGAACGTCTTACCATCCCGCCTACAACGCAACCCGGGCGCAGAACCACATCCTGACGGCGGCCGTGCTCGCCCTGGCATCGGACGCCAAGCCCGGGACGCGCGAGCTCGCGGCGAGGATGGTGGAGACGGCGCTGGCGACGCCTACCCCCGGGGTATCAGATGGCCGCAGAGACGGCCGGGAAGCTGCAGGCAGCGGGCGTGGTACTGGGGGCGCCGCTGGCCGCGGCGCTGCGCGTCTCGAGGCACGCTGCCCCCGCACCATCTGGGAGGCCCGCAGGCCAGGACGAGCAAAACGTGGTCACGTTGCGGCCCTGAAGCAGGACGGACCCTGAAAGGGGGCTATAGCGGGCGTGGCCGTGGGGGGAGGAGGCCGTCCACTACGCCCTGCGCTTCGACTTGACGGGCAAGCCGCACGGGAAGCGGGCGCGCGAGGACGATCGGGCCTTGGCCGCCACGGTGGTCGCGCACTTGGCGCGGGCGAACTACGTCGTCTTCTTCGGGCCGCCGACGCCCCATCACACGGCCGGCGGGGATGGCCCGGGGCGGGTCGATGGTAGGGAGGGGTGATGCACCTCCTCCTCCTCTGCCTCGCCCTCGCCTCCCCCGCGCTCGCCGCCGACCTTCGCAGCCAAGTGGTCGGGATCGCCGGCGGCGATAGACGTTAGAGCTTAGGTGGCTGCTGCTGCGCTAAGTCATAAAGTGGATCACGGAACAAGCTCTGGGAGGCCCGGTTGTAGGATAGGTGGATTGGCGTCCAGCCTGCCGGTGCCGGGCAGAACCGGGCGCAGATCAGCCCGTCACCAGAAAAGCTTTCTTGAACACTGTGTTCCGCCTCGATCTGCCCGCCCAAGGATCGAAGAAGTGTCAGGCAGCGCTGGTGCGTGAGCGGATCGCCGCTGATCGAATGGTGGTGGGTTGAGACAAACACCCAGTCGATTTTGCCCGCCCGCATGAGGGGCGCAGCCTGCTCTAATACTTTGAATTCCGCTCCTTGGGCGTCGCAATGGAGAATTGTCAGCCGATCCATGCAATAGCGTGCCATCAGACTTGCGACATCGAAACAGGGGATCTCGACGACGCCTGACTCCTCTGTTGAAAATGCCCGGCAACTGCCTGGCTCCTCTCCAACGAAGCCATGAACGAACTCTGCCGAGACCCCGTTAAGCGCGAGATTAGCTTCTCCGATGGCGATGTGGGCCGGATCAGGCTCGACGAGGACGGCACGCCGCCCCGGTGCGGACCGCAAGAACCAGATGGAGTAGAGCGCCCAGAAGCCGCCCAACTCGATCATGGTTCCTCCTTCGGGAAGCCGAGATACAACCTCGTGGAAGACCCGTTCCTCCTGTGCCTCGTGGTGCCCGCGGCAGAGTTCGATTAGGCGGGTCATCCAAGCCCCATAATAGCCGTCGGCGAGCACCCGGATGCCATTATGCATTACCTGAATTCGCTGCCCATCCGGGCCGACCTCGACACCTCCCGCGCCCGGCACCTTTGGCACGGGATCGGCATCCCGGCACCGTGTGCCCATCGCGATTCGTTCGTCCGCTGTCATCGTCGAGGGTGTCAGATGCTCAAGCTCGCGGGGTGGGTAGGCAGCGGGAGGGCTAGGGGGCAAGACGACAGCGTTGAGCTTCTGACGGCGGCGCTGCAGGAAAGGGAAGAGGCGCAACGAAAGGCTCCGGTTTGTTGGCTTTTGATTGGAGATCGATCTTGCCTGCACGCATAGCAGCGGCGTGCTGCCGTTGGGCAATGGCGAGTTCACGATCATGGTCGAGAGCGACGCAACCTCGGGCGGCATCCTGGTAGCCGCCCTTCATCCCCAGCTATTCTGCCTTCGGTGTGATGTATGGCGCCGGCAGCCGCCCCGTGTCGAGCGGGTGATCGGGGCAAAGAGGCCGGGGCATAGTGTCGCTACACGCCGCCCCGGCCTGTCCATCAACCTTTGCACCCCGGTGAGGAAGTTGATGGCGTTTTCTGCGTCCCGCCGCTGCGGGATCACACGGTCGGCGGGAATGGCCCGGGGCGGCTCGATGGTGGGGAGCGGTGATGATCCTCCGCGCCCTCCCCCCCGAGCGGGAGCAGCTCGTAGGACCGTTCACCTAGTTCCGGGGCAGGTAGTGCCGGGTTCCGGACGATGAGATGTAGTAGCGTCCGCCCTGCGGCCCGATGCAGGGAGATGCCGGGGTGCAGTTCTCCTGCACTCGAACCGGGGGCGCCTCGGAGCGAGGCAGGTAGCTTCGAGTTCCGGAAGGGGTGATGATATAGACCCCACCCTCCGTGCAGCCCAGGTGATCTACACGGCCGCGCCGGTCGTCGTGGACATGGCCGACCCGCTGCCGCGGCGCTTGGCGATGCTGCCGGGTCTGGAGGCGGTGACCTGCCCGACCGAAGCCGAGTTGCAGCTGTCACCCCGGCCGGCCTCGGAGCCATCGCGCGTCGTCAGCGCAGCGAGCAGCGACCGCTACGTCCGCGCCGCTCTCATGCGGGCCTGCACCAGCATCGCGACGGCGCCAGTGGACAGCCGCCATCCCACGGCCGTCTCCGAGGCCTGGGGTCTGGCCCGCTTTGTCGTGGCCGGCCTTCTGACAGCCGACGAGGTCGTCCGCGCCGTGGACGGGGCGCTGGAGCAGGCGGGCAAGCCGAGGGGGGAGGGCGCCGCGATCGCTGCCTGGGCCGTCTCGCAGCGGACAGATAGCGGCAACCTTCCAACCGGAGAGCGCGGCTGATGGACACCCGGATGGAAGACCCGATCCTCAACGGCTTCTCGCTGCCGGAGAGTGAGGAAGTAGGCGCTGACGCGGTGGACGTGACGCTGCAGGTTGTCCGGCTCGCGGGGCTGGCGGAGGCTGACTACCAGCAGCAGAGGAAGCGCGCCGCGCGGGAGTGCGGGCTGGCGCTGCCTGCCCTGGACAAACTGGTCAAGGGCGAGCGCGTCAAGCGTCGCCAGGAGAAGGAGGCCACCTCCCGCCGCAAGGCGTCACCCGAGCCCGGCGAGGTCCGCTGGCCTCATGGCTTCACGATGGAGAAGGACGGCCTCTGCGCCGACCAGGGCGAGGCCGGGCAGGTGTGGCTCTGCGCGCCGCTGGAGGTGCTCGGCGAGGCTCGGGACGCGGCCGGCGAGGGCTGGTCACTCTGGCTCCGCTGGCAGGACCGCGACGGCCGTCTCCACACTTGGCCCATGCCGGCGCGGCTGCTGGTCACAGCGCCCGGTGAGCTGGAAGCGGCGCTGCTGGAGCGGGGCCTGCGCGTCTCGCCCAACCCCTCTGCCCGCATGCTGCTGCGCGAGGCTCTGGGCGGTGTGCAAGCGGGGTCCCGGGTGACGCTGGTGTCGCGCTCCGGCTGGCACGCGGTGGGCAGCGATGGAGCCGCCTACATCCTGCCCGACGGCACGGTGATCGGCGCCACGGGCGAGACGCTGGTGATGAAGGCACCACCCGAGAACGCGGCGGGGATGGTGGCGCAGGCCGGCACGCTGGACGGGTGGAAGGCCGAGGTAGCCGCCCCCGCCGCCGGAAATCCGATGGCGGCCTTCCTCCTCGCTGCCGCCTTCGCGGGGCCGTTGCTGGACGCCTGCGGCGAGCCCTCGGGCGGGTTCCACGTCACCGACCGCAGCAAGGTGGGCAAGACGCTCGCGCTCCGCCTCGCCCTCTCCGCCTGGGGCCCACCCATCAAGGGCGCCATGCTGAGGGACTGGCGCAGCACCGCCAACGGTCTGGAGGGAGCCGCCGAGGAGGCCGGGGACGGACTGCTGGGGCTGGATGAGCTTCATCAGGCCGACCCGCGGGAGGTGGCCGCCTGTTACATGTTAGGGAACGAGAGCGGCAGGGGCCGCATGCGGCGCGATACGGCTGCGCAGCGCCGCCGCACCTGGCGCATCTTCATCCCCAGCACGGGCGAGCTCGACATTGCGACCGTCGTGTCCCGCACCGGGCAGAGCCTGCCCGCTGGGGCCGAGGTGCGGTTGCCCTCGATCAGCGTGGACGGCGAGGGTGCCTGGCCCGCGCTCCACGGGCGAGCGACGCTCGGCGCGCTGATGACGGACCTGCACGCCGCGGTGCGCCGGCATCACGGGCATGCCGGGCGGGCCTTCGTCGCCAAGCTGGCTGAGGTGCATTGTAACGACGCTGCAGGCTTGGCCGAGGCGGCGTCTGCCATGCGCGACCGCGTTCTCGCCACACTGCCAGCCGACGCGGACCCGCAGGTGCGGGACGTGGCGCGACGCTGCGCTCTAGTGGCTCTCGCGGGCGAGCTCGCCACCCTCTGGGGCGTCCTGCCCTGGCCGGAGGGCGAGGCCTTCCGCGCAGCTACGACGATGCTGGCGAGGTGGATCGAGAAGCGTGGGGGAGGGGGCGCGACTGAGGAGGCCCAGGACGTCCGCGCGGTGCGGCTCTTCCTGGTCGAGCACGGCGCGTCGCGGTTCGTTGCCATCCATTTCGATCGCGGTCAGGACATCAATGCATGGGTGGAGAGCCATCCGGACCGACCGGTCATCAAGCGTGCGGGCTGGCGGCGCAGGCGGGACGATGGCCGCGACGAGTACCTGATCGCCCCGGAGGTGTGGCGCGAGCTCTGCCGGGATGCGGGGATCGACTCGACAGAGACAGCGCGCACGCTGCGAGCACAAGGCTTCCTGAACGCCGGCGAGGACAAGAACCTAGCCCGGCGTGAGACCATCCCAGGCGTCGGTCGGCCCCGCGTTTACGTCCTGAAGGCGGAATTGGTGGGCGATCCTGAGCCGGCGAAGGGAGGCGCGCGGTGAGGGTTCCCTGTCCGACCTGTCCGACCGCCCGCGAAGAGGGCGGACAGCAGTTTAGGCCCGGTTTTATTGGCCAGTCCGACCCGTCCGACCTGTCCGACCGAAAAACAAAGGGTGGGGTTGGAAACGGTGTTTCTGTCGCCGTCCTCGCCGCGCGGTGGAGGTCCGAGATGGACCACGACGCGGCCGAGCCTGTCGCTTTGGCGCAGCACTACGCCGCCCTCGCTGGCCCTGATTTTCCCGGGCAGGATCTGCTCGCTGCCGGTCTGCTGCGTGGCTTCCGCGATCACCGTGCCGAGCCGGCATGTGGGTGCATCCCCAACATCATCGACTGATAGGATCACTAGATAAATTGTCCCGAATTCGCCCTGCAGCACCTACGGCGACCGCCAGTGAAGAAGCGCTAGAGCGAGCACTGGCATGCGCCAGAGGATCCAGAGCCCGCTCACCTAGGAGGCTTGCCATCCGGCCGATGCAAGTACGAACATTGCGCCGAATGCCATGGCGTTCATGGCGCCGAACGCTGTGAAGAAGGCGGCTGACGAGGTTAGAATTAGCCCAGCAGCGGATGATCGCCTTCGCGAGGTCATGCTAACTGCGGCAGCGGAGCTGCGGGCTGAGGTGGCGGAACTCCGCGGCATTCTCCGAGATCCGGACGGGCCGGAGCCTCTGGAGAGGCTGGGGCGGTACGCCGGCAGCTAATGGTTCGGTGTGGACAGCTGTTAAACTGAGACGGAGGGAGCCGACACACGAAACACCCGCCGACGGTAAGGCCGGCGGATGGCTTTGACCTTCAGCGGTAGCACGGCGCCAGTGCTCTTGGGCTCGACTGTTGCCACCGTGATCTGTGGCCGGGAGGGTGGGGAAGCCTGCAGACGCTTCAGGCAGGCCTGCCCTGCCGTGTAAGCGTCCTCGGCGCAGCGGTAGCCGTGCTCCGACGCCTCAATATTACGCCCATTGTAAGCAACCCGCCAATGCCATGGCTCCCTGCCAAAACCGCGGCGTTCTACCACCACATCTGTGTTGAAGGCATTCCAGTCCTGATCGGCGCTCTTCATTGCGGGCTCACGTGTTTCGTCAGCCGGAGTTACCGCCGCAAGGCTTAAGGCAATGTGAGTGCTCGGGGCACACGTCTTTGCGAGATGGACCGCATCAGCGCGATCTGTCAGCCCGGCCGACGCCCTCGACCGAGTAGCGCCTCAGCCGCCTCGTAAGCGTCCTGAGCGCTCCGGTAGCCGCCTGGGCCAGTTCTGTAGGTCTCTTCGTCCCGCACCAAGCGCCAGCCCCAGCCAGCGGACCCTGCTCCCCGACGCTCGACTACGATTTCGAGGGGGGAGGTGGGTGAGTGATGATGAGAAAGAGGTGTCATCGCTTCTGGATCTTCAGACTGCCGTCCCCGGTGAGACAGCAGAGTGAGCTGATGCGTGCGGGGGTTGTGGCGCTGCTGTAGGGAAAACCGGAGTGACAAGGGCACTTTAGTCGGCCGACGTGGCGGACAGGGTGGGATTCGAACCCACGATAGGCTTTTGACCTATACGCACTTTCCAGGCGCGCGCCTTCGACCGCTCGGCCACCTGTCCCGTGGCGCCGGGGTATAGGGGCCACGCGCCATCTCGGCAAGCGGGGTCAGGCCGATTTCAGCAATGCCCGGAGGGCGGCCTCGAAGGCGGTGAGGTCCCGCCAGCGGTTGGCCTCGGCCACCTCTCGCGTCACCAGCGGGCCGCCGGCAGCGCGCAGGCCGCCATCGATCATCAGGTTGTCGTGCAGCCCGAAGGATTCGAGGTGCAGACCCTCTCCATCCTCCCACTTGCCGTCCGGCCGGCGCCGGGCCGAAGGGCCGAGAAAGGATCGGGTGCGCTCGGTGAAAGGCGTCCTCGTATTGGCGTAGCCCGCCACCGGACGCCCGAGGGCGCGCATGAAGCCCAGCTCGTAGACCGTGCCCGCATCCGCAGAGGGGCCCCGGAAGGGCGTGAGGTTGGCGATCAGGGCATCCGCGCGGCGGATATGGGCCTCGTTGCGAAGATAGATCGTCAGCCAGCCCTCGGGGGAGGCATCGGCTTCGGGGCAGTGGACGGGATCGGTCGGGAAGACGCCCGTGGCCCCGTGGCGGGCGCAGATCGCCCGCTTGGCATTGGCCACGTCTTCAGCATCCGGCAGGAAAACCTCCGGCCCGGCGAGATAGATCTGCATGGAACAAAATTAGCACAAACCCGCACCGCCGTCACCGAGGGCGGGGGTTATCCCGGCCTATGGTGCGGAACGCCCCTCCCGTCGCGCCTCGGCCTCCTCCACCGTTACCCGCCGCAGCTCGAAGCGGTCTGTGGTGCGGGCGTACCAGCCGCCGCCATGCATCCGGCCGATGAGGTTCAGCTTCGGCGTATCGACGTAGAGCCGCTTGGGGTCGAGCATGCAGTCGTCCCGCACATGCACCGCCAGAACCTCGCCCAACACCAAGCGATGGGTGCCGATCAGGATGGTCTGCCATACTCGGCACTCCAGGGCGACGGGGCTCTCGGCGATCCGGGGCGGGCCGATCCTGGCCGAGGGCGCGGTGGTGAGGCCGGCGCGCTCCAACTCGTCCACCCCCGGCGGGAAGTCGGCCGCGGTGACGTTCATCGCCTCCGCGGTTTCCTCGCTCACCATGCAGACGGTGAACTGGCCCGTCGCGTCCAGATTGGCCAGCGTGTCCTTGAACTCCGCCCGCTCCTCGCCGCCCATCCCGCGGGCGCCGACGCCGATGCCCACCACCACGGGATCGTTGCTGAAGACGTTGAAGAAGGAGAAGGGGGCGGCGTTGACGCGCCCCTCCGAGTCCTGCGTCACCATCCAGGCGATCGGGCGCGGCACGATGGTCGAGACCACTAGCTTGTAGCGGTCCTTCTTCGGCAGCGCCGCGAAATCGAAGAGCATCGGCAGCCTTCCCTCAGGCGACGCGATGGGGCGGCTCGGCGCCGCGCAGCAGCACCGCGTCGAGATTGTCGAGGCAGCGGAACCCCATGGCGTCGCGCGTCTCGATCGTCGCGCTGCCGAGATGCGGGAGAAGGGTGACGTTCGGCGCGCTGTGATAGCCCTCGAAGATCGCGGGCTCCCCGGCGAAGACGTCGAGGCCCGCCGCGCGCAGATGGCCCGAATGCAGCGCCTCGCACAGCGCGGCGTCGTCCACCGTCGTGCCGCGCCCGGTGTTCACCACAATGGCGCCCCGGGGCAGGGTGGCGATGCGCGCGGCGTTCAGCCAGCCCGATGTGGCGGCTCCGCCGGGGATGTGCATGGAAAGCACGTCGCAGGCGGCCAGGAAGGCATCGTCCTCCCCGTGGAAGATGGCGCCTTCCTCCTCCTGTGAGGGCAGGCGGGTGCGGTTGCGGTAGTGGATCCGCATGCCCATGCCGCGCGCCATGCGCGCCAACTCCCGCCCGATGCGCCCCATGCCGAGGATGCCCAGGCGCTTGCCTTCCAGCGTCACGCCCATGAGCTGGGTGGGCGCCCAGCCCGGCCACTCGCGGGCGCGCAGCAGCCGCTCGGCCTCGCCGGCGCGGCGGGCGCACATGAGGATCAGCAGCATCGCGATCTCGGCGGTGGCCACGCTCAGCACGTCCGGCGTGTTGGTCACGGCGATGCCGCGCGCGCGGGCGGCGTCCAGCGCGATGTGGTCGGTGCCGACGCTGAAGGTGGCGACGATCCGCACGCTCTCCGGCAGGCGCGCGAGGGTGTCGGCATCCAGTCCGTCGCCGGCGGCGCAGAGGATGCCGTCGCATCTCTCCACGGCTGCGAGCAGGGCGGCGGAATCGAGGGTGCGGTCCGGCCCCTCGGGGCGGCGGACCTCATAGTCCCGTGCGGCGCGGGCCTCCACCGCATCGGGGAGGCGGCGGGTCAGGAGCAGGGTGGGGCGGCTCATCCCGGCAGGATGCATGGGACGGCCCCGCTTGCCAAACCGGGCGAAGGGAGGGGTCCCGATCTTGCCAGGGCGGGGAGGCGGGTTCAGGGTCCGGGCCCTTGAATCGGAGGAGGTATCGGATGGAACTCGGTCTGCGCGGCAAGAGGGCGCTGGTGATGGGCGCTTCCAAGGGCCTGGGCCGGGCCATCGCCGAGGCGCTCGCCGCCGACGGCGCCGCCCTCGCCATCTCCGGGCGCGAGGTGGAGCGGCTCCGCCCGGTCTGCGAGGCGCTGACGGGCATGGGCGCCACGGCCGCCCACCCCTTTGCCGCCGACGTCGCCAAGGGCGAGGACATGGACGCCTTGGCCGAAGGCGCGATGGCCGCCCTGGGCGGGCTGGACATCCTCGTGCTGAACCATGGCGGCCCGCCCGCCGGCACGGCCGCCGACCTGACCGAGGAGGCACTGGAAACCTGGTTCCGCCGCATTGTGCTCTCGCCGGTCCGCATGGCGAATAAGGTGCTGCCGGCCATGCGGGCGCAGGGCTTCGGGCGGATCATCGCGGTCGGCAGCACGGGCATGGTGCAGCCCCTGCCGAATCTCGCCCTCTCCAACGTGCTGCGCGCCAATATCGTAGGCTGGGCGAAGACCCTGGCCGACGAGGTCGGGCCGGACGGGGTGACGGTGAACATCATCGCCCCCGGCGCCATCCGTACGGACCGCAGCATCGAGCTGGCTGGCGCCGCCGCCTCGAAGCAGGGGAAGACGCCGGAGCAGGTGATCGCGGACCGGGAGAAGACGATCCCCATGCGCCGCTACGGCACCCCCGAGGAGTTCGGGAGGGCAGCCGCCTTCCTCGCCTCCGACGCGGGTTCCTACATCACCGGCACGATCCTGCGCGTGGATGGCGGCGTGGTCCGGGGCTTCTGAGGGGTGACAGGAGCGCGCCTGGCCGCGGATATCGGCGGCACTTTCACCGACCTGGCGCTGGAGCGCGCCGACGACGGGGGCGGCACCGAGCGCTGGACGGCGAAGGTGCTCACCACCCCCGCCGCGCCCGAGAGGGGCGTGCTGGAGGGCATCCGCGCGGTGCTCGCCAAGGCGGGGATGGGGCCGTCCGACATCTCGCTGTTTATCCACGGCACGACGCTGGCGACCAATGCGGTGATCGAGCGCAAGGGCGCGCGCACCGCCCTGCTGACCACAGAGGGCTTCCGCGACGTCCTCGCGCTCGGCAATGAGAGCCGCTACGACCAGTACGACCTGAACATCACCCTGCCGCAGCCCCTCGTTCCCCGCCGCTGGCGCCTGCTCGTGCCGGAGCGGCTGGACAATGAGGGGCGCGTGCTGCTGCCGCTGGACGAGGGCGCGGTGCGGAAAGCCGTGGCCTTCATGCGCGGTGAAGAGATCCAGAGCCTCGCCATCGGCTTCCTGCACGCCTTCGTGAACCCCGCGCATGAGCGGCGTGCGGCGGAGATCGTGCGGGAGGGTTGGCCGGAACTCCCGGTCTCGCTGTCGAGCGAGGTGAGCCCGGAGATGCGGGAGTGGGAGCGTTTCTCCACCACCGCAGCCAATGCTTACGTCCAGCCGCTGATGATGGGCTACCTGCACCGCCTCAGGGCGGGGCTGGCCGAGGCGGGCTTTGCCGCCCCGCTCTACCTCATGCTCTCCGGCGGCGGGCTGACGACGCTCGAGACCGCCGCGCGATTCCCCATCCGCCTGGTCGAGAGCGGCCCGGCGGGAGGCGCCATCTTCTCCGCCCATGTCGCCCGGCAAAAGGGCTGGGACCGCGTGCTCTCCTTCGACATGGGCGGAACCACGGCGAAGGTCTGCCTCATTGACGACTTCGCGCCGCAGACGGCCCGAACCTTCGAGGTGGCCCGCATCGGCCGCTTCAAGAAAGGCTCGGGCCTGCCGCTCCGCATCCCCGTCATCGAGATGGTGGAGATCGGCGCGGGCGGCGGCTCCATCGCATCGGTGGACGCGCTCGGGCGGATCCAAGTGGGGCCGGAGAGCGCGGGCGCCGATCCGGGCCCGGCCTGCTACGGCCGTGGCGGGGCAAAGCCCGCGGTGACGGACGCGAACCTCCTGCTCGGCCGCTACGATCCCGCGAGCTTCGCGGGCGGCAGCCTCTCCCTCCATCCCGCGGCCTCGCGCGCCGCGATGGACGCCTCGCTCGGCGCGCTCGGCCTCGCGCCAGAGATGGCCGCGCTCGGGGTCGTGGAGGTGGTCGACGAGAACATGGCCAATGCCGCGCGCGTGCATGCCATCGAGAGCGGCAAGGGCTATGACGGGCGCGCGGTGATCGCCTTCGGCGGGGGCGGGCCGGTGCATGGCTACCGCGTGGCGGAGAAGATCGGCGTGAACCGCTTGCTCGTGCCCTCGGGCGCGGGGGTGGGCTCGGCCATCGGCTTCCTTCGCGCGCCCGTGGGCTACGAAGTCGTGCGCAGCCTCTACCAGCGCTTCCGCAGCTTCGACACCGCCGCCGTCAACGCGCTGCTGGCGGAGATGTCCGCCGAGGCGCGGCGCGTGGTGACCGATGGCGCCTTTGGAGCCCCGATGGTGGAGCGCCGTATCGCCTACATGCGCTATGTCGGACAGGGCCACGAGATCGCGGTGGAGCTGCCGGTGAAGGCGATGGAGGCCGCAGATGTGGAGGCCGTGCGTGCCGCCTATGACGCGGAATATGCGAGCTTCTACGACCGTCCGGTGCCGGGCAGCGACGTGGAGATCCTCTCCTTCGCCGTGACCGTGGCGACGCGGGTGGAGACACCCAAACCCGTGGCCGAGGTGGAGGCGGCGCCCGGCCCCGCGCCCATCCGCCATCAGGCCGTGCGGGACACGGCGCGGGGCGAGGTCTCGGACTGGCCCGTCTATGACCGCGAGGCCTTCGCGCCGGGCGCGACCATCGCCGGCCCCTGCATTGTGGCGGAGGCGGAGACGAGCACGCTGGTCGGGCCGGGATGGACCTGCCGGATGGATGGGCTCGGATATCTGGAGCTGACGCGATGACTGACGGCCCTTCCGAGGCTCTGGCCTCCATCCAGCGCCAGATCCAGTGGAACCGCCTGATTGCCGTGGTGGAGGAGCAGGCGCAGATCATGATCCGCACCGCCTTCAGCACCACGGTGCGCGAGGCGGGCGATCTCTCGGCCGGCATCTTCGACCTGAGCGGGCGGATGCTCGCCCAGGCCGTCACGGGCACGCCGGGCCACGTGAACTCCATGATGGAGTCCGTCGGCCACTTCCTCGCCAAGTTCCCGGCGGAGGGGATGAGGGCGGGCGACCACTACATCACCAACGACCCCTGGCTCGGCACGGGCCACCTGCACGACCTGACGGTGGTGACGCCCGCCTTCCGGAACGGGAAGATCGTCGGCCTCTTCGCCAATACCGCGCATGTCATCGATGTCGGCGGGCTCGGCATGGGGCCGGAAGGGCGCTCGGTCTTCGAGGAAGGGCTCTACATCCCCATCGTGAAGTGCTTCGACCAGGGGCGCGCGAACGAGACCTTCTTCGACATCCTCCGCGCCGGCACGCGCACGCCGGCCGAGCTGGAGGGCGACGTCTACTCCCTCTGCGCCTGCAACGACGCGGGCGCGCGCCGCCTTGTCGAGATGATGGACGAGTTCGGCATGGACTCGCTCGACGACCTCGCCGAATCGATCTTCGACGCCTCCTCCCGCGCGACGCTGGCCGCTATCGCGGAGCTGCCGCGCGGCGAGTACGCGGCCGAGATCCGCTCTGACGGCTACGAGGCGCCCGTCACGCTGCGCGCGCGGATGGCGATCGCGGGGGACCACATCGCGGTGGACTATGCCGGCACTTCCGGCCTCTCCGGACGCGGGATCAACGTGCCGGCGGCCTATACGCGCGCCTATGCGTGCTTCGGCATCAAATGCGTTGTCGCGCCCGAGGTGCCGAACAACTGGGCATCGCTGCTGCCCTTCCGCATGGATATCCCGGAGGGCTGCATCCTCAACGCGCCGCGGCCCTTCCCGGTGGCGGTGCGCCACGTCGTCGGCCAGCTCCTGCCGGACCTGATGATGGGCTGCCTCCACCAGGCCGTGCCGGACCGCGTGACGGCCGAGGGCTCCTCATGCCTCTGGAACCCGCCGCTGCGCGGAGGCGGGCAGGTGAGCGGGGCAGGGGCCGAACTGCCGGATTTCGAGGTCATCACCTTCAACTCCGGCGGCACGGGCGCGCGGCCGGGACAGGACGGGCTGGACGGCACCGCCTTCCCCTCCGGCGTCCGCACCATGCCGGTGGAGGCGACGGAGAACGTCGCCCCCGTGATCTTTTGGAAGAAGGAGCTGCGCCCGGGCTCCGGCGGCCCCGGCCGCACCCGCGGCGGGCTGGGGCAGGTGATGGAGATCGGCGCGAAGGGCGATGCCGAATTCGCCGTGAACGCCATCTTCGACCGCGTCGGGAACCCCCCACGCGGCCGCGACGGCGGCGGGGACGGGGCGCCGGGCTGGGTCGGCCTGACGGACGGCACGGTGCTCCGGACGAAGGGCTTCCAGGTCATCCCCCGGGGCAAGAGGCTGCGGCTCCTCCTGCCCGGGGGAGGCGGCATGGGCGATCCGGCGCAGCGCGACCCCGCGCTGGTCGAGCGCGACATCGCGGATGGGCTGGTCTGAGCGCGCCGCACGTCTACGTGGACGGGGATGCCTGCCCCGTCCGCGACGAGGTCTTCCGCGTCGCCTCGCGGCACGGGCTGGCGGTGACCGTCGTCTCCAACGGCTCGCGCGGGGTGCGGCTGCCCGACTGGGTCCGGCGCGTGATCGTGGCCGAGGGACCGGACGCGGCCGACGACTGGATCGCGGAGGCGGTCCGGCCGAACGACATCTGCGTCACGGCCGACATCCCTCTCGCCTCGCGCTGCCTTGAGGCCGGGGGGCTCGCCTTGGCGCCGGGCGGCCGCGTCTGGGATGCGGACAACATCGGAGGCGCCCTGGCCGGACGTGAGGTCGCGCGCCACCTCCGGGAGATGGGGCACGAGACCCGCAACGCGGCCTTCACCGGCCAGAACCGCTCGCGCTTCCTCGAGGCTATGGAAGGCGTGGTGATCCGCGCCATGCGCGGCAGCCCGCCGCCTTCGCGCCCTCTTCCGGACTTTTTCTCGGACTGAGGCCTCCTGCGAGGTGGCCCTTGCCCGATCCGGCGCCTCGGCCCCCGTTTTGTCCGGGCAGCGAGCGGGCCGGACCTCTAGGCCGGGACGATCCGCCGCACTTCGGAGGGCGTCGCTTTCACCTCCGGCCTGAACCAGGGGCTATCCTGGATGTGCGAGGTGGTGACGAAGAGCGCGCCGTCGGGTCCCTGGGCGAAGGTGTCGGCCAGCGCAGCCTGTCGTCCCGCACCAGCACCGAGAGCGGCTGGCTGGGGGCGGGCGCCATCTCCACCGCGCTCGTCCCGGGATTCGTGACATGGAGGCGGCCGGCGGCATTGATCCACAGCCCGTCCGCCACATGGGTCCCGTCGACGCGGCGAACCTGGGCGCCGAGCCGGTCGGGCGACAGCCGCGCGTCGCGCAGCGCCGCGGTGGGGATGGAGAAAAGCGTGCGTCCCGTCAGCGCCTGCCAGTAGAGCGTGGCCCCGTCCGGGGAGATGGCGATGCCGTCCGCCGCGCTCTGCATCGTGCGTCCGTTGGGGCGGCGCAGGGGCTGGCCGTCCGCAAGGGGACCGGCCCCTCCTCGAACTGGGTTGAGGGATGGCCGTCCAGCACGCGCCGCGCCGCGCCGCTCGCCGTGTCCAGCACGACCAGCGCGCCCTTGATGCCGCTGTCGGTGAGGTAGGCCGTGCGGCCATCGGGGCTGAAGCGGAGGTCGTTCAGGTAGCTGCCGGGCGGCGCCACCCTCTCCGGCACGGGGATCACCTTCGCGACCGTGTTGGTGCGGATGTCGGTCCGCACGAGCTTGGGCCCCTGCTTCACCGGCCCCATCATGTCCGGCGCGGCGGGGTCGAGAACCCAGAGGTTGTCCTGGGGATCCACCACCACGCTCGGCACGCAGACGAAGCGGCGCTCCGGCATGGCGGGGCTGGCATTGCGCCAGACGTTTCAGCCCTCGTCGGGATAGGGGCGGAGCTGCCCGTCCGCGAGTTCGGCGACGGAGACCGGCACGTCCTGCCCCCAGCGCGGCAGGCAGACGAAGACGCGGCCGCTGCGGGAGGCGGTGATGTCCGTGATCTGCCGGTTGGGGAAGGCGGCCACCTGTTCCAGCCTCGCCCCGCGCGGGAAGTCGGCGGCGGGCGGCTTGCCCCCGGCGCCCGTGCCGGCTCGCGTCTGGCTGAGGGCGGGAAGGGCGGCGGAGAGGGCGAGGGCGCCGGAGGCGAGGAGAAGCGGACGTCGGGACACGTGCGTCACGGGCGTGGTCCGGTTCCTGTCGCGCAGGGAACAGCCGGGCCGGGGCCGCGGTCTCTCAGCGCCGCGTCACACGCTCGCGCAGCCAGACGAGGCCGAGCGCCACCAGCGCCCCCCAGCCGACCTCGCCCCCGATCGTGGCGCCGGCGAGCTGGTCCCGCCCGGTGCTGCGCGCCGCCCCCAGCTCCGCCTGGGCCACGGCCAGGGCGGTGATCGCGCCCCAGAAACCTTCGCGCAGGCCGAGCTCCTGGGTGGGGAGGTAGGCGACGACCGCGGCCAGTGCCGAGAGGGTGCCTGGGACAGCCCGTCCCGCAGGCGCTGCTCCAACGGCATGGTCTTGCTGAGCTGCAGCAGCCGGTCGCGCATTCGGCCGATCCGGGCCTTCAGCCCGTCCGCCCCCTGCCGCCCCGTGCTGCCCGCCTCGCTCATGGGCGCCGTCCCTCCCGTGGAGGGCGCCCCCTGGATCGCCGGGGCCGCTGGGGCCAGTATGCCGCCTCTCTCGGAAAGGCGGCACCATGGCCCTGCGCTGCGACACGATCATCCGCGATGCCACCCTCTTCGACGGCACAGGCACGGCGCGCCGGGTGGGCGATGTCGGCCTGCGCGGGGACCGGATCGTGGGGGTGGGCGACCTCGGCGGCGCGAGCGCGGATCGGGAGGTGATCGCGACCGGCAAGGCCGTCGCCCCCGGCTTCATCGACAGCCACACGCATGACGACCGCGCCGTGCTCTGCGGGCCGGACTGCACGACCTGCAAGACGAGCCAGGGTGTAACGACGGTGGTGGTCGGGAATTGCGGCGTCAGCCTCTCCCCCGCGCGCCTGACCTCGCGGCCGATCCCGCCGCTCGACCTGCTGGGCGACGAGAGCTGGTACGTCTTCGACAGCTTCGGCGACTACGCCCACGCGCTGCGGACGAAGGGAACCGAGGTGAACACCTACGCCTTCGTCGGCCACCAGACGCTCCGCGCGCGCACCATGGAGAACGACGTCTACCGCCCCGCCAAGGACGCCGAGATCGCACGGATGCACGACCTCGTGCGGCAATCGATGGGGGAGGGGGCGAGCGGCTTCTCCACCGGCCTCTACTACCCGCCCAATGCCCATGCGACGACGGAGGAGGTGATCGCGGTGGCAGAGGCCATCCGGCCCTTCGGCGGCCTCTACTGCACCCATATGCGCGACGAGGCGGACCGCATCCTCGCCTCCATCGAAGAGACTGCGAAGATCGGCAAGCACGCGGGGGTGGCCGTGCATGTCAGCCACCACAAGTGCTCCATGCCCGAGAACTACGGCCGCTCCACCCAGACCCTGCCGCTGCTGGCGGAGCTCGCCCGCACACAGGATCTCGCCTTCGACGTCTATCCCTATCCTGCCGGCTCCACCGTGCTGATGCCGGACAAGCTGCGGGACGACGTGGAGGTGATGATCACATGGTCCGTCCCGCATCCCGAGATGGCGGGAAAGTATCTGCGCGACGTTGCGCGCGGCTGGAACACCGATATTAAGACGGCCGCCTCCCGCCTCCTGCCGGCGGGGCAGGTAACCTGGCAGATGGACGAGGAGGACGTGCGCCGGATCATGGCGCACCCGCTCTCCGTCATCGGCTCGGACGGCATCCCGCATGACGAGCACCCGCATCCCCGCCTCTGGGGCACCTTCCCGCGCGTACTCGGGCACTACGTGCGCGACGTCGGGCTGTTCAGCCTGGAAACCGCCATCCACAAGATGACAGGCCGCGCCGCGGAGATCTTCGGCATGGTGGACCGCGGGGTGCTGCGGGAGGGCGCCTTCGCCGACATCGTCCTCTTCGACCCGCACACTGTGCGGGACCGCGCCACCTTCGAGAATCCGAAGCAGCTCTCCGAGGGGATCGAGGAGGTCTGGTGCAACGGCGTGCCCACCTATGCCGGCGCGCGCGGGGCGACGGGGGAGAAGCCGGGCCGGCTGGTGACGCGCAACCACTGAGGGGCGGGCCTCAGCCCGGCCTGAAGCGGAGGCCGTAGGCGCTGAGGGTTCCCGGCAGCCGGTCCCCCGGCCCGATCCCCTCCGCGCCGAGGGGGGTGAAAGCGCGGCGGCGCAGCAGGGCGGCGAGCATCGCGGTGCCGAGCAGGAGGGAGAGGTTGCGCCCGGGGCAGTTCGCCGGCCCGTCGCTGAAGGGTACGAGCCCCTTGTCCTCCGGCCGGCCGGAGAGCCAGAGATCGGGGTCGAAGCGGTGCGCCTGGGGAAGGCGTGTCTCGTCGCGGTGGAAGAAGGGCGCGTAGATCACGATCCCCGTCCCCTTCCGCATCCGTCCCCCCTCCCACTCCACGTCCTCCTCGGCCTCGCGGAGGATCACGGGGGTGGTTGGCCAGAGGCGCAGCGTGTCGAGCAGGCAGGCGCGCAGGAAGGGGCGCTCGGCCGGCCCGGCCTCCGCGATCTCCCCCTCCGCCCGCGCTCGCAGGGCGGGATGAGTGCCGAGCAGGGCGAGGGTGCGGAAGGTGGCGCGCGCCGGGGAGTCCAGCGCGAAGAGCCATTGCGGCACCTGCCCCGCCGAGTCCGTCCCTTGTGCCGCCCGGGCGGCGGGGAAGAGGGCGGCGAGGCTGCCCGGCTCGGCGCGCCCGAGATGCGCCTCCAGCCGCGCGCGGAAGCGGGCGCGGAGGCGGGGATGGCCGGGATGCAGGAAGGCCCAGTTCGCATCGGCCCGCAGGCGGGAGAGGGCGTCGGTGAGGCGGTGATCGTCCCGCGCGCCCTCGCCCAGCACCACGCGCCGCGCCATGCGCCACCAGGTCGTGGCGAAGTGGCCCCAGTCCAACTCGCCGAAATGGTCGGCAGCCTCGACCAACTCCGTCGCCTCGTCCTCGGCCACCTGATGGAAACGCTCAGCTAGGCGGTGAATGGGGCAGGGAGCGTCGAGCACCGCCTCGTTAAACGGGCGCCGCCTGGCGCGGTCGGCGGTCGGGGAGATGAGCACGCCGGTCGGCTGGAAATGCGAGAGGGCGGAGCGCTTCTCGTCGCTGGCCGGGGAATAAGGTTCGGGCGTGAGGGCGAGCACGCGCGAGACATGCGCTGGCGAGAGGATCAGCGCGTAGGGATGCAGCGGGATCGGCAGGATCAGCGGCCCGTCGCCGTGCCGGTCCCGCAGCGCGCGCATGGTTTCCACCGCGCGCCGGTCCAGCCCTATGGACTGCGCCATGGCGACCACGGGCGGGCGGCGCAGCAGGACGCCCTTGCCCAGCAGCGGCAGCACCACGGAAAGCATGACACGCGCCGTCTCGCCCAGGCTCGCCCGCGGGATCGAGCCCCCGCCTCCTGTTCGCGTGGCTGCCATGACCAGAACCCCTCGCCCCTGCCACCGGTGAGCGCGACAGGGCAGGGGCGGGTTGCGGCGCGCCGGGGCCGGGACGGCTTGCGGCTCTCAGCCCGGCACCCCGGGTACGGGCTCAGCCCGCACCCCGGGCAGGCCGCGCAGGAGGGAGGGCGAGGGGCCGGTGGCGAGGGGGATCGCCATGGCGCGGTAGGCGTCGAGGCCCCGCCCGCGCTCGCCTTCCGCCATCGCGCCCGGGCTGCGGATGATGGTGGGCGGCGGGGCGGCGCGGATGCTCATCCCGGCCAGGGAGGCCATGACGGGAGCGCCCATGGCGGGTGGGCGGGGCGTGTTGGACCAGCTGGGCTGCCATGCCGGCGCGGTTCCGGCTTGGCGCTGCTCCTCGGGCCAGCGCAGCGCCACCTGGGCGCGATAGGCCTCGGCGCGGCTGGGCGTGTGGCTGTGGTAGTGGCCGGCGGCCTTCATCCAGTCGCCGCTCGCCGCCTTCAGCTCGGAGAGGAAGCGGGCGGCGTAGCGGGCGTTGGCCATGGGGTCGAAGGCCTCCTCGATCGAGGAGAAGGCGTTGGGGTGGTGGTGCAGGTTGATCTGCATGCAGCCGACATCGATGATCCGCATCCCCCCCGCCCGGAGCTGCCGCACCTCGGCAACCGCTTCCGCCTTGCCCGGGAAGTATTTGCCGACTCCTTCGGCGTTCATCGTCCAGGGATAGGGTCCGGTCTCGCCCGTCACCGAGTCCCGCCGGCCGGATTCGACGCGGCCAATGGCGGCCAGGAGCCCGGCGGGAAGTCCGTATTCACGCTCTGCCGAGGCGATCGCGGCGCGGCAGAGCGCCATCGGCGAGGGCTGGGCGAGGGCGATGCCGGGGAGGAGGAGGAAGAGGAAGGTGAGGAGGCGCATGTTCCTCCCTGCTCAAGAGCCGTGCCAGAGCTATCCGCTTTCCGTAATGCTGCAATGCGGGAAAGGTCTTGCGAAACCCTGGGGCGAACCCTACGTTGTGCATCGCAGCAACGCGATGTTGTCGCGTTGTTGTCTTTCTTGGACGTTTCCTCCCTAAACTCGGCGGTGCCTCTGGCACCGCCTCTTTTTTTGCCCGAATGCCTGGGCAGCCGGGGGGATCAGGGCTTCAGGAAGGACCAGTCCTCGGCAGCCAGCCGCTGCACCATCCGGTCCATGTCCGCGCGCAGGCTCTCCATCCCGGGGAGACGCTGGATCCGACGCTCGTCCATGTAGAGGCTCCGGGCAATCTCGAGCTGGATCACATGGACTCCCTCCCGCGGCCGGCCGTAATGCCGGGTGACGTAGCCGCCGGCATAGGGATCGTTCCGGCGGAGGCGGTAGCCGAGTCCGCCGAGCGTCTCCTCCAGCAGGCGCGTCGCGCGCGGGCCCGCCGAGGTACCGTGGGCGTCGCCGAGGATCATGTCCGCCGCCCGCCCGGGCTCGCCGGGGAGGGAGGGCATGGAATGGCAGTCGATCAGCAGGCAGCAGCCGAATCGGCGCACCGTCTCCCCGATCAGCCCGGAAAGGGCAGCGTGATAGGGCTCCCAGAGTGCTCGGATGCGGTCGGCGGCCTCGTTGAAGGAGAGGCGGCGGCGGTAGACCGTCTCGCCGCTGGCCACCACGCGCGCGATCGTGCCGAGCCCGGCGCCGACGCGGGGAGAGGCGCTGTTGACGAAATCCGGCAGCGGCCCGTCGAACATGCCGGGGTCCAGCTCCCAGGCCTCGCGATTCGCGTCGCAGTAGACGCGAGGGAAGGTGGCGGAGAGCAGCGGCACCCCGTGCGAGGGCGCGTCGGCGAAGAGTTCCTCGACGAATCCGTCTTCCGACCGGCGCAGCGAGACCGGGTCCAGCCGGCTGGCGGCGATAAAGGAGGCAGGATAGTGCCGCCCCGAATGCGGCGAGGCCAGGACCAGCGGCGCGGCCTGGAGCAGCGGCCTCTCCAGCAGGAAAGGCGGGGGCGTGCTGGCCTCGGCAGGGGCCTGGATGGGTCCGTCCATTCCGCCCCGAATCACCACAGCCGCGCGCAACTGTCACGCCCGATGCGTTGCCTGCGCCTTCGGGCTTGCCGGGCCTCGAAGGGCAGGCTAAAGGGGCCGCCCCGACGCCGCGCTCCCCGGAGCACGGCGACGGAACCCGGCGGATGGGCGCATAGCTCAGCGGGAGAGCACCACCTTGACACGGTGGGGGTCACAGGTTCAATCCCTGTTGCGCCCACCATCCGCCTGTTTCCAAAGCCTAACTTGGTGTTTTGCCGGCGGCAGCAATCACCGCCTGGGGCAGCCGCGCCCTTGCGCGGCCGCCGGGGCGGGGCTCAGCCCGCCCGCACTAGCACGTGGCGCTTCCGCCCGGCGGAGAGCTTTGCCGCCCCGTCCCGCAGATCCGCCTCCGTCACCTCCCGCAGGAGGTCGGTGACCACCTCGTCGTTCAGCCGCAGCCCGGACTGGCCGATCAGGCGCCGCGCCTCGCCCTTGCTGGCCGCGAGGCCGGCGGAGACGGCGAGGTCCAGCAGCCCGGCGGGCAGGGGGGCGGTGATGCACGGCAGGCTCTCCGCCGCGCCCCCGCCCTCAAAGGTGGTCCGGGCGGTCTCGGCGGCGGCCTCGGCGGCCTCACGCCCGTGCAGCAGGGCAGTGGCCTCGGTCGCCAGGATCTTCTTCGCCTCGTTCACCTCGGCGCCCTGCAGGGCGGCGAGGCGCAAGACCTCGCCCATCGGCATCTCGGTGAAGAGGCGGAGGAAGCGGCCGACATCCGCGTCCTCCGTGTTCCGCCAGAACTGCCAGTAGTCGTAGGGGGAGAGGCGGTCGGGGTTCAGCCAAACGGCGCCCGAGGCGGTCTTGCCCATCTTCGCCCCGGAGGACGTGGCGAGCAACGGGGTGGTGGCGCCGAAGACCTCCGCCGCGTCGATGCGGCGGCACAGCTCCACCCCCATCACGATGTTCCCCCACTGGTCGCTGCCGCCCATCTGGAGGGCGACGCCGTGGCGGCGGCGCAGCTCCAGGAAGTCGTATGACTGGAGGAGCATGTAGTTGAACTCGAGAAAGGAGAGCGGCTGGTCACGGTCCAGCCGCAGCCGAACGCTGTCCATCGTCAGCATGCGGTTCACGCTGAAGTGCCGCCCGACGTCGCGCAGAAAGGGGATGTAGGCCAGCCCGTCCAGCCAGGCCGCGTTGTCCAGCATCACGGCGTCCGAGCTGCCCCCGCCGAACTGGAGGAAGGAGGCAAAGGTGCGGCGGATGCCGGCCTTGTTCACCTCGATCTGCTCGTTCGTCAGGAGCTGGCGCCCCTCGTCGCGGCCGGAGGGATCGCCGATCTTCGTCGTGCCGCCGCCCAGCAGCGCCACGGGCTTGTGGCCGCACTTCTGCAACAGGCGCAGCAGCATGATCGGCAGGAGATGGCCGACATGCAGGCTGTCCGCCGTGCAGTCGAAGCCGACATAGGCGGGCAGGACTCCCTGGGCCATGCGGGCGGAGAGGGCGGCCTCGTCCGTCACCTGATGGATGTAGCCGCGCTCTCGGGCGAGGTGCAGGAAGTCGTTCATCTCGGTCACTCGGGCTTTGCGAAGCGCGCGGCCCGTAGCACAAGTGCCGCCATGCTGCGAACCATCGGGCTGATGAGCGGCACCTCGCTGGACGGGGTGGACGCCGCCTATGTCGAGACGGATGGCGAGCGGATCGGGCGCTTCGGCCCGACCCTCACTATCCCCTATCCGCCCGCGCTCCGCCGGGACCTGCGCGCCCTGCTGGACGCCGCCCCCGGCCTGCATGCCGAGGGGCGGCTGGCGGAGGACCCCGGCCTGCTCGACTGCGCGCGCCGCCTGGCGGAGCGCCACGCGGAGGCGGTGGAGCGGCTCGGCCTGCGCGCCGACCTCATCGGCTTCCACGGTCAGACGATCCTGCACCGCCCCGCCACGCGCCCGGGCGAGCGCGGCCATACCTGGCAGATCGGCGACCCCGGCCTGCTGGCCCGCCGAACAGGGGTGGAGGTGGTGTACGACTTCCGCTCGGCCGACGTGGCCGCGGGCGGGCAGGGGGCGCCGCTCGTGCCCGTCTTCCACCGCGTGCTGGCCGAATCGCTTCCCAAGCCCGTGGCGATCCTGAACCTGGGCGGGGTGGGCAACGTCACCTGGATCGGGCCGGACGGGGAGCTGGTTGCCTTCGACACCGGCCCCGCCAACGGCCCGCTGGATGATTGGGCCCGCCGCTCCCTCGGCCAGGACTATGACCGGGACGGGCTGCTCGCCCTCTCCGGCCAGGCCGACGGGGCGGTGCTGGCGCGGCTGATGGCCCATCCCTATCTCGCCGCCCCACCGCCCAAGTCGCTCGACCGGCTGGACTTCGACGCGGCGCTGCACGACTCCGGGGCCGGTGCCCTCTCCCCGGCCGATGGCGCGGCGACGCTGGCCGCCTTCTGCGCCGTCTGCGTCGGCGCGGCCGCGCGGCACTTCCCGGACCCGCCGCTGCAATGGCTGGTCGCGGGCGGGGGACGGCGGAATCCCGCCCTGATGAAGGCGCTGGCCGGGATGCTCGGCGCGCCCGTGCGCCCGGTGGAGGTGGTCGGCTGGGATGGGGACGCGCTGGAAGCCCAGGCCTTCGGCGTGCTCGCGGCGCGGGTCGTGCGCGACCTGCCGCTCACCTTTCCCGGCACGACCGGGGCGCCCCATCCGCTTACCGGCGGGCGGCGGGTGCCGGCGCTCGCCTGAAAAAAGGGGCGACGCCCCTGCGGACGCCGCCCCCTCTCAGGATCAGTCCGCCGCCATGGACATGCGAGCGCGGTTGAGCACCGTCGTCACATGGTCCTCGGTGGCCTCGGCCACCTTCTCCGTCTGCTCCGGCGTGAAGATGTGGCCGGCGCCGGGCATGGTTCGGTAGTCGATCTTGATGCCCTTCTGGGTGTTAAGCTTGTCCACCAGCTTCCGCACCGAGGGTTCCGGCACCAGCTCGTCCGCCTCGCCGTGGAGGATGAGGCCGGAGCAGGGGCAAGGGGCCAGGAAGCCGAAGTCGTAGTGGCTCGCCGGGGCCGCGATGGAGACGAAGCCGCCCATTTCCGGCCGCCGCATCAGCACCTGCATGCCGACATAGGCGCCGAAGGAGTAGCCGGCGACCCAGAGCATCGAGGCCGCGGGGTTCACCGCCTGGAGGAAGTCGAGCGCGGCCGTCGCATCGGAGATCTCGCCGATGCCACCGTCGTACCGGCCCTGGCTCTTGCCCACGCCGCGGAAGTTGAAGCGCAGCGTGGAGAAGCCCATCCCGCGGAACCGCTCGTACAGCGCGTGCACCACGCGGTTGTTCATGGTGCCGCCGTGCAGGGGATGGGGGTGCAGGATCAGGGCAGTGGGAGCATTGGGCTGCTTGGCGTGGTGGTAGCGACCCTCGAGCCGGCCGTCAGGGCCGGCAAACATTACCTCGGGCATTATCACCTTCCGCCCCGGAGGGCGTTTTTCTGGGGCAGGCCGGGCCCCCACGGCCAGAACCGAGAGGGACCGCCCCGCCTGATTTCATCACCGCAGGCATCCCAACCCGGCGGAACGGGTTCCACCCGCGCCCGTGATGGGGTCCGCGGGCGCAACCCGTTCCGCCAGACGGAAACCGGGCCAGGGGCACAGGGTTGGGGCCGTCACGCCGCGCGCAGAGATTTTTGCGCCGAGGGTGAGGACGCCGAACCGGCTCCGGGGATGCCATGCGTCCCGCGCGGCCTTTCGGTCTGCGAGACAGGCGCAATATAGGGAGCGCTGGGCGAGATTCATAACCAAATCATGGCAGGGCCACCTCTTTCAGCGCGCATAGCTGCCGGTCGCACCGGTTCGGGCTTCCCGCGCACCGCGCTTCGGTGGGGTTGAGATGCGGCTGTCCACCCGCGGCCGCTACGCCGTGACCGCCCTTACCGAAATGGCCCGGCGCGGGCCGGACGGGAATGGCGCGCCCATGACCCTGGCCGAGATCGCGCAGTCCCAGATGCTCTCCACCGCCTATCTCGAGCAGCTTTTCGGCCGCCTGCGCCGGGCGGGGCTGGTGCGCTCGGCGCGCGGCCCCGGCGGCGGCTACCGCCTCGCCCGCCCCGCCGCCTCGATCACGGTGGCCGAGGTGGTCGAGGCGGTGGACGACACGATCGCGGGAGGGGCCGAGATGCTGGAAGCACCAGAGATGCCCCCGGACCAGCGCGACCTCTGGCGCGCGCTGGGTGAGCAGGTGCGGCTCTTCCTCTCTGCCATCAGCCTGCAGGACGTGGTGGAGGGACGCACGCTCGGCCGGGCGGTTCCGGTTCCGGGCAGCCCCGCCGATCCCTCGGGGGAGGAGGGGAAGTGAGCCTCTATCTCGACGCCAATGCGACCGAGCCGCTGCGTCCCGAGGCGCGCGAGGCCGCGATCGCGGCGATGGACCTCGCCGGCAATCCCTCCTCAGTCCATGCCGAGGGCCGCGCAGCCCGGCGCGTTCTGGAGGAGGCCCGCGCCCGCGTGGCCGCCCGATTCGGCGCCGCGCCGCGGGACGTAATCTTCACTTCCGGCGGCACGGAGGCGAGCGCCCTGGCCATCGCCTCCCTGCGCCGGGGGAGGCGGGTGCTGGCCGGCGCCACCGAGCACCCCGCCGTGCTCCGCGCCGCCGAGGGCGCGGAGAGCCTCGCCGTGCTGGGCGACGGCACGCTCGACCTCGAGGCGCTGGAGGCGGCGCTGGCCGGCGGCCCGCCCGCCCTCGTCCTCGCCATGGTGGCGAACAACGAGACCGGGGTGATCCACCCCGTCGCCGCCATCGCCGATCTCTGCCGCCGCCACGGCGCCCTGCTTCATCTCGATGCCGTCCAGGCGGCAGGGCGCGTCCCGCTGGACCTCGCGGCGTCGGGCGCCGATAGCATGGCGATCTCCGGCCACAAGCTCGGCGGTCCCAAGGGTGCCGGCGCGCTACTGCTGCGCCCCGGTCTGGACCTCGCCCCGTTGCTCGCGGGCGGCGGGCAGGAGCGGGGGCGGCGCGGCGGGACGGAGGCGCTGCCCGCCATCGCCGGGCTTGGCGCCGCCGCGGCCGCCGCGGACCTGGCCGCTGCCGCCGCGCTGGCGGCGCTGCGCGACGCGATCGAGGCCGGGCTCGGCCTGCCCGTTGCGGGGGCCGGGGCGCCGCGACTGCCGAATACGACCTGCGTCGCCCTTCCCGGGACGGGCGCCGAGACGCAGGTGATCGCCCTCGACCTCCTGGGGATGCGCGTCTCGGCCGGCGCGGCCTGCTCCTCGGGGAAGGTGTCGCGCAGCCCGGTGCTGGCCGCCATGGGGCTTGGCGCGATGGCCGGGGAGGCGATCCGCGTCTCACTCCCCTGGAACGCCCCGCCGGATGCGGCGGCACGCTTCCTCGCCGCCCATGCGGCCATGCGGAAGAGGCTCGCGCGCGCGGCCTGATCCAATCACCGGGCTGGGCCGTGCTGGCGCGCGAATGGCGCGACGGGCGCGCGGGGCGGACCCGCGCGGGCGGCCCTCGCCCTGGCAGCCCGGATCACCCATCTTGACCACATGAGCGACGCCGCGAACCGCCCAGCCTATCTCGACAACCACGCCACCACGCCGGCCGACCCGCGTGTGCTGGCCGCCATGCGCCCGTGGTGGGAAGCGAATTTCGCCAATCCCGCCAGCATCGAGCACGTCATGGGTCGCGAGGCCGAGGCGGCGGTGGAGGCGGCGCGCGGCCATGTCGCCGCGCTGATCGGGGCGGAGCCGCGGGAGGTTGTCTTCACCTCCGGCGCCACGGAGTCGAACAACCTGGCCATCAAGGGAGCGGCCCGCTTCGCCGCCGCCCAGGGCACGGAGCGCCGGCGGGTCGTCACCCTGGCGACCGAGCACAAATGTGTCCTCGAATGCGTGCGCGACCTCGCCGCCGAGGGCTTCGAGCCCGTGGTGCTGCCCGTGCGCCCGGACGGGCTGCTGGACCCCGAGGCGCTGCGCGAGGCGCTGGCGACCCCCACCCTCCTCGTCAGTATCATGGCCGTGAACAACGAGATCGGCGTGGTGCAGGACATCGCGGCCAGCGCCGCCATGGCGCGCGGGGCGGGGGCGCTGTTCCACACGGATGCCGCCCAGGCCGCCGCCCGCCTGCCGCTGGACGTGGAGGCAATGGGGATCGACCTCCTCTCCCTCTCCGCCCACAAGGTCTACGGGCCCAAGGGCATCGGCGCGCTCTATGTCCGCCGGCGCCCGCGGGTGCGGCTGGCCCCCCTGTTCTCCGGCGGCGGGCAGGAGAGGGGGCTGCGCTCGGGCACCCTCCCGGCGCCGCTCGCCATCGGCTTCGGGGAGGCGGCGCGGGTTGCCCGGCTGGAGATGAGGCTGGACGAGGGCCGCGCGGCCCAGCAGCGGGACCGCCTGCTCGCCGCGCTGGAGGTCGAGATCCCGGGCATCCGGATGAACGGGAACCGGGAGCGGCGCGTGGCGGGGAACCTCAACCTCACCCTGCCCGGCGGGGTGGACGCGCAGGCGGTGATGGCCGCCGCGCCGGGGGTCTGCGTTTCCACCGGCAGCGCCTGCTCCTCGGCCAGCGTGGAGCCCTCCTACGTGCTCCGCGCCCTCGGCCTGCCGGAGGATGAGGCGCGCGCGACCTTGCGGATCGGCATCGGCCGTTTTACCTCGCCCGCCGAGGTGGGACGGGCAGCGGCGGAACTGGCACGCGCCTGGCATTCCGTGCGCCACCAGAGAGCGGCCGAGTAGGAGAGACCATGCCCAAGATGACCTTCGTCGAGCGGGACGGAACGCGCCGCGAGGTGGAGGCGCCGCTCGGGTTGTCGGTGCTGGAGATCGCGCACAAGCACGGGGTGGACATCGAGGGCGCCTGCGAGGGCAGCCTCGCCTGCTCCACCTGCCACGTCATCGTGGACGCCTCCTGGTTCCCCAAGCTGGAGACCCCGACCGAGGACGAGGAGGACATGCTCGACCTCGCCTTCGACCTTCAGGAGACGAGCCGGCTAGGCTGCCAGCTCATCATGACGGACAAGCTGGACGGGCTGGTGGTGAAGCTGCCCGCCGGCAGCCGCAACGCCGGGTGACGCAGCCCGTCCCCTACGGCCGGGAGGGCGGGCTCTTCCGCGCCCTCCGCGCCGGCGCGGTGCGGGAGTGGGATGCCTATTGCTGGCACCCCTTCGTGCGGGGGCTGGCCGAGGGCACACTGCCGCTCGCCGCCTTCCGCCGCTACCTCGTGCAGGACTACCTGTTCCTTGTACAGTTCGCCCGCGCCCAGGCGCTGGCGGTGGTGAAGGCCGAGAGCCTGGAGGCCATGCGCGCCAAGGGCGCCGTGGTGCAGGCCATCCTCGACGAGACGAAGCTCCACCTCGTCTATTGCCAGGAGTGGGGGCTGGACGAGGCCGCGGTGCTGGCCGAGGCGGAGGCGCCGGAGACGGTGGGCTACACGCGCTGGGTGATGGACCAGGGCTTCCGGGGCGACATCCTCGACCTGGAAGTCGCCCTCGCCCCCTGCACGATCGGCTATGGCGAGGTCGCCATGCGGATCGAGGCGCATCCCGGCCGGGTGCGGGACGGCAATCCCTATGAGAACTGGATCGTCCAGTACGCCGGCTCCGATTACCAAGCGGTGGCGCGCGGGGCCGCCGCGCGGCTGGACGCGCTGGGCGAGACCCATGGCGGCACGGCCCGCTTGGCCTCCCTGACCAGCCTCTTCGCCGAGGCCTCGCGGCTGGAGGCGGATTTCTGGCAGATGGGGCTGAACGCGTCGCCATGAGAGTTGTGGTTGCTCCCCGAAAGGCGAAGCCTTGAGGATCTTGGTCGCCATGTCCGGCGGCGTGGATAGCAGCGTCGTCGCCGGGCTGCTGGCGGAGGCGGGGCACGAGGTGATCGGCGCCACCCTCCAGCTCTACGACCACGGCGCGGCGATCCAGAAGAAGGGCGCCTGCTGCGCGGGCCAGGACATCCACGACGCCCGGGACGTGGCCGACCGGCTGGGCATCCCGCACTACGTGCTGGACCGGGAGAGCCGCTTCCGCAACGCCGTGATCGGCGACTTCGCCGACAGCTACGCGCGCGGCGAGACGCCCATCCCCTGCGTGCGCTGCAACCAGACCGTGAAGTTCCAAGACCTCGTGGCGCTCGCCCGGGATCTCGGCTGTGAGGCGCTGGCCACCGGCCACTATGCCCGCCGTGTGGAGGGGCCGGATGGCCCGGAGCTGCGCCGCGCCGCTGATCCCGCGCGGGACCAGTCCTATTTCCTCTTCGCCACCACGCGGGAGCAGCTCGCTTTCGCCCGCTTCCCCCTGGGCGACATGCCGGACAAGGCCGCGGTGCGGCGAGAGGCGGTGCGGCTGGGGCTCGCGGTCGCCGAGAAGCCTGATAGCCAGGACATCTGCTTCGTCCCCGAGGGACGCTACCACGACCTCGTCGCGAAGCTGCGGCCGGAGGCAGCGGAAGCCGGGGAGATCGTGGACACGGAAGGCCGCGTGCTCGGCCGCCACCAGGGCATGGCCCGCTACACCGTGGGGCAGGCGAGGGGCCTCGGGCTTCCCAACAAGGCAGGCGGCGAGGCCGGGCTGCGCGTCGCCGCGCTGGATGCCGGGCGCCGCCGGATCGTTGTCGCCCCGGCCGCCTCGATCCCGGTAGCCGAAGTGCCGGTCGGGGAGGTGAACTGGCTGAGCCGCCCTCCCGCCGCCCCGTTCCGCGCCGAGGCGAAGTTCCGCGCCCGCGAGGTGCCGCAGCCCGTGACGGCCGAGTGGGACGCCGCCTCGGCACAGCTCGTCGTACGCCCGGACCAGCCGGTGATCTCCGCTCCCGGACAGGGCTGCGTGCTCTATGATGGGGATCGCGTGCTGGGCGGCGGCTTCATTCGCGCGCATCGTCGCGAGGAGGTTGACGCGGCGGCACCGGCGGCCTAATTCGCGCGTCCCGGCAGGCGGCTGACTCTGGCGGGGTAGCTCAGCTGGTTAGAGCACGGCACTCATAATGCCGGGGTCACCGGTTCAAGTCCGGTTCCCGCTACCAGACCTCGCCGCCTGCCGGTTTCCTCTTCCAGCAGCGCAGCTTCCCGCCGATACGAGGCGCGTGGTCGCGCTCGTTCAGGTCGGTTTCCCGAGAGGGGAAGCCGGACGGCCCGGCGTCTCGGCCATGTGCCGGGGCGGGATGCGGGGCGGCTCCGGCCGCGGCTGATCGGTCCGGGGTGCCGCTGAGCGCGGCGGCTGAGGGGTCAGGGCGATCGCCAGCCAGAGATGCAGGGCCCACCGATTGGAGCGCCCCGTGTCGAGGTCTCTTTCCATGCCCAGTATATGCCGCGGGCGGGGCCGACTCGTCGCTAACACAGGATGAACCGCGCGTGGGGCGGTGGACTTCCTGCGCGAATCCCGCAACCTCGCGGGCGTGACGCGCGCGGAGATGATCGCATGAAGGTCCTGGTCCTCGGCAGCGGGGTGATCGGCGTGACCACCGCTTGGTACCTCGCCCGCGCCGGGCACGAGGTGGTGGTGGTGGACCGGCAGGACGGGGCGGGGAAGGAGACGAGCTTCGCCAATGCGGGGCAGCTCTCCTACGGCTACTCCTCCCCCTGGGCGGGGCCGGGCGTGCCGATGAAGGCGGTGAAGTGGCTGCTGATGCACCACCGCCCCTTTGTCTTCTGGCCCATGCCGGACCCGGAGATGCTCTCCTGGCTCGCCCGCATGGCCGCGAACTGCACGGAACGCGCCTATCGCCGCAACAAGGGGCGCATGGTGCGCGTGGCGGAGTACAGCCGTGTGGCGCTCGCCGAACTGCGCGCGGAGACAGGGATCGAGTTCGACCACCGCGCGCGGGGGACCGTGCAGCTCTTCCGCACGCAGAAGCAGCTCGACGCCGTCGGCGGCGACACGGCGGTGCTGGACGAGTACGGCGTGCCCTGGGAACTGCTGGACCCCGCGGGCTGCATCGCGACCGAGCCGGCGCTCGCGCGGGTGAGGGCGCGCTTCGTCGGCGGGTTGCGCCTGCCCCAAGACGAGACGGGCGACGCCTTCCTCTTCACCCAGCGCCTGGCGGAGATGGCGCGGGGGAGGGGAGTGGAGTTCCATCTCGGCGTCTCCGTGGCGGCCATCCGCGCCGAGGGCGGGCGCGTGACGGCGGTGGAGACGGATCACGGGGACTTCACGGCCGATGCCTATGTGGCGGCGCTGGGCAGCCACACCCCCGCCCTGCTGCGCCCCCTCGGGCTGCGCCTGCCGGTCTATCCCATCAAGGGTTACTCGCTCACCCTGCCCGTGACGGAGGAGGCGGCCGCGCCTGTCTCCACCGTGATGGATGAGACCTACAAGATCGCCATCACCCGGCTGGGGGACCGCATCCGCGTGGGCGGCACGGCGGAGATCGCGGGCTTCAGCACGCGCTTGCGCGCCCCCCGGCGGGAGACGCTGGAGCACTCGGTGCGCGACCTCTTCCCCGAGGGAGGCGACATCGCCGCCGCCCGCTTCTGGACGGGGCTGCGGCCGATGACGCCGGACGGCACGCCGGTGATCGGGAGGACGCCCCTGGCTAACCTCTACACCAACACCGGCCACGGAACGCTCGGTTGGACCATGGCCTGCGGTTCCGGCCGCGTGCTGGCCGATATCGTCTCCGGCCGTGCGCCGGAGATCGAGACGGCCGATCTCGGCCTCTCGCGCTACGGCTGAGGCGCCCCCTTGGCAGGGGCGGTCCCATCCCCGACATGGCACCAGCAACCGCTGGTGGCAGGGTGCGCTCTGCCCGGGTGGATTGCGGCGCTCACCCCGTGTTAGCTTCGTGAAATCCCCTAATCCACGGAGGAGAGTCGCATGACGCTTCAGCTCGGGCAGGTTGCCCCGGATTTCGAGGCCGATACTACGGAAGGCCGCATCCGTTTCCACGAATGGCTGGGCAATTCCTGGGGCGTGATCTTCAGCCACCCCAAGGACTACACCCCCGTCTGCACGACGGAGCTGGGTTATACCGCCAAGCTGAAGCCCGAGTTCGACCGCCGCGGTGTGAAGGTGATCGGCCTTTCCGTGGACACGCTGGACCGCCACGAGGGCTGGAACCAGGACATCGCCGAGACCCAGGGGACGCCGGTGAACTTCCCCATGATCTCGGACCCCGACAAGAAGGTCGCCACCCTCTACGGCATGATCCATCCTGAGGCGGATGCGGCCGTGACGGTGCGGACGGTCTTCGTGATCGACCCCAACAAGAAGATCCGCCTCATGCTGATCTATCCCCCCAGCGCCGGCCGCAACTTTGACGAGGTTCTGCGCGTGATCGACAGCCTGCAGACGACTGACCGGCACAAGGTGGCGACCCCCGTCAACTGGCGCCCGGGCGAGCGCGCGATCGTGCTCGCCAGCATGTCCGACGAGGACGCGAAGAAGCAGTTTCCCCAGGGATTCACGGCGGAGAAGCCCTATCTGCGCTGGGTGGATCTCGAACAGAACAAGGCCTGACACAGTGGTCGCAACCGATTTCTGGGATGCGGTGGGCAACACGCCGCTCATCCGGCTCCGCCGCGCCTCCGAGGAGACGGGCTGCGAGATTCTGGGCAAGGCCGAGTTCATGAACCCCGGCGGTAGCGTGAAGGACCGCGCCGCCGTGGGCATCCTCGGGGAGGCCGTGAAGCGCGGCCTCCTCACCCCCTTCCAGCCCGGCACGGTTGTGGAGGGCACGGCGGGCAACACCGGCATCGGCCTCGCCCTCGCCGCCAATGCGCGGGGATGGAAGTCCGTGATCGTCGTGCCGGAGACGCAGAGCCGGGAGAAGATCGACTTCCTCCGCATGATCGGCGCCGATGTGCGGCTGGTGCCGCCGAAGCCGCTGAGCGACCCCGGCCACTACGTCCACACCTCCCGCCGCATCGCGGAGGAGATGGGCGCGGTCTGGGCGAACCAGTTCGACAACCAGGCGAACGCCGCCGAGCACGAGCGCACCACCGGTCCCGAGATCTGGGAGGGGACGGACGGCAAGGTCGATGCCTTCACCTGCGCCTGTGGCACGGGCGGCACGCTCGCCGGCACCTCGCGCGCACTGAAGGCGAGAAATCCCGGGGTGCGGATCGTGCTCGCCGACCCCCACGGCTCCGGCCTGTTCTCCTGGGTCAAGACCGGCAAGGTCGCGGCCGAGGGCAACTCGGTCACCGAGGGTATCGGGCAGGCGAGCAAGGTGCCGGGCAACCTCACCGGCGCCCCGATCGACGACGCCGTCCGCATCTCCGATGAGGAGGCGCTGGACCAGTGCTTCCGCCTGCTGGCGCAGGAAGGGCTGAGCGTCGGCGGCTCGGCCGGGCTGAACGTGGCCGCGGCGATTGCGGTCGCGAAGTCCATGGGGCCGGGTCACCGGATCGTCACCGTGCTCTGCGACAGCGGGGCGCGCTACCAGTCCAAGCTCTTCAACCCGGAATGGCTGCGGGAGAAGAACCTGCCCGTGCCGGCCTGGCTGGCATGATCGTGGAGGCGCTGGAGATCGCGCGCAGTATCCGCGCGCGAGACCCGGCGCGGCCGACGGTGGCGGAGTCCATCCTCTGCTACGCCGGGTTGCACGCCGTGCTCTGGCACCGCCTCGCGCACCGGCTCTGGCGCGCGGGGCTGCGCGCCCCCGCCCGCTGCGTCTCCCATCTCTCCCGCTTCCTGACGGGGATCGAGATCCATCCCGGCGCGCGGATCGGGCGCCGGCTCTTCATCGATCACGGCATGGGCGTGGTGATCGGCGAGACGGCCGAGATCGGTGACGACGTGCTCATCTATCACGGCGTGACCCTGGGCGGGCTGACGCTGAAGCCGGGCAAGCGGCATCCGACGCTGGAGGACGGCGTCGTCATCGGCGCCGGCGCGCAGGTGCTCGGCCCCATCCGCATCGGGCGTGGCGCGCGGGTGGGGGCGAATGCCGTCTGCGTCGATCCCGTGCCGGACGGGGTGACGGTGGTGGGCATCCCCGCCTGCCCGCCCGGCAAGCCCTGCGAGGACCCCACGGCCGGTTACGGCATCGCCCCCGGCGCGTTGGAATCCGTCGAGGAGCGGATGGCGGCGCTGCGTGCGGAGATCGCGACGCTGAAGGAGCGGCTGCCGCTCAGGGCCTGACGCCCCGTCCCCCGGGGAGGGCTGTGCATGCATCGGAGAACCTTGCTGGCGGCCGGCCTCGCCGCCGCCCTTCCCGCACCAGGACCCGCGGGCGCCCAGCCGCGCCCCGAGACGCTGCTGGTCATGGAGAAGACCGACCACCGCCTCGCCTTCCTCGATCCCTCTGACGGGCGGCGGATGGCGGAGCTCGACCTGCCCGAGTTCCCGCATGAATTCGTCGTGGACGCGGCCGGGCGCCACGCCTTCATCGGCCATTACGGGCTGGAGTCCTCCGCGGCGTCGGGGGAGGGCGGGCATTCCGTGATCGTGGCGGACCTCGCCGCGCGCCGCATCCTGCGCGGCATCGACCTATCCCCCTTCAACCGGCTGCACGGCATGGCGATCGACGCCGCGGACCGGCTCTGCGTGCTGAGCGAGGAGAAGTCCGTCCTGCTCAGCCTCGACCACCCCGCCGAGGACAGCGCGGCGGGCTATGCCGTGCCCACGGGCGGGATCAGGACGCATATGCTCGCCCTCAGCCGGGACGGGGAGCGCGCCTATGTCACGGGGCTGCTCTCGAACACCGTCAGCCTCGTGTGCCCGCGTGACGCCGCCGCCGCGCCTGTCCTGGTGACGACGGGGCGGATGCCCGAGGGCTGCTGCCTCTCTCCGGAGGAGCGGACCCTCTATGTGGGCAACCGCCGCAGCGGCACGCTGGCGGCGGTGGATACGGGGACGATGCGCGTGCGGGACACACGCGCGGTCGGCGGCGATCCGCTTCGCGTCTATTCCGTCAGGGACGGGCGGCTGCTGCTGGCCGACCTCCAGCGGGAGAGCCTGTCCATCTCGCGCGGCGACATGAGCGAGATCGCGCTTGTGCCGCTGGGCGCGAGGCCGAGCGCGTCCTCGCTGCACCCTTCGCGGCCGCTCGCCTATGTCTCCCTCACCTCGGACGAGGTGGCGGTGGTGGACCTGGAGCGCGCCCGGGTGGAGGGCCGGATGCGGACCGGGCGCGGCGCCGACGTGACGAGGCTGCTCCCCGCCGGCTAAACCCGCGCTGCCTCGGGGCGGCGAGCCCCGGGCAACCCACGCGCGGCGGCTCAGCCCGCCTTCGCCTCGCGGCGGCGGCGGGTGAGGACGAACTCGGTGTAGCCGTTGGGCTGCGCCGCGCCCTCGAAGACGAGGTCGCAGGCCGCCTTGAAGGCCACGCCGCCGAAGTCCGGCGCCATAGGCGTGTAGGCTGGGTCGCCCGCATTCTGCTTGTCCACCACCGCGGCCATGCGGCGCATCGTCTCCTCCACCCGGGCGCGGTCCACGATGCCGTGGCGCAGCCAGTTGGCGATGTGCTGGGCGGAGATGCGGAGCGTCGCGCGATCCTCCATCAGCCCGACATCGTGGATGTCCGGCACCTTGGAGCAGCCGACGCCCTGGTCGATCCAGCGGACGACGTAGCCGAGGATGCCCTGGGCGTTGTTGTCCAGCTCCGCCTGGATGTCCTCCTCCGCGAAGTTGGTATTCTCGGCCAGCGGGATGGTCAGCAGGTCCGAGAGCTTCGCGCGCGGCCCGCTGCCCGCGATCTCCTTCTGCCGCGTGGCCACGTCCACGCCGTGATAGTGCAGCGCGTGGAGCGTCGCGCCGGTGGGGGAGGGGACCCAGGCCGTGCTGGCGCCGGATTTCGGATGCGCCACCTTCTGCTCGAGCATCGCGGCCATGGCGTCGGGCGCGGCCCACATGCCCTTGCCGATCTGCGCGTGGCCGACCAGCCCGCAGGCGAGGCCGACATCCACGTTGTTGTCCTCATAGGCCGAGATCCAGGCGGATTTGCGCATGTCGTTCTTGCGGACGACCGGCCCCGCCTCCATCGAGGTATGGATCTCGTCCCCTGTGCGGTCGAGGAAGCCGGTGTTGATGAAGAACACGCGGGACTTGGCCGCCTCGATGCAGCGGGCGAGGTTGACGGAGGTGCGCCGCTCCTCGTCCATGATGCCCATCTTCAGCGTGTCGCGCGGCAGGCCGAGCGCGTCCTCCACCTCCCCGAACAGCGCCACGGCCCATTCGACCTCGGCCGGGCCGTGCATCTTCGGCTTCACGATGTAGACGCTGCCGGCGCGGCTGTTCAGCTTCCGCCCGCGGATGTCGTGCAGCGCGATGAGGGAGGTGACATAGGCGTCGAGCACCGTCTCCGGCACCTCGGCACCGTCGAGCATGACGGCGTCCGTCATCATGTGGTGGCCGACATTGCGCACAAGCATCAGCGAGCGGCCGGGAAGGGTGAACTCGCTCCCGTCCGCCGCCTTGAAGCTCCGGTCGGGGTTAAGGCGCCGCTCCAGCGTCTCGCCACCCTTCTCGAAGCTGACCGTGAGGTCGCCGCGCATGAGGCCGAGCCAGTTGCGGTAGACGCCGACCTTGTCCTCCGCATCCACGGCGGCGACGGAGTCTTCGGCGTCCATGATGGTGGAGAGGGCGGATTCGAGGATGAGGTCCGCCACCCCCGCCTTGTCCGTCGCGCCGATCCGGTGGGAGCGGTCGATGACGATCTCCAGGTGAATGCCGTTCCTGGCGAGCAGGATGGAGGCCGGCTCGGACTCGCTGCCGGTGTAGCCGCGGAACTGCCCGGGATCCTTCAGCCCGGTGCTGCGCCAGCTGCCCGTCATCACGCTGAGCGCGCCGCCCTCCACGCGATAGGCGGTGGCGTCCGAATGGCTGCCGGATTCGAGCGGGGCGGCGGCGTCCAGTACGGCGCGGGTGCGGGCGATCACCGCCGCGCCGCGCGCGGGGTCGTAGCCCTTCACCTTCGGCCCTTCCTGCGGGATGGCGTCAGTGCCGTAGAGCGCGTCGTAGAGGCTGCCCCAACGTGCATTGGCGGCGTTCAGCGCGTAGCGCGCGTTGTTCACGGGCACGACGAGCTGCGGGCCGGCGAGGCGCGCGATCTCGTCGTCCACATTCGTCGTCTCGACCGCGAAGGGCGCGGGCGGGTCCAGGAGATAGCCGATCTCCCGCAGGAAGGCCTCGTACGCCGCGCGGTCCACGGGGCGGGCGGGGTGCTCGCGGTGCCAGGCGTCGATCCGGGCCTGCAGCGCGTCGCGCTCGGCCAGCAGGGCCGCGTTCCTCGGGCCGAGGCCGCGCAGGGTCTTCTCCATCGCGGACCAGAAGGTGGGCGCCTCCACGCCCGCGCCGGGAATGGCCTCCTCCTCGATGAAGCGGCGGAGGACGGGGGAGACCTCCATGCCCTGGGCGGCTTCGGCCATGCGCGTTTCCTTCCTGCGGTCTTTGGTGCCGCCAGTTAACCGGCAACCGCGCCGCCCGCAAACCGGGGTACCCTTGCCCTGCCGAGGGGATGGCGCGACCCTCCCGGCCTCTTCCGTACAGGTGCCCGATGCCCGGACTCGCCGCCTACCTCCCCCCGCCGCATACGAGCCAGCACTGGGTGCTGGGCAAGCCCGCCGCCACCGGCCGCGCGGGCGTGGTCGCCTCCCAGTCCCGGGCGGCGGCGGAAGCGGGGCTGGCGGTGCTGGAGGCCGGGGGCAATGCGGCGGATGCCGCCGTCGCCGCCTGCTTCGCCCTGGCGACCGCCGAGCCCTGGAACAGCGGCCTCGGCGGTATCGGCTTCGCCCTCGTCCACAACCCGGGCTCGGCGCCGGAGGTGGTGGATTTCGGCCCCGTGGCGCCGGCCGGGGTGGACCCCTCCATCTACCCGCTCACGGGGAAGTGGAAGCGGGACCTCTTCGCCTGGCCGGAGGTGGTGGGGGACGTGAACATCCACGGCCCGCTCTCCTTCGTGATCCCCTCGGCCGTCGCGGGCTACGACCTGCTGCGGGAGCGCTTCGGCACGGGGATGGGGCTGGACTCGCTGCTCGGCCCCGCCATCGCCCTGGCCCGGCGCGGGCTGGCGCAGGACTGGTTCACCACGCTGAAGGTCTCGGCCTCGGCGGCGGTGCTGCGCCTTTATGAGGAGAGCGCGCGCATCTATCTGCCGGGCGGCCTGCCGCCCAACCCGCCTTACCAGGGCATGCCCGGCTTCCTGGAGCAGGGCGCCCTGGCCGAGACGCTCACCCGGCTGCGCGATCACGGGCTGCGCGACTTCTACGAGGGCGGGGTGGCGGCCGATCTCGTGGCCGACATCGCGGCGATGGGCGGGGTGGTGAGCGCAGCCGATCTCGCGGGCTGCCGCGCCCTGGTGCGGGAGAGCATGCCGATCCGCTGGCGCGACACGCATATCGTCCACACCGCAGGCGGGCTGACCGCGGCGCCCACCATGGCGGCCGTGATCGCGGAGATGGAGCGCCTCCCCACCGGCGCCGCGCCGGACGCTGTCTGGTATCGCGGCCTCGCCCGCGCGATGCGCGGCGCCTATGCCGACCGCCTCGCCGGGCTGGGCTCGGCGAAGGAGACGGCGGAGACCTGCACCACGCATCTCACCGTCCGCGACGCGGCGGGGATGACCGTCTCCGTCACCACCACGCTTCTCTCCTCCATGGGCAGCCGGGTGGTGCTGCCGCGCACGGGTGTGCTGATGAACAACGGGATGATGTGGTTCGACCCGCAGCCCGGCAGTGCCAACGCCATCCGCCCCGGCGCGCGCCCGCTCTGCAACATGAGCCCCGTGGTGGTGACGCGGGCGGAGGAGGAAACGGAGCCGCTTCTCGCCGGCGGCGCCTCGGGCGGGCGGCGCATCCTGGCGAGCGTGATGCAGATGCTCGCCTTTCAGCTCGATTTCGGCATGGGGCCGGAGAGGGCGGCCCATACCCCGCGCATCGACGTCTCCGGGCCGGAGGGCGTGACGGCGGACCGTCGCTTGGCCGCCGATGTGCTGCGCGGGCTGGCCGAGGACGGCGAACTGGAGGTGGTGGAGCACGCCGTGCTGCCCGTGAACTTCGCCTGCCCCAACTTCATCGCGCGCAATGGGGACGGCACGGCGACGGGGATCACCGATGCCATGTCCCCCTGGTCCGCGGCGCTGGCCGCGCGGGAGGCGTAGGGCTCGGGCGGCACGCGGGTTGCTGAGCGGTTCCCGCGGGGCGCATCGCCCCGGGGAAAGAGGACCGCTCCATGATCTGCCGCCGTTCCCTCCTCGCCGCCGGTGCCGCCAGCCTGGCGCTGCCAGCCATCGCCCAGCCCGCCTGGAAGCCGCGACAGCCCGTGAGGCTGATCGCCACCTTCCCGCCGGGCGGGCTGGCGGATGTCGTCGCGCGGCTGGTCGCTCCCGCTATTGCCGGGCATCTTGGCGGCACGATTGTGGTGGAGAACCGCCCGGGGGCGGGCGGCACCATCGGGGCCGACGCGGCGGCGAAGGCGGCGCCGGACGGGCACACGTTGGTCATCAGCCATGCCTCGCCCCACGGCATCGCGCCCGGCATCTACCCCGCTCTGCCCTATGATCCCGTCGCCGACTTCACCCACATCGCCATGCTCTGCGACACGGCGAACGTGCTGATGGTGAACAAGGGCTCGAACACGCCGACGCTCGCGGCCTTCCTCGACAAGGCGCGAGGGCCGGGGGCGCGCTACGGCTCCTCCGGCATCGGCTCCATTACCCATCTGATGGGCGAGGTGCTCACGCGGGAGGCAGGCGTGCCGAAACTCGACCACGTGCCCTATCGCGGCAGCGCGCCGGCCATGCAGGATCTCTTCGCCGGGCATATCGAGAGCGTCTTCGACCCCCTGACCACCAATGTGGCCATGATCCGAGACGGGACGCTGCTCGCTCTTGCCGTCTCCTCGCCCGCCCGCGTGCCCGCGGCGCCCGAGGTGCCGACCTTCGCCGAGCTCGGCCTTGCCGCCCTGACTGCCACCACCTGGATCGGCATCTCCGGCCCGAAGGGCTTGCCCGCACCGGTGGCCGAGGCGGTGGGGGAGGCAACCCTCGCCGCCGTCGCGCAGCCCGAGATCCGGGCGAAGCTGGCGGACCTCGCCTCCTACGCGCCGGCTACTCCGCTAGTCGGGGCGGAGTACGCCGCCATGATCGGGAAATTCGCCGCCGACTGGACCGCCGTGGCGAGGGGCGCGGGAATCACGGCCGCCTGAACAGAGGAACGGTTCCTCTCGATCCCGTGATGTTTGGCTTGAGTGCAACCCTTGGTGGAGGGATGATGGCGCTCTACGTCGCCGAAATGGTGGCGTTGCCTGCAAGAACGGCGATTGAGGATGTGGCTGGAGAGGATCTTCGGCCGGAAGGGATCGGCACGGAGCGCCGCACCGCCGGGGATGGGCTATCCCGTGGCCGCGGCGCCGGCCTCGCGGCCGGGCTTTGCCGAGGTGATAGGGCTGGATGATCTCCCGCGCCCCCGGAATCTTCTCCGCTCCGGCGAGGCGGGGGCGAGCACCGGGAGCCGGCGGGCCCGCGCGGCGGAGCCGGAGGCGGATGACCTGCCCTTCGCCAGCACCGGGCCGCAGGGCCATCGCGGCCGCATGCGCGAGAAGCTGCTGGAGCGCGGCCCGGACGCGCTAGCGGATTACGAGCTGCTGGAGATGCTGCTCTTCTTCGCTTCCAAGAAGGGCGACACGAAGCCGATCGCGAAGTCCCTCATCAACCGCTACGGCAGCCTCGCCGCCGTGCTGACCGCGCCGTAGGCCGACCTGCTGGCCACGCGGGGCCTGGGCGAGCACAGCGTCTCCGCCCTCAAGCTCGTCCAGGCCGCCCCGCCGCGCCTCGCCAAGGCGGAGGCGATGGAGCAGCCCGTGCTCAACAACTGGGACCGGCTGCTCGCCTATCTCAACGCCGCCATCTCGCGCGAGAAGATCGAGCAGTTCCGCATTCTCTTCCTCGACAGTAAGAACCGGCTGATCGCCGACGAGGCCCAGGCGAAGGGCACGGCGAACCACACCCCCGTCTATCCGAGGGAGGTGATCAAGCGCGCGCTGGAGCTGCACGCGACGGCGCTGATCCTTGTGCACAACCATCCCAGCGACTACCCGACGCCGAGCCGGGCGGACATCGAGATGACGGCCGAGATCAAGAAGGCCGGGGCGATCTTCTCCGTCGTCGTCCACGACCACCTCATCATCGGCAATGGCCGGCACCTCTCCTTCCGGCTGGAGGAGCTGCTCTAGGCGGCGGGCTTCCTCGGCGGGGGGAGCGGGTCCATACCTGCCCCGCCTCTCGCTCGCAGGACCCGCATGACCGCCACCGACCCCGCGCTGATGAACGCGGAAACCCTGATTGCCCTCTACGCCCGCCGCGCGCTGAGCCCGGTGGAGGTGCTGCGTGCCGTGACGGAGCGGGTGGCCCGACACAACCCCTCGGTGAACGCCTTCGCCGCGATGAACCCCCAGGCGCTGCGCCAAGCCGGGGAGAGCGGGGCGCGCTGGATGGCCGGCCGCCCTATGGGCGTGCTGGACGGCGTGCCCTGCACGGTGAAGGACCTGCTGAACATGGCCGGCTTCCCCACCCGCCGGGGCAGCCGCACCACCGATCCCCGCCCGCAATCCGAGGACGCGCCGGCCGTAATGGGGCTGAAGGCGGCGGGCGCCGTCATTATCGGCAAGACGACGACGACGGAGTTCGGCTGGAAGACGCCGGGGGACTGCCCGCTGCACGGCATCACCCGCAATCCCTGGGACTTCAAGCGCACCACCGGCGGCTCCTCCTCCGGCGCGGGCGCCGCGGCGGCGGCGGCCTTCGGCGCGCTACACATCGGCACGGATGCCGGCGGCTCCATCCGCATCCCCGCCGCCTATTGCGGGATCGTCGGCTTCAAGCCGAGCTACGGCCGCGTGCCGCAATGGCCGCATGGCGCCTTCTCGGCGGTGGCCTGCGCGGGGCCGATGACGCGCACGGTGCGCGACGCCGCGCTGATGCTGAACGCTATCGGCCGCGCCGATCTCCGCGACCCCCTCTGCTTGCCCGACGATCCCCGGGAGTGGCGCGCGGGGATCGAGGACGGGGTGCGGGGGATGCGGATCGCTCTTGTCCGCCGCTGGGGCTATGAGCCGCCGCTGGACGCAGAGGGCGAGGCCGCCTTGCAGCGCGCCGCCGACACGCTCAGGGCCGAGGGCGCGCTGGTGGAGGAGGCGGACCCGGAGCTGCCGGACACCCGCCAGATCTTCGGCCGCGTCTGGGGCGTGGCGCTGGCCAGGCTCGTCGCCGCCACCCCCGAGGAGAAGCGGGGCGAGCTGGATGACGGGCTGGCCGAGGTGGCCCGGCGCGAGGGCGGACTCTCCGCTATCGACTTCCTCGCCGCCGACGCCATGCGAGTGGAGGCGGCGCACCGCATGGGCCTCTTCCATCTCCGCTACGACCTGGTCCTGACCGCCGCCACCCCCACCGCCGCCTTCGCCGCGGATGGGCCGACCATTCGCCCGACCGAGGCGCTGTGGCGGGACTGGGCGCCCTGGACCTTCACCCAGAACCTGACGCGCCAGCCGGCCATCGCCCTCACCGCCGGGCTGGACGCGGAGGGGATGCCGCGCGCCGTGCAGATCGTGGCGGCCCAGGGCCGAGACGACCTCTGCCTCCGCGGCGCGAGGGCGCTAGAGCGCGCGCTGGCGGTGCCCGAGGCCGATCCGATCGCGTGACGACCGGCCCGGCGGCTTGCATCGCCGCGCCGCCGGGCGGATGGAAGGCGGGGACAGCGAGGAGAGCGGGATGAACGCCACCACCGAGAGCCGCGTGCTGGACTGGTTGGCCGGCCGGCAGGGGGAGATGCTCACCCTGCTGGAGGCCATGGTGAACACGGATGGCGGCTCCTACGACAAGGCCGGGGTGGACGCGGTGGGCAGGCAGGTCCGCGCCTTTTTCGAGTCCCGCGGCATTCCCGTGGAGACGATCCCCGGCGCCCGCTTCGGCGACTGCCTCCGCGCCACGCTGGACGCGGACGGCGATGCCTGTGCTGAAGGCAACTCCCGCTGCAACATCCTCCTGATGGGCCATCGCGACACCGTCTTCCCCAAGGGCGAGCCGGAGCGCCGCCCTTTCCGCGTGGAGAACGGCATCGCCACGGGGCCGGGCGTGGCCGACATGAAGGCCGGGCTGGTGATGAACATGTTCGTCATGGCCGCCTTCCACGCCGTGGGCGGCGCGCCGGGCCCGATCGTCGGGCTCTTCACGGGCGATGAGGAGATCGGCTCCCCCGAGGGCCGCCCGGTGATCGAGGCCGAGGCCCGCCGCGCCCGCGTGGTGTTCAACTCCGAGCCCGGCCGGGCCAATGGCGGCGTCGTCACCGGGCGCAAGGGCGGCGTCTTCATGGCGGTGGAGATCGAGGGCCGCGCCGCCCATTCCGGCGGCAATTTTGAGCAGGGGATCAGCGCCATCGGCGAGTTGGCGGCGAAGGTGACGGCCATCCACGCCCTCACCGACCTCGCGCGCGGCATCACGCTGAATGTCGGCCTCGTCAGCGGCGGGCAGAGCGTGAACACGGTGGCGCCGCATGCGGGGATGCAGATCGACCTCCGCTATGTGGAACCCGCGGACCGGGACGAGATCATGGGCCGCATCCACGAGATCGTCTCCCGCTCCTTCGTGCCGGGCACGCGGGCGGCGATGACGATCCGGGGCGAGTTCCTGCCCCTGACCCAGACCCCCGCCGCCGCCCGCGTCTTCCAGATGTACCGGGACGCGGCGTCCGAGAGCGGGCTGAGCGTCACCGGCGACTTCTCCGGCGGCTGCGCCGACAGCGGCTTCACCGCCGCGATGGGCGCGCCCACCCTCTGCGCCGTGGGCCCCGTGGGCGGCAAGGCGCACAGCCCGGAGGAGTACCTGGAGGTTTCCAGCATGGTCCCCCGCGCCCAGGCCCTGGCCCGCGCGATCCTCCGGCTGGAGCGGGCCGGGCTGTAGCCCCCGCGGTGCGGCCCGGCGCCGCGCGGCTCCTAGTGCTGCCCCTGCTCCTGCCGGGGGCGGGGCAGGGAGGGGCGCCCGCTGCCTGCGCGGCGTCCCTCGCCCCGGTGACCGCCCAGGCCAGGCCCGAGCCGCCGCCCCGCTCCTGCGGCGGTGGGCGGGAGACCCTCGCCTTCGGGCGGATGCTCGTCGATCGCGGTGTGGAGACGCTGCGCTACGGCATCGGCGTCGTCCTCATCTTCCTCGGCCTCGTGGTAATGGCGCTGGGCTACCTGCTCTTGCTGATCGAGCTCTTGCTCTGCTGGTAGCCCGTCTTGCGTGCGGCGCCGGGCCGTGACCCTCTCCGCGCCATGACCGGCCACCCCTTCCGCCTTCTGCCCAACCCGCGCCACGGCGTGCCCGGGGTGGTCGTGCTGCCCGAGGGCGGGTGGCGGCGCGCACGGGCCGCGATCACCGCCTGGCCGGGCTACGCGCCCACGCCGCTGCACGACCTGCCGGATGTCGCGGTGGCGCTCGGCCTGGCCTCGGTGCATCTGAAGGACGAGTCGCCCCGCTTCGGCCTCGGCTCCTTCAAGGCGCTGGGCGGGGCCTACGCCGTTTCCGTCGTCGTCGCGCGGGAGCTGGCGCGGCGGGGCATCGCCAACGCGGCCTCCCCCGCCGAACTCGAAGCCGGGCGCTTCGCGGCGGAGACGGCGGGCATCACCGTCACCTGCGCGACGGACGGCAACCATGGCCGCAGCGTCGCCTGGGGCGCGCGGCGCTTCGGGGCGCGCTGCGTCATCTTCGTCCATCCCGGCGTGAGCGCGGGGCGGCGGAAGGCGATGGCCGCCCTCGGCGCCGCGGTACGGGAGGTCCCCGGCAACTACGACGACAGTGTCCGCGCCTCCGAGGCGGCAGCGCGGGACGGGGGATGGCTCCTCGTCTCCGACACCTCCTGGCCCGGCTACACGGAGACGCCGCGCGAGGTGATGCAGGGCTACCGCCTGATGGCGGAAGAGGCGCTGGACGCGCTGCCCGCCCCGCCGAGCCACGTCCTCATCCAGGGCGGGGTGGGCGGCGTGGCGGCGGCGGTTTCGGTCGCGCTGCGGGCGCGGCACGGCACGGGGCCGCGGCTGGTCGTGGTGGAGCCCGAGTGCGCCGCCTGCCTCCTTGCCAGCGCCGAGGCCGGCGAGCCCGCCACGGTTCCGGGGGAGCTGGACACCATCATGGCCGGGCTGGCCTGCGGCGAGCCGAGCCTTCTCGCCTGGGGGGAGCTGGAGCGGGCCGCCTTCGCCTTCATGGCCATCCCCGATTCGGCCGCCATCGCCGCCATGCGCCTCCTCGCCCGCCGCGCGCCGCCCATCGAGGCCGGGGAGAGCGGGGCGGCCGGCCTGGCCGGGCTGGCGCTCGCGGCGCGGGACGGGGCGGCGCGGGAGGCGCTCGGCCTGGGGCCGGAGAGCCGCGCGCTGGTCTTCTCGACCGAGGGTGCAACGGACATAAACCTTTATGAGCGCCTCGTGAGCGGGCCGGGCGTTGACACTGACCCTGTCTCCCCCCTTCTGGGATGACGAAACCTCCACTTCCCCGGGATGCTTTCCTGATGATCCAGCGCCGCCACCTCATCGCCGGGGCCGCGGGCCTCGCCGCCACGCCGCTCGCCGCGCCCGTTCTCCGCGCGCAGGGGAACTGGCCGAGCGCGCCCGTGCGTCTCGTTGTTCCCTTCGCTGCCGGCGGCCCGACGGACATCCCGGCCCGGCTCATCGCCGACGAGCTCTCCAAGATGCTGCCCCAGCGCGTGGTGGTGGAAAACCGCACGGGGGCGGGCGTAGTCGTCGGCTCCGACGTGGTGGCGAAGGCGCAGAAGGACGGGCAGACGCTGCTCTACACCACGATCGCCCATTCCACGCTGCGCGCCATCTTCCCGCGCCTGCCCTTCGATCCTCTGGCGGACTTCACCCCCGTTGCGCTGACGGGCGTGATTCCGATGCTGATGATGGTGAACAAGGATCTGCCGGTGAACTCGCTGGCGGAGCTCATCGCCCTCTGCAAGGCGAATCCCGGCAAGTACGACTACGCCTCCACCGGCAATGGCGCGGCGCTGCACCTGGCCAGCGAGCTGTTCCTGCGCCAGGCCGGGGGGCTGCGCGTGAACCACGTTCCCTATCGCGGTGAGTCCGCGGCCATGCCGGATCTCCTGAGCGGCACGGTGGCGATGATGATCAGTATCGCCAACAACGCGCTCCCCTTCGTCCAGCGCGGCGAGGTGAAGGGGCTGGCCATTTCCGGCGCGAAGCGCATTCCGCAGATGCCGGACCTGCCCACCTTCCAAGAGGCAGGCGTGCCGAATTTCGAGGCCTATACCTGGCACATGATCATGGCGCCCTCGGGCACGCCGCAGCCGGTGGTCAATGCCGCGAACGAGGCGGTGAATAAGGTGATGGCGATGGAGAGCGTGAAGCAGCGTCTCTCCGACCTCACCATGGAGACCCGCTCCGACACCACGCCGGCCACGGCGAAGAAGTGGCTGGACGACGAGATCGCCAAGTGGGAGCAGATCATCAAGTCGGCCGGCATCAAGGCCGACTGAGGAAGCCGGGGCGGGAGACGCTGCCTCCCGCCCCGCGCCGTTTCACACGCCCTGGCCCATCGCCCGGATCGGCGGGGCGAGATCCTTCGGCAGCGGTGATTCGTAGGACCTACCGCCCGTCCGCTCCCTGAACTCGGCCTTCGCGCGCTCGATCAGCGCGGGGTCGCGGATCGCGTCCACGGCCGTGCCGGCCATCACCTTCGCCACATGGACCATGCCCTTATGGGCTGCGGGCGACTTGCCCTGGGCGGTGAGCTGCCAGGAATGGAAGGGCGTGCCGATGGCGCAGGTGGCGCCGCGCGCCTGCACGGTGGGCACGGCCCAGGAGACGTCGCCCACATCGGTGGAGCCGACGCCGCCCTCGCCGCGGTTCTCCAGCGGCACGATGATGTCGCAGAGCGTCTTGCCCGGTTCCACCTTTAGCCCGTGGCGGCGGTGCGCGGCCTTGATGTCGGCCTCGCTCAGCGTCGCCTGGATCTGCGCGGCGTATTCGCGGTCCGCCTCGTCCCACTGCGGCGGGCCCAGGCGCTGGAAGTTGTCGTGCATCGCGCGCTCCAGCGGCGCGTTGCCCAGAAGGTTCGAGACGGCGCTGACCACGCCCGTCTCCACCCGCGTCTCCGTCATCAGTGCGGCGCCCTCGGCGATCTTCTTCACACGCACGACGAGGGTGTTCAGCTCCGGCAGGTCCGCGGCACGGATGAGGTAGCGCACCTTCGCGCGGGACTGCACGACGTTCGGCGCGATGCCGCCGCCATCCAGCATGGCGTAGTGGATGCGCGCGTGGTCCGGCATGTGCTCGCGCATGTAGTTCACGCCGACATTCATCAGCTCCACGGCGTCGAGCGCGGAGCGGCCCAGCTCCGGCGCCGCGGCAGCGTGGGAGGAGCGGCCGTGGAAGGTGAAGTCAATGCGCGTGTTGGCGAGCGACACCGCCTCGTTCACGCCGGAGAAGGAGGCCGGGTGCCAGGAGATGGCGATGTCCACGTCATCGAACACGCCGTCCCGCGCCATGAAGCCCTTGGCGGCGCCGCCCTCCTCGGCGGGGCAGCCGTAGTAGCGCACGCGTCCCGGGATGCCGTTCTCGGCCAGCCAGTCCTTCACCGCGGCGGCCGCCAGCAGGGAGGCGGCGCCGAGCAGGTTGTGGCCGCAGCCATGGCCGTTCCCGCCCTGACCCTCCACAGGCCTGGGCTCGGCGATGCCCGCCTCCTGCGAGAGGCCGGGAAGGGCATCGTACTCGCCGAGGATGGCGATCACCGGCCCGCCCTCGCCCCACTCGCCCATCACCGCGGTCGGGATACCGGCGAGGTCCCGCGTGATGCGCGCGCCCTCCTTCTCCAGCATGGCGACATGCTCGGCCACCGAGCGCTTCTCGGTATAGGCGATCTCCGGCATCTCCCAGACTCGGTCGGAGAAGGCGGCGTAGTCATCGCGGCGCTCGTCCACAGCGCGCCAGACGCGCTCGTCATTCCTCATGGCACTCGGCTCCCTTACTCGGTCCCGAGCCGCGCGCGCGGCGGCGCCACGGCGGCGGCCTCGGGGTGGATGGTGACCAGCTTGCCGTCTTGCCACTGCATCAGCCAGGGGCGGGCACGGGTGTTCTGGCCGCGCTCGTCGAAGGCGGCGCCCCAGCCTGTGGGCGTTGTGCCCTCGGCCAGGTCGGTGGCGAGGACGGCGGCGCGCAGCTTCTCCTTCTCCGTGCCGCCCGCGCGGGCCACGGCGTCGAGGGCGATGCGGGCGCCGAAATGGTTGGCGAGGGAGTGGCCCGAGCGGGGCTCGGCGCCGTAGCGGCGCTTGTAGGCCTCAGCGAAGGCGGCGTTCCCCGGGGCGACGCGCTCAGCGATGGCATAGGCCGTGAAGTCGAGGTTCATCACCCCTTCCATCGCGGGGCCGAGGCTGCGGGCCGTGTCCGTCAGGTTGTAGCCGGCGCCGCTGCCGATGATCATGCGCGGGCGCCAGCCGGCCTCGCGCAGCGCACGGAACAGGGGAGCCACGTCGTTCTGCCCGGCCGCGTGCAGCAGCACCTCCACCGCTGCCTCGCGCAGGCGCTGCACGGCAGGCAGCAGGTCGGTGGCGCGGGCGGGGTACTCGACGCGCTCGGCCACGCCGATCCCGGCCCCGCCCAGCCGCGCGGCCTGCAGCTCCGCGAGAGAGTTGCCGAAGGGCCCGTCCTCGTGCAGCAGCCCGACATGCAACTCCGTGCGGGGGATGCCGAGCAGGCGCGGCAGCAGCTCGCCCATCGCCTCCGCCGCCACCCGGGCAAAGTCGCTCGCCCGCGGGCAGGTGCGGTAGAGGTTGCGGAAGCCGCGCTCCGTGATGCTGTCCGCCGAGGCGCCCAGCTCGAAGAAGGGCACGCCCTGCGCCTCGCTCACCTGGGTGACCGCGGCGGAGAGGGAGGAGGCGTAGCTGCCGAAGAGGAGGGAGGCGCGCTCCGGCCCCATCAGCCGCCGCGCCTCGGCCACCGCCGTCGCCTGGTCGGCCGCGTCCGCGCGGAGGAGGCGGATCGGGCGGCCGAGCAGGCCGCCAGCGGTGTTGCGCTCCTCCACTGCCATCTCCAGCCCACGGAAGGACTCGTCGCCCGGCAGGGCCGGGGCGCCGGAGAGGGGGTAGATCGCGCCGAAGCGCCACTCGGCGGGCGGCACGCCACCCCCGCCCGCCTGCGCCAGGGCGGCGCGCAAGGGCAGCCCCGCCGCGAGGGCGAGGGCGGCGATCAGGCTGCGGCGCGGCGCGGCCGGGCGCATGGCCCTTCTCCTCTCTCGCATTGCCAGGGGAAGTCCCGATGGTCGCCGCTGGGGCGCCCGGGCGCAAGGCCGGGGCGTTGCGGGGAGGGGTCACGGATCGGTGCCGGCCCGCCCCTGCTGCCCGCCCCTGCTGCCCGCCCCTGCTGCCCGTGCCTGCTGCCCGGGTCTCCCGCCCGAGCTTGACTGCCCGCGCCCCGCCGCCGACCTTCCGCGCCCCGTCCAGGAGGAGCCCACATGCCCCCGATCCCCGAGACCATGACCTTCATCGCCCATGGCGAGGGTGGCAGGCCCGAGGTGCTCGTGCCGGCCACCGGCCTCGTGCCCCGCCCTGCAGTGGGAGAGGTGCTGATCCGGGTGCTGGCCGCCGGGGTGAACCGGCCGGATGTGCAGCAGCGCAAGGGCCTCTATCCCCCGCCCAAGGGCGCGAGCCCCGTGATCGGGCTAGAGGTGGCCGGCGAGGTCGTGGCGCTCGGCGAGGGCGCGGGCCGGTTCCGGGTGGGGGACCGCGTCTGCGCCCTGACGAATGGCGGCGGCTATGCCGAATACGCCGTCGCGCCCGAGCCCCAGTGCCTTCCCTGGCCCGAGGGTTTCGATGCCGTGCGCGCCGCGGCGGTGCCCGAGACCTACTTCACCGTTTGGGCCAACCTCTTCGGCCATGGGCGGCTTGCGAGCGGCGAGACGGTGCTGGTGCATGGCGGCACCTCCGGCATCGGCTCCACCGCCCTCCAGCTCGCCCGCGAGTTCGGCGCGCGCCCCTTCGCCACAGCCGGCACCCCGGAGAAGGTGCAGGCCTGCATCGAGTTCGGCGCGGAGGAGGCCTTCGACTACAGGACGCAGGACTTCGTCGAGGAGATGAAGCGCGTGACCGGTGGGAAGGGAGGCGATGTCGTGCTGGACATGCTCGGCGCCTCCTATTTCGGGCGGAACCTGCGCGTGCTCGGCATGGACGGGCGGCTGGTTATTATCGCCCTCATGGGCGGGCACGAGGTGGAGGGGGCGGATATCCGCCCGATCATGGTCAAGCGCCTCGTCGTCACCGGCAGCACGATGCGGCCGCGCACGACGGAGGAGAAGGGCGCCATCGCCCGCGCGCTGGAGGAGAAGGTCTGGCCTGTCCTCTCCGCCGGGCGCTGCGGCCCGCGCATCCACGCGACCTTTCCCCTCGCCGAGGCCGCCGAGGCCCACCGGCTGATGGAGAGCAGCACCCATATCGGCAAGATCGTGCTGACGCTCGCCTGAAACCGGACCGTTGAACCCGCGCGACCTGCGGCTGCTCGCGATCGCCGTCCTCCTCTTCGGCGGCGCCTGGCCCGTGAGCAAGGACGCGCTGCGCGACGCGACGCCGGCTTGGTTCGCCCTCAGCCGGGCGGGGCTGGCCGCCCTCGTCACGGCGGCGGTGCTGCTGGCGCTCGGGCGGCTGCGGCTGCCCGGGCGGCGGGACCTTCCGGCGGTGCTGGCGGTGGGCACTCTCCAACTCGGCGGGTTCTTCGCGCTGACCCATCTCGCCCTCGCCCTGCTGCCGGCGGGGCGGATCGCGGTGCTATCCAACGTGACCACGCCCTGGCTCGTCCCCCTCTCCGTCCTCTTCCTCGGGGAGAGGGTGTCGGGCTGGCGTTGGGGGGCGGCGGCGCTGGGGCTGGCGGGAGCGGCGGTGCTCGTCGGGCCCTGGTCTATCGATGCCTCCCGGCCCGGGGTGCTGGCGGGCAATGCCATGCTGATCGGGGCGGCGCTGGCCTGGAGCGTCGCCATCGTTATCACCCGCCGCCTGCCACCCGCGCGGCCGATGCTGCAGCTGCTGCCCTTCTGCTTCGGGGTGGCCAGCCTCATGCTCCTGCCTCTGGCCCTCATCCGGGAGCCCACGGGCGGGATCGGCACCGGGGCCCTGCCGCACGCGCTCTTCATCGGGCTGCTGGCCGCGCCGGTGGGCACCTGGAGCGTGATCGAGGCCGGGCGGCGCCTGCCCTCCACTGTGGCCTCGATGGGCTTCCTGCTCGTGCCCGTTCTCGGCGTGGCCGGCGGGGCGATCTGGCTCGGTGAGCCGCTGGGGTGGGATGTGTGGCTGGGCGGCGCGCTGATCGCGGCTAGCGTGGCGCTCGCCGTCAGGGGATAGGGGAGGGGCGATGGAACTCCAGGCGATCGAGCAGGGCGAGGGGCCGCCCCTGGTGCTGCTGCACGGGCTGTTCGGCCAGGCCCGGAACTTCGGCGCGCTGCAGCGGCGGCTCGCGGCGGGCGGGCGATACGTCCTCGCGCTCGACCTGGCGAACCACGGGGCCAGCCCGCACGCGCCCGCCATCAACTATCGCTCCATGGCCGCCGATGTGGCGGAGAGCCTCGATGTCCGCGGCGTCGGGCGGGCGGATGTGATGGGACACTCCATGGGCGGCAAGGTGGCCATGATGCTGGCCCTCACCCATCCCGAGCGGGTCGGGCGCCTTCTCGTCTCGGACATCGCCCCCGTCGCCTATCCCGCGCGCTGGGACGGGCTCGTGGCGGCCATGCGCGCCATCCCCCCCGGCACGGCGCGGGCGGAGGCGGACGCGCTCCTCGCTCCCGCCGAGCCCGATCCGGGGGTGCGCGCCTTCATCCTGACGAACCGCTGGCCGGATGGCTCGGGCTGGCGGATCGGGCTGGAGGGGATCGCCGCCTCGCTGTCCGCGATCATGGGATGGGAAATGCCGGAGGGGGCGCGCTTCGAGGGAACCTCCCTCTTCGTCTCGGGCGAGCGGTCGAACTACATCCGGATGGAGGACCGGCCGGTGATCCGGGCGGCCTTCCCCGCCGCGCGCTTCCTCACGGTGAAAGGGGCGGGGCACTGGGTCCATGCGGACCAGCCCGAGGGCTTCGCAGCCGTGATGGAGGGCTTCTTTCCGGGCTGACGGCGCCTCAGGCCGCGCGGCGAAGCGCGTCGAGACTGCCGGCGCGGATCAGTTCGCTCGGAAGCTGGTGGCCGACGATCGCCTCGGCCATGCGGCCGACCTCGATCAGCGCGTCGAGGTCCACGCCGGTCTCGATGCCCATCTCGTGGCAGAGCAGCACCAACTCCTCAGAGCAGATGTTGCCGGCCGCGCCCTTCTGCCCGGCGAAGGGACAGCCGCCCAGGCCGCCCACCGTCGCGTCGAAGCGGTCGATGCCCATTCGCAGCGCGGCATGCGCGTTGGCGACGGCGAGGCCGCGTGTGTCGTGCAAATGCAGCGTGATCCTCTTCTCCGGCCAGCGGCACCGGACCTTCCCTACTGCGCGCTCGACTCGGGCCGGCGTCGCCCAGCCCATCGTGTCGGCCAGGGAGAGGTCGGTGATCTCCGCCCCGGCCTCGGCGGCGATGGAGAGCCCGTCCTCGATGGTCGAGATCACCTGTGCCGGCGTGATGTCGCCCTGGAAGTTGCAGCCGAAGGCCGCCATCACGCCGATGCGGCGGACCGGCACGCCGTGGGACAGGTGCAGCGCGGTCTGCCTGCGCATGGCCGCGAGGTTCTCCTCCTGCGTGCGGTTGAGGTTCCGCTTCGTGAAGGCCTCGCTCGCGGTGAGGGAGATGGAGCCGGAGATGGCGAGCTTGTCGCGGAAGGCGAGCGCGCGGTTGAGGCCGGCCTCGTTGAACCAGAGCGCGGTGTAGCGCACGCCCGGTTTCGCCCTGAAACCCGAGACGGTGCTCTCCGCATCCGCCCAGCCCGGCACCACCTTCGGGCTGACGAAGGAGCAGACCTGGATGTGGTCGAGGCCCGTCCCGGCCAACGCCTCGATGAGGCGGATCTTCTCGGCGGTCGGGATCGGCCCGGGCTCGATCTGGAAGCCCTCGCGCGGTCCCTCCTCCTGGATGTGAACGCGCTTCGGAAGGTCCGACATCCTCTCTCTCCCCGTGCTCTCGCCGCCGCCCTGATGCCAGAGCGGGGCCCGGAAGGCCACCGGCCAGTTCACCCCGGGCGCGCGGAGGGGCGCTGCCTCAGATCGCCGCCGGCGCCTTGAAGCGGCCCTCCTTGCTCAGATCCGCCGCACGCCAGAGATACCAGGCGGCGGCGGAGCGCCAGGGGGCCCAGCGCTCCCCGATCGCGGCCAACTCCTTCGGCCTGGGCTGCGCGTCCAGCCCGGCGGCGAGGCGGTAGCCCTCGCGCACGCCGAAGTCATCGACGGGCAGGATGTCGGGGCGGCCGAGGGTGAAGATCAGCAGCATCTCCACCGTCCAGCGGCCCACACCGCGCAGCGCGACCAGCCGCTCGATCAGCGCCTCGTCCGTCATGCGGGCAGCGGAGCGGCGTGTGGGGATCCAGCCGGCCGCGGCCTTGTGCGCGATGTCGAGGATGGCGGCCTGCTTCCCCCCGGAGAAGCCGCAAGCCCGCAGCGCGCCCTCGGGCAGGGAGAGCACGGCCTCGGGGGAGGGAAAGGGCTGGTGCGGCACCTGGGCGATGAGGCGGTTCAGCATCGCCTCCGCCGCGCGGCCATGGACCTGCTGGTGCGCGATGGCGCGGACCAGTGCCTCGTAGGGCTCGCGGTCCCGCACGGGCCTGAGGCGCATCGGCCCGACCTGGGCGACGACGGGGCCGAGCACGGGATCGGCGAGGAGGTGCTGGCGGGCGGCGCGGGCGCTCATCCCCCCGGGATAAAGCAGTTCCGGCGGGCGCGGTATCGGCCTCAGCCGAAGTAGCGCATCAGCGCGACGGCCGCCCAGCCGAGGACCGGGATGCCGAGGATGGCGGGCATCAGCGCGCGCCAGATCGCCGGGGGCCGGGTCCCGTCCCCCAGCAGCCCGCAGACCATCGCCATGATCGCGAAGGAATAGGCCGCGCCCGCCCCGACCGAGAAGTTGTGCATCCCCGGGGCGAGCCAGGGCGGCAGCCCGAGGGCGTAGCCGAGCCCGGCCTGCACGGGCATCATGGCCGAGGCCGCGCCGACATCGCTGCCTGTCACCACCGCGCCCAGCAGCCCGAGCGGCGGGATGGCATAGGGAGCCAGCCCGCCGAGCGCGGCGATGGCCCCGCCCATCGCGGCCGCCGCCCCGGAGCCCGCCCGCCAGCGGCCGAGCAGCACGTAGAGCATCATCGCGACCGCCGGCCGCTGCATCCGCAGGAGCGTGTTCCGCAGGCGCAGATACCCGTCCGGCCGCGCCGCCATGAAGCCGAGCGACACGGCCCAGAGCACGACCGCCACATGGGTGACCGGCCGGGCCGGCAGGTCCGGGAAGGGCTGCCAGGCCGGGGCGCCGTGCCAGAAGCGCGCGAGCAGCACGGAGAGGCTGACCTCCGCCCAGGGCCCGACCGCGGCCAGGGCGCGCCCCCGCGCCGCCGCATCCATCGGTGGGACGAGGCGCCAGAGCAGGGGGACGAGCACGAGGCCCGAGGCGACGATGCCCACGGGCTCAGGCGGCAGGAACCGCCCGCCCAGCAGCATGAGTAGGGCGAGGACGGCCTGCATCCCGAGCTGTGGCAGCCGCTCCCCCCGCCCGACCGGCACCCCCACCCGCGCCAGGAGCGACCAGAGCACGGGCGGGACGATGAGCAGCCAGGCGGCGTGCGGGATGGCGGTGATGAAGGAGTCCTCAGCCGCCGGCCGCCCGGCCAGGGCGGCGCCGAGCGTCAGCCCCGGCCCGAGCGCGCCCCAGGGCGCGGGGCAGAGGGAGAGCACCGCGATGCCTCCCGCCGGCACCCCGCCGATCCCCATCGCCCGCAGCGCCCCGAGGGTGAAGACCGCCCCCACGCCGAAGCCCGCGATGCTCTCCGCGTAGGCCCCGGCGAGAAGCATGGCATAGGCCCGGCGCGCGGAGGCCGGCACCGGCTCCGTCGCGCGCGGGGCGGCGAGAAGGCTGAAGAGCAGCCGCCCGCGAGGGTGGCGACGGGCAGGGCGCCGAGAAGGGCCGCCCGCAGCGTCTCCGCCGCGAGGCAGCGGGGCAGGGGCAGGCCCGGCGGAAGGGCGAGCGCCACCCCGGGGAGGGAGGCCGCGAGGGCGATGAGACAGGCCAGCACCGGCGCCGCGCGTCCGGAGCCGAGCGGCGCCAGCAGGAGAAGGAGCGGCAGGGCCTGAAGAAGCGTCATCATGGCCCGGTCGCGGGGTCCTCTCCTCGATTCCGGCGGGGCTGGTCGGACGGTGCAGGGTGCCACGGGAACCGATCCCCTCAAACCCCGTTCGGGAAGGCATGTCCCATGATGAGTCCGCGCGGGGAGGGGCGGGCGGCCCCGCGCCCCTGATCCTCACCCTCCGCTTCGACGAGGCCGCCTTCGCCCGGCTGGATGCCCTGCGCCGCGCCCATTTCCCGCCGGAGCGCAACCTCATCCCCGCGCATCTCACCCTGTTCCACGCCCTGCCCGGGGAGGCGATCGAGGAGATCGCGGACAACCTCCGCACGGCCTGCGCGGGCACGCCCCCGGTGCCGCTCACCTTCACGGGCCCGCGCTCGCTGGGCCGCGGCGTGGCGCTGGAGGTCGAGGCGCCGCCGCTGCTGCGCCTGCGCCGCCTTCTCGCCGGGCACTGGTCGCCCTGGCTCACACGGCAGGACGCGGCGGGGTGGCGCCCGCATGTGACCGTGCAGAACAAGGTCACGCCCGAGGCGGCGCGCGCCCTGCTGGAGGGGTTGGCGGCCGGCTTCACCCCCTGGGAGGCGCGGGGGGAGGGGCTGCTCCTCTGGCACTATCGCGGCGGCCCCTGGGAGGCCGCCGGGAACTTTCCCTTCCTCGGCTGAGGCGCGCCGCTCAGACCCGCGCGAGCAGCCCCGCCAGTAGCCGGGCGCGCGGCACGAGGGAGTCCTCGCGGACGTACTCCCCCAGCGTGTGGTAGCCGGCGCCGAGCACCCCCAGCCCGTCCAGGGTCGGGATGCCCAGGGCCCCCGTGAAGTTCCCGTCCGAGCCGCCGCCCGCGCTCTCATGGCCGATATCGAAGCCCATCCGCACCCCGAGCGCGCGGGTCTGGCCGTAGAGGTCCATCACCGCCGCATCCGGCTCCCAGACTGGGCGGGTGACGCCGCGCCGGACCTCCAGCGCCACGTCCGGGGCGGAGGAGCGGAGGGCGAGCATCCGGCGCACCGCCTCGTCGAGGTCGGGCTGGCGGCGGGCCATGCTCAGCGCCTCGGCGTCGCAATGGGTGGCGACGCAGTTCACCCACAGCCCACCATGGATGACGCCGACGGAGAAGGTGGCGGCCTCGGTCGTCATGCCCTCGACCGCCAGGATCTGGCGGCACATCTCCCGGATAGCCGAGCGGCCGTCGGAGAGCTTCGCCCCCGCATGGCTCGGCCGCCCGGTGGTGCGGAGGTTGAAGCGCGCGATGGCGTAGCGCCCCGTGACCACCCCGCCCATCGGACTGTCCCCCTCCGGCCGCCCCGGCTCGGGCACCAGCACCACGGCGTGGCGCGCGGCCTCGGCCTCGATCAGGTCTCGGGTGGAGGGGGTGCCCACCTCCTCGTCCGGCGTCAGCAGCACGGTGACGGGGCGCGAGGTCGGGATGCCGGCGCGGGCCAGCTCCCGGATCGCCTCCAGGGCCAGCAGCGTGCCACCCTTCATGTCGCAGATCCCCGGCCCGTAGCATCGCCCGCCCTCCCGCCGGAAGGGCAGGGCGTTGAGCGTGCCCACGGGGTGCACGGTATCGAGATGGGCGAGGACGAGGATGCCGGGCGCCTCCCCCTCCGGGTGCGGGAAGCGGGCGCGGACGCTGTCGCCGAAGCCCATGCGGCCGGGGATGCGCTCGATCCGCGCGCCCATCAGGGCGAGGTCGCGGGAGGCGAGGTCCATCATCGCGTTCACCGCCGCCGCGTCGAAGGTGGGACTCTCGCACTCCACCCAGGGGCGGAGGCGCGCGAGAATGGCCTCCGCATCGAAGGGCAGGTCGAGGGCGGGGTTGGCGGGCAGGGCGTCCATCACTCTCGGTCCTCCTCGGGAGAGGGCAGCCTGCGCGATCCCCCGCTTGCGGTGAAGCCTGTGTCGCAGGTTTTGGCGCCCCGCCGGCGGCTGGGCTATGCGGGAGGGGATGAGCGATACCCTGAATGTCACCCCGCGCCGCCTGGTGCCGCTGGTCGGCCCCCTCGTCTGGTCGGCGGCCGAGCTGGCACCGAACGAGTGCATGATCCCGCTCGGCGCCGAGCATGCCGCCGAGCTGGAGGCCGCGCGCAGCGCCATCGCCGCCGGGGTGCCGAGCGACCCCACGCCGCGGCTGGACATGCTGGCGGAGGAGCTGCGCTCCCGCCTCGACCACGGGCGGGGCTTTGCCCTGCTGCGCGGCCTGCACGCCGCCGGCGACCCAGACATGCCGCTGCGCATCCTCGCCGGACGGCTGGGCGAGCCCTGCGCCGCCACTCCCGCCACGGGCCGCCACCATGGCGAGGCCTGCGACGCGCTGCTGCTGCGGATGACCGAGCCCGCCACGGCGCGGCTGCGCTCGGCCGCCGCCGTCCACAACGCCCTGCTGCGCGCCGACCGGGCCGGGCTCTCCGCCCTCTACGAGACCAGGGGCGAGCCGCCGCTGGCCGTCTTCTCCCATGAGGGCGGGATCTTCGGCGGGCGCTGGGACGACGAGGCGCTGCCGCCGGACCTACTGCCGGCCGCGCTGGAGGCGGCGATGGGCGAGCCGATGACCCTGAGCCTGCGCGTGGGCGACATCCTCGCCCTCAATCCCTTCCTTGTCTGGGCCGAGCGGATTCCCGGCGCGGTGGTCACGGCCTGCCGGGAGGTGCCGTCGCGCCTGGACAACCCGGGCTTCGCCGCGCTCCGCTGACCGCCATGCGCATCCTCGTCGCCAACGCCAACACCACCGAAGCCATCACCGCGCTCTGCACCGAGGCGGCCCGCGCCGCTGCCTCGCCGGGGGTGGAGATCGTGCCGGGCACGCCGCGCTTCGGCCCGGCGGTGATCTCCTCCGGGCTGGAGAACGCTATCGCGGCCCACGGCATCCTCGACCTCATCGCGGAGCATGCGGGGAGGGTGGACGCCGTCGTGATGGCCGTCTCGCTCGACACGGCGCTGGACGCGGCCCGCCAGCTCATGCCCTGCCCGGTCGTGGGGATGACGGAGGCCGCCTGCCTCACCGCCCTCATGCTCGGCCCCCGCTTCGGCCTCGTCACCTTCGGGGGCACGGAGAGCTACCGCCAGCTCGTCGGGAAGTACGGCCTGTCCTCCCGCCTCTCCGGCCTCGCCGGGGTGGACTTCACCCCGCAGCGCGCCCTGTCGGACCCCGAGGGCGCGCGGCGCGCAGTGGCCGAGGGGGTGGCCGCGCTCGTGGCGGGCGGGGCGGACAGCGTGGTGCTGGGCGGCGCGGCGCTGGCCGGGATGGAGCCCGCCCTGCGCGAGGCCTCCCCCGTGCCGCTGCTGGACGGCATGGCCTGCGGCGTGCGGATGGCCGAGGCGCTGGTCACCCTGCGCCCCGCCCGCGCGCGGAGCGGGCCGATGGCGCCGGTGCGCGGGCGGGAGTCGACCGGCCTCTCCCCTGCGCTGGCGGCGCTGCTGCGCGGGGATGCCGGGGGCTGAGAAAGACGGGTTAGCGCTCACAATTTCCTCTGGACAGGAGAATCGGTGGGAATCAAGGTGTTGAGGTCATGTCCTCACACCCGGACTCACTGTGACCCGCCGTCGTCTCCGTTCGCACCAGCAGCGCCTCGCGGGGGTGGTGGAGGCGATTGCCACGGGCGAGACGGAGGCGCGGGACATTCTCGCCGC
>JBHTFH010000024.1:0-63152 GCA_042666135.1 Roseomonas sp. GCM10028921 | reverse complement strand
AGGACGGGCTCGGGCCATGGATCCAAAGATGGAGTGCCGACCATGACGTGACGATCTGCTCTTGACTGCCAGCCCCTCATGTGAGGCCAAGGTCGAGCAGTCCGTGTTGCTGGCCGAGCGCTGGATCCTGGCCCGGCTGCGCAACGCGCGGTTCCTCTCGCTGGCTGACCTCAATGCCGCCATCACCATCCTGACCGCGGAGCTGAACGCCCGGATCATGCGGGGCTTTGGCGCCAGCCGGGAGGAGCTTTTCGCCAGCCTGGATGCGCCGGCACTCCGCGGCCTGCGGACCCCGCCCTATGCCTTTGCCCGCTGGCGGCGCTGCCGGGTCGGGCTGGACTACCATGTCGAGGCCGATGGCCACTGGTACTCGGTGCCGTTCCGCCTGATCCGCCAGCTGGTCGACCTCCGCATCGGCGAGGCGACCATCGAGGTGTTCCACAAGGGTGAGCGGGTGGCCAGCCATGCCCGGGTGCCGCACCGGCAGGGGCACACCACCATCTCCGAGCACATGCCGAGCGCGCATCGCCGTCACGCCCAGTGGACACCGGCGCGGCTACTCGACGAGGCCGGCAAGGTCGGGCCTTGGACCACGGCATTGTGCGAGGCGGTCATGGCGGCGCGGCCTCACCCCGAGCAGGGTTTCCGGACCTGCCTCGGCATCCTCGGCCTGGCCCGGACCTATGGCGCCGCGCGGCTCGAGGCGGCCTGTGGCCGCGGCGTCGGCATCCGCGCCCGCACCGTCACCTCCATCCGCTCCATCCTCCAGAGCGGCCTCGACCGGGCCTGCCGGGATGAGGAGCCGGACCGCCTGCCACCCCCGCTGCACGGCAACATCCGCGGCGGTGGCTACTTCCACTGACCCCCAGAGGAGAGCCCATGCTCGTCCATCCCACCCATGAGCGGCTGATCGCACTCGGCCTGGCCGGCATGGCCAGGGGCTTTGAGGACCAGCGACGATCCCCCGACATCGCCGCCCTGACTTTTGAGGAGCGCCTCGGCCTGCTGGTCGACCGCGAGGCGGCCGAGCGGGAAACCCGGCGACTGACAGCCCGGCTCAAGCACGCGGCACTCCGCCACAACGCCAGCATCGAGGACGTCGACCTGCGCACCCCGCGCGGCCTCGACCGGGCACTGTTCCAGAAGCTGGTCGCCGGCGACTGGATCGACCGCCACGAGGGGCTGCTGGTCACCGGCCCGACCGGCGTCGGCAAATCCTGGCTGGCCTGCGCCCTCGCTCACAAGGCCTGCCGGGACGGCCGCCGCGTGCTCTACCAGCGCGTGCCCAGGCTGTTCGAGGCGCTGGCCATGGCGCGGGGCGACGGCCGCCACAGCCGCGCCCTGAAGGCCCTGGCCCGGGTCGAGCTGCTGGTCCTCGACGACTGGGGACTGTCCGTTCTGACCCAAGCTGAACGCGAAACCCTGCTGGAGATCCTGGAGGACCGCCACGGGCGCAGCTCCACCCTCCTCACCAGTCAGGTGCCGGTCGAGCAGTGGCACGCGGTGATCGGCAGCCCAACCCTGGCCGACGCCATCCTGGACCGCCTCGTCCACAACGCCCATCGCATCGAACTCAGCGGCGAAAGCATGCGCCGCATCACCGCCAGACGCGCCACCACCACGGAAACGCTTGACGCCAGAGAGCCTTCCCGAACCATAAGCCAATCGGCACGAAGCCTGCCCACGATGCCGTGGAATTCGTGCCCACGATCGCCTGGAACTGCTGCCCACGATCACTGGAATACGCAACCTGCGCCAGAACCTGCTCAGCCATCGCGTGTGGGACAGCTACGACGCCATCGTCGATGCCTGCTGCCACGCTTGGTCAAACCTGATGAGCACGCCAGAGCAAATCGCATCCATCACGCGCCGCTCCTGGACGCAGGTCAAACTCTGAGGCGGCTGGTATAAGACCGATGCGGCCGATGCGGAGGCGATCTGCGAGGCGGTGGCCCGGCCGACCATGCGCTTTGTGCCGATCAAGACTGCCGAGCAGCAGGCGGTGCTGATGCTGCACCGCAGCCGTGACCTGCTGGTGCGGCAGCGGACCATGCTGGTGAATGCGCTTCGTGGGCATATGGCCGAGCTGGGCATCATCGCCCCGCAGGGGATTAGCCGCGTGGCGGACCTCGTGGCCGAGCTCCCGGGCGAGGACGAGAGCACGACGCCGGCCCTGGCTCGCCAAGTGCTCCTCGGCCTCGCGGAGGAGCTGGACAGGTTGGGGCACCGGATCGAGGAGATCGAGGGGACCATGCTGGCCTGGCATAAAAGCGATGAGGCCAGACGTCGGCTCGCGACCATCCCCGGCATCGGGCCGATCACCGCCTCGGCGATCGTGGCGACCATCACGGATCCCACGCAGTTCCGATCAGCCCGACACCTCGCTGCCTGGATCGGGCTGGTGCCCAAGCAGAACTCGAGCGGTGGCACAACACGCCAGGGGGGCATCTCCAAGCAAGGCGACCGCAGCTTGCGCCGGCTGCTCGTGCTCGGCGCCACGGCCGTGATCCGCCATGCCAGGACCAAGTCGGCCAGTAAGGCCACTTGGCTCAGGGGGCTGCTGGAACGCCGCCCTGCCAAGCTCGCCGCCGTGGCACTGGCCAACAAAACGGCCCGGATCGTCTGGGCCTTGCTGACCAGGGGTGGGATTTATCGCGCATCAAGCGCCGCTCAGCCTGCCACGGCGTGACACGCCAGAGAGATCCCCACCGGCCGCCGCCGCGGCCGTTCGGGGGGGCGAGGGTGATGGCGACGTGATGGCACACCGGTCGAACCCGGGGCCCGGCAGAGCCCGATACGACGTTCGCGCGTTATAGCGCGACAAACCGATTGGGAGCCGGACCGCGGATTGCATCAGGGCCAGCGGTCATGAGGGCCGCGTCAGTAGATCCCATGAGGGCTGGCGGCGGGTAGGCTAGTGTGCGCCGGCGAGCAAAGCCCGGAGGATCGTAGCAATGACGCAGGTGCTTGGTTCACGTCCTCATCCCGTTGCGCCTGATTACGACTGTACGCTCGTGCTCGCAATCGAGCTGAGCAACAAGAGCTGGGTGCTGTCGGCCCAGGTGCCTGGTCTGCCGCGCGTCAAAGCCAAGCGGACCATCGATCCCACGGCCGAGGCATTGCTGGCAGCGATCCAGGGCTATCGGGAGCGGGCCAGGGGAGCGGGCCGGAACGTCGAGCGGGTGGTCGCCACCTACGAGGCGAGCTGGTCGGGGTTCTGGCTTGCACGCTGGTTGGCGATGCACGGGATCGAGACACACGTCATCCAGCCATCGAGTGTCCCCGTCGACCGGCGGGCACGGCGGGCCAAGTCCGATGGAATTGATGCCGAGCTGCTGCTGCGCACGTTGTTGGCTTGGCTCCGCGGCGAGCCGCGGGTGTGCTCGATGGTGCCGATCCCGGACGAGGACGACGAGGACGCCCGCCGCTGCACTCGGGAACGGGCGGAACTCGTCGCCGAGCGTGTTGCCCTGGTCAACCGCATCGGCGCCGTGCTGGCGACCTTGGGTGTGGGTGACTACGACCCGCTCCTGCGGAACTGCCGACAGCGTCTTGAGCAGTTGCGTACAGCGCTGGGCACCGCGCTACCGCCACACGCCCGCGCCAAGATCAGCCGTATGCTCGACCGCTTGGATCTGGTGCGCACGCAGATCACCGAGTTGGAGCAGCAGCGTGATGCAGTACTGGCTGAAGAGACACCGGGCCGGGCTGACGCAATGATTCAACAGCTCGCCAAGTTGCGCGGCATTGGTGTGCAGAGCGCCACGGTGTTGGTGCGCGAGGCGTTCGTGCGCGAGTTCGCCAATGGTAAAGCGCTCGGCTCCTACGCGGGTCTCACCGCGACGCCCTACAGCAGTAGCGGCACAGAGCGCGAGCAAGGCATCAGCAAAGCTGGAAACCGACGACTGCGGACCGTGATGATCGAGCTGGCCTGGCTTTGGCAGCGCTACCAACCCGGCTCTGCCCAGGTCAGGTGGTTTCGAGAGCGCGTCGGCGGCACGGGAAGCCGCATGCGCAAGGTGATGGTCGTAGCTATGGCTCGCAAGCTGCTGATCGCTCTCTGGCGGTTCGCAACCCAGGGCGTGGTGCCGGACGGCGTGGCCATGAAGCCCACGTCCTGATCAGTCCTGAAGATTTGGCCTGAGCCGCCGAGCGGCTTGGGTACACGGATCCAAGGGGGCGTCGCCGTTGTCCAGCCTGGTGCGTGAGCGCCGTTTCATAGAGTGGTGGCGCCCTCCTGGAGCTCTCCCGTCCCGGATGCGGGACAGTGGTGGGGACGTGGTCCCGCCGGATGTGAGGTTTGCAGGGAAGCCCTGCACTGACGAGAGCTCCGCCTTGGACAAGTTTCGAACCGCGCTTTGCCACCTCAACCCATTGAGCATTCCGCAATGAAGCCGCTTGACGGATACGCCCTCATGTGAGGCCGGACACACGACCGCACCCGACCGCGGCGCCAGAACGTCACATCGCCCTTGCGCCAGAGGAGCCGTTCTCTAATCGCCTCTCCTTTGTCAATGGCCGTCGCTACTCACCTGCTGCTGTTGTCGCCATACCAGGTCACGGTTCTCTCCGCGGTCGGCGTTTGCCGCCGCAACATCCGGTTCGAAGCACAGGTGCTGCAATGTCCGCAACGGGCTCACGTGGATGCCACGCGGCCCAACGGCCTCCCTCGCAGCCAACCTGCACCCTCGCCCTGGCGGGCAACTCGCACCCGCGCTGCGTCGTGCGTGGGTGGATCTTGTCAGGGTCGGGTCAGGCCGCCGCTGCTTGCTCCGACCAGCGGAACGGCTCGCCGGACCGCCAGATGCTGTGCAGGATCACGCACAGTTTCCTGGCCAGCGCCACGCGCGCCTTGCCGGGGCCGGACCGTTTCGCAATCGCCTGCCCCCAGTCCTTCAGCGGCGAGGCCCGCTTGACCCGCGTCAGCAGAACAACAGCCGCCTCGTACATCAGGGTGCGGGCCAGCGTGTCGCCACACCGCGAGATCCGGCCGCTGCGGTCGACCTCGCCGGACTGATATTGTCGCGGTGTCAGGCCTACGTGTGCACCGACCGACCGTGATCGGGCAAAGCGCCGCGGGTCCTCGACTGTGCTGACGTAGGCCAGCACGGACAGAACCCCGATGCCGGGTACGCTCATCAGCAGGCGGCAGGTCGGGTCCTTCTTTGCCAATGCCCGTACCTCCTTATCGAAGGTTGCGATCTGATCGCGCAACTGCCGCCAAGCCACCAGCATGGGCCGGACAAGCGGTGCCAGGTCGTCGCGGTCGACCAGCAGCTCCTCGACACGGCGGTCGAACGGCAAGCCCCGCATGCCACCCGGCAGCAAGCCGAACGTCTTGAGCACGCCCCGGATATGGTTCGACAGCCGCGTCGTCATGCCGACGAGTTGCGCCCGGGCGCCCAGCAAGGCCCGCGCACGGTGGGCGTCGAGCGACTTCACGTGCACGGGCCGATACCAGCCGGTGCGCATGATCTGCGCCAAACCCTCTGCGTCGTTCTGGTCGGTCTTGTTCATCTGCATCTTGAGGGCGGCGCTGGCGTGCCGAGCGTCCAAGCAAGCAACGCCGAGCCCCCGACCGCGCAGCTCGTGCACGAGCCACGGCGTCATCGGCCCGGTCTCGACGCCGACCTTTGCGCCCTCTCCCGCATGACCTCTCACCGTTCGCTCAATCCGCTCCGGGTCCGTGGCGCACTGCCCACGCCACAGCCGGCGCCCCGTCTCATCGACGACGCAGATCGCCGTCAGCTTCTGCGACACGTCTAAACCAACAAAATGGGCCATCGAGCAGCCTCCCCATGCGAGCCGCCGGACAACGACGCCCGGACCGCAGCATCATGGGAGCTCCACTGCCCCAGCCGCGATTACCCGATGTCCATACACGCGTCTTAGGCAGCTGCCGGCTATCTCAGGAAGGTCGGACAGCGCCGAGGGGCGCGGGATGCCCCGCAGCCCCCCATGGCGGGCCGTGTCCGCCACGGGGGGGCAGGGCTCGTCGCGGCGGTTGCGTCGCCCCGTTGTCCGAGGCTTTGCAGCGCAACGCCATCTCGCTAGTGCTTCGGTTCGGCCCCCATCGCAGGCAGGAGGGGCCGCAATGGGTGGAAAATAGCAGTGACCGCATTCCAGCGCCTGGGCACCATGCCTACGGGTACCAGCGGCGGTGTCATGATGATGCTGCTCGGCGTTCTGCTCTTCGCCGTCAACGACACCCTCGGCAAGTGGCTGGTGGGCTCCTACACAGTGGGGCAGCTCCTGCTTGTGCGGAGCGTCGCTGGGCTCTGCGCCATGGCCCCCTCGATCCACAGGGTCGGGCTTTATGCCTTTCTCCAAGCGCCGCGCCGAGGATTGCAGCTGCTGCGCGTGCTGTTCTCCACGCTGGAGTCCTCACTTTTCTTCTGGGCCCTCACTGCGCTGCCCTTGGCGGAGGTGATGACCTACTACATGGCCGGCCCGATCTACGTGACCGCCCTCTCTCCCTTCCTGCTCGGAGAGCGAGTTGGGTGGCGCCGCTGGACGGCTGTGGCGATCGGCTTCGGCGGCGTTGTACTGGCCCTGCATCCCTCGCCCGCCACCCTCTCCTTCGGTGCGATCTGCGCCCTGGCGGGAAGCTTCAGCTATGCCTGCTTCCTCATTGCCACCCGCAAGCTGGCCGGTGTGCCTGGGACGGTGCTGATGACGGCGCAGCTCCTGGCCGCGCTCCTTTTCGGCACGGTGCTGGTTCTTGCTCAGGGCTGGACGCCACCCGGGATCATGGACCTGGTGCTGATGCTTGCCCTCGGCATCGGCTCGCTGGGCGGCAATCTCTGCGTAAACCAGTCGCTCCGGATCGCGCCGGCCTCCGTGGTTGTGCCCTATCAGTACACGCTGATCCTCTGGGGCATGCTCTTCGGCTATCTCTTCTTCGGCGAGGTGATCGGGCCGCTCACCCTGGCCGGAGCACTCGTCATCATCGGTGCTGGCCTCTTCATCTTCCTGCGCGAGCAGCAGCTGAGAACACGAGCGCAGTAGTCCCTGTCGGCCCGGAAGGCTCCCATGCTCACCACTGAGCTGAGCCTCCGCTCCGCCCTCTACGCCCGCGTGCTGCCGCGCGACGGCGGCGGCACGATCTTCGCCTCCATGCACGCCGTGCACGACCGGCTGGACCCCGCGCTGCGGGCCCGCATCCCACAACCTGGATGCGAGGGAGGCGACGAGGGGCGTGGGCCGCGGTGCCCTCTCCGGATGCGGCGCCTTCCCCGCTGCGGGCGGATGCGGCGGACAAGGGATGACGCCGGGGCCGATCTCCGGCAATCCGGTGCTGTCCTGAACAGGAGCGGCATATGGCTATTCTGAAGATCGCCCGCATGGGCCATCCGGTTCTTCTGGAGAAGTGCCGGCCCGTCGATGATCCAGGGGCGCCGGAGATCCGCCGCCTCGTGCAGGACATGTTCGAGACGATGGAGGACGCGCCGGGAGCCGGCCTCGCCGCACCGCAGGTCCATCTGCCGCTGCGCCTGTTCGTTTTCCGGGTCCTGCCTGCCCGTTCCAGCGGAGCGCCCGACGACATGGTGGTTGGCAACACGGTCGTGATCAATCCGGTTGTCGAGCCGCTGGGGGAGGAGAAGCATCTCCGCTGGGAGGGATGCCTGTCGATCCCCGGGCTGCGGGCCGCTGTCCCGCGCTTCAGGCGTGTGCGCTACACCGGCGTGGACTGCGACGGCCAAACCGTCACCGCCGAGGTGGGCGGCTTCCATGCCGGGGTCGTCCAGCACGAGAACGATCACCTGGACGGCATTCTCTATCCCATGCGAATGACGGACTTCCGGCTCATGGGCTTCAACGAGGAGCTTGCACGCGCGGCAGAGTCGGAGACGCGGGCGGGGGCCGCCCGGGGTTAGCGCGCCGCCTCTCCGTCGTGAGCCCCGGCAGGTTGCCGGCGGTTCCAGCGGCACCCACGCCAGTCTCCCACGCGCGTGCGCCCGCTCGCCTGGTTTCGGGAGTTGGAACAACGCGCCGCGGGAACCTTCGTGCCGGCGATCCTCGCGGCGCAGGGCCGTCCGGGCCCGGTCCGCGGCGGCCGTCCTGCCATCTTGACCTCGCCGGAAAGCAGGGGCGGTATGTTGCCGCCGCGGCCAGTGAGGGTCGCGCGGATTGGGGGGCGGTCTCATGGTCAAGCTGCCGAGCTGGGCACGACATCCGATGCTGGCCATTTGCCCGGTTGTGGCGATGTCCTTGCCCGGTTGTGGCCTGACCATTGAGCAGAGCAGCCGGATCGCCGCGACCGAGCAGAGCCTCGCGGATGCCCGCGCGCAGACCGGCCTCCTCCAGCAGCGTGTGAACGAACTCGAAGCCACGCTGGAAGCGGAGCGTCGCGCCGCGGGTGACCTGGCGGCGATCGAGGGGCGTCTGAGCCGCGCCCGCAGCCTGCTCGCTGCATCGCAGGCGTCACGCTTGGCTGCCGACCGGAATGCGAGCAGCCTCCGGGCAAGCATCGCCTCCGAGGAGCGGCGTCTTGCCACGTTGCAAGCGGAGATTGAGGAGCTTCAGCAGGCCTCGGGCCAGCACCGGGATACGATCGCCGAGAGGGAGCGCAATCTCGGCACGCTCCGCGAGCAGACGGCGGCAGCGGATCAGAGACTCGCGACGCTTCGTGACCAGTCGGCCACCCAGAGCACCCAGCTCACGGCGCTGGGTGAGCGGGCCGCCGCCGAGGAGCGGCGCCTCGCCCAGGCGAGCCGCGCCGCCGACGAGGCGGCGGGGCGCGTCCGCGGGCAGGAAGCGCGCGCGACCGAGCTGAACAGCCAGATCAACGCGACCCAGCAGCGCCTCGGCGAGCTGCGCGGCACCCTTGCCGGCGCCGAGGCGACGCTGCGGGACCGCCAGAGCGGGATTGCGCAGGCGCAGTCGGAGCTGTCGCGCCTGACGACCGCGCGCGAGGAGGCCGCCAGCACCCTGCGCGGCCTGGAGACCAGGATCACAGAGCTGCGCAGCACGATTGGAACGGCCGAGCGGCGCCTCGCCGAGTTGCGGGACGGAGCCTCCGCCGAGGAGCAGCGCCTCCAGGCCGCGCGGGCGGAGGTCCAGGCTACCGAGGCGACGCTGGCCGCGCGGCGCACCGCGCTCAGCGAGGCGGAAGGCCGGCTGGCGGGCACGACGCGCAGCGCGGAGGAGGCGGGCGAGCGGGTGCGCGCTCTCCAGGCGCAGGCCCAGCAGATCTCGGGGGCGAACGAGGCCGAGCGGCAGGAACAGGCCCGGCTGCGCGAGCAGGCGCAGAGCCTGCGTAACGAGGTATCCTCCCTCGAGCAGCGCCGCGCCGGGCTCGGGACGCAGATCGCCGAGGCGCAGTCCCGGCTCAACCAGCACCGCCAGGAACTCACCGAGCTTGGCGCCCAGCTCGCGCGCGAGCGGCAGGCAGTGCAGCGCACGCGCGCGGAAGGCGGAGGCGATGCAGCGCAGCCCGCGCCGAGCGGGGCGGAGAGCCCGCCGAGCCGCTGAAGCGCCGCGCCCCGGATGCTCCACCGGCTGAGGAGGCCGGGGCTGGCACGAGCGTCGCCAACTGCCGCGCCCAGCGCCCGCCGCGAGCCGTTGCGGGATGGTGAGCAACGGGAAGGCAGGGGGTAGTCCGGGCGGCCTTCCTCGGCCAGCATCGGCTTCCATGGCGTCCCCCCTCAAGGCGCGCGCGATCGTCGACCGGCTGATCTCCGCCATCGAGGCCGGCCTCATGCGGCCGGGCGAGCGCCTGCCCTCCGTGCGGGAGGGCGCCCGGACGCAGGGCGTCTCCAAGAACACGCTGTCCAGCGCCTATGACCAGCTCGTCGCCTCCGGGTATCTGGAGGCGAGGCGGGGCGCCGGCTACTTCGTCGCCGCGGGACCGCGGCCCACCATCCGGAGCCCGGGGCCGGGGGTGGAGGAGGCGCTCGACCTCGTTTCGCTCCTGCGGGAGCAGACGGAGGCGCGCTACACCGCCAGGCCGGGAGAGGGGCGGCCACCGCCCGCCTGGATGGAGGAATCGGAGCTCAGGGTCCATTTCGCGCGCGCCGCGCGGCTGGGCGGCAGCGGCCCGGCCCATGACTACGGCACTACCTGGGGATACGCGCCGCTGCGCGAGCGCATCGCCCTGTCCCTCCAGGAGCGATCAATTCCCTGCGCGCCCGAGCAGGTGCTGCTCACCCAGGGCGCCAATCACGCCCTGGAAGTGATCGTCCGGCACATGGTCGAGCCGGACGATGCGGTGCTGGTGGACGATCCCGGCTACTATCCGCTCTTCGGCAAGCTGCGCCTCGCGCGGGCGCGGATCATCGGCGTGCGGCGGCAGGCGGACGGGCCGGACCTCGAGGACCTCGCGGCCAAGCTGGCGCTCGTCCGCCCGAAGCTCTTCTTCACACAGTCCCTGGCTCATAATCCCACCGGCGGCACGCTCTCCCCCGTCGTGGCCCATGGCGTGCTGCAGGCGGCGGAGCGGCACGGCTTCGGCATCGTGGAGGACGACCCCTTCGCGGACCTCCTGCCCTCCAGCGCCACGCGCCTCGCCGCGCTCGATGGGCTGAGGCGCGTGATGTATGTCGGCACCTTCTCGAAGACGCTCTCAGCCTCCCTGCGCGTCGGCCTCGTGGCGGGGATGCCCGCCACGGTCCAGGCGCTCGCCCACATGAAGCTGCTGATGGTGCTAGCGACGTCGCAATACGCGGAGCGGATGGTGGCGGGGCTGATCGCGGGCGGCGGCCAGTACCTCCGGCATCTCCGCCGCCTGCGCGCGCGGGTGGAGCGCGCCACGGACGCAGCCCTGGTCCATCTCGCGGCGGCCGGCCTGCGCCCCTCGCGCCCGCCCGGCGGCGGGTTCTACCTGTGGACGCCGCTTCCCCCGGGGATCGAGGAGGCTGCGAGCGTTCGGGAGGCCGCGGCGTGCGGCATCTTCCTCGCGCCCGGCGCGGTGTTCAGCCCGGAGCGCGGGCCGGGCCCGGCCATGCTGCGGCTCAACGTGGCGCATACGGCGGACCCGCGCTTCCTGGATTTCCTGCGGGAGCGCCTCCGCCACGCGGACTGCCAGACGGGCTGACGCTCAGCCGCCGCGCATCCTCTCCAGCTCCACCACGGCCACGTCCTGGCGAACCTGCCGCCGCTCCACGAGGATCGCGGCCAGCCGCGCCACCTCCCCGTCGGTCGCGCCGGCGGCGAAGGCAACGTTGTTGGCGTGCAGGTCCATGTGTCCCTTCTGGATGTCCGTGGTGACCAGGGCCTTCATGGCGCCGAAGTTCTGAGCGAGGCCGACGGCCGCGATGATCCGCGCCAGGTCCGCCGCCGTCGTCACGCCGAGGACCTTCAGGCAGGCGCGGGCGGTGGGGTGGATCTTCGTGGCGCCGCCTACGAGGCCGACGGGCATGGACAGCTCGATCGAGCCGGCGAGGCCGCCATCGGCCGTCACCTTCCAGCTTGTGAGGCTGGAGTAGCGGCCCCGGCGGGCGGCATAGGAGTGGGCGCCCGCCTCCACCGCGCGCGTGTCGTTGCCGGTGGTCAGCACCACGGCGGAGACGCCGTTCATGATGCCGTTGTTGTTGGCGGCGGCGCGGTAGGGATCGGCCTCGGCGAAGTGATAGGCGGAGATCATGCCATCGCGCACGGCCTCCCCGCCGATCGCCTCGGCCGTCCAGGTGGCGCGGGCGCGGGCGAGGCGGCGGTCGGCGAGGTTGGAGAGGATGCGGAGGAAGACCTTGCCGCCCGTCCAGGACTCGATAGCCGGCGCGAGCTTCTCGGCCATCGTGTTCACGGTGTTGGCGCCCATCGCGTCGCGCGTGTCGACGATGAGATGCGTCACCACCATCGGCCCGCCGCGGGAGGCGATGACGCGCAGCTCCAGGTCGCGGAAGTCGCCGCCGAGCTGCACCAACATGGGGTCGCAGCCGTCGCAGGTGGCGGCGATCTCCTCGCGCCGCTCCAGAATACAGAGGCGCGCGTTCTCCGGGTCCGTCACGCCGGTGAGCTGCACCTGCGCGATTATCAGGTTGCCCGAGAGGGAGGTGACGAAGCCGCCGGAATCGTAGCACTGGTGCGCGGAATTGCAGACGGCGACGACGACGGAGGACTCCTCCGTCGCCATCGGCACGAGCACATCGCGCCCGTCCACGCGCATGTTGGTGGCGACGCTGATCGGAATGGAGAGGGTCGCGACCACGTTCTCGATCATGTGGTCGGCCAGGTGCGGGTCGATGTTCCCCGGCGCGGAGAGCTGGGCAGTGGTGGCCTCGTCCAGCCCGGAGAAGGCGGCCACGGCCTCGAGCCGCTCGGCCGTGCTCATGCGGTGGAAGCCGGGGGTGCGGGAGGGGTGATTGCTGATCGACATGGGGCGGTTCCGGTGCGGTGGTCGGCGGGATGGGGGCGGGAAGGGGCCGCCTATTCGAGCCTGATGTTCCCCTCCCGGATCACGTCGCCCCAGCGGCGCGTGTCGTCGGCCAGCGCCGCGCGCAGCATCGCAGCGTCGCCGCTGACGAGCTCGACGCCCTGCTCGGCCATGCGCGCGCGGAGCGCCGGGTCGGAGGTGGCGGCCCGCAGGGCGGCCACGGCGCGGGCGATGACCGGGGCGGGCGTGCCGGCCGGGGCCAAGAGGCCCTGCCAGAAGAAGACCTCGAAGCCCGGCAGGGTCTCGGAGACGGGCGGCAGCTCCGGGTAGCCGGGAATGGGCGCGCTTGCGGTCACGGCCAGCCCGCGCGTGCCACCGTCGGACAGCGTGGTCCTGGCCTCCTGGATGGCCTGGAACACCGCGTGCACCCGGCCCTGGCGCAGGTCCAGCGCCGCCGGAGCGCCGCCGCGATAGGGGACGTGGACAATGTCGACCCCCGCCCTCGCGCGAAACATGTCCAGCGCCAGATGACTGACCGAGCCGGTGCCGGGCGAGCCGAAGAGCACCTTCCCCGGATTAGCCTTGCACTAGGCGATCAGCTCCGCCGCGTTCCGCACGGGAAGGGCGGGATTGACGTGCAGGATGAAGGGCGTGCGGAACACCATGCCGACGGGATCGAGTTCCTTGCCCGGGTCCTTCGGCGTGAGGTTGGGCTGGAGCGTCCGGTTGATGGCGAGCGTGGTCGTGCCCATGACGAGGGTGTGGCCGTCCGGCCGTGCCCGCGCGCCATAGGTGGCGGCGACGGAGGTGGCCGCGCCGGGCCGGTTCTCCACCACCACGGGCTGGCCGAGCTGGCGCGACATCGGCTCGGCGACGGCGCGCGAGGCCAGGTCGGTGACGCTGCCGGGAGGGTAGCCCTCGACGATGGTCACAGGACGCTCCGGCCAGGCCGGCTGCTGGGCGCGCGCGGAGAGCGCCGGCAGGGCGAGGGCGGAGCCGAGGAGGAGGCGGTTCATGGCTGGACGTCTCCCGGTAGGCTTGTTCGTTGCCGGAAGGGTGTGCCGCGGCAGGGCGTGAGGAAAGGGACAGTTCGGGGCAATTCGGCGGGTACTGTCCCTGCAGGAGGTCTGGGACAGATTCCGCGTCCTCGCCCTGAGCAAGCGGGGGGCCGTCCCGCTGCGAACCCCTGTCCGCCGGCCGCTCCCGCGCCGTGGGCCCGCATCAGGGGCAATCGTTCAACAGCTTCCATCCAGGGGCGGGGAAAGGGCGTTAGCCTTTCCAGGGACCGCCTGGGCGGTCCGCGTGGAGGAGCCGCATGCGTCGCCCGACCAGCTCGATCGCCCCCTTTCGAAAGCCTGCAGGCCGCGCGGAGCCGGGCCATGCCCGCCTGCAGAGGATCGCAGGGCTGCTCGACAGCCGGTGGCGCATCCCGGGTACCGGCATCCGGTTCGGCGCGGACGCCCTGCTGAGCCTGATCCCGGGGGTCGGGCCGATCGTCCCGACGGCAGTGTCGGCCTACCTCATCTGGGAGGCGCGCCGGCTCGGCGTGCCTGCCGGAACACTTCTGCGCATGGCCGCCAATGTCGGTCTTGACGCGCTGATCAGCGCGGTGCCCGTCGCGGGCTCCGTTGGGGATGTCTTCTTCCGCGCCAACCTCCGCAACATGGAGCTCCTGCGCCGCCACCTCGAAGGACAGAAGCGTTCGCCGAAGTAGATCAGGGCTCGCCCGGGGCGGACCCGCGCGGCTTCCGCTCGGCCCGCAGCACCCCGGCAAGGGCGTGAGAGGACCGAGCCGGCCGGATGCCAGTTCCCGCCGGGCACGTCAGGGCACGAACTCGTCCTTGTACTGGCGGACTACCCCGTCAGAATCCGCGTCCCGGCGGAAGCCCAGCCCGAGGAGCCGGTCCACCTCGAAATCGCCGGGCCAGAAGCAGACGATCCCGGCGATGCGTTCATCCGGCCGCTCGGTGACGAGGGCGCGCGCGGCAGGGCCGCCCACCCGCTCGAGGCTGGCGAGCATCTCCGCCGGCGTGACGCAGATACCGGGCAGGTTCAGCACGCGCCAGGCGCCGATGCGCCCGCCCTCCAGCGCCATCGCGTGTATGAGGTTCGCGACCACCGTGTCCGGCGAGGAGAGCCACAGCCGCGTGTCCAGCGGCACCGGAAGGTTCGAAGGCTGGCCCGCCAACGGCTCGCGGATGATCCCGCTGGCGAAGGAGGAGGTGGCGGAGTTCGGCTTCCCCGGGCGGACCACGATGGTCGGCAGGCGGCAGGCGCGCCCGTCCACGAAGCCCTTGCGGAAGTAGTCGTTCACCAGCAGTTCGCCCATCGCCTTCTGCGCGCCATAGGAGGAGGCGGGCATGACCGCCATCGTCTCCGGCACCACCTCCGGCAGGGCCCCGCCGAAGACGGCGACGGAGCTGGCGAAGACGAAGCGCGGCGCCCTTTCCGTGGCCCGCGTGGCCTCCAGCAGCGCGCGGGTGCCGTTGAGGTTCACGCGCATGCCGAGGTCGAAATTCTCCTCCGACCCGCCGCTCAGCACGGCGGCGAGGTGATAGACGCCGGCCGTCTCCGCCCCGATCACCCCCTGCGCGAAGGCGGGAGCGGCGATGTCGCCCACCACGGAAGCGACGCGCGGGTCGTCCACCGGGCTCGGCGCGAGATCGACGAAGAGGATGCTGTCGAAGGCCGGCAGCCCGCTCCCCGCGCCGTGCAGGGCCAGCAGCGCGCGGGTGAGCCGGCTGCCCAGGAAGCCGGCCCCGCCGGTGATGACGATCCTCATGCTTCCCTCCTCATGCTGCCGCTTGCGCCTCGAAAAAGAAGTGCTCCCCGCCGAAATTGCCGGATTGCAGCGCGAGGGAGAGCGGCCTGCCCACTGCCCGCACCCAGGGCACACCCGGCGCGATCTGCGGGCCGATATGGAACCCGCCGATGCCGAGCGACTGGGTGACGACGCCGGAGGTCTCGCCGCCGGCGACGATGAACCGCGCGAAGCCCTCCTCCATCAGGCGCCGCGCCAGGGCGCCGAAGACGCGCTCCACCGCCGCGCTGGCCTCCGCCGCGCCGAAGCGGTCCTGCACCTCCTTCACGCCCTCCGGCGGCATCGTCGCGTAGACCAGGGGTGCCGGGCCGTCGCGCGGCTGCGCCGCGGCCCAGTTGGCGAGTTCCCTGGCATAGCCGGCATCCAAGAGGCAGCGCTCGACCGAGACGGGAAGGGCGGGCGCGGCGGCGCGGTAGGCGGCGACCTGCGCGTTCGTCATCCCCGAGCAGGAGCCGGAGAGGATCACCGCGCGCCCGCCGGAAGGGCGGCCCTCGGCCGCGGCATCGGCCGCGCCCCTATCAATCACGCCGTGCGGCACGTTGCCGCTGCGGCCGCGGGACTGGGCGTCCATCAGACGTATAAGGTTGCTGTCAGACATCGGCGTGACAGGGTGGTGCCGCATGCCGGATTCGTGCAGGGCACGCCGTTCACGAAGAGATAGCCGCTGTAGATCGTGCGCCCGTTCACCGGCAAGGCCGGGCAGATGACGGTGAAGTCCTCGCCCAGCGCGTCGAGCAGCGCGTCGGTCACCGGCCCAATATTGCCACGCGGCGTGCTGTCGAAGGTGGAGCAGTACTTGAAGAATAATTGCGGGCAGCCCCGCCCGAGCAGCCATTCCAGCGATGCCAGGCTCTGCGCGACCGCCTCCCCCACGGGGCAGGACCGGGACTTCAGGCTGACGACCACCGCATCCGCCTCCACCGGGAGATCGGCGGGCGGAGCGCCGTTGAGCTGGACGGTGCGCAGCCCGTTCGCGACGAGGAAGCCCGCGACGTCGGTCGCGCCGGTGAAGTCGTCGGCGATGACGCCCAGGCGCATGCTCAGCCCCTCCGCACGCCCGGCAGGTCGATGCCGGCGAAGGTCTTGATCACGGAGGCGTCGTCCTCGCGCCCGAAGCCGGCATTGCTGGTATTGGCGAACATCGCATAGGCCGTGCTGGCGAGCGGCAGGGGGAAGTTCAGCGACAGCGCGGTTTCTGTGACGAGGCGCAGGTCCTTGACGAAGATGTCCGCGGCGGAGTGCGGCGTGTAGTCCCCCTCCACCACATGCTTCATCCGGTTCTCGAACATCCAGCTGTTGCCGGCGGCATGGGTGACCACCTCGTACATCGTGCATCGAGCACCGGGCGGAGCTGGTCGAGGGCGACGCGCGGGCCGGCGGCCATCACGGTCATTTCCCCCGCCGCCTTGGCCGCCCCGCCCGAGACGGGCGCGTCCAGCATGACCAGGCCCATCACCTGCAACTCGGCGGCAAGGGCGCGCGAGTCGGCGGCCGAGATGGTGGAGGACACCATCACCCCCGTCCCCGGCCGCAGCTTCGGCGCGATTCCCTTGGGGCCGAAGAGCGCGTCCCGGCACTGGGCCGCGTTGACCACCAGCAGCAGCACCGCGTCGAGATCCTCGGCGAAGGCGAGGCCGTCGGCGCCTCCGTCCTCGGCGCCCGCCTCGCGCAGCGCCTGGCAGGCAGCGGGGTTAAGGTCGATGCCATAGGTGGCGAGCCCCGCAGCGCTACAGGAGCGCGCGGCGTCCATGCCCATGGAACCCAGGCCGACCACGCAGACGCGATGCCGGTTGCCGTCCATCCCAGGCGCCTCCCGACCTTATCCCGCTTCTTGCCGACATGCCCGGCCGGCTCTCGCCGATGCGCCCCGGCCGGTGCTGTCGGGATGCGCCGGAGTGCAGCCCGTTCTGGGAAAACGGGCAAGGGCGCCCCGGCCGTGCCGCCCGGCCCGCAAAGGCTGTTGCAAGGATGCGGCAGTGGTGCGTAGGCTTGTGGCAACGAACAGGGAGGCCGTCACATGCCGTGGATGCGGTTGAACGCTGCCGTGCGGAGCTAGCGGCGCCTCATGGCCTCTGTCGAGATCCGCGGCGTCCGCAAGAGTTTCGGCGGAACCCCCATCCTGCACGGCATCGACCTGGACATCGCCGATGGCGAGTTCTGCGTGCTCGTCGGTCCCTCCGGCTGCGGGAAGTCCACGCTGCTCCGCATGATCGCGGGGCTGGAGAACATCACGGGCGGGGAGATCTCCATCGGCGGGCGGGTGGTGAACACCGTGCCGCCGAAGGACCGGGACATCGCCATGGTGTTCCAGAACTACGCGCTCTACCCGCACATGACGGTGCGGGAAAACATGGCCTTCTCGCTGCGCCTAGCGAAGGCGCCCGCGGCGGTGATCGAGGCGGAGACGGGCCGGGCGAGCCGCATCCTCGGGCTGGACGCGCTGCTCGACCGCTATCCCCGGCAGCTCTCAGGCGGGCAGCGCCAGCGCGTGGCCATGGGGCGCGCCATCGTGCGGCATCCGCAGGTCTTCCTCTTTGACGAGCCGCTCTCGAATCTCGATGCCAAGCTGCGCGTGCAGATGCGCGGCGAGATCAAGGACCTGCACCAGCGGTTGCGGACCACCACCGTCTACGTCACCCACGACCAGATTGAGGCCATGACCATGGCCGACAAGATCGTGGTCATGCAGGGCGGGCGGGTGGAGCAGATCGGCACGCCGCTGGAGCTGTATGACCGTCCGGCCAACCTCTTCGTCGCGGGCTTCATCGGCAGCCCGGCGATGAACTTCCTGCGCGGCCGGGTCAGCGACGGTGGCTTTCGCCCGGAGGGGCTGGACGGCGCCGGGCCAATCGCGCTGCCGCTGCCCGGGTCGGCGCCAGGGGAGCGGGCGGCGGAGGGGCAGCCGGTGATCTACGGCATCCGCCCCGAGCATCTCCGACTGTCCGACACGGGCATCCCCGTGACCGTCCAGCTCGTCGAGCCCACGGGCGCGGAGACGATGGTGACGGCGCGCATGGGTGACAGCACCCTGGTCGGCGCCTTCCGCGAGCGGGTCTCGGCGCGGGTGGGCGACACGCTGCATCTCCAGCCGGAGCCGGCGGTGGCTCATCTGTTCAACCGGGAAACCGGGACGCGCCTCATGACCTGAGGGCTGGGGTGCCGGAGACGGCGGTCGAGGAGGAAACAAGCAAATGAACAGCTTCACCCGGCGCGGAATCACCCGTCGCGGAACCCTGGCGCTCGGCGCCGGCGCTCTCGCCGGGGGCGTGACCATCCGTGGCGCGCGCGCTGCGATTCCCATGGGGAATGCCACGCCGCCCCAGGCCCGCATCGAGAGTGGCGCCACGCTGCGCGTGCTGCGCCCGACCAAGTTCGTCGATGCCGACGAAACGGTGTTCCGCGAGAACAGCGCGAAGTTCGCGGCCCAGACCGGCGTGCAGGTGCGCGTGGATTTCGCGGGCTGGGAGGACCTCCGCCCGCAGACCGCGGTGGCGGCGAACACCGGCGCGGGGGCGGACGTGGTGGTGGGCTGGGCCGACGACCCGCACATCTACTCGGACAAGCTGCTCGACATGACCGAGCTGGCCAATTACCTCGGCCAGAAATACGGGGGCTGGATGGCCCTGCCGCAGCGCTTCGGCAAGAAGTGGGGAACGGACCAGTGGGTCTCGATCCCGATGGGCGGCACAGGTTCGCCCTGCGTCTACCGCATCTCCTGGGCGAAGGAGGCCGGGTTCGACAAGCTGCCGACGGACCATGACGGGTTCCTGAAGCTCTGCCAGGGGCTGAAGCGCAACGGGCACCCCGCCGGCTTCGCGCTGGGCAATGCGGTGGGCGACGGCAATGCCTATTGCAATTGGCTGCTCTGGTCGCATGGCGGCATGGTGGTGGACGAGGCCGGCAAGGTCGCCATCAACAGCCCGCAGACGCTGCAGGCGCTGCGCTACGCCCGCGAGCTGTACCAGACCTTCATTCCCGGCACTGTTTCCTGGGGCGACGTGAACAACAACCGCGCCTATGCGGCGGGCGAGATCGGGCTGACACAGAACGGCGTCTCCATGTACTTCTCGCTGAAGAACGACCCGCGCACGGCGGAGATCGCCGCGGACACGGGGATGGAGCACCTGCCCACCGGCCCCGCGGGCAAGCTGGCGGAGAACGTGCTGCTGCTGAACGCCATGGTGTTCAAGCACAGCCGCTACCCCAACGCCGCGAAGGAGTATCTTCGCTTTATGATGGAGGCGGAGCAGTACGACCCTTGGCTGGTGGGCTGCGGCGGCTACTGGGCGCATCCGCTCAACGCCTATGGCGAGAGCGAGGTGTGGAAGAGCGATCCGAAGCTCGCTGTGTACCGCGACACCAACACGGTGGAGTACTGGTCCGGCTACAAGGGGCCGATCAGCGCGGCATCGGGCTCGGTTGCGGCGGACTACGTGGTCGTGCAGATGTTCGCCGCCGCCTCCTCGGGCCAGTCCACGCCCGAGGATGCAGTGCGCGAGGCCGAGCGCCGCTGCCGCCGCTACTACCGCTGAATCCCGCAGGGGCGCTGCACGAGCGGCGCGGCGCCCCGCAGCCCGTAGGAGGGGAGCCGATGTCCGGCGTCACATCCGCCGAATTGCCCTGGAGTCCCCGGCGAGCCGAGCGCGGCTGGCTGGCCAAGCTGCTCGACAGCAAGCCGTTCCTGATCGCGATCTGCCTTTTTCCCGCAGTCGGGCTGTTGCTGACCTTCCTGACCTATCCGCTGGGCCTGGGCATCTGGCTCGCCTTCACGGACACGCATATCGGCCGCGGCGGCGTCTTTGTGGGGTTCGAGAACTTCGAATCCCTCTGGTACGACCGCGTCTTCTGGAGCGCCGTCTTCTACACCGTGTTCTACACGGCCGTGGCGACGGTGCTGAAGTTCGGGCTAGGGCTCTGGCTGGCCTTGCTGCTGAACGAGAAGGTGCCGTTCAAGTCGCTCATCCGGGCCATCATCCTGATGCCCTGGATCGTGCCGACCGTCCTCTCCGCCATCACCTTCTGGTGGATCTACGACGCGCAGTTCTCGATCATCTCCTACGTGCTGGTCGACGTGCTGGGCTGGAGCGACCGCTACATCGACTTCCTCGGCACGCCCTGGCACGCGCGCTGGTCGCTGATCGCGGCCAATGTCTGGCGGGGCATTCCCTTCGTGGCGATCTCCCTGCTGGCGGGGCTGCAGACCATCTCGCCCTCGCTCTACGAGGCGGCGCTGCTGGACGGGGCCTCCCCGTGGCAGCGCTTCACGAAGATCACCTTCCCGCTGCTGCTGCCGATCCTCGCTGTGGTGCTCACCTTCTCCGTGCTCTTCACCTTCACGGATTTCCAGCTCGTCTACGCCATCACCCGCGGCGGCCCCATCAACTCCACCCATCTGATGGCGACCCTCGCCTTCCAGCGCGGCATACCCGGCGGGCAGCTGGGGGAGGGAGCGGCCATCGCCGTCTCTATGATCCCCTTCCTGCTCTTGGCCACGCTGTTCAGCTATTTCGCCCTTGCCCGCCGCAAGTGGCAGCAGGGAGGCAGCGATGAGTGAGGCGGTTGCGAGCAAGGGGGGAGTGGATGACGACCATCTCTCCTGGCAGTCCCGGCCAAGGCGGATCCTGACGGTCTACCTGCCGCTGGCCTGCTTCATCTTTGTGCTGCTCTTCCCTTTCTACTGGATGACCATCACGACCTTCAAACCGAACGCGGAGCTCTACGACTACAAGAACTTCAACCCCTTTTGGGTCGTGCAGCCGACGCTGGCAAACATCAAGAAGCTGCTCTTCGAGACCTCCTATCCGCGCTGGCTGATGACCACGATGCTGGTCGCGGTCTGCTCGACGGTGCTGTCCATCTTCGCCTCCGTCCTGGCCGCCTATGCCATCCAGCGCCTGCGTTTCCGGGGAGCGAACGCGGTGGGGCTCGCGATCTACCTCGCCTACCTCGTGCCGCCCTCGATCCTCTTCATCCCGCTCGCCACCATGGTCTTCCAGCTCGGCCTGTTCGACAGCCCGCTGGCGCTCATCCTGACCTATCCCACCTTCCTCATCCCGTTCTGCACCTGGCTCCTGATCGGGTACTTCAAGTCGATTCCCTATGAACTGGAGGAGTGCGCGTTAATGGATGGCGCGTCCCGGCTGCAGATCCTGCGCCGGATCACGCTGCCCCTCGCCGTGCCCGGCCTGATCAGCGCGGGCATCTTCTCCTTCACCCTCTCTTGGAACGAGTTCATCTACGCCCTCGCCTTCATCTCCTCCTCGGAGAAGAAGACGGTTCCCGTCGCGATCCTGACGGAGCTGGTGCAGGGAGACGTGTACCAGTGGGGCTCGCTGATGGCCGGCTCGCTGCTCGGCTCGCTTCCCGTGGCCATTTTCTATTCCTTCTTCGTGGACTACTACGTCTCCTCCTTGACCGGCGCGGTGAAGGAGTGAGGTCCCTGCTGTCCGTCGGAGCGACCCTGCCCCGGGATGCGGCGCGGGCGCTTCTCCTCGGCCGGGTCTGGCGGCCTGAGCTCGGCGGTCCCTCGGTCGTGGTGCTGCGGGACGGGCAGCTCTTCGACATCACCGCGAGCTTCCCCACGGTTCGCGACCTCTGCGAAGCCGAGGATCCCCCGGCGGCGCTGCGGGATGCCGGGGGCGAGCCGCTCGGGCCTTTGGAGGAGGTGCTGGCGAACAGCCAGCCCGAGACGCGCGATCCCTCGCGCCCCTGGCTGCTCGCGCCCATCGACCTACAGGCGATCAAGGCCGCGGGCGTGACCTTCGTCGCCTCCATGCTGGAGCGCGTGATTGAGGAGCGCGCGAAGGGGGACCCGGATGCGGCGCTGGCCATACGGGAGGAGATTGCCACCCTTATCGGCGGCAACCTGCGCGGCGTCCGCCCCGGTTCCGAGGAGGCGGCGCGCGTCAAATCCGTGCTGCTCTCACGCGGGGCCTGGAGCCAGTACCTTGAGGTCGGCATCGGCCCGGACGCGGAGATCTTCACCAAGGCGCAGCCCATGTCGGCGGTGGGGACGGGGGCAGATATCGGCATCCGCCCGGATTCGAGCTGGAACAACCCCGAGCCCGAGATCGTGCTGGCCTGCTCCTCCCGCGGGCGGGTCGTCGGCGCCACCCTCGGCAACGACGTCAACCTGCGCGACTTCGAGGGCCGCTCCGCGCTGCTCCTGTCCAAGGCGAAGGACAACAATGCGAGCTGCGCTATCGGGCCCTTCCTGCGGCTCTTCGATGACGGCTTCGGAATGGACGATGTCAGGCGCGCCGTGATCTCCCTCCGCGTCGAGGGAAGGGACGGCTTCCGGCTGGATGGCGAGTCCTCGCTCGCCGAGATCAGCCGCGATCCTGCCGACCTCGTCTCCCAGGCGATCAACGCGCACCACGCCTATCCCGACGGGCTTGTGCTCTTCCTCGGCACGATGTTCGCGCCGGTGAGGGACCGCCACCAGCTCGGGCAGGGCTTCACCCACGACATCGGGGACCAGGTGGTCATCTCCTGCCCGTCGCTGGGTAGCCTGACCAACCATGTCCGCCACACTCAGGACTGCCCGCCCTGGACTTTCGGGACAGGCCATCTCATGCGCAATCTTGCCCGGCGCGGCCTGCTGACGGGCTAACCGCACAGGATGGCCCCCGCGGGGCGCGAAGCCCGCCATTCCCTCCGCCCGCGCCCGATGCTGGAAACCGACGAGGCATGAACGAGGATGAGTTGCGCGGTGCGATCTGCGCGCATGGTCGGCTGCTCTTCGAGCGCGGCTTCTCCGTGGGTTCGGCCGGCAACATCTCCGTGCGCCTGCCGGACGGGTACCTCATCACCCCGACCAATTCCTGCCTCGGCCGGCTGGAGCCGGGACGGATCAGCAAGCTTGATCCCGACTTCCGGCATGTCTCGGGGGACAAGCCGTCGGAGGAGGTCTTCATGCACCGCGCCTTCCTGATAGCTCGGCCGGAGACCGGGGCCGTGGTGCACCTGCACTCCACCCACGCCACGGCGATCAGCTGCCTCGCCGCGCCGGGCGAGACGGCGCCCGTACCGCCGCTGACACCGTACTTCGTCATGCGGATCGGGCGTGCGCTCCCGGTCCTTCCCTATTACCGGCCGGGCGATGCGGTCATGGAGGCGGCCATCGCGGAGGCGGCGCGCGACTGCCGCGCCGTCCTGCTCGCGAATCACGGCCCAGTGGTAAGCGGAAAATCCCTCGACGACGCGGTCTACGCGGCCGAGGAGCTGGAGGAGGCCGCGCGGCTTGCGCTCATGCTTCGCGGCCAGCCGGCCCGCCAGCTCACCCAGGCCCAGATCGAGGACCTGCTGCAAACCTTCGGCTAGGAATCACGAAGACGGGACACGGCGGGGAATGACCGCGCGGATCAATCCGCCTAAGCTCTCATGCAAAGAGGAGGGAGGCGAGCATGGCACACCCCGTCCAGGACTACCCCACGACCGAGACTGACTACCTGCCGCACGTCATCACGCGCTGCGTGGAGAAGGCGAACCGCTACGGCACGCCCTACCGGTTCCGCCTGAACGGCGCCGAGGTGATCGTCCGCCCGGGCAAGACGGCGGAGGAGGTGAACGAGGAGGTGCAGCGGCAGTGGCAGGCCGCCCGGATTGCCGCCCCCATGGACGGCAGCGCGGGAAGTCCGGCAGCGCCGTAGCCCGCGCGCGGGCGGCGACAAGGGAGCTGCTGCCGGCGCCGGATCGGCGATCCGGCGCGACGGGGAGGGTGGCCGCTTACCATCGATTTTGGCGATGGCGGCGCCGCGTCGTCCTCGCATGACCGGCGCCTTGCGGCATCGGCGTCGCCGCCGGGGTGAGCGCGCGTCCCATGGCCCTGGTATCTGTTCCCCCGCGGGGGTGGTACGAGGGGTCCGCGACGCACTTACCCCCCGGCCATGCAGGCGAGATGACGCAGGACAAGGACTTCGAGATCTTCCTCGCGGCCGCGCCGGGGCTGGAGCCCGCGCTCCGCGCTGAGGTGCGCGGCAAGGGATTCAAGCAGCCGAAAGCCGTTCCCGGCGGCGTCATCCTCCGGGGCGGCTGGCCGGAAGTCTGGCGCGCGAATCTGTGGGTCCGCGGGGCCGGGCGCGTCCTGGCGCGCATCGATTCCTTCCGCGTCGTCCACCTCGCCCAGCTCGACAGCCGCGCGCGTCGCGTCGACTGGGCGGGCGTCCTGCGTCCCGACCTGCCGTTCCGGGTCGAGGCGTCCTGCGCGTCATCGCGCATCTACCACAGCGGCGCCGCGGCCGAGCGGATCGAGCGGGCCATCCGGGAAAGGCTCGGCGCGCCCCATTCGCCCGATGCCGAGATCGTGGTGAGGGCGCGTATCGAGAACGACATCTGCACCATCAGCGTCGATACCTCGGGCGAGCCGCTGCACAAGCGCGGCTACAAGGAGGCCGTCAACGCGGCGCCGATGCGGGAGACGATGGCGTCGCTCTTCCTGCAGGAATGCGGCTATGACGGCACCGAGCCCCTGCTCGATCCCATGTGCGGGTCGGGCACCTTCGTCATCGAGGCGGCGGAGATCGCGGCGCGGCTCAATCCCGGCCGCGCCCGCCATTTCGCCTTCGAGAAGCTCGCGACCTTCGACGCGGCGGCCTGGCAGCGCATGTGCGAGGTGAAGAGCCGGCGCGTGCCGGCCGCCCGTGTCTTCGGCAGCGACCGGGATGCGGGCGCGGTCGCCATGAGCCTCGCGAATGCCGAGCGCGCAGGCGTCTCCGACATCGCCGGGTTCCGGCAGGCCACGATCAGCGAGGTCGTCCCGCCCGATGGCCCGCCGGGGCTCGTCATCCTCAACCCGCCCTATGGCGCGCGCATCGGTGACAAGAAAGAGCTGTCTCCCCTGTACCGCGCGCTCGGGCAGGTGCTGAAGAGCCGCTTCGCGGGCTGGCGCGTCGGGATCGTCGCGAGCGAGCCGCGGCTGGCCTACGCCACCAGGCTGCCCTTCCTGCCGGCCGGCCCGCCCGTTCCGCACGGGGGGCTGCGCGTCTCCCTGTTCCGGACCGGACCCCTGGCGTGACCTGTCCGTGACGCGCCGCTAGTCGCCGAACATGTAGCCCTGCACGAAGAGGATGTGGTCCCGCATCACGCGTCTCGCCTCGGCGCGGTCGCGCCGCCGCACCGCCTCCACCATGGCGTGGTGGTGCCCCTGCAGGATGGCGCGGTGCCCGGCGGTGTTGCCGCGCGCCTTGAGCTGCCCCCAGTCGGTCCGCTCCCGCACGCGGGCGAGGGAGCGGGACATGGCGATGACCGCGCCGTTATGCGTGCCCAGCGCGAAGGAGTCGTGAAGCTCGGCGTCCCAGTGCTCGAAGCCCGCGAGATCCGCGGCCTCGTCCGTGCCGCGCAGGCACTCGGCCATGCGGGCGATGTCGGCGGGGGTCGCGCGGGTGACGGCGAGGGAGATCGTCTCGGGCTCCAGGATTAGCCGGCATTCGAGCACGTCGGAGGGGCTGAGGGACTCGCCCTCCTGCGGGGACGCGGCGGGCGGCACGCTGCGGAACGTGCCGCGGCCGACATGGCGATGGATCAGTGCCTGGGCCTCAAGGGCGTCCAGCGCGCGGCGTACCGTGTTGCGGGCCACGCCGTAGAGCAGGCCCAACTCGCGCTCGGTCGGCAGCCGCTCCCCGGCCGCCCAGCGGTCGGCGCGCAGGTCCCGCTCGAGCGAGGCCTGCAGCGCGGCCGCGCCGCGGCGACCGGGCGGTTCATCCGTGAGGGAGGAAGACATTCAAGGCGCTTGACGGTTTGGACCAAGGCGTGAACCATACAGCCACATTGGTTCAGATCAAGCGCAGATTGGTATAGGAGTTCCCGGCATGAGGCTCGCCATGGTGAGGATGGGCGGCGTGCCGCGCCCCGTACGTGTGGACGCCGCTGGGCGCCGCTTCTGGCCGATCGAGGGCCTGCCCGGGGACATGGCGGGGCTGATCGCCGCCCTGTCCGGCGGCGCGGCGCTGCCCGAGCCGTCGGGGGAGGGAGAGCCGCTGGAGGAGGCGATGCTGCTCGCCCCCCTGCCCAACCCGCCGCGCAACATCTTCTGCGTCGGCAAGAACTACCACGCCCACGCGAAGGAGTTCGCGGGCAGCGGCTACGATTCCTCTTCCACGAGTGCGGCGGACGCCATCCCGAAGGCGCCGATCATCTTCACCAAGCCCTTCACCTCCATCTCCGGCCCCTGGGACGACATCCCGCTCGTGCCGGGGCTGGACGCGGAGGTGGACTACGAGGCCGAACTGGCCGTCGTGATCGGGCGCGGCGGGCGGGCCATCCCGAAGTCGCAGGCCATGTCCCATGTTTTCGGCTACACCGTGGTGAACGACGTCACCGCGCGCGACCTGCAGGGCGTGCACAAGCAGTGGCTGCTGGGCAAGGGGATCGACGGCTTCTGCCCCATGGGCCCCTGGATCGTGACGGCGGACGAGCTGGACGCCGCCGCCATGCGGGTGAGCTGCACGGTGAACGGCGAGGCGCGGCAGGATGCCGTGACCGCCGACCTCATCTTCGACATCCCGACACTGATCGAGACGATCTCCCTCTCCATGGCGCTGCTGCCCGGCGACGTGATCGCGACGGGCACGCCCGAGGGGGTGGGCATCGGCTTCAAGCCGCCGCGCTTCCTGCGCGACGGCGACGTGGTGGAATGCGCAATCGAGGGCATCGGGCGCATCCGCAACACGGTCCGCAAGGTGGAGGCTGCCGCGCTGCGCGGCGCCGCGTGACGCCCGGCCGGGCGCTGCGCCTGGCGGGTTGAGCGGCAGGCCCGAGGGGCGGCGTGAGATCGCCCCCGGGCGCGAGAGGTCCAGAAAGGACGGGCGGCGCGACCGCCCAAGGGAGGAATGGCGTGCTGCATCGTCGCGAGATGGCCGCAGCGCTGGCGGCGGCGGGCCTGGTCCCGCTGGCGGCGCGCGCGCAAGGCGCTTGGCCCGCGCGGCCGGTTCAGATGGTCGTCGCCTTCCCGCCGGGCGGGCAGGCCGACATTACCGCGCGTCCGGCCGCCGCGGCGCTGGAGCGGGTCTTCGGCCAGCCCGTGCCCGTGGTGAACCGGCCCGGCGCCGGCGGCATCGTGGGCAGCGCGAGCGTTGCCCGCGCCGCACCCGACGGCTACACCGCGCTGATGGCCCTCTCCTCCCTCGGCGTGCTGCCGGAGAGCGAGCGGATCATGGGGCGCGTGCCCGCCTACACGGTGGACCAGCTCGCCCCCATCGCGCGCATCACCGCGGACCCTACCGTGCTGCTCGTGCCCGCGAACTCGCCCTGGCGGAGCGTGGAGGAGTTCGTCGCGGACGCGGAGCGCCGCCCGGGCGCCATCACCTTCGGCTCGGCCGGCAACTACTCCACCCTGCACGTCGCGATGGCGATGTTCACGGGATCGGCCGGGATCGACCTGCTGCATGTGCCGTTCCAGGGCGGCGGCCCCGCGCTGACGGCGCTGCTCTCGGGCACGCTGGACGCCCTCGCCTCCGGCCCCGGCCCGGCGCTGGCGCATGTGCGGGAGGGGCGGCTGCGCGCGCTGGCGAGCTGGGGGCGCGAGCGCATCCCCGGCTTCGAGGAGGTGCCGAGCTTCATCGAGCTCGGCCATCCCGAGGTGGAGTTCTACATCTGGACCGGCGTCTTCCTGCCGCTCGCCACCCCCGCGCCGGTGCAGGAGCGCTGGCGCGCGGCGCTGCGCCAGGCCTGCGAGCGGGATGAGGGGCTGCGGCGCGCGCTGGACGCCGCCGGAAGCCCGATCGCCTACCAGGATGGCGAGGCGTTCGAGCGCTTCTTCCGCAACGACACGGCGCGGCTCGTCCGCGCCGTGCAGCGGATCGGCAAGGTGGAATGACGGCCTGGGCTACCGGGCAGGGGAGGGCGGCGGGATGAGAGACAATCTCACGAGACGCGGCGTCGGGGCGGCGCTGGCGGGCGCGCTCGCCGCGCCGGCCGTCGGCCGCGCGCAGGAGGGATGGCCGAACCGCCCCGTGCGGATCGTCGTGCCCTTCGGCGCGGGCGGCTCGGCGGATATCGCCGCGCGCAACGTGGCGGAGGCGCTGTCATCGGGCCTCGGCCAGCCCTTCGTGGTGGAGAACCGGCCGGGCGCGGGGGCGGTGATCGGCACGGATGTCGTCGCGAAGGCCGCACCCGATGGCTACACGATCCTGATGATGTCCAACACACACACCGCGAACGAGACGCTGCTGCCAAACCGCCCATACGCATTGATGCGGGACCTCGGCGCGGCGGCGGCGGTGAACGTGGCGCATCACGTGCTGGCGGTGAATCCCTCGCTCGGCGTGAGCAGCGTGGCGGAGCTGATCGCGCGCGCAAAGGCGGAGCCAGGGCGGATCGACTACGCCTCCTCCGGCCCCGGCACGCCCTATCACATCGCGGGCGAGGTGTTCCGCGCCATGGCGGGGATCGAAATCCAGCACGTGCCCTTCCGCTCCTCGGGGGAGGCGCGGACCGCGCTCATCTCCGGCACCGTGCCGATGATGTTCGACGCCATCCCGACGATGCAGCCGCATGTCGCGGGCGGCCGCGCGCGGGCGCTGGCCACGACGGGGCTGCGGCGAGACCCGCTACTGCCCGAGCTGCCCACCGTCGCGGAGGCCGGGCTGCCGGGCTACGAGGCCTCAATCTGGCTCGGGCTGATGCTGCCCGCCGGCACGCCGCGCCCCGTCGTGGATCGGCTGAACGAGGCGGTGAACGCTTGGCTCGCCCGGCCGCAGACGCGGGAGGCCATGGCGCGGCAGGGCGCGCAGCCCATGCCGATGTCGGTCGCCGAGTTCGACGCCTTCCTGCGAGAGGACGTGCGGAGACAGGGGGAGTACGTCCGAATGGCACGGATCCAGGTGAACTAGATGCGCCTGGCCTTCACTCTGAACGGCGCCCCGGCCGTGGTGGAGGCGCCGGAGGGCATGACGCTGCTCCAGGCCCTTCGTGGCCCCCTCGGCCTCAGCGGCCCGCGTTTCGGCTGCGGGGGGGAGGCCTGCGGCTGCTGCTACGTCACGTTGGACGGCGAGCCGCGCCCCTCCTGCACCCTGCCTGCGGAGGCCGCGGCGGGGCGCGCGGTGGGCACGGTGGAGGGGCTGGGCGGGCCCGGCGCGCCGCATCCCCTGCAATCGGCCTTCCTGGCGGAGGCGGCGGGGCAGTGCGGCTACTGCCTCTCGGGCATCCTCGTCAGCGCCGCTGCCCTGCTGGCGCGCGATCCCGATCCCGACGAGGCGGCGATGCGCGCGGCGCTGGAGCCGCATCTCTGCCGCTGCGGCGTGCAGAACCGCATGATCCGCGCGGTGCGCCGCGCCGCCCGGGAGATGCGGGAGGGGACCGCCGCGTGAACCTCGCCTTCGGCTTCCCCCCCGGGCCCGCGGGCAACGCACCGGACCTGCCGGGCAGCCTGCGGGCCGAGCCCCGCCTCTCCCGCTGGCTGCGCTTCACCGCCGGGGGCGAGGTGATCGTCACCCCGGGGAAGGTGGAGATCGGCCAGGGCATCCTGACCGCGCTGGCGCAGATCGCGGCAGAGGAGCTGGACGTCTCGCCGGCGCGCGTGCGCGTCCTCGCCGCCTCCACGCCGGGGAGCCCGAACGAGGGCGTGACCTCGGGCAGCCTCTCCATCCAGGAGAGCGGCGTCGCCATCCGCCACGCCTGCGCGGAGGCGCGGGCGATCCACCTGCACCTAGCTGCCGCCCGGTCCGGGCTGGAGCCGGGGACGCTGCGAGTGGAGGATGGGCGCTTCCTCGGCCCCGACGGCCGGGAGATCGGCGCCTATTGGTCGCAGGCGGAGCCGGCGCTGCTGGAGGTGGAGGCGCGTGGGGACGTGCCGCCGAAGCCCGCCTCCCTCCGCCGGGTCGCCGGCCATCCCCTCGCGCGGCTGGACCTGCCTGACAAGGTTTTCGGCCGCCCCCGCTTCCTGCACGACATGCGCCTCCCCGGCATGCTGCACGCCCGGATGCTGCGCCCCCCGGCGCGCGTCGCGAGGCTCGCGGAGCTGCGGGAAGGGCCGCTGCCCGGCGATGCGCGGGTGGTGCGCGACGGTAATCTTCTCGCCGTGGTCGGCTCGGAGGAATGGGCGGCGGAGGCCGGGGCGGCGCGCCTGGCCGCCCGGGCCCGCTGGGAGGTGCAGGAGAGCCTGCCCGACGAGGCCGCGCTGCCCGGCTGGCTGGAAGCGGCGCCCGCCGAGCGGACCGAGGTGGCGCGGCGGGACGGCCCGGCGGCGGAGGCGGTACACCTGGTTTCGGCGCGCTTCACCCGCCCCTTCCTCGCCCATGCCTCCATCGGTACCTCCTGCGCCGTCGCGCGCTGGGAGGATGGCGTGGTGGAGGTGTGGACGCACAGCCAGGGCGTCTACAACCTGCGGGCCGACCTCTCAACCGTGCTCGGGCTGGAGCCCGGCCGGATCACCGTCCGCCATGTGGAGGGCGCGGGATGCTACGGCCATAACGGCGCCGACGACGTGGCGCTGGACGCGGCGCTGCTGGCGCGCACGCATCCCGGGCGGCCCGTGCGGGTGCTCTGGAGCCGCGCGGAGGAGCTGGCCTGGTCCCCCCACTCCCCGGCGGGAATGGCCGAAATCGAGGCGGCCGTGGACGCGGAGGGGATGCTCTGCCGCTGGCGTACGGTGCTCCGGGGCAACGGCCACTCCTCCCGCCCTGGCCGGGCGAAGGACCCGACGCTGCTCTCCGCCGCCTATCTCGACCCGCCCTTCACCCATCCCGTGGCGATCGACGCGCCCATGGCGGGCGGCGGGGGCGGGCAGCGCAACGCCGTGCCGGGCTATGCCGTGCCGGTGCTCGACGTCTCGATGCACCGGCTGCTGGAGATGCCGCTCCGCAGTTCCGCCCTGCGCGGCCTGGGCGCGCTGCTGAACGTCTGGGCCACGGAATCCGTGATGGACGAGCTGGCGGAGCGCAGCGGGCAGGATCCCGTCGCCTTCCGCCTGCGCCACCTGGCGGAGGACCCCCGCGGTGCCGCCGTGCTGCGGGAGGCGGCCGCCATGTGCGGCTGGCCGCGCCCACCCTCCGGCGAGGGGGTGGGCACCGGCATCGCGATGGCACGCTACAAGGGCACGGGGGGCTGGTGCGCTGTCGCGGCCGAGGTGGAGGCGGCCGAGGTGGTGCACTGCCGCCGCCTCTGGATCGCGGCCGATCTGGGCGAGGTGATCAACCCCGACGGCGCGGCGAGCCAGATCGAGGGCGGCGCGGTCCAGGCCACCTCCATTGCGCTGAAGGAGGCGTTGCGCTTTGACCGGCTGAACGTCGCAGCTGGGGGCTGGGACGACTACCCCATCCTTCGCTTCTCCGAGGTGCCGGCGGTGGGGGTGCGGCTGATCGGCCCGCGCGACGCGCCGCCGCTAGGGGCCGGGGAGCCCTCCCTCGGCCCGACGGTGGCCGCCATCGCGGGCGGGATCCACGCGGCTCTCGGCATCCGCCCGCGCGCCATGCCCTTCACCCCCGACAACCTTGCCGCCGCCATGGAAGCGTGACCTTGCCCGAGAATCTCTGCCTCACCCTCGCCTGCACCAGCTCCGACCGCACGCGCCCGATCATCGACGGGCGGGTGGAAGTGGCGGGGGTGACCCTCACTGTGCTGCCGGGCGAGCCGGAGGACATCTTCCGCCGCGCGCTCCGCGACCGCGCCTTCGACGTGACGGAGCTGTCCATGGGCAGCCACATCGTCACCACCGCGCGCGGGGACGCGCCCTATGTCGGCATCCCCGTCTTCCCCTCCCGCTCCTTCCGCCACGCGGCGATCTACGTGCGGACGGATCGCGGCATCCGCACGGCGGCGGACCTCGCGGGCAAGCGGATCGGCCTGCCGGAATACCAGCAGACGGCCGCGCTCTGGGTGCGCGGCATCCTGCGCGAGCACTACGGCGTGGACACCCATGGCATCGCCTGGCGCACGGGTGGCATGGAGGAGGCGGGCCTGGGCGAGCGCGTGGCGCTGAAGCTGCCGCCGGGGCTGGACGTAGCCCCGATCGCGGCGGGGGAGACGCTGAATGGGCTGCTGGCCGCGGGCGAGATCGATGGGGTGGTCGGGCCGCGCCCGCCATCCTGCTTCCTCGGACGCTCGGCGCCAGTGGACCGGCTCTACCCGGACTACCGCAAGGAGGAGGAGGCGTATTTCCGCGCCACCGGCTTCTTCCCCATTATGCACTGCGTCGCGCTGCGCAAGGAGCTGGCGGCGGCGCATCCCTGGCTGCCGCTGGAGCTGTTCCGCGCCTTCGCCCGCGCGCGCGCCATGGCGGTGGCCGATCTCTCCATGGTGAACGTGCTCAGGGCCTCGCTGCCCTGGATCGCGGCAGAAGCCGAGGCACAGACACGGATCATGGGCGGCGACCCCTGGCCCTATGGCTTCCGCCGCAACCGCGAGGAGGTGGGGGCGATGATCCGCTTCGCCCTAGCGGACGGCCTGGCGGCGCGGGAGATCGCGCCGGAGGAGCTGTTCCATCCCAGCGTGCTGGACGCCGCGCCGTGACGCGCCGGGCGGGCTAACCGCCCCGCTGCGCCTTCCAGCACTATCGCATGATCCTTCGGCGAGCCGCTCCTTTCTCTTGTCAAAGATGTTGCCGGTGCCGGACACGATCCGGTTGATGCCGCTTGCCCGATGAACGGGCTCAGAATCCACAGCAGGTGCGAGATGTTGTCGTGGGTGAAGCGGCACGGGCAGTCGCTGGCGGGCGCAGCATGGGGCGCCTGACGCACCGCTGACCGTGATCCATCCTGCGGCTGACGTTCCACGCCTTGGCGCGACGGCGGTCCATTGCGTGGCAGCGCGCCATCCTCCCGATCTACGCGCAAACAAGGCGAATCGGCGCCGGTGCAGGCATCGCCGCTGCGCACGCTCCTCTCGCGCGACTATCGTGGCATCCTGCTGATGAACCTGCTCATCACCTTCGGCGGCGGCGCGGCTTATTACCTCACCTCCGGCTACATGCCCTCCTTCCTCCGCCTGGTGAACGGGTTGCCGAACGACGTTGCCTCCAAGATCCTGATCATGGCGAGCATCGGCGCCTTCTTCGCCTCGCTCGGCTTCGGCCTCCTGAGCGACCTGATCGGGCGGAAGCCGACCTTCATCCTGATCGGCCTCGCCTGCCTTATCCTGCTGCCAATGTTCTTCTCCGGCATGGGAAGCGCCACGGACGTCAACACCATCGCTCTCTACGCGATCGGCATCGCCTTCCTCGGCAACGCGGCCTACGCGCGGATCCTGATCCCTCGGGCCGCTCCACCGGACAAGCGGTGCTGCCTGATGCCGGCGGAGAGCGACGGCGGGGAAAGCTTCGACACGGTGGTCGTCGGCGGCGGCTCGGCTGGATGTGTGCTGGCCAACCGCCTCTCCGCCGACCCGTCCGAGCGCGTGCTGCTGGTCGAGGCGGGCATGGACACGCCGCCCGGCGAGGTGCCGGCGCCCATCCTCGACAGCTATCCCATGCCGCTGTTCCACGGGGACACCTACATCTGGCCCGGGCTGAAGGCCCGGACCGCGGCGCTGCCCGGCGGCGGGTGGGGGGAGCGCGCCTACGAGCAGGGGCGCGTGATGGGCGGCGGCTCCAGCATCAACGTGCAGGCCGCCAACCGCGGCCTGCCGCGCGACTACGACGAGTGGGCCTCGCTCGGCGCGACGGGATGGGGCTGGGAGGACGTCCTGCCCTATTTCCGGCGCCTGGAGCGGGACCTGGACTGCGACGGCCCCCTGCACGGCCGCGAGGGGCCGCTGCCCATCCGCCGCATCCTGCCGCCGGGCTGGCCCCCCCTTCGCCGAGGCGGTGGCGCGGGCCTTCGAGGCCACCGGCCCGCCCCACCGGGTTGACCAGAACGGGGAGTTCGCGGACGGCATCTTCCCGCCCGCCTTCTGGCGCCTCGCCGGACCGCGACCTCTAGAGAAGGAAGTCGAGGGCTTCCGCGCAGGGCTGCTCCACCTTGAGCGCCAACATTGGGTCGGCGCGCGTGCGGCCGAGATTGATGGCGGCCAGGGGCTTTCCCGCGCCGGCCGCCGCCTGGGCGAAGCGGAAGCCCGACCAGACCATCAGCGAGGAGCCGACGATTAGCATCGCATCGGCCCTGTCGAGCGCCTGGAAGGCTGCCTCCACCCGCTCGCGCGGCACGCTCTCGCCGAAGAAGACGACGTCGGGCTTGAGCACGCCGCCGCAGGCCGGGCAGGGCGGCACGCGAAAGAGGTGGAAGTCCTGCCCCTCCAGCTCCGCATCGCCATCGGGTGCCGCCGCGGCCTCGAGCCCGGCCCAGGCGGGGTTGAGGAGGGACAGCCTCTCCTGCATCGCCTCGCGCGGCATGACGTGCCCGCAGCCGGTGCAGCGCACCCTGTCCAGCCGGCCGTGGAGGTCTACCACCTCCTCGCTTCCGGCGGCCTGGTGGAGGCGGTCCACGTTCTGGGTGAGGAGGAGCTCGCTCCGGCCCAGGCCCTCCAGCCGGGCGAGCGCCTCATGGGCCCGGTTGGGCCTGACCTGGCCAAAGCGGCACCAGCCGATCAGGCTCCGGGCCCAGTAGCGCTGGCGCGCGGCCTCGCCGCCCATGAAGGCCTGGAACGTCATGGGCTGGGCACGCTTCCACTGGCCATCGGCGTCCCGGTAGTCGGGGATGCCGGAACCCGTGCTGCAGCCGGCGCCCGTCAGCACGAAGAGCCGCCGGTGGCGCCCGATGAATTCCTGAAGCCGCGTGCTGTCGTGCATCAGGGGCATGTAGGTAGCGGCCGCGGCGGCCGCCACGGGGCAGGGGAGGCGGGCGCCGGGCCGCCACCGGAGGGTGCGGCTACTCCGCAGGCACGACGGAGGGCGGGTCCCTCGGCTTTCCTGCGCTCCACGTCGTGCAGCAGGCCGCCGCGCCGGGTGTAGAGCCAATAGGTGAAGGCGATGCAGCTGACGCGGATAATGAGGAAGCCGTAGAGCGCGGCCTCGGCCCTGCCGGACAGCTTAATCGCGCTCGTCGAGGAGATCGGCCTCATCGTGCCGCTCGGAGAATGGATCCTCATCCGCCCCTGCAAGGACACGGTAACCTGGCCCGGCGCGCCCGAGGTCGCGGTCAATCTTCCGCCTACCCAGTTCACCAGCCGCGGTCTGGTCGATGCGGTGGTCTCCGCGCTGGAGCTACCCTGCCCGGCGGGCGAGATCCGGCAGGTGCTGGAGCGGCTGAGGCGGGACGCGTCGGTGCCGGCGGGATAAAGGGGAGCAGGCTCAGCCCGCGGGCCCACGCCCCGGCATCGGAGCGCCGTCCAGCCAGGCCCAGGGGCGGCTTATCCGGTCCACGGCCACGAAGGCCTCGATCGCCTCGGCATGGCTGAGGGTGAGGTCCACGTCGGTCCAGCCGTTCAGCAGCTTCGTGCGCCAGACGGGGTCGATGGCGAAGCTCCAGGCGGCCTCGCCGGCGGTGACGCTCCGCGCCTCCAGGTCCACCACCATCTCCTGCCCGCCGCCCTCCAGCCAGGCGAGAAGGGCCTCGATCTCCTCCTCCGCCAGTCGCGCGGGCAGCAGGCCGTTGTTCACGGCGTTGCTGGCGAAGATGTCGCCGAAGCTGGCGGCGAGGACGCAGCGGATGCCGTGATCGGCGAGCGCGTAGGCCGCCGCCTCGCGCGAGGAGCCGCTGCCGAAGTTGCGGCGGGCGACGAGGATGCCGCTGCCCGCGCGCCGGGGATCGTTCAGCGGGAAGTCCGCGCGCGGCGCGCCGTCCGGCGCGAAGCGGAGGTCGTGCAGCAGGAATTCGCCATAGCCCGCGCTGCGCGGCCGGCTCATGAAGCGCGCGGGGATGAGCTGGTCCGTGTCCAGGTTTGACAGGGGCAGCGGGCAGGCGGTGGCGGCGAGGCGGCGGAAGGGCTGCATCAGCCCTGCCCCCGCAGCAGCGGGCGGAGATCGGTGAGATGGCCGGTGACAGCCGCCGCCGCGACCATCGCCGGCGACATCAGGTGGGTGCGGGACCCCTTGCCCTGGCGGCCCTTGAAGTTGCGGTTGGTGGTAGAGGCGCAGCGCTCGCCGGGCGCCAGCAGGTCCCCGTTCATGCCGACGCACATGGAGCAGCCGGATTCCACCCATTCCAGCCCGGCCTCGCGGAAGATGCGGTCCAGCCCTTCCTCCTCCGCCTGGCGCTTCACCCCGCTCGATCCGGGGGAGACGAGGCCGGGCACGCGGGCGCGGCGCCCCGCCAGCACGGCGGCGGCCGAGCGCAGGTCCTCGATGCGGCTGTTGGAGCAGGAGCCGATGAACACCCGGTCCACCGCGATCTCCGTCAGGCGCTGGCCGGGGCGCAACCCCATGTAGTCCAGCGCGTCGCGGATCCCGGCGGCGCGGGCGGGATCGGCGGTGCGCTCCGGGTCGGGGAGGGTGGCGGTGACGGGAAGCGCGTCCTCGGGGCTGACACCCCAGGTAACGACGGGGGCGATCTCGGCGGCATCCAGCGTCACCTCGCGGTCGAAGGCGGCGCCGGCATCGCCGGGCAGGGCCATCCAGGCCTCGGCGGCGCGGTCGAGCTCGGTGCCCTCGGGCGCGAAGGGCCGGCCGCGCAGGAAGGCGAGGGTGGTTTCGTCCGGCGCCACCATGCCGCAGCGCGCGCCGCACTCGATGGAGAGGTTGCAGAGCGTCAGGCGCCCCTCCATCGACAGCCCGCGCACGGCCGCGCCGGCATACTCCACCGCATGCCCCGCCGCGCCGTCCGCGCCGAGGCGGGCGATGACTGACAGCGCCATGTCCTTCGCGCCGATCCCCGCGCCGAGCCCTCCCTCCACCGAGATCTGCATCCGCTTCGGGCGGCGCTGCCAAAGGGTCTGGGTCATCAGCACATGCGCGACCTCGGAGGCGCCGATGCCGAAGGCTATCGCGCCGAGCGCGCCGTGGGTGGAGGTGTGGCTGTCGCCGCAGACCACCGTCAGCCCGGGCAGGGTCAGCCCCTGCTCGGGCCCGACGACGTGGACGATTCCCTGCCCCGGGTGATCGAGGCCGAAGAGGCGCAGCCCGTGCTCCGCGGCATTGGCGCCGAGCCCCTCCACCATGCGCCTGATGGCGTCGTCCGCGATCGGGCCGCCCCGGCCGCGGGTGGGGACGTAGTGGTCAGCCACGCCGATATTCTGCGCGGGGCGCGCCACGCGGGCGCCGCGGGCGCGGAGCTGGCCGAAGGCGTGGTGGGAGCCCTCGTGGAAGAAGTGGCGGTCGATCAGGAGCAGCGACTGCCCGTCCTCGCGCGTGAGGATGGCGTGCGCGTCCCAGATCTTGTCGAACAGCGTGCGCGGCGGGTTCTCCGTCATGCCCAGGCCTCATCCCGACCGGGGGAGGATAGGTCCGGGAAGGGCCGAGGCAACCGGCGATTCCGGCGCCAGGCCGGGCCGGATTGCCGGAAACGCAGCGAGCCCGCGTCGCCCCCGGCGCGCGGACCCGTGAGGGGCCGGCCATCCCTGGGGGAGGCCGGCCGAAACGCTCTCAGCCCTGGCGGGGGGCGTCGGGCGTGGAGGCCCCGGCTTCCTCGACATTGCGCTTCGCCTCGCCCGCCACGTCGCGCAGCGCCTCGCTCGCCGCGTGCGTGACATCCGTGGCGGCCTTGCTGAGCACCTCCCCGGCAGAGGAGACGCCGCCCTTGTCCAGCCCTTCCTTCGCCTCGGAATAGCTCGTGGCGAGCTGCTCCTGCACCTGCTCGAGTCCGTCCTCCGCTGCCGTGCGGACGTTCTCGTAGGTCTCGCGCGCCACCTCGCCGACCCGCCCGGCAACGCTGTCGCGCGCCTCGCCCATCAGCTGGTCCTCGGCACGAGTCCGGGGGAGGATCGCGCCGATCGCGGCACCGAGGGCGAGGCCGAGCGCGCCGAGAAGCAGGGGCTGCGCCTCGCCCAACTGCCCCACACCGCGCGCGGCCATGGAGGCCTGGCGGGAGGCCGCGTCCATCCCGCTGCCCGCCGCGCCGGCCGCGCGATGGGTGAGGGAGCCGATGCCGTGCATCGCCCGGTTCGCGGCATCGGCCACGCCCCCGGCGAGGTCGGAGCCGGCGGCGGCGGCGCGGGAGGCCGCGTCGCCCGCGGCGGAGGCGGTGCGGTGGAAGACATCAGTCGTCGCCGCCGCCGCCTCGGAAGCGGCATCGCCGATCGCTGAGGCCGCGCCGGAGGCGGCGTCGCCCACGGCCGAGGCGGCGCGGGAAGCCGCGTCGCCCACGGCACCGGCAGCCTCGCCCGCGCGGGCCGTCGTGTTGTCGACCATGTCGGAGACGCGGGCGCGCGTTCCGCCCGTGCGGGCGCGGCCCACCGGCATGCTGCCGACATAGGTACCCGTCTGCGCGCTGCCGACATAGGCATCCGTCTCCGGCGGGGGCAGGAGGCGGGGGCCGGTGTCATGGGTGCTGCGGGTCGCCGTGCCGGACGATTTGTTGTTCGACAGCAGCAGCCAGGCGATGCCGGCGCCGATCAGCGCGACGGGCAGGGGGTTGTCGCGGACCGAGGTGCCGAGGTTGCGGGCGAACTCCGCCCCGCCGGAGCCGCGGGCGTAGTCGGCTATTTGGTCGATCGCTTGGTCCATCATCTGGCTCGGCGCGAGCTTGCCCCGCAGCGCGTCCAGCGTGTCCGACACGTTCGAGCGCGTGCGCTCCACCTCGGACTCGATCTCCCGCGCAGACTTGTCGCCGGGGTTCGTGGTCGTCCCGCTCATCGCACCTGCTCCTTGACGACGCCCGCGTCACGCGAGAGCTGCGTGACGGTCCGGTCGGGTGTGAGGTTGGATGCCTTGAGGCGGCTCAGCCCGCCGCGCAGCACGATGTATCCGATAAGGGCCACCACCACGGCCACGATCAGCGCGGAGACGGTGGCGGAGAGGCCGACATACTCGACCAGCGCCGCGACGGCCGCCTGGAGCAGCACGATCAACGAGGCGAGCAGCAGGAAGGCGCCGACCGCGATGGCCCCTGCGGCGGCGCCGGCGATCGTCACCTTCTCGCCGATCTCGGCGCGGGCGAGCTGGACCTCCTTGCGGACCAGCGTGGATGTCTGGTCGACGAGGTCCCCTAGCAGGTCGGGGATGGACCGGTCGTTGGAATGGCTCACAGCGGCGTCTCCGACCGTTCGTTCGGCATGGGGGAGGAAATGCCGCCGCCCGTGGCGGGCATAGCCGCGGCGCCGGCCGGCCGGGCCGTGACCTCTCCCGTCGCGCCGACGGGCATACTGCCGGGCGTGGCCTCGCCCGGGCGGTGGGCCGCGGCGCCGCCGAGGCTGGCGGCTGCCATCGTCATCGGCCGCGCGCTATGGCCACTGGACGGGGACCAGCCGGGAGCGGTGGCGGGGGTGGCGGGCGCGGGATGGCCCATCGGGTGCCCGGCGGACATCCCGCTGGAATGCCCAACGGAGTGCCCGTTCGTGGCGCCTTCGGACGAGCTCCTGGCGAAGCGGGCGAGGGCGAAGCCCGCCAGGGCCGCGACGCCGAAGAAGGCGGCGGGCTGGCGGCGGGCGAAGTCGGTCACGTCCTGCACGAGCTGGCCCGCGCTGCGGTCCCGCAGGGCTGCCGAGATGCCCTCGACCGAATCCGCGGCCACGCGGACATGGCGGGCGATCTCGGGCGAGCTGCCCTCCAGGTCGTCGGCGGCGTGGCGGATGGCGGTGGCGAAGCCTGAGGCGCGCTCGGCCGCCGCGGCCTTGCCCTCCTCGGCGAGGCCTTCCGCCCGCTCGCGCGCCGCGCCGACCAGCTCCTCCGTCCGCGTGCTCGCCTCGTCGGCGGCGCTGGCGAGGGTCTCACGGACTTGGCCCGCCGCCTCGCCGGCGCCGGCCTGGATCCGGCTGGCGGCGGCCTGCGCGTCGTCGCGCATGGCGGTGAGGGGTTCAGTCGAAGGGGGTATCGTTTCTGGCCTGTCACTCATCGCAGATCCTCCGGGCAGGGCCTCCGGTTGCCCCGGACCGGGGCGGGCTGCCGCGGAGGAAACCCCGGTGCGCGGCATTGGTTCCCTGCCGCGGCCATTCCTTCTGCCATCGGCGCCACGGCCCCGCCCTCACCGGTGAGGCAGGAGCGTGCTATGGGGGACTGGCCGGCGATGGGGCGCGGTGCCCCTGCGCCGCACCCGCCCCTGCTCCGAGAGGTCCCTCCCGTGCCCCTGCTGGGCTGCATCGCCGACGACTTCACCGGCGCGACCGATCTCGCCAACACCCTCGCCAAGGGCGGGATGAGGACCGTGCTGCTCATCGGCACGCCTGGGAGGCCTCCTGGGGGGGCGCCGGGGGGCGAGCTGCCCGAGGCCGATGCGGTGGTCGTCTCGCTGGCCACCCGCGCCGCGCCGGCGCGCGAGGCGGTAGCGGGGAGCCTGGCGGCCTGCGAGGCGCTGCTGGCCGCGGGCTGCCGCCAGATCCTGCTGGCCGATTCCTCCGCCTTCGATCCCGTCGCGGAGAGCCATGTCGGCCCCGTGGCGGACGCGCTGGTGCGTCGGCTGGATGCCGGCTTCGCCTTGGTCTGCCCGGCCTCCCCGGAGGCGGGGCGGACGGTCTACCAGGGGCATCTCTTCGTCGGCGCGTCGCTGCTGGGCGAGGGCGGGATGGGCGCTGGCCCCCGCGCGCCGGGGCGGGAACCGAACTTTCTCCGTCTGCTCGGCACGCAGGTGGACGGCGCGGTCGGGCTCGTGCCGGTCACGGTGGTGGAGAAGGGGGCCGCGGCGATCCGCCGCGCCATGACGGGGCTGAAGGAGAGCGGGCGGCGCTACGCGGTGGTGGACGCCTTCACCGACGCGCATCTCCTGGCGATCGGGGAGGCGGCGGCGGGCCAGGCGCTCGTCATCGGCGGACCGGGCATCGCCCTCGGCCTGCCGGCGAACTTCCGTGCGGCGGGGCTCGTGCCGGCGCGCGACGACGCGGCGGCCCTGCCGGCGGCGCGCGGGCACGCAACAGCGCGCGGGCACGCGGCCGTGCTCGCGGGCTCGCTCTCCCGCTCCACCCTCGGGCAGATCGGCTTCGCGCGGGACCGCATGCACACGCTGGAGCTGGACGCGCTGGACGTGCCGGATTCGGAGGCCCTCACCCGGACGGCGCTGGACTGGGCCGAGGGGCTGCTGGGGGAGGGGCCGGTGCTGATCGCCGGCTCGGCCATGCCCGACCGCGTGGCGGAGCTGCGCCGACGCCTCGGGCCGGAGCGCGCGGGCGCGCTGGTGCAGGCGGCGCTCGCCGGGATCGCCGCGGGGCTGGTGGAGCGGGGCGTGGGGCGGATGGTGGTGGCGGGAAGCGAGACCTCGGCCGCCGTCGTCTCGCGGCTCGGGATCCGGCAGCTCCGGATCGGCGCAGAGATCGACCCCGGCATCCCCTGGACATCCGCCGGGCCGGAGGGCCCGCATCTGGCGCTGAAGTCGGGCGCCAACGGGGCGCGCGATCTCTTCCTCAAGGCCTTCGAGACCTGATCCCTCCCGGCATCGGGCCGGGATGCGGTACCGCAGTCCGGGGCTGGGAGTATGTCTCCCATGCCCCGGTCCGGGCTCACCCTGCCGGAGCGGGGTGAGTCAGCTCCTCAGGCGCCGATCTTGCCGTCGGAGAGACGGTCGAGGCCCGCGCGGTGGACCGCACGACCGACCAAGACGTTGACGACAATCAGGGCCACGAGGCCGGCAGCGAATGCGAACATGCAAGGATTCTCCTTTGCCTGTTCCTCCCTTCACCTGCCCCTCATGTTGCGCCGCACAAATCGCCGCGCAAGGGTCTGTCCGGATCGTGACCTAACGGATTCGTGATTGTAGCTTTTCCGCACGCCCCGGGGGACCTTGGGGTGGAACGGGTCCCCCAGCGCCGCCTAGAGGTTGAGAATGCCGCGGCCATAACGGAGGTCGAAGCCGGCTGCCGCATCGGGCGGCCGGCTCGCATGCGAGCGCAGGTGCTCGCGCAGGCCGGCGGGGGAGAGGGCGGCGCAGGGCGAGCCCGCGCCGCGCAGCGCCGCGACCGCGCCCGCCACGAGGCCGCAGGCCGCCGAGGTTCCCGTGCTCAGCGCGGCCGCATCCCCTGCTTCGGCGAAATGGCTTGGCGCGCAGAGGTCGGGCTTGGCGGAGAAGGAGGCGCCCGCCTCACGGAAGCCGGGCTGCCCCGGCCCCTGGGAGGAGTAACCGATCCACATCCCATCGGCGCGCACGGCGCCGACCGTGAGGACGGCCCCGTGCGAATTCGCGCCGAGGATGCTGTTGCCCGGCCCCGTATCGCCGGGGCCGCAGAGCGGGTGGGGGCAGAACTGGCCCCCGTTCCCCGCGGCGAAGACCTGGTCGTACCCCGCCACCGAATCCAGATCGGCGACGAGCGCGTTCAGCGGATGCTCCGGATTGCCGGTGTAGTTGGCGGGATCGTCGGGCGGCACGCCCTCCTGCCGGCGGTCGTAGACGCCCCAGGCGTTGCACAGCACCCAGGGTCCCGGGAAGAGCGGGGCGAGCAGGCCCTTGATGTCGGCCCTCACCTCGTTGAGCGCGGCCTGTGCCCAGCTCGTCCATCCCACCACGTCGTTCACGCGGTCCGGGAGCAGGGGGAAGTCGAAGAGCCTCGCTGCGGGCGCGAGGGAGAGGAGGTTGCGCGCGACCATCGCGCCGTGCCCGTCGAAGGGCGGGTCCCCCGGCGCGCCGCGCCATTCCGGCAGCCCGCCCTGCGGCACCGCCCAGGCCCCGACGAGGTTCACACCCGGCGCGAAGGCCGCGAGCGCCGAGGGGTTCAGCCCGAGATCCACCACCACGACGTTCACGTCCTCTCCGCGCAGCGGCGGCGCATGGGCGGCCAGCGCCGGGGCCCCGATCAGCGCGAGCGCGGCCTCGCGCGTGTGGAAGAGCGGTGGCCGGTCCTGGCCGGGGCACCAGGAATCAAACGCGGCGATCGGCAGGTCGATCCCCGCCCGCGCGCCCTGCACGGCCCGGGCCGCCGCCACGAGCCGCTCCAGCGCGGCGGGCTCCTCTACCTCCAGGCTGAAGACGAGGGGAGGCAGCCTTTCCTCCGCGCTGCGCGGGGCCGTGCCGAGGAGCTCCGCATGGCGTCTCGACGGTTGGAAGCTCCGCGTGAGGGAGGGGAGGGAGACGATCGCGAAGGGTATGCCGCCGAGGTCGATGGCACGGGACAGGCGGAGCCTGAGGCCGGCCATGCCTGTCGATGGCCCGGACAGCGCCGCGCGATACGCTTCCCGGAGATCGGGATCGTTCGGAAGCTCCAGCATCACCCGCATTGCAGGGCTCCCTCGCCACTAGGCGTGCTGCCGTCTCGGGTTTCGGCAATCGATGCTTGCAGATGATGATACGGAACGATACAAAAAACTGCATCCGGGCGACATTGTTCATGCGTGTCGACAGCATCGCGGACCCTGCCGGCGCCTCCCCCATGAAGCGTCGCGCGGCCGCGATCGCCTTCGCGGACATCGTCGGCTTCTCCATTCTCGCGGCGGCGGACGAGGACCGCACCACGGCGCGCTGGCTCGCGCTGCTGCACGGCGTCGTCATCCCCACGGCCGAGCGGCTGGGCGGGCGCATCGTCGACGTGCAGGGGGACGGCGCCCTCGCCGAGTTCGACGATGCCCATGCCGCGCTCGAATGGGCCGGGGTGCTGCACGGCCTCTCCGAGGCGGAGAGGGATGCGAGCCCCGGGGACCCGCCGATCGTCTTCCGCATCGCCCTCCATGCCGGCAGCGTCATCGTTGACGGGAACCGCATCTTCGGCGACGCGGTGAACATGGCGGCGCGGCTGCAGGAGTACTGCGTGCCGGGGGGGACGCTCCTCTCGGCCGAGGCGGCGGCGATGCTCTCCTCGGCGGAGCGCGAGGGCGCGCGGGACCTCGGCGCGCTGCCGCTGCGCAACCTCTCGCGCGCGGTCCGGGCGCTCTCGCTCGATCCCCGGCGCAGCGTGGAGGTGCCCCTGCCGCCGGCGCCGGGCCATCTTCCCTCCGTCGCCGTCCTTCCCCTGCGCAATCTCTCGGACGACCCGCGGGACGATTATCTCGCCACCGGCATCGTCGAGGACGTCATCGCCTCCCTCGCCGGGCTGCGCGAGCTGTTCATCGTCGCGCCCGACAGCGCGCGCATGTTCGCGGGCCAGGACCTCCCGCCCCAGCGCGCGGCGCGGACGCTTGGCGTGCGTTTCGTCGTCTCCGGCGGCGTGCGGCGCCTCGGAGACGGGCTGCACGTCCTCCTCTGTCTGACGGACGGCCTCACCGGGGAGCACCTCTGGAGCGAGAGGATCGAGGCGGCGGGGCACGAGATCTTCCACCTGCAGGAGCACGCGGTGGCGCAGATCGTCGCGGGCATTGCGCCGAGCATCCGCGGCTCCGCGCTGCGCGACGCCATGCGCAAGCGACCGGAGAGCCTGACCGCCTACGACCACGTGTTGCGCGGCCTGCATCTCATGGCGGCGAGCGACCGCGCCTCTTTCCTCCTCGCGCGCGAGCACCTGGAGCGCGCCCTGGAGGAGGATCCGAGCTTCGCCCTGCCGGCCGCCTGGCTCTCCCACTGGCACAGCCTGCGCGTGGGGCAGGGGTGGTCGGAGGACCGGGAGGGCGATGCGGAGGCCGTCTTCCGCCTTGCCCGGCACGCGCTCTCGCTGGAGCCGGGCAACGCGCTCGCCCTGGCCGTGCTCGGCCACAACACCGCCTATCTCCGGCGCGACCCGGAGACGGCGCTCGGCTTCTTCGGCCAGGCGCTGTCCGCCTGCCCCAACAGCGCCATCGCCTGGACGCTGTCGAGCGCGACGCTGAGCTATCTCGGGCGCGGGGAGGAGGCGGCGCGGCACGCCGGGAAGGGGCTGCGGCTCTCTCCCTACGATCCGCTGGGCTACTACCAGCACCATTTCCTCTCCATCGCGCACTACGCCGCGGGCGATCTCGACGCGGCCGAGCATGAGGGCCGCGTCGCGATCGGCGGCAACACGGCGCATGCCTCGAACTGGCGGATGCAGGCGGCCATCCTCGCCGCGGCCGGGCGGGCCGACGAGGCGCGGGGCGCCGCGCGGCGGCTGATGGCGCTCGAGCCCGGCTTCAGCGTCCCGGACTACGTCGCGCACCGCATGCCGTTCCAGGACCCGGTCCTGCGCGAGCGCTTCGCCCGCGACCTGAGCCGTGCCGGCTTGCCGGCCTAACCATCATCCCAGGAGGACGCGATGAGCACGACGAGCGGAACGAGCGGGACCAGTGGCACGAGCGGGACAAGCGGCACGAGCGGGACGGTCGGTCCTGACTCGACCGGCGGCGGGGGCGATATCTACCGCCCCATGCTCGTCTCGCCCTCGACGAAGCGGGTCGAGGGGCTGCCGCCCAACGCCCCGGCCGTCTTCGCCGGGGAGCGGTGGCCCGGGCTGGCCGGCAAGGACTGGGCCAGCGTTCCGGCGCCGGGCTTCCGCGACACGGAGTGGGACCTGGACAAGTTCTCCATCGCCCTGCTCGGCGAGTTCACGCAGGTCTCGGCCGGCCCGGCGCCGGGCCGGCGGTGGAGCGACCTGCTGGACCCGAACCAGGACGGGTTCAACCCGCAGAAGACGGCGGAGGAGTTGGCGGAGCTGCGGAGCCTCGTCGAGTACCGCGCAGCCGTCCTCGACGAGGCGATGGCCCAGCGCGCGGGGATGCTTACCTACATGCGTGGCGTGCTGAACTTCCGCGAGGCGTCGCACCCCGCGACCTACCGGCTCTGCGTGATCGCCTTCGGCTTCGCCCAGTTTCAGGACATGTACTGGAAGCGCAAGTTCGCGCGCCCGCGCCCCTCGCGGCTGGACCCCGCGCTCATCCCGCCGATCGAGGTGCCGGGGCACGGTGCCTATCCCAGCGGCCATGCCTGCGAGGCGATGACGATCGCCCTACTCCTCGAACAGATCCTGCCGGCGGAGATCGTGCCGGTGGGGAATGCGGAGGCGGGGCCGCTGCGCCTGATGGCGCGCCGCATCGCGCGCAACCGCGAGGTGCTTGGCCTGCACTATGCCAGCGACAGCCGCTGCGGCTTCAAACTAGCCGCGCGGATGCTGCCCCTCATCCTCGCCGCGCGCACGGTGCGCGGCAAGTCGGGCGGCGGCACGGAGGAGGGGTGGAAGGAGCGCGCGCAGCAGCCCGTGGCCCTCGGCGACGGCCTGCCCGACGAGGCCGTCGTGGTGGAGGGCGCCACGACCCATCCGGACGGGCTCCTCGCCCAGGCCCGGGCGGAGTGGCGATAGGCCGCGCGCCTCAGCCCCGGGGGGCGGCGTAGCCCGCCTCCACCTCCGCCTCCAGCACGCCCGGGCGCGGCAGCACCAGCCCGCCCCTGGTGAGGTCGGCCAGCCCCTCGCGCGCCATCGCGCTCAGCGTGCGCGACACCACCTCGCGCCGCGTGCCGATGCGCGAGGCCAGCTCGTGATGCGGCCGGGGCGGGGAGACGACGCGCCCGCCCCCCTCGCGCGGGCGGGAGAGGCGGAGCAGCAGCGCCGCCAGCCGCGCGCGCACGGGCAGCACCGCCAGCTCCATCAGCCGCGCGTCCTTCTCGCGCACGAGGGCGGCGAGCATCCGCATAAGGTGGTGCGAGGCCTCCGGCGTCGAGAGGGCGAAGCCCATGAAGGGCGCGGCGGCGATGGCGCAGACCCGGGCGCGGGTGAGCGCGACGATGCTCGCCGAGCGGCCGCCGCTGTCGATTGCGGCGATCTCGCCGAACATGCCGCCGGGATGCAGCTCGTTGAGGATCATCTCGTGCCCGCCGGTGCTGCGAGCGACGACGCGCAGCTCGCCCTCGGCGATGAAGCACACGTCCCGCGCGGGGTCGCCGGCCTCCAGCACGGTCTGCCCGGCGGAGAAGCCTCGCCAGCGGGCCACCGCGGCCAGGGGCTCCAGCGCCTTCGGGCCGAAGGGGCGGAAGAAGGGCAGGCGGCCGAGATCGTCCATGAGGCAGGGCTCATCTTGCCAGGGCAGCGGCGGCGGGCGCCGGCGCGGGCGCATCGCCGCGCTAGTCCACACGCTCTGCGGCGGGGGAGGGGACGGCATCGCGCGTCCTCGCCGCCTTTTGAACCGCCGCCTCGCCCCTTACGGCCGCGCGGGCCGCCCTGCCCTTTTCGAAATCACGCACCGGCGTGTCCTCCACGGCCACGGGAGCGCTGATCTTCAGCCACCCGCCGGGCGTGCGGTGTGACCGAACGCACAGCATCGGGGAGCGGATCGCGGCGAGCCTCGGCCGGTCATTCCCGCCCGGAGCGTGCCCCCATGGCCCCGACCTTGCCCAAGCGCCCGCCGGAGATGCCGGCGGGCGGCCCCGCGCCGTGCCACGCGGCGCCCTGCCCGCCGCTGCGCTTCCGGGGCTGGGCGGTGGTCGCGGGATCCTTCACCGTGCAGGCGCTGAGCTTCGGTGCGGTCTACTCCTTCCCCGCCTTCGCCGAGCCGCTGCAGCGCAGCTTCGGGGCCTCCCCCACCTCCCTCAGCCTCGTCTACGCCGCGAGCGGGGCCATGGCCTTCGCCACGGGCGCGGTGAGCGGCCCGCTGGCGGACCGCTTCGGCGCGCGCCTGCCGGTCTCGCTAGGCATGGTGGTGATCGCCCTCGGCTTCCTCCTGGCGGCGCGGGCAAGGAGCTTCGTCGAGGTGCAGCTCTGCTACGGGCTGATGGTCGGGCTCGGGGCAGGGCTGGCCTATGTGCCGGCGCTGGCGGTGGTGCAGCGCTGGTTCGTCGCCTGGCGCGGTCTCGCCTCCGGCCTCGCCACGGCCGGGGTGGGCTGCGGCACCGCGCTCGTTCCCGTCTCGGCCTCGCTGCTCGCGGCCTGCGGGGAGTGGCGGGACGCCTTTCCCGTTGCCGCGCTCGTCATCGCCGCCCTCGGCCTCTCGGCGGCCCAGCTCCTCGCCCATTCGCCGGAGGGCTGCGGGCTACTGCCGGACGGCGGTGCCCGGCCGGGGCCGCCCGCAGCGGCCGGGTGTCCGACGGGTGGCATCGAGGGACTCGCGCTGCGCGAGGCGCTGCGGGGGCGCCGCTTCGCCGCGCTGATGGCGGGCTGCATCCTCCTCTCCGCCCCGATCGCGCTTCCCTATGCCGAGCTGCTGCCGAGCGCGCGGGCGCGGGGGATCGGGCCGGAGGCTGCGCTCTGGCTTCTCGGCCTCATCGGCCTCGGCTCGATCCTCGGGCGCCTCGCCATCGGCACGGCGGCGGACCGCCTGGGCCGGCCCCGCACCCTGCTCGCCTGCTGCCTCGGCGTGACGGCGAGCATGGCGTGGTGGGCGGAGGCGGGCGGCCCCGCCTCCTTTGCCGCTTTCGCCTTCGGCTTCGGCATCGTCCAGGGCGGCTTCGTCGCGCTGCTGCCGAGCGCGGTGGTGGATCTCTACGGCCGGCGCTCGGCGGGGGGGATCATCGGCGCGATCTTCGCCGGGCGCGCGCTCTCCGTGCTGCTCGCCCCACCGCTCGCGGCCGCCCTCTCCGCCGCCGCCGGCCACTCGGTGCCGCTTCTCCTCATGGCCGGGGCCGCGCTCCTCGGCACGGCGCTGCTCGCGGGCGCCCTACGGGCGGGCGATGCGGCGGGGCATGCGGGGCCGCTCCCCGCGCCCCTTCCCCCTGCTGAGCCAAGCCGCGCCGTGGTGTGACGATGGGCACAGCGCGCGCCGCCCGAGGGGGATCACCGTCCCGCTCCCGAGGAGGAGGTCCGATCATGAGAACGTCCCTGAATGTGCTCGCCGCGCTGATGCTGGCGGGCGGGGCCGCGCTGGCCGATATTCCCGCGAACGGGGAGGCGGGCGCGATGCGGGTCGCCCTGCCGGGCATCGCCCCCTCTCCCGCCCCTGCCACGCCGGAGGCGCCCGTCGCCGGCGAGAGCCTCACCCTCCGCCTCGCCCGCGCGGACGGAACGCTGGGGGAGATGGCGGCGCGCCTAACCCGCCCGGCGCGGGGAGGCGAGATCCCGGCCGTGATCCTGCTGCCCGACGGCCTCGGCCTGGACCAGCGCTCCGCCGCCATGGCCGAGCGCTTCGCCGGGGAGGGATGGGCCGTGCTGGAGATCGACCCCGATCCCGTCTCGGCGGACGGCCACAGCCCGGCCGATGCGGGGCCGCTCGCCATGGGCGCCGATGCGGGCGGGCTCGTGGGCGATCTCGCCCTCGTGCTGGAACTGCTCGGCGGGGATCCCGGGATCGACGTGAACCGCGTGGCCGTCATCGGCCTCGGGACGGGCGGGCGGGCCGCGCTGCTCGCGGGCTCGGAGGAGCGGATGGCGCGGGAGCTGGGCGCCTACGGGCCGCGCTTCGCCGCCCACGCCGCCTTCTATCCCGGCTGCTCCGCCCTGCTGGCCGAGGGCTTCGCGGCCCCGGGGCCCTGGAGCGCGGCGCCGGCCGCAGTGTTCCATGCCGGAAGCACGGCGGGGCAGTCGGCCCCGTCCTGCGGCGCGCTGCGGGACGCGCTCGCCCTGCAGGGCCGGGCCCCCGCGCTGTGGCAGGAGTACCGCGGCGCGACCTATGGCTGGGACTTCGGCACGGTGGTGGGCGGCGTGCCCGTGCGCCTCGCCAATCTCGGCGGCGGCCCCGTGCGGGTGACGGCCGATCGCGACGTGGCGGAGGACGCGATGGACCGGCTCCTCCGCTTCCTCCGTCCCGTGCTCTCGCCGGGGCGCTGAGGAACCTTCCCGCGGGGCCGGTACCTCTTGTCCGGTCCCCGGGGCCGCGCCGCCCGCCCCTCCCTGCGGGCGGCGCGGGTTCCTCACCGGCCGGGGAGGGGGGCGGCCATTCCCGGCGGCTCGGCCTCCGCGCCACGCTGTACGGCGCGAGGCGCCTGCCGCGCGGAAGGCTCCTCAGGCCGCCGCGGCGTTGCCGCGCGCCGCGCCGAGCCCCGTCTCGCCGTAGAGCCAGGCGAGGGCGTCGTACCACTGCTCGTCGGACTTCGCGGCCATGATGCTGTTCCGCAGCGCCGCATGCACGCCCGAGGGGTGGTAGACGTGCTCGCCCACCTCGCGGGACTGGAGCTGCACCCGCGCCGTCCGCAGAAGGCGGCGGCGGCGATAGCCCTCCAGCGCCGCCTCGGGCGCGCCGGGATGGGCGGCCATCTCCTGGGCGAGGCAGACGCCGTCCTCCATCGCCATGCAGGCGCCCTGGGCGAGGTATTGCAGCGTGGGATGCGCCGCATCGCCCAGCAGCGCCACGCGGCCATCCACCCAGCGCTCCGTCGGGTCCCGGTCGCAGAGCACCCAGAGCTTCCAGTCGCGGCCGTGGCGGATGATGTCCCGCGCGCGGGGGTGGAGGTGGCGGAAGCCGGCCATCACCTCCTCCTCCGTCACGGGCTGGCCGGCGACCGGCTCGGGCGCGTCGTTGTGATAGGTGACGACGAGGTTGAAGCGCGTCCAGCCGGAGAGGGGGTAATGCACGATGTGGCATTTCGGCCCCGCCCAGAGGGTGGCCGCGTTCCAGCGCAGGTCCTCCGGCATCATCTCCGTCGGGATGACGGAGCGGTAAGTGGAGTGCCCCGTCACGCGCGGCGGCCCGTCCCCCACCACGCGCGCGCGGATGCGGGACCACAGACCGTCGGCGCCGATCAGCACGGCGCCGCGCACCACCTCGCCCGAGCGCAGCCGCGCGGTGACGGAGCCGCCCTCCTGCCCGTAGTCTTCCACCGCGCAGCCCGTGCGGAGGGTGACGAGCGGATGTGCCTGGCAGGCGCGGAGGAATACGCCGTGCAGGTCGCCCCGGTGGACCACCGCATAGGGGTTGCCGAAGCGGCGGCGGAAGCCCCCGCCGAGGTCGATGGAGGCGATGTCCTCGGCCGTCACCGCGTCCATCAACCGCAGCCGGTCCACATAGACGGCCATGGCGCGCGCCTTGTCGCCGATGCCGAGATGGTCGAAGGCCTGGAAGGCGTTGGGGCCGAGCTGGATGCCCGCGCCGATCTCGCCCAGCACGGGCTGGCGCTCCAGCACGGTGACGGCGAAGCCCGCCCGGGCGAGGCCGAGCGCGGCGGCGAGCCCTCCGATGCCGCCGCCGGCGATGAGGATCGGCGCGTCCCCGCCCATTCCGTTTCCCTCCCCGCGGCGGGTCTGGTGCCCGTCTCGCGCCTGCCGCCGCCCCGCGAGGGATGGGCGAAGTTGATTGACCCTACACGGATGATCCGCATACGGTCAAAGAGCAAGAATAGGGGAGGACGCGCCGATGGCCGAAGCCCATGAGCGCCCCGCCGGGCTCGAAGCCGCGCGCCAGGAGTTCTACCAGCGGATCGGGCAGGGGAACCTGACGCCGCTCTGGCTCTCCCTCGCTGAGCTGGTGACGCCCGAGCCGCGCAGCGCCTGCCGCCCGGCGGCCTGGCGCTTCGATGAAATCCGCGCGGCCATGATGGAGGCCGGCAGCCTCATCACCGCCAAGGAGGCCGAGCGCCGAGTGCTGGTGCTGGAAAATCCCGGCCTGCGCGGGCAGTCCCGCATCACCACGAGCCTCTATGCCGGGGTGCAGCTCGTCCTGCCCGGGGAGGTCGCGCCCGCGCACCGCCACACCCAGACGGCGCTGCGCTTCGTGCTGGAGGGAAGCGGCGCCTACACCGCCGTGAACGGCGAGCGCACGGTCATGGAGGAGGGCGACTTCATCATCACGCCCCCCATGGCCTGGCACGACCACGGCAATCCGAGCGACCGGCCGATCTTCTGGCTCGACGGCCTCGACATCCCCGTCGTGCAGTTCCTCGACGCCTCCTTCGCCGAGCATCTCGGCCAGGACGAGCAGCCGGTCACCCGCCCCGTCGGCGACAGCGACGCGCGCTTCGGCGCCAACCTCCTGCCGGTGGACCACAAGGGAGGAGGCGGCAGCTCGCCCGTCTTCAACTACCCCTATGCCCGCACGCGGGACGCGCTGGAGCGCATGCGCCGCCTGGAGGCCTGGGACCCCTGCCACGGGCTGAAGATGCGCTACACCAACCCGATCACCGGCAACCACGCCATGGCGACGATGGGCACCTTCATCCAGCTCCTGCCCATGGGCTTCTCCACCGCCGCCTACCGCTCGACGGACGCGACGATCTTCGTGCCGATGGAGGGGCGGGGCCGCAGCTTCATCGGGGAGGACTTCGTGGTGGAGTGGGGCCGGCGGGACATCTTCGTCGTGCCCTCCTGGAAGCATGTGCGGCACGAGGCGGCAGAGGACAGTGTGCTCTTCTCCTTCTCCGACCGCCCGATCCAGGAGGCGCTCCACCTCTTCCGCGAGGACCGCGGCAACGCCTGAGGTGCGGCGCCCCTATTCCGGCTGGATGCCCGCCTCCTGCGCGATGCGGGCGTTACGCTCGGCTTCCGCCGCGATGAAGTGCGCGAAGTCGGCGCGGCCCTCGGCCACGGGCTCGGCGCCCTGGTCTGCAATTCGCGCGCGGATGTCGGGATCGCGCGAGAGGGTTTGCACGGCGGCGTTCAGCCGCTCCGCCTCGGCCTCCGGCAGGCCCCGCGGCGCCCAGAGCGCGTACCACAGGGTGAAGTCCAGCGCGGGCATCCCCTCTTCCACGATGGAGGGGATGGCGGGTGAGCGCGACGAGCGGCGCGGTCCCATGATGGCATAGGCGCGTAGCCGCCCGGCCTCGATATGCGGCAGGGCGGAGCCGAGCGGCGCGACCATCAGCGCGGCGTTGCCGGAGATCACGTCCGTCAGCGCGGGGGCAGTGCCGCGATAGGAGACGACCAGCGTCTCCGCCCCCACCTCGCGCTTGAGGCTCTCCGTCGCGAGATGGCCCATCGAGCCGAGGGCGGAGTTGGCGAAGGAGAGCCGGTCCCGCCCCGCGCGCATGACCGCGGCCAGCGCCGCGACGCCGCCCTCGGGCGCGAGGCGCGGGTTGCCCACCAGTACCATCGGCGCGGTGGCGAGGCGCGCGACGGGGGTGAAGTCCGCCACGGGGTCGTAGGGCACGCTCCGCATCACGCGGCGCGCCATGAGGTGGATGTCCGCGTTGACGAGGAAGGTCGCCCCGTCCGGCGCCGCGCGCGCCACCTCGGCGGCACCGAGCGTGTTGTTCGCGCCCGAGCGGTTCTCGACCACCCAGCCCTGGTCCAGCATCTCACCGAGGCGGGTTGCGTAGAGGCGCCCGACCACGTCGATCGCGCCGCCTGGCGCGGCGGGAACGACGAGGCGCACGGTGCGGCGCTGCGCCCGCGCCGTGGCGGGAAGCGTGAGGGCTGCGGCGCCGAGATGGCGGCGGGCGATCATCGCGACCCCCTCCCTAGATGCCGCCGAAGCCCGCGCGGGCACGCCAGTAGGCCCAGGCGCGCTCCAGCGGGCGCTCGCCCATCAGCATCTCGGCGGTCATGCGCGTCTCGCCCTCCGTCAGGAAGCGCGGCGCGCCCATGGCCATGGCGCGCGACTGCAACTCGGCATTGTCCCTCATTCGGACGCAGACGAAGACGACCGCCGGCAGGGAGTGCGCGGCGCAGGCGGCGCCGTGGTTGCGCAGCAGCACGGAGGTCCCGCCGCCCAGCGCGCGCGCCAGATTGTCGGCGCGCGGCACGTCGTCGATCAGCATGTTCGTGTCGCCGAACTCGTCGCGGCTGTCCCAGACGGGCACGGGGCCGCCGAGGACGGAGGCCATGTGGAAGACGGGCCGCAGCGGCACGTCGGTGACGGTGTAGGGCAGCACGGCGGGGCAGTGGTGGTGCACCGTCGCATGCACATCCGGGCGCGCGGCGAGGATGCGGGCGTGCAGCACGCTCTCCAGATACGGGCGCATCCCCCCGGGGTCCACAGGCACGCCGTCCAGCGTGAATTCGAGAAGGTCCTCGCGCGTGACGAGTTCGGGGGAGCGGGAGCGGGAGACGAAGAAGCGGTCCGCGCGATCGGGGTGGCGGAGGGCGACATGGCCGAAATCGTCCAGCACGCCCTCATGCGCGAGGATGCGGTTCGCGATCACGAGATCGCCCAGCAGCCCGTGAAGGTCCTGGCCCATGCCGGCGCTCCCCCCCCATGCTCTTCGTTGAAATGCAGTATGCGTTCTTTCAGTATGCCGTCAATGAAGCAGGGAAATCATCACCGCTCGATGCAGCAGCTCTACGCGATGCCGGGCCATCTCATCCGGCGGGCGCACCAGATCTCCGGCGCCCTCTTCGCCGAGGAGGTCGGTGCCCACGACCTCACCTCCGTGCAGTTCGGCGCGCTCTATGCCATCCGCGCGCATCCCGGCGTGGACGCGACGCGCCTCTCCGCCCTAATCGCCTTCGACCGCTCCACCCTAGGCGGCGTGCTGGAGCGGCTGGAGGCGAAGGGCTGGATCTTGCGGGAGCACGCGGCGGGCGACCGGCGGGCGAAGCGCCTCCACCTCACCGGGGAGGGAGAGGCGCTGCTGGAGAGGGTGGAAGGGCCCGTGCGGCGCGTGCAGGAACGGCTGCTGGCCCCGCTCTCCCGGCAGGACCGGGCGACCCTCGTGCGCCTGCTGGCCGAGCTCGCTGACCTCCACGCGCCGGCAAGGCCCGAGGCGGAGGGCTGATCGCGGCCGCCATTTGGCGACGTCCCCTCCGGCGGGTAGATCAACGGATCTGCAACAGCCCGGGTGAATCCTTCCGACGGCAGTGATGACCGGGGTGGCAAGAAGTGCCGATTCTCAGCCGCGACAGCGAGGACGCGGCGCCCGCCGGGGCCGCCGCCCGCCGGCTACGCCCGGGCCTCCCCGTGCTCTTCGCAACGGGCTACGCCGCCGGCAACGCGCTGGAGGCGGAGCGGGCGGCGGGATGCGTCGTCGAGCAGCCATTCCGCCTCGCCGACCTCGCCGCCACCGTCCGGGGCTGCCTGGGGAAGGGCGGGGGCGCCTAGCCCGGCCGGATGGCCGCCCCGATCACCTCCCGCTCCGTCGGCGCGGCGATCCGGCGGTAGCGCGCCTCGGCGAACTCGAAGGCGCCGAAGGCCGCGAGGCCGAGCGCGACGAGGCCGAACAGCACGCGGCCGAAGGGCTGCCCCTGGATGGCGAGCAGAGCACCGCCGAGCCCGTGCGCCTCGCCAGGATCCACCTGCCAGGCCGCGAGGAGGAGGAAGCCGCCGATGATGAGGAAGACCACCGCCCGCGCCGCGTAGCCCGCGCGCCCGAGCGGGACGACCCAGGCGGCGGTGCGGCCCTCGCAGGCCAAGTGGTGTCGGAAGGAGGCCGTCCAGGCCTTCGCCCCCATGCCGGCCGCGGCGCCGAGGATGGCGAGCCCGACGGCGCCGACGAGCCAGCGCCCGAAGGGCTGGCCCATGAGCCAGCGGGTCCAGTCGCGCGCTGCCTGCTCCTCCCCGCCGCCGGAGCCCGTGCCCGTGATCAGGCCGATGGCGAAGACGCCGAGCCCGACATAGACGGCGGCGGAGACGAGCTGCCCCGCGCGGGCGGCCACGGCCTTGGCCGAGCGGCCCCGCCCGTCCGCGTCCAGCAGGGATTGCAGCAGCCGCCAGAGGGCGAAGCCGGAGAGGCCGAGCGCCACGGCGCAGAGCAGGATCTTGCCGAGTGGCTGGGTGAGGAGGGCCTGCAGCGCGCCTTTCGATCCCGTCGCCTCGCCGCCCCGGCCGAGGGCGGCGAGCAGCGCCAGCAGCCCGATGACGAGGTTCACCGCGCCGCGGGCCGCGTAGCCGAGCCGCGCGAGGATTTCGAGGCGGTTGCGGGGCATCGGTGCTGGGCCTCCCTCCCCTGCGGGGGACAGGGCGCCAACGCGGGGAGGGGCGCCCGGTTCCGTCCCGCCTCCCTCGACCCCGGCCCTCAACTTCCGGACCTCAACCCTGGGCGTCCTCCGCGCGTTCCGCCGCATAGCCGACCGCCGTGGTCGGATATTCGGGCGGGGCGGTGAGGCATGCGGAGGGCTGGAACAATCGCTCTCGGGGCGGCGCTGCTGCTCGGCGTGGCGGGCGGGGGATATTTCCTCTTCCGCCCCTCCGGGAAGGAGGCGCCGCCGGAGCGCCCGCCCACCCTCGTGGTGCTGGCCGAGGCGCGGCGCGAGGAGGTGCTGCGCCGGATCGAGGCCGTGGGCACGGTCGCCGCCGTGGACAGCGTGACCGTCGCCACCGAGACGGGCGGGCGAATCGTCGAGATCGGCTTCGAGCAGGGCCAGCGCGTCGCGCAGGGCGACATCCTCGCCCGGCTGGATTCGCGGGAGGAGGAATCCGCCCTCGCCGCCGCGCGGGCGGAGGCCGCCGAGGTCGGGCAGGCCGTGGACCGCGGGGAGGAGCTTCTCCGCACGGGCAACACGCCCCGCGCCATGGTGGAGGACGCCCGGCGGCGGGAGCAGGCGGCCCTCGCCCGGGTGCGCTCGGCCGAGGTGCGGCTGGCCTACACCCTCATCCGAGCCCCCTTCGACGGGCGGGTCGGGCTGCGGCGGGCGAGCGCGGGCGCCGTGGTGCAGCCCGGCACGCCGCTGACGACGCTCGACGCCGTGGACCCCATCGCGCTGCGCTTCGCCGTGCCCGAGGCGGAGATGGGCCGGCTGCGCCCCGGCGCCCCGGTGGAGGCGACCGGCCCCGCCTTTCCCGGCCGCCGCTTCGAGGGCCGGGTCCACGCCCTCGACGGCCGCGTGGACCCGGCGACCCGCACGCTGGAGGTGGAGGCGCGGCTGCCCAACCCCGAGGGCGAGCTGCGCCCGGGGATGCTGATGAACCTGCGCGTGACCGCGGAGCGGGTGGCCGAGGCCGTGACGGTACCGCCGCGCGCGGTGCAGCTCCGGGGCGCGACCCACTTCGTCCTCCGCGAGCGGGACGGGAAGGCGGAGCGGGCCGAGGTGCGGATCGGCGCCCGGGAGGCGGAGCGGATGGAGATCCTGGAGGGCATCGCCCCCGGGGACCGCGTGGTGGTGGAGGGGGGCGACCAGCTCGGGGACGGGCAGACCATCCGCCCGGCTGACCCGCCGGGCGGGGGTGCAGAGGGGGCGGCAACCGCCCAGGCCGCGCCGGCGCGGCGGGGCGGCTAGGGCATGCGCCTCCTCGATCTTCCCGTCGCGCGGCCGGTGCTCGCGGCCTGCGTCAACCTCCTGCTGATCGCGATCGGCATCGGGGCGGCGCTCGTGCTACCCGTGCGGGAATACCCGGATATCGACCCCCCCCCGTCGTCTCCGTCTCCATCATCTATCGCGGCGCGCCCGCGGAGGTGGTGGAGCGGGAGGTGACGAAGGTGGTGGAGGACAACCTCTCCGGCATCGACGACATTCGCCTCATCCGCTCCCTGAGCCGGGACGAGACGGCGCAGGTCACGGTGGAGTTCCGGGCGGGCGCGGCGCTGGACGCGGCGGCGGCCGACGTGCGGGACCGCGTCTCGGCCGTGCGGCGGGACCTGCCCGTAGGCATCGAGGAGCCAGTCATCGAGAAGGCCTCGGCCGACGATTTCCCAATGATGTACATCTCGGTCCGCGCCGAGCGGCTGGACCCGGCGGAGCTGACCGACATTGCCGACCGCGTGATAGTGGACGCGCTGGGCACCGTGCCCGGCGTCGCCCGCGTGCAGATCGGCGGCGAGAAGCGCTACGCTATGCGGATCTGGCTCGACCGCCAGGCCATGGCCGCGCGCGGTATCACCGCCGGCGACGTGGCCGCCCGGCTGCGGGCCGAGAACCTGGAGGTGCCGGCCGGGCGGCTGGAGACGGGGCGGCAGGAGATCACGCTCCGCGCCGTGACGCGCTTCACCGAGCCGCGCCAGTTCGCCGCCCTCGTGCTGCGGGAAGGGGCGGCCGCGACCGACAGCTCGGGCGGCACCGCCGCCGTGCCGGCCTTCCCCGCTTCCTCCCCGCCTGCCGCGAGCGGCCGCGTGCTGCTGGGGGACGTGGCGCGGGTGGAGATCGGGGTGGAGGAGTACCGCACCGGCTTCCGGCTGGACGGCAGGGACGCCATCTCGCTGGGCATCATCCGGCAGTCCAACGCGAACACGCTGGAGGTGGCCCGCGGCGTGCGGGAGGCGCTGGAGCGGCTGCGCCCCCTGCTGCCCCAGGGGATCGAGGCCGATATCGGCTACGACGAATCCGTCTTCATCTCCGAGACGCTGTGGAACGTGGCGATGACGCTCGCCCAGACGATCGGGGTGATCGTGCTGGTGATCTACGTCTTCCTCGGCTCCTTCCGCGCGACGCTCATCCCGGCCGCCACCATCCCGGCCTCCGTCATTCCCGCCGCCGCCGTGGCCGCGGGCTTCGGCTACTCGATCAACGTGCTCACGGTGCTGGCCGTGGTGCTGGCCATCGGCCTTTGCGTGGACGACGCGGTGGTGATCCTGGAGAACGTGCGCCGGCGCCAGCAGGAGGAAAAGGAGCCCGCGGTGCTGGCCGCGGCCCGCGCCACGCGCCAGCTCGGCGCCGCCGTTTTCTCCACCGCCGCCGTGCTGCTGGCCGTGATCGTGCCGCTCGCCTTCCTCGGTGGGAATGTCGGACGGCTGTTCCGGGAGTTCGCCGTGGTGCTGGCGGCGATCGTCGCGGCCTCCACCCTCTCGGCCATTACCCTCGGGCCGATGCTCTCCGCCCGGCTGTTTCGCGTCTTCGACAGAGGGGAGGAGAGGCCCGGCCTCGTCGCCCGCTGGGGCTCGCGCGGCCTGGATTGGATCGCGGCGCGCTACCGCGGGGGGCTGGATGCCTCGCTCGACCATTCCCTCATCGCGGCGCTCGGCGGCGCGGCGCTGGCGGGGCTGGGGGTGGCGGCCCTCCTCGCCCTGCCCTCGGAGCTGGCACCGAACGAGGACCGGGGCGCCGTCTCGATCGTGGTCGAGGCGCCGGAGGGGGCCTCCTTCGAGCAGACGGCGGAGAAGGTGGCCGAGATCGAGCGCCTGCTCGGCGACTATATCGGCGAGGACCGGCCGGTGGAGCAGGTGCTCGCCATCCTCGTCCCCGGCCGCGGCGGCACCCAGGGGCCGGCCAACACCGCCCGGCTGATCCTCCGCCTCAAGCCCTGGGATAGGCGCGAGACCGGGCAGGTGGAGCTGCAGCAGGAGTTGCAGGGCCGCTTGGCCGGCATTCCCGGGGTGCGCGCTTTCGCCGTGAACCCGCCCAAGCTCGGCCAGCGCACGCGCGGGCGGCAGCTCCAGTTCGTCGTCTCCGGCACGCAGCGGGACGAGGTGGTCGCCTGGTCCCGCACCGTGCTGGAGCGTGCGCGCGGGATGGAGGGGCTGCTGGCCCTGGACACGAACTACAAGGACAGCAAGCCCCAGATAGAGCTGCGGCTGGACCGGGACCGCGCCTCCGCGCTGGGCGTCACGGCGCAGGACGTGGGGGACGCGCTGGGGATCCTCTTCGGCTCGCTGGAGGTGACACGCTACTCCGACCGGGGGGAGGAGTACGAGGTGGTGCTCCAGGCCCGGCCCGAGGACCGGCGGGCGCCGGACGACCTCTCCAACGTCTTCGTCCGCGCGCGGGCGGCGGGGAACCGGCTCGTCCCTCTCTCCTCCGTCATCGCGGCGGCGGAGGTCGGCGCCCCGCGCGAGCTGCAGCGGGTGGACCGGCTGCCCGCCGTGACGGTGGAGGCGAATCTCACCCCCGCCCTGGCGCTGGGGGACGCGCTGGAGCAACTGGACGGGATCGCGGCGGCGGAGCTGCCGGGCACGGCGCGCATCCGCTACCTCGGGGAGAGCCTCGACCTCCGGGAGACCGGCTACACCGTCTTCGTCATCCTCGGCATGGTGATCGTGCTCGCCTATCTCGTGCTCACCGGGCAGTTCGAGAGCTTTCTGCACCCCCTCGTCGTGCTGGCCACGGCGCCGCTGGCGGTGGCGGGCGGGCTGGTGAGCCTCTGGGCCTTCGGGTTGACCTTCAACATCTACAGCCAGATCGGGATGGTGCTGCTGGTCGGGCTGGCCGCGAAGAACGGCATCCTGATCGTCGAGTTCGCCAACCAGCTCCGCAACGAGGGGAAGGAGGCGCGGGAGGCGGTGACGGAGGCCTCGGCCGCCCGGCTGCGGCCGATCCTGATGACCTCGGTGGCGACCGTGATGGGCGCGCTTCCCCTCGCTTTCGCCTCGGGCGCGGGGGCGGAGTCCCAGACGATCCTCGGCCTCGTCACCACGGGCGGGCTGACGCTAGGCACCTTGCTGACCCTCTTCGTCGTGCCCGCCCTCTACCTCCTGGTCGCGAAGGTCGCGCCCTCCCCCGGGGCGGTGGCCGAGGAGCTGCGGCGGCTGGAGGAGGCGCCGGAACGGGCCGGGAACAAGGCGGAGGTCCCCGCCGGGGCGGAATAGAACAGGACGCGGGCTGCCGGGCCGGTCACAACAGGATTCCCCGCCGCCCCGCGTGAAGCCCGGCCGCGCTTGCCGCGTTCCCCGGAGAAGACAGGGATCTTCTCGCAAACATGAAATTCTCCCCCAACCTCTTCGCCGGCCCCGTGCGAGGCCGATGAATCCATGAGCGAGGCGGGAGGCGCCGCGGTGGGGGCCGCGGATGGGGACGGCGGCATCCAGGAGGGTTTCGTCAGGCGTTTCTGGCGCCTGGCGCGCGGCTACTACACCGGCGACCAGAAGCGGACGGCCTGGCTGCTGACGGCGGGGGTGATTGGGCTCACCCTGCTTCAGATCGGCATCCAGGTGCGGTTCAACCTGTGGAACCGGGACTTCTTCAACGCGCTGGAGGCCCGGGACCGCGGGGCCTTCTTCGGCCAGATGGGCACCTTCCTGCTGCTGACGACGGGCAGCATGGTGGTGGCGGTGTTCCAGCTCTATGTCCGCCAGCTCCTCCAGCTCCGCTGGCGGGAATGGCTTGTCTTCCGGCTGCAGAACCGCTGGCTCTCGCGCAGCCGGCACTACCAGATGAACTTCCTGCCCGGCAGCGCCGACAACCCGGACCAGCGCATCAGCGAGAACACGCGCTGGGCGACGGCGATGGCGATCGACATGGCAGTGGGGCTGTTCCAGTCCGCCGTGATGCTCATCTCCTTCGTCGGCATCCTCTGGACGCTGTCGGGCTCGCTCCTCGTCTCCTTCGGCAGCAACGAGTTCGAGATCCCTGGCTACATGGTCTTCGCGGCGCTCATCTACGCCGTGATCGGATCGGTGCTGACCTATTTCATCGGCCGGCCGATGGTGGAGATCAACATCCGCCGCAACGAGGCGGAATCCGACCACCGCTTCGCCCTCATCCGCATCCGCGAGAACAGCGAGGGCGTGGCCCTCATCCGCGGCGAGGCAGACGAGGACCGCGGGCTGCGCCGCTCCTTCGGCCACGTCGTCAACGTGATGAAGGACCTCATGCGGACGGAGCGGCGGCTGATGTGGCTGACCTCCGCCTACGGCATGATAGCGGGGGTCTTCCCCATCCTCGTCGCCAGCCCGCGCTACTTCGCGGGCGCTATCACCCTCGGCGTGCTGATGCAGATCGGCTCGGCCTTCGGGGAGGTGACGCGCTCGCTCAACTGGTTCGTGGACAACTTCCCCCGCCTCGCCGACTGGCGCTCTCACCTGGAGCGCGTGGTCGCCCTGGAGGACAGCCTCGACACCGCCGACATGATGGAGGAGGGCGAGGCCCGCATCACCGTCATCGAGGGGCCGCTGCCCGACGGGCGGGAGGTGCTGGCTTTCCACGACCTCCAGATCGGGCAGGCCGACGGCAACGTGCTGGTGGGCGAGGCGAATGCCGAGATCGAGGCCGGCGAGAAGGTGCTGATCGTCGGCGAGAGCGGCACGGGCAAGTCCACGCTCTTCCGCGCTATCTCCGGCGTCTGGCCTTGGGGCTCCGGCGAGATCCGCGTGCCGCCGCGGGACCACATGATGTTCATGCCCCAGCGCCCCTACCTGCCGCTGGGCACGCTGCGCGCGGCCATCGCCTATCCCGCCAATGCCCGGAAGTTCCCCGACGCTGCAGTGGTGGGGGCGCTGGAGCGCTGCGGCCTCGCCCATCTCACCGGGCGGCTGGACGAGGAGGAGCGCTGGGACCGCATGCTCTCCCTCGGCGAGCAGCAGCGCCTTGCCTTCGCGCGCCTGCTGCTGCACCGGCCGCGCTGGGTCTTTATGGACGAGGCGACGGCGGCGCTGGACGAGGCGAACCAGGACGCGATGATGCGCCTCTTCACCGAGGAGCTCGCGGGCAGCGCCCTTATCTCCATCGGGCACCGCCCCGGGCTGGACCTCTTCCACGACCGCACGCTGCGGCTCGTGCGCTCGCCCGACGGGGCGAAGCTGACGGCGCCGCAGGCGCAGCGCATCGTCGGCCCGCGCCGGCGGCGCATCGCGGCCGCGGCGGGCACCGCCCGGCGGGGAGTGGCGCGGATCCTGCGCGGACCTTCCGGCCGGGGCTGAGGCGGGCTCAGGCGCCGAGGCAGGCCCGCAAGGCGCGCACGGCGCTGTCGGGCGTGGTGAGCACCGGCCGCCCCGTGGCCGCCGCGACGAGGGGAGCAGCGCGCGCGAGGCTGAACTGGGCGAGTGCGATCGCGTCGCAACTCGCCAGCTCCCGCGCGGCCTCGGCGGCCCGCCGGTCATGCGTGGCGGCGTCCCCGGCATCGAGGGCCGCGAGCGCTCCCTCGGCCAGCTTCGGCACGAGGGTAATGCCCGGGGGGAACTCGGCCGGCATGCTCTCCAGGGTCGGCGCGAAGCTGGCGAGGAGGCCGATGCGCCGCCCGGCCAGGGCCGCCTCCGCAATCATCGCCTCGTTCGGCTTCAGCACGGGCAGGGGCGCCAGTGCCTCGGCGCAGGCCTCGATGCAGGGACCGAAGGCGGAGCAGGTGAAGAGGATGGCGTCCGCGCCCGTGCCCACGGCATAGCGGGAGAGGGCGAGGAAGCGCTCCGTCATCGCCGGGGTGATTGCCCTGTCCCGGGCGAGATCGGCCGAGAGGCTGTCGTCCAGCAGGTTCATCAGCGCCGCCTCCGGCCAGAGCCGGGCGAAGGCGGCCTCGATGGGCGGGGGCGAGTGGCGCAGGGCATGGATAAGGGCGATCCGCATGGGGCGAGTGTGGCGGGGGAAGGTGGGTGCGGCCAGGACCGCCTCTCTCGCGGGAGGTTCTCGCCCCCACGGCTGCCTACGGCAGCGTGCGGTGCCCCCTATGTTATAGATGCTGCCGAGATCCCGGCTGGCGGCCGAGCAGGGGCTTGGCTAGGCAGAGGACGTTTGCCTCGCCGTCATGGCCCTCGCGCAGCCGACCACCTCGGTCATCGCCATCCACGCGGGGCGGCGCCCGTTGGCACGGGTTCTCCGAGGCTACCCCCCCTCGTTCTTGTCACGGAGGTTTCCTCTTTTTTCGCGGTTCTGAAAAAGGCTCTTGCCTTGCTCAGGGTCAGGGGCTACATCGCCGCTCCCGACGCGGAGTTGACTTTCTCGGAACGCCAGTAG
>JBHTFH010000023.1:0-67070 GCA_042666135.1 Roseomonas sp. GCM10028921 | reverse complement strand
TCCAGGTCGTGACGGTGTCGACCCCCTCGCCCGCCCTCTCGACCACGATGTCGGCCAGCGAGTTCACCTCATAGGTGTCGTCCCCCGCCCCGCCCGAGAGCGTGTCGCCGCCGCTGCCCCGGAGGATGTCGGCGCCCGAGGTGCCGACCAGCGCCTCCTTGCCCGAGGTGCCGGCGATCACGCCCGGGGAGGTCGTGCCGGTCGTCGGCTGGGTCGGCGTGACGACGGGCGTGGTCGTCGAGCTGCCGGCCCCGAAGAGCTGCTTGAAGGCGGCACCGGAGGCGGGCAGTGTCCCATCGGAGAGGGCGATCACGTCCCCGCCCATCGTGTAGTCCCAGTAGCTCTGGTAAGCGACGTTGTGGCTGTCGAACCAGGCCTTGGCCTTGGCGAGATAAGGGCCGGCGTTGTTCGACTCGATGCCCCACTCGGAATAGGCGGTGGGCTTGCCGTGGGCCTTGGCGAAGTTCTCGAGCCAGTTCAGCCCGTACTTGGCGTTCTGGATCTTGTTCCAGGCGGTCGTGGGGTCGGTGCCCTGGTGCTCCAGGACCCAGTAGAAGTCCATGCCGATGACGTCGACGTACTTGTCGCCGGGATAGATCGTCGCCGGGTCGATCCCGCCCTCGGCGTAGTTGATGTTCCACTCGATCTTGAACCGGCTGGAGACGCCGTGGAACGCGTCGGCGAAGTGCTGGAAGGCGCCCTTGAAGGCGGCCTCCTTGCCGATGGCGTTCCAGAAGAACCAGTCGCCGTTCGCCTCCCAGCCCGTGCGGACGTAGATGGGATCGTTGTCGCCGGCGCGCGAGGCGAGAAGGGTCTGGGCGACCTGCCTGTAGTAGCCGTCATAGGCACCGGTCGCGGCCTTGGCGAGGGACGAGCTGCCGTCGTTCACGATGATCGGGACGGACCAGAGGATCTCCTCGTTGATCCCCTTCCAGAGCGTGTTGGTCATCCACCTCGCGCTGTTGGTGAAGTCGGTCCAGTTCGCGTAGCCGACCACGCCATGGACCGCATCGACCTCGGCGCCGAGCCAGTTCTCGAACTGCTGCAGCTCGGTCGTGGAGTTGCCGACATAGACGCCCTTGATGGTCATGATGCCTCCTCACGAAAACGTGAGAGGGGCTTAGATCACAACTCCCGGTTGCGTCAACTTTTTGTGATGTCGAAACGATGTCATGTTTTGGAGAGTGAGCCACAAAGTAAAAGGATAGAATCCCTATTTCCTCTCGCAAATCTCACCTCGTTTCATATTTCGGCAACTCCTGGTTGTGCATGCGCGAGAAGCTCCTAAAACGTTGTCTGGAAGCACCCCCGCTGCCTTTCTTTCGCCCGAAGTTATGGCCGTCACGCCCGGGCACTGCCCACGAGCAACCCGTGCTGCGAGGAAGTAACTTCAGGATGGATGGATCCGGTTACGGCTCTGTCATGCCGCCGGGAGGCACGGCGCGGACATTCCGAACCGGCTCCAAACAGAATGGTTACAGCAACTCAATCTTTTAGGCGCGAGCATGCGCGCTGCCCGCCTCGCAGGCGCTTCCGGGGAAGCGTGCCGCAGGCACAAGCGGCCCACTGCCGCACTCTCGACAGCAGCCCTCGGCTCGGCCGCCCCTCGGCCGGTGGTGATAGCGTCCTCCCACGCTTGTGACGACGCACCTCGCCGGGCCCGGGGCCCACCATCCCTGCCGCGCGCGGGTCCGGCGCTGGCCCGCGCCAGAGCTCACGCTGCCGGCCTTGCGGACCGGCCGGTTCAGGATTCTATCCCGTGAGGAGGACCACAAACATCACTGCCGCGATCGCGAATCCTGCCGAGCGCGCGAGGATTCTTACATGCGGCGCCCGCCACGCGCCGCACAGGAGGCCGAGCCCGTGCAACCCCGCCGTCGCTACTAGGAACCCGGCGGCATAGAGGAAGGGGGAGGCCCCTTCGGGCATCTCCGCCCCGTGCGGATAGCCGTGCAGGAGGCCGAAGAGGGAGGCCAGGGCAAGGGACACCGCGAGCGGCGGGCGAAGGGCGAGCGCGGCCAGGGCCCCGAGGGCGATGATGGAGGCAGCGACTCCCGCCTCCACCGCCGGCATCGCCCCTCCCGCCGCGCCGAGCCCCGCGCCGAGCCCCGCGCCGAGCGCGAGCGCCGTGAGGAAAGCCGCGGGAAGCGCCCATGCCGCGCGCGCGCCGAGCAGCCCGGCCCAGAGGCCGACCGCCACCATGGCCATGAGGTGGTCTGCCCCGCCCAGCGGATGGGCGAGGCCGGCGGCGAGGCCCGCCCCGTGCTCCACCCCGGTATGGGCGAGGGCCGGCAGTGGCAGGAGAAGGGCGGCGAGGACGAGTCGGCGCATCAGGCGGCACTCCCAACGGGGCGGCGCGCATCGATGCCGCCGGATTGCAGGATGAAGTCGGCGATCTCGGTCACGCCCCGGTTCTCCTTCAGGTTGGTGAAGAGAAAGGGGCGCTGCCCGCGCATCTTCCTGGAGTCGCGGTCCATCACGCCGAGATCGGCCCCGACCAGCGGCGCGAGGTCGATCTTGTTGATCACCAGCAGGTCGGAGCGCGTGATGCCCGGCCCGCCCTTGCGCGGGATCTTGTCCCCGGCCGAGACGTCGATGACGTAGATCGTCAGGTCCGCCAGCTCCGGGGAGAAAGTGGCGGCGAGGTTGTCGCCGCCGCTCTCGATGAAGAGGATCTCCAGCCCGGGGAAGCGCTCGTTCATTTCCTGCACGGCGGCGAGATTGATCGAGGCGTCCTCGCGGATCGCGGTGTGCGGGCAGCCCCCAGTCTCCACGCCGGTGATGCGCGCGGGTTCCAGCGCGCCGGATCGGGTGAGGAACTCCGCGTCCTCGCGCGTGTAGATGTCGTTGGTGATGACGGCGATGTCGTGCGTGTCGCGCAGGTGCTTGCACAGCCGGTCCGTCAGCGCCGTCTTGCCGGAGCCGACGGGGCCGCCGATGCCGACGCGGAAGGGGCCGTTCGCGGGTTCGCTCATGAGCGGAAGAGCCTCGTGTACTGCGTTTCGTGGCGCATGGAGAAGAAGTCGAGCAGCGGCGCGGCGGTGCCGACCCCGTCCAGCGGGGCGGCAAGGGCGAAATCCGCCGCTCCCTGCACGGCGGGCATCAGGGAGGCGGTGGCGATCTGGCCATCCGTCTGGCCCAGCGGCACGAGGCGCACGCCCGCGGAGACGAGATTCGCCGCGAAGGCCCCGAGCCAGCTGAGGAGCGTGGCGCGCAGCGGGATGCCGTTCCAGGCGGCCGCGGCGCCGAAGGCCACGGGATGCACCAGCCGCCGCGGATGACGCGCGACGAGGGCGGCGAAGCGCGGCTCCGGCCAGGCGGCGGCAGTGACGGCGGCGAAGGCCGCGCCCTGCGCGCCGCTCTCCAGCGCCGTCTCGGCCGTGCCCCGCCAGGCGGCGGCGAGATCGGCCACCTCGTCCAGCGTCGCCTCGTCATCCTCCGAGGCCGCGCGCCAGGCGGCGGCGAGCAGGGGCCCATCCACCGCCCCGGCGCCACGGCCCAGCGCCGCCTCCACATAGGCGACGAGGTCGGCGCGGTTCCTCACCGCCCTCTCCTCCACCGCCGCTTCCAGCCCGTGGCTGTAGGTATAGGCGCCCACGGGATAGGCAGGGGATGTCCAGGCCAGCAGGCGGTAGAGGGCGGCGTCGCCCTCAGCCATGGTGGTGGCCGTGCGCGTGGCCATGGGCATGGTCATGCCCGCGGTCATGGCCATGACCGTGGTCGTGCGCGTGGTGATTATGCGCGTGCTGCGGCCCGTGATGGTGCCCGGTCTGGCGGTTGTGCTCGCCATAGGCGCCGCCTTCCGGGTTGAAGGGCGCCTGCACCTGCCGCAGCGTGGCACCGAGGCCGCGCAGCATGGCGGTGATGACATGGTCGTCGCGGATGAGGATGCGCCCTGCCCCGATCTCCGCCGGCAGGTGACGGTTGCCTAGATGCCAGGCGAGGCGCGCGAAATGCGCGGGATCCCCCGACGTCACCTCCACCAGCGGCTCCGGCGCCGCGCGCACGGCGACGACGCCGCCATCCTCTAGTGCCAGCCCGTCGCCATCGTAGAGCACCGCCGCTTCGGAAAGGTCGAGCAGGAAAGCGAGGCCGCCTTCACCGGTGTAGCGGCGGCGGCGGCGGTGGCGGTCGTCGAAGTCGAGCGTCACGGCATCGCGCGCCTCGGCCGCGTTCCACTCGCCGGCGGGAAGGACCTTCGTGGCGCGGGGCAAGGTGTCGTCGGTCATCGTGCTTCTCAGAACAGGAAGTAGCGCTGCGCCATGGGCAGCACGCGCGCGGGCTCGCAGACGAGCAGCTCGCCGTCCGCGCGCACCTCGTAGGTCTCGGCATCCACCTCGATGCGGGGACAGAGGTCGTTCAGCACCATGTCGCGCTTGGAGATCCCGCCGCGCGTGTTGCGCACGGCCAGCAGCGGGCGCTCTAGTCGCAGCCGCTCGCCGATTCCGTCATCCAGCGCGGCCTTCGAGGTGAAGGTCACGCCCACCGCCGGCAGCGCGCGGCCGAAGGCGCCGAACATAGCGCGGTAGTGCACGGGCTGCGGCGTAGGGATGGAGGCGTTGGGATCGCCCATCGGCGCCATGGCGATGGTGCCGCATTTCAGCACCATCTCCGGCTTCACGCCAAAGAAGGCGGGGCTCCACATCACGAGGTCGGCGAGCTTGCCCACCTCCACGCTGCCGACATGGTCGGCGATGCCTTGGGAGATGGCGGGGTTGATCGTGTACTTCGCGACGTAGCGGCGCGCGCGGAGATTGTCGTTGTCGCCGCTCTCGCCGGGCAGCCGGCCGCGCTGCTGCTTCATCTTGTGCGCGGTCTGCCACGTCCGAATGATCACCTCGCCCACGCGGCCCATCGCCTGGCTGTCAGACGACATCATGGAGATGGCGCCGAGGTCGTGTAGGATATCCTCCGCCGCGATGGTTTCACGCCGGATGCGGCTCTCGGCGAAGGCCACGTCCTCGGGGATGCGGGGATCGAGGTGATGGCACACCATGAGCATGTCGAGATGCTCGTCCAGCGTGTTCACCGTGTAGGGCATGGTCGGGTTGGTGCTGCTCGGCAGCACGTTCGCCTCGCCCACCAGGCGCAGGATGTCGGGCGCGTGGCCGCCGCCCGCGCCCTCCGTGTGGAAGGCCTGGATGGTGCGGCCGCCGATTGCCTTGATGGTGCTCTCGACGAAGCCGCTCTCGTTCAGCGTGTCCGTGTGGATGGCCACCTGCACGTCCATCGCGTCGGCGACCGAGAGGCAGGTGTCGATCGCCTTGGGTGTCGTGCCCCAGTCCTCGTGCAGCTTCATCCCGGCGGCGCCGGCGAGAATTTGCTCCTCCAGCCCCCTGGGCAGCGCCGCGTTGCCCTTGCCGAGGAAGCCGAGATTCATCGGGAAGCCCTCGGCCGCCTGCAGCATGCGGGCGAGATGGAAGGCGCCGGGCGTGGCGGTGGTGGCCAGCGTCCCGTGCGCCGGCCCCGTGCCGCCGCCGAACATTGTCGTCACGCCGGAGGCCAGCGCCTCCTCGATCTGCTGTGGGCAGATGAAGTGGATGTGCACGTCGATGCCGCCGGCCGTGAGGATGCGGCCCTCGCAGGCGATGATCTCCGTGCCCGGGCCGATCACGAGGTCCACGCCCGGCTGGGTGTCGGGATTGCCCGCCTTGCCGATGGCGGCGATGCGGCCGTCGCGCAGGCCCACATCCGCCTTGTAGATGCCGGTATGGTCGAGGACCAGCGCGTTGGTGATGACGGTGTCCATCGCGCCGCCATCACGCCCGATCTGCGACTGGCCCATGCCGTCGCGGATCACCTTGCCGCCGCCAAACTTCACCTCCTCGCCATAGGTGGTGAGGTCGCGCTCCACCTCGACGATGATGTCGGTGTCGGCGAGCCGGACGCGGTCGCCCGTGGTGGGGCCGTACATGCCGGCATAGGCGGAGCGGGAGATGCGGGCGGGCATGGCTAGAGCGCTCCCTCCACGTCGCCGCGGAAGCCGTGGACGACGCGGGCGCCGGAGAAGGGGATGAGGCGCACGCTGCGCGTCTGTCCCGGCTCGAAGCGAACGGCGGTGCCGGCGGCAATGTCCAGCCGCATGCCGCGCGCCCTCGCCCGGTCGAAGGCAAGCTCGGGATTCGCCTCGGCGAAGTGGTAGTGGCTGCCCACCTGCACCGGGCGGTCGCCCGTATTCGCTACTTCCAGCTCCGTCACCGGGCGGCCCGCATTTAGCTCGATCTCGCCCGCGGCGGTGAACAGCTCCCCAGGGATCACCCGCGGTCCCTCCTCAACGGATCGGCTCGTGGACGGTGACGAGCTTCGTGCCGTCGGGGAAGGTCGCCTCCACCTGGATCTCTTGGATCATCTCGGCCACGCCCTCCATCACCTGGGCGCGGGTGAGGACCGAGGCGCCATCGCGCATCAGTTCCGTCACGCTGCGCCCGTCCCGCGCGCCTTCCACGACGAAATCTGTCACCAGCGCGACCGCCTCCGGGTGGTTCAACCTCACCCCGCGCTCCAGCCGCCGGCGCGCGACCTGCGCGGCCATGGCGATCAGCAGCTTGTCCTTCTCGCGCGGCGTCAGGTGCATGGCAGGCCCAGAACTTTGTTTTTCAGATGCATGTTCCGTTCCAGTCGGGGCGGCGGAGTATGGCGAGAGCGCCTTCAGGTGGTCCAGAGCCGGGGCAGCAGCGGCGGCAGCCCCAGCGCCGCCGCCCGCAGGGCGGGAATGGCGGCGGCCAGGGCGGCGCGGACGGGGGCGGCGGGGCCGAGCCAGCGGGCGAGCGCCAGCCCTTCCCGCGGCACGGTCGCGGCGCCGAGCGGCCCGGCGATCTCCCGCAGGAGCGGCAGATGCGCCGCGGCATCGGGCGCGGCGAGGAGCAGCGTGGCGAAGGAGGCGGCACCGCCGAAGCCGAAGCGGTCCGCCAGCGCCTCCCCCGGATCGTCCAGGCGCAGCGCGTCGGCCCAGCGGAGGCGCCCCTCCATCCGCAGGCGCCAGGAATCGTGCAGCATCCCGCGGCGGAAGCCCTCCCCGCGCGCGGCGCGGCCGAAGGCGAGCATCTCGGCGGCGAGGAAGCGCGCATCGGGGGCGAGATCCACCTCCAGCCGCCGCCGCAGCCGCGCCCCGTCGAAGAGGATCGTCTCCTGCGGCAGCCATTCCAGCACGGCCCCGGCCTCCGCCCGCAGGGCCGTGGAAACTCGCGTCTCCGGGCCGAGGGAGCGGTAGAGCTTCTCCGCCGCCGGGGTGCAGAGGGTGACGGTGGTGCCCGCCCCCGCCAGCGCCTCCACGCGCAGGCTGTCCCCGCCCGCCAGCCCGCCCGCCGTGTTCACCAGGGCGGCGAGGGGCGGCTCACCCGGCTCCGGCTTGGGGAAGAGAACCCGCAGCGGCGCGCACTGGTGCAGGTGGCGCAGCGCGCTTCGCGGCCCGTCCGCCTCGTAGCGCAGCTCGGCCAAGCCGTGCGCCCGCTCGTGGCGGACGGCCAGGAGGGCCAGAGAGGGGTAATCGGTCATGCGCCGCGCAATCTATGCGCCGCCCGCCCCGCCCGCCATCGGGCGCCGGGAGGGGGCGCCTCCTGCGGCCATGGCGCGCGGCCGGTCAGCGGACCCTCCCTCGCCGGCCCCGCGCTTTTGGGCTCTACTGCCCCGGGGCGAGGTGGCGCGCCGAGCCGGGCGCTGCGCCCGCCCAGAGCGTTCGGGGGCCGATTGCCGTGACCATGCCGGAGACCATGCGCCCCATGCCCGCGGAGGGCCCTGCGGCGCTCCGCACCCCCTCGCGCTGAGGCCGGGGATGGCGGAGAGCACTGGGGCCCCCGAGGGCGAGGGCCCGCTCGCCCCGCACGCGCTGACCCGGGAACGGCTGCTGAGCGGCGCGGTGAACGAGATGGTGCGCACCGCCTTCGGCTCCCGCGTCCTGAGCGACGAGGAGCGCGAGGCCTCGCTGCATCGGACACTGGCGGAGCGGCCGGACCGCGGGAACGGCGCCTGGCTCTTCGCCTACGGCTCCCTCATCTGGAACCCGACCATCCACTACGCCGAGAGCCGGGTCGCCACGGTGGAGGGATGGCAGCGCGCCTTCTGCCTCTCCACCCCCGTCGGGCGCGGAACGCCGGAGCATCCCGGCCTCGTCCTCGCCCTGAACAGGGGCGGGCGCTGCACCGGCGTCGCCTTCCGCATCGAGGAGGCGGTGCTGGTGGAGGAGCTGTCGATCATCTGGCGGCGCGAGATGCTGACGGGGGCCTACATCCCGCACTGGGTGCCGCTGCACGACGCCTCGGGCGCGGTGTTCGGCCAGGGCATCGCCTTCGCCATCAACCACGCGGGGCCGCAATACGCCGACCTCCCGGAGAACGAGGTGCTGCGCCGCCTCGCCACCGCGCGGGGCCAGCTCGGCAGCGCCGCGGAATACCTGTTCCAGACCCGCGACGGGCTCCAGGGCCTCGGCATCCGCGACCCGCTGATCGACCACCTCGCCCAGGCCGTCACGGCCCTGCAAAGGGCAGAGGGCTAGGCCGCGCTGCGCTCGGGCGCCGGCCGCCCGCCGGCGAGGAGGCGCGCGGCCGGCACGACGATCTCGCAGACGAGTCCCGGCGCGCTCCAGCAGCGCCGGACATTCCCGCCGAGCTGGCCCCGCACGGTGGAGTCGATCACCCGGGACCCGAAGCCGCGATGCCCCGGCGCCTCCTCCATGGGAGGCCCGTCGCTCTCCGCCCAGCTCAGGCGCACCAGCTCGTCCTCGCCCGCCCGGCGCCCGACCCGCCAGCTCAACTCCACCCGACCCGCCGCGCCGGACAGGGCGCCGTGCCGGGCGGCGTTCGTTGCCAGCTCGTGCAGCACCATGGTCAGCGGCTGCACGGCGGAGGCGGAAAGGCTGAGCAGCGGCCCGTCCAGCACTACCCGCGCGGCCCCGTCGGGCGGGAGGTAGGGCGCCAGCTCCCGCTCGGCGAGGCTGCGGAGGTCGGCCCCGAACCAGCCCTGCTCGGCCAGCAGGGAATGCGCCCGCACGAGCGCGCCGACCCGCCCCTCGATCGCGGCGGCGAAGGCCCGGGGCTCCCCCACGGGCGTCAGGCGCAGGATGGACTGCACGACGGCCAGAGCGTTCTTCGCGCGGTGGTCCACCTCCCGCGCCAGGGCGTCGCGGCTCCGCCCGCCCTCGACCCGCTCGGTCACGTCCATCGAGATGCCGGCCACCTCGCGCAGGCTGCCGTCCGGCCGGAGGATGGCCCGGCCGATGGAGTGCAGCCAGCGCACCGACCTGTCCGCCCGGAGAAGACGGAACTCCTCCTGCAGCTCGTCCGTCTCCCGGTCCTGGATGCGCCGCAGCGCCTCCCGCATGAGGGGCCGGTCCTCGGGATGCACGAGGTCGAGGAAGGCGGCGAGGCTGCGCGCGGGCGCCCCGGGGCCGCCCTCGGATTCCTCCTCCAGCAGGGGGGAGCCGCGCAGCAGGTCCGCCGCGGGATCCCAGTCCCAGGCGCTGAGCCGGGCGGCCTTGGCGGCGCGGAGGAAGCGCGCCTCGCCCGTCCGCAGCGCGGTCTCCGCCTCGGTGATGCTGCCCCGCAGCGCCTCGAACTCGGTGACGCCGGAGGGCGGCACGCCCGTCAGCGCGTCCCCGCACCGGGCAATGTTTCTCGCCCGCCGAGTCAGGGCATCCACCGGCAGGATAATTCGCCGCCCGAAGGCCGCCGCCCCCAGCGCCGCGGCGAGCATGGCCAGCCCCCCGCCGAGCGCGAGGGCTAGGAGGGGCCGCTGCCAGCTCGCGCGATGGGCGGCGGCGGGCTGCGCCGCGGCGACCCGCCATCCCGGCAGCCCCCGGATCTGCTGCAGCGCGTAGAACATGTCCTCCCCGTCGAAGGAGTGGGCGAGGCCGATGCCGGCCGCCGCCTCCGGCGCGATGGCGCTACCCACGAAGCGGTCCTGGTCGCGCGAGCGCGCCACGATTCGCCGCCGCGCATCGGTCAGCGCGGCGAGGCTGCCAGGGGCTGTGGCGCCCGCAGCGAGCGAGGCGGCCAGAACCCCCGGCTCGATCCGCGCGACGATCGCCATGCGCGCCCCCGCCTCGCGCGGCACCGGCACCGCCACGGCGACGTGATGCCGCTCCGGCGCGCCCTCCCCCAGCAGGTTGCTCACCGCCGGCCGCCCGGTGTCGAGCGCGCTGCGCGCGGCGTCGAGGGCGCCGGGATGCAGCGCTTGGCCTTCCATGCCCGGCACGGGGGTGAGGTCGTCGCGGAGAAGGGTGACCGGCGAGCCGATCGCCTCAATGGCCCGGCGCGTGTGGAGCTGGAAGGCGGGGAGGTCGGGAGCGCTGCCGTCGAGCAGGGGCGAGGCTGCCAGGGCGGCGAGGGCGGTCAGGCGGATGCCGATGTCGGACTCGATCGCGACGGCGAGTCCGCGAGCGGAGTCCTGCAACCGGTCCTCGAAGGCCTCGCGGTAGTTACCCGCGACGTGCCAAGCGGCCGCCGCTCCCATCGCGAGGACGGGAAGCGTGGCCAGGAGGGTCATCAGGACCAGATGGACCCGGAGGCTCAGTGTCCGACGCGCGCCGGCCGGGGCCGGCTCCGGCCCGGCAGGGGGATTGGCTGGCAGGGGCTTCGTCGCCCCCCTCACCTTCCATCCCGCAGCCAATTCTGACGACACCCGCTCGCTTTCCCCCTGCCTTGGCCCCGTGCTTTCAGGCAAATGCCCGGTAGAATCAGGACCCTGGCCTGCCACTTCGCCGGCAGGCATGATACAACCATTGCGGGTACCCTTCGTCCAGTAGATTTCGGCGGAAGAAAGACCGGTCTGTTCTCCTTTCGCGGGACGGCGCGGCGTCAGACCGGCCCGGCGACGGGAAGGCTGGCGCGGCGGTCGAGCACGGCGCGGATGGCCTTGGCCAGGGTGGGCAGGCCGTAGGGCTTCACCACGGGGTCGCCCCCCTCGTCCGGCCATCCCTCCGGCGGCACCGGGGACTCCGGCCCGCCCGTGGTGTAGAGGACCGGGAGCCCGGGCCAGCGCCGCTTCGCCTCGCGGGCGAGCTGGGCACCGTCGATGCCGGGCAGGCCGAAATCCGTGAAGAGCACGGCGATGTCGGGCGTCTCCTCCAGCAGGGTGAGGGCGGCCGAGGCGTTCTGCGCGCCCATGACGCGGTAGCCCAGCGCCTCCAGCCCCTCTGTCGTGTAGGCGAGGATCGCCGGCTCGTTCTCCACGACGAGGATCTTCTCTCCCCGCCCGGCGAAGGGCACGAATTCCGCCGGCCCGGCGGGGGCGGGCTCGTCCGGGTGCCCGGAGGTGAGGAGGGGGAGGTAGAGGGTCACCGCCGTCCCGATCCCCGGCTCACTGTCGATTCGCACCTGTCCCCCGGCACCCGCGGCGAACTCCACGACCTGATGCAGCCCGAGCCCAGTGCCCTTCCCAGCCTCCTTCGTGGTGAAGAAGGGCTCGCTCGCCCGTGCCGCCACCTCCCGGGACATGCCGGTCCCCGTGTCGCGCACGGAGATCCGCACGAACTCGTCCCCGGGCAGCGTAACGGGCAGCGGCGCCGCGGACCCGCTGCGCGAGACCTGCTCCGTCGCGATCGTCACCAATCCGCCCTTGGGCATGGCGTCCCGCGCGTTGATGACGAGGTTGAGCAGGGCGGTCTCGAGCTGATTCGGGTCCACCAGCGCCGTCCAGGGATCGTCGGCCAGGGTGAACTCGACGGCCACTTGGTCCGAGGCGGATTGCTGGATGAGCTCGGCGAGGTTCCGGATCAGCGCGTTCACGTCCACGGGCCGGGGATCGCGCGGCTGGCGCCGGGAGAAGGCGAGCAGTCGCTGGGTGAGGGAGGCCGCGCGCCGCGCGCCGCTCCGCGCCACCTCGATGCCCCGTCGAGCCTTGCCGGGGTCGCCCGCCTTCAGCGCGCGGTCGGCGATCTCGAGATTGCCGAGAATGATCATCAGCAGGTTGTTGAAGTCGTGCGCCACGCTGCCGGTGAGCTGACCGACCGTCTCCATCTTCTGCGCCTGGCGCAGCTTGTCCTCGGCCTGCCGGCGCGCGGTGATGTCGGTGTAGAGGGTGACGAAGCCGCCATCGGGCAGGCGGGCGCGGCGAAGCTCCAGCACCTGCCCGTTGGGACGCGTCCGCTCGATCGTGCCGGAACTCCCGCCCGCGCGCAGCAGCGCGACCCGCCGGGCGACCTCCGCCTCCACCTCCACCTCGCCGAACTCGCCGGCGGTGGCCTGGGCGCGCAGGATCTCCTCCATCGATATCCCGGTCCGCAGCATCTCGGCCGGCACGCCGGTCGCGGCGGGGAAGAGCGCGTTCCACTCGACGAGGCGCAGATCCGCGTCGAGCATCATCACCCCGTCCGTCATGCCGGAGAGCAGCACGTCGAGCCGCTCGGCTCGTGCACGGCCGGAGGCGGCGCCTCGCCCGGCGCCGGGCGCCTGGGCGGACGCGGCATCCCGCCGCGCGGACTGCAGGCAGTGGTCCATCGCCGACAGAAACGCCTTGCTCGCGCACCTCCAGAGGGCCACCGCGCCAACCCCTTCCGCCACTCGATCCCCGTCTGCCCTGGCGGCCCGCCGCCGGGCAGGGCCGGGAAGGACACGCTACCGGAACAGGCTTCCCGCGCCCCAAGATAAATTAAGCACGGCCCGGCCCGGCCGCGGCACGACCGATGCGGACGGGGATGCGCTACGCGGAACGGCGCTGCCGATTCCCACGCGCCACGGCGCGTCGCGCCCCCTTTCCCGGCCCGGACTATCATGCCGGGGCAAGAACGCCTCTCCTCCGGTTCGGCTCCCTGGCACGAGGAAAAATCTCGCCGGGCAGCCCCAGAAACATCACAATCCCACCCCCTCCCAGCCACCGCCACAGGCGAAGAGGCGCCCGCCGCGGAGAAATTCCGGCCGAGCAGGGAGAAGCCCAGCATGATGCGTGAGGGAAAAAGCCCGGTCGAGCTCCAGCTCGCCCTGCTGGAGGTGGCCCTGGAATTCTCCGGCCGCCCCATGACCACCCGCCTGCGGGAGCGTTTCGTGGAGAAGCTGCTCCGCTGCTATCTCAGCCAGGCCCCCAGGGCCGAGCGGGGGAACCTCCCCACCGGCACGCGCGCCCTCCCCTCCGCCGCTCCCCAGGGCCGGGCCACGGCCCGGGCGCCCCTGCCGCAGCGCGGTTCCGATGGGCTGGCCGGGGCCGGCAAGGGAAGCTCCCGGCGCCGGGCAGGCGGGCGCCGCGGCCGCCTTCCGGGGGTCCGCCCCGCACCGGGCCGCGCGCATTAGGGAAGGCCCGGCGCTCCCTCGCCGAATGACGGGACGACCGGCGGCTCGTGCCGGGTCAGGCCCGGGCGGGGGCGTTCAGACCGGCCTCGCCAGCCCGCACAGCGCTTGCAACACCGCGTGCGGGTTGAACGGCTTCTCGCAATAGGGAAGGTGCCGGAAGCGGGCGGGCAGGTACTCGTGCTCGTAGCCCGTGGCGATCACGAAGGGAACGCTGCGCGCCAGCAGCGCGTCGCCCACCCCGAAGGCGGTGTCGCCCAGCAGGTTGAGGTCGATGACCGCGAGGTCGATCCGCTGGTCGAGGGAGATGAGGGTCAGCGCCTCGCTCGCCGCCGGCACCGGCCCGACCACCTCGGCGCCCACCCCGTGCAGCGCCCCGACGAGGTCGTCCGCGATGAAGAACTCATCCTCCACGACCAGCACCCGGCGTCCCGCGAGATCCGCCCCTTGCATTCTATCCATTGTCGGATCCTCTTCCGGGGCCGGTTTCCTGCTTGTGCCGATTGCTCCGCGCATGGAATCACATAGGTTAGCCCGGCAGCCGGCCGATCGTTCTATCTGAACTATACGTCGTGGCGATGCGGCGGATTTCCCGTGAAAGCTGCATGTCCTTGCCCCTGATTCAGAAACTGGAGCAATTCACCCGGCTCTCGACCGAGGACAAGGACGTCCTGCGGCAGGTGTCCCTGGAAAGCGTCCGCCATTTCGACGCGCGCGAGGACATCATCCGCGAGGGCGACAGGCCCCAGAGCCTCAACCTCATCCTGTCCGGCTGGGCCTGCCGCTACAAGCACCTGGAGGACGGGCGGCGGCAGATCATCTCCTTCTTCCTGCCCGGGGACATGTGCGACAGCCATGTCTTCATCCTGCGGCAGATGGACCACTCGGTCGGCACGCTGACCCCGGTGACTATCGCGCAGATTCCCCGGCGCAGGATCGAGGAGATCGCGGGGCAGCATCCCCGGATCAGTCAGGCCCTCTGGTGGGAGACGCTGGTGAACGCCGCTATCCAGCGCGAATGGACCGTGAATCTTGGCCAGCGGGACGCGCTGGAGCGGATCGCGCATCTTCTCTGCGAGCTCTTCATCCGCCTGCGCGGCGTCGGGCTGACGGAGGGCAATTCCTGCGAGCTGCCGCTCACCCAGGCCGGGCTGGCCGACGCCACGGGGTTGTCCGTGGTGCATGTGAACCGCACGCTGCAGGAGCTGCGCGCGGCGAAGCTGATCGTCCTGCGGGGCAAGAGCCTGACCATCCCGGACCTGACCGCCCTGCAGAACGCGGCGCTGTTCAACCCGAACTACCTGCATCTGGACCGGGAGGGTCGGCACCTCGATGCGAATGAGTAGCCCGTCATGAGCGCCTCCCGGGGTGGTCCGGCCCTGAGCGGCGCCCGCCCCGCCTCCCCCTGGCCCGCCGGCGGCGGCAGCGCGGGGGCGATGATCCGCGCGGGGAACCCGCCGCCATCCGGGCTGGGCGCGGTGGAGGACTGGCCGGCAGGGCTCCGGAGCGCGGTCGAGATCTGCTTCTCCTCTGGCTTTCCCAGCTTCGTCTTCTGGGGCCCCGGCCTCGTCCAGCTCTACAACGACCCCGCCGCCGCCCTGCTGCGCTCCTGCCACCCGGCCGCCTTCGGGCAGCCGATGCGCGGCGCCTGGCCCGAGGGGGAGGCCTATCTCGGCCCCTTGCTGCTGCGGGCGTTGGAGAACGGCGAGGCGGTGTTCCGGGAGAATTTCGCCTTGCATCCGGCGGGGGAGAATTCGCGGGCGAAGATCTTCGCTCTCTCCTGCTCCCCCCTCCGCGACCCCAGCGGCCGGGTTGCCGGGCTGTTCTGCACTCTCGCCGAGGCGGCCCAGGACGAGCAGCGGCTGCGCTCCGTGCTGGAGAGGATGCCGCTTCTCGTCTGGCGCGCTTCCGGGCCGGGGGACTGGAGCTGGGCGGGCCCGCAATGGAGCGCCTTCACCGGGCTGTCGGGGGAGGAGAGCCTCGGCCAGGGCTGGCTCGCCGCCCTGCATCCGGAGGACCGCGAGGGCGCCCTGGAAGCCTGGCTCCGGGCACCGGAGGCGGGGAGGTTCGAGGCCGAGTTCCGCCTGCGCCACGCCGCGGACGGCACCTATCGCTGGTTCCAGACCCGCGCCGTCCCCCTGCAGGGCGGCGGGGAGGGCATGGCGGAGTGGATCGGCACCTCCTCCGACGTGGACGAGCTGCGCCGCATGGGGCAGCACCAGCGCCTCCTGATGGGCGAGTTGCAGCACCGCGTCCGCAACACGCTCGGCGTGATCCGCTCGATCATCCACCGCACGGTGCAGGCGAGCGACGACCTGGACGACCTTGCCATGCACCTGGAGGGACGCATCGACGCCTTCTCGCGCGTGCAGGCGGCGGTGACGCGCAATCCGGATGGCGGCCTCGACCTCGCCCAGCTTATTGCTGACGAGCTGCTCTCCTTCACCGCGCGCGAGGGCAAGCAGGCCTGGATCGACGGGCCGCCGGTGGCGCTGAAGCCGAAGGTGGCCGAGACCTTCGCCCTCGCCTTCCACGAGCTGGCCACCAACGCCATGAAGTACGGCGCCCTCTCCTCCCCCCAGGGGCGGGTAGAGGTGAGCTGGCGGATCGAGCACTCGGGGGAGGTTCCCAGGCTGCACCTCACCTGGCGGGAGACGGGCCTGCTAGAGCAGGCGACCCGGACGCCACGGCGCGGCTTCGGCACCGACCTTCTGGAGCGCACCCTGCCCTACGAGCTGCAGGCGCAGGTGGAGCAGCGCTTCGAGGCGAATGGCCTGTGCTGCACCATCTCGCTTCCCCTCACGCCCCGGGTCCTGGCCGACCCCAAGCCCGCCCCGGACCAGCAGGCCTGACCGCCCAGCGCGGGGCGGGCGCCTTCGCCCCTTCCGCGCCGGGGCGGTTCCTGCGCCAACCGTCCGGCATCTTGCTGATCGAGGGTTGAGCCCCACCGGCCCCGGGCGCGGCGCGTTTCCTGATGACGCGCCTGCCCTAGCCGGGAGAATCCTTCGCGAGGAATGCGCCGCTATGGACGATGACGATGAGGGCAGCCCGCCGCGGCTGCGCCGGGACAAGATCTACATGACCCCTGGCGGAAAAGCCGCGCTCCAGGCCGAGTACGAGTCGATGAAGGCGGAGCGGCACCGCGTGGTCGAGATCGTCTCCTGGGCCGCGGGCAACGGCGACCGCAGCGAGAATGCCGACTACAAGGAGGGCAAGCGCCGTCTGCGCGAGATCGACCGGCGGCTGCGTTATCTCGGGAACCGGCTGGACGCGGCGGAGGTGGTGGACCCCGCTGCCCAAGCGCAGCGGGACCGCGTCTTCTTCGGCGCCACCGTTACCTACCTGAACGAGCGCGACGAGGAGGTGACGGTCACCATCGTCGGCGTGGACGAGGCGGACATGGCAGCGGGGAAGATCAGCATCGGCTCGCCCATGGCGCTCGCCCTGCTGCGCGCCCGGGTGGGGGACGAGGTGACGGTCCGCACTCCGGCCGGCCCGAGTTCCGTCGAGATCACGCGCATCCTCTATCCCGATCCGCCGTCCGCCTGACGGCGGGACCGGTGAGCCCTTCCCCGGCCAGGGCTCACCCGCCCTCGCCGAGCGCCTGGATGAGCGCGACGAGGGCGCGTCCCGGCGGGCGGACAACTCCTCCACGGACAGCCCCTCCGTCTCCTCCCGAACCCCGTCCACGATCCGCCGCTGCAGCGCGGGCGTCATGCGGGGTTCGCCGAGATCGGCCCAGAAGCCCTCGAAGGGGCCGAGGAGATGGGCGAGGAAGTGCTCCATTCCGCCACCCCCGCCGCCGAGGTGGAAGGTCATGTGCGGGCCGAAGATCACCCAGCGCAGGCCCGGCCCCTGCGCCACGGCGGCGTCGATGTCGGCCACGCTCGCCACGCCCTCAGCCGCGAGATGGATGGCCTCCTGCCACAGCGCCGCCTGGAGGCGGTCGGCGACGTGCCCCGGCACCTCCTTATGCAGCCGGATCGGATGCTTGCCGACCGCGCGGTAGAACCCCATCGCCCGCTTCATCGAAGCGGCGTCGGTGCGCTCGCCCCCTACCACCTCCACCAGCGGGATGAGATGCGGCGGGTTGAAGAGGTGGCCGATCACGCAGCGCCCGGGTTGGCGGCAGGCGGATTGCACGCGGCTCATCAGCAGGCCGGATGAGCTGGACGGGATCACCACCTCCGGCGGCAGCAGCGCGTCCATCCGCGCGAAGAGGTCGGTGTTGAAGGCCTCCCGCTCCGGGCCGTTCTGCTGCACGAGCTCCGCGCCCGCCAGCGCCGCACCGAGATCCGGCTCGAGACGGAATCGGTCCGGGGAGGCGCCCGGCAACACCGGCCCAGCGCCTGCAGCGGCGGGCTAGGCGCCGGCGGTGAAGCGGCGGGTGAAGGCCTCTGCCCCCTCCGCCGGGTCCGTCACCACCACCTCCAGGCCGCGCGCGAGGAAGAGGGCGGCCCAGCTCGCGCCGATCATCCCGGCGCCGACGACGGCGACGCGGCGGATGATCGTTTCTCGGCTCGCCTCGCCTGGAAGCTCTGCCGCACGAACCGCCATTTCCGCTAACCCCCCGCCTGTCCGTTCCCGCCGCGGCGAGACAGCATCGTTTCGGCGGCTCGCCTCTAGCGGCAAGGGCGTGAACTGTCCGGTTAGGCACGTTCTGAAAATTGGACTAAATGATCAAAATGATTGGCGTTTCACGGTGACGTGAACACATCTCCCGCGATCCGCGTGGAACCGTAACGGTCCTGACTACAGGGCGCCCGCCGGTTTCGTGTCCATCCCCGCCGATCCTCTCGGCGGGCCGGTGCTTCGTGCGCCGTTCGATCAGCGGAGAGCATCATGCAGGTCGTCACCCCCCTCGGCACCTCGCTCGAGATCCCGGGCTCCCTCGCAGAGGACCGGCTCTACTTCCGGCCGGAGGAGCTCGGCGATGCCGTGCGCTACTACCGGAAGGAGGGCTATGTCGTGATCCGCGGCCTGTTGTCGCCCGCGCTCTGCGACGACATCCGCGGCGCCTATCGCCGCGAGGTGCGCGGATCGGACACGCCGATCCTGCGCCAGAAGAACATGCGCTACGAGCGCAACAACTTCGACGATGACGGCTTCCTCACCAACCCGATCTTCAACGTGCAGGACCTGGAGACCCGCCGCTTCGGCGGCTTCAAGGGAAACGTCCTCTCCGGCCTGACGAGCCCGGCGGTGGCGAGGATGACCTCCGCGCTGATGGGCACCGGCCCGAGCAAGCTGATCCAGACGATGTTCTTCGAGGCGCCGGCCGGCACCTGGGCGCATCAGGACAGCTACTACCAGGACAGCGCCAGGGATCTCGGCCGCTGCGTGGCCGGCTGGTACGCGCTGGAGGACGTGGATGCGGGCGCGGGCCGTTTCTATCTCTGCCCGGGTAGCCACCGGACGGTCCCGGTGCTGCGCAACGCCGGTAAGCTCGACTTCGCCACGGGCCACGAACGCTACAAGCGCGCGGTGCTGGACACGATCCGCGCGCACGGGCTGGAGCTGCGCTCGCCCTTCATGGCCAAGGGAGACGTGCTGTTCTGGTCCTCCCTCACCGTCCACGGCAGCTTCGCCGCGACGGCGCGCGGCGTCTCCCGCACCTCGCTGACGGCGCATTACCTGCCGGAGGTGGACGAGATGCTGCAGTTCCACACACGGGTGCGCGGGCAGAGGATGATCCGCGTTAACGGCATGCAGGTGACGCAGCTGCACAACCAGGACGTGCTGCGGAACCGCCTCGTCCGCGGCATCGCGGCCAACGCCCCCGGTCCCTATGCGGCGGCAAGAAAGCTCGCGATGCGGGGCCTGTTCCTGGCGGGCAAGCTGCGGCAGGGCAAGGCCGCCAGGCCCACCGTCTCTGCCCGCGCCCTAGTGGAGTGACGCCGCGTCCGGGGAGGGCGCGCCCTCCCCGGTTGGGCGTGCCGGCCTACTGGCCGACGCGCACGTAGCGCAGCGGGAAGTAGTTGTCCGCCATCTGCTGCAGCGCGATGTTGTTGCGCGCGGCCCAGACCACCGTCTGCTGGTGCAGCGGGATATGGCCGACCTCGTCGGCGTGGATGCGCATCGCCTCGTTGATGAGTTGCTGGCGCTTCGCGGTATCCGTCTCCACCGCGATTTGCCCCGTCAACTCGTCGAAGCGCGCGTTGCTCCAGCCGCCGGAGTTGAACACGCCGCGCGAGCCGCCCCGGCTGCCCATGATGTTGAACAGCGTGTTGTGGGCGTCGTAGGTCGTCGGCGTCCAGCCCAGCAGGTAGAAGCTGGTCTGGTAGCGCGGCGCCAGGATCTCGGCGAAGTAGCGCGCGCGGGTCTGGGCGTTGAGCGTGACCTTCACCCCGATGCGCGCGAGCATGGAGACGATCGCCGTGCAGATCGCCTCGTCGTTCACGTAGCGGTCGTTCGGGCAGTCCATCGTCACGCCGAAGCCGTTGGGATAGCCGGCCTCCGTCAGCAGGCGCTTCGCCGCGTCCACGTTCGGGCGGACGATGCGGTCCTCGGCCTCGCTCCAGCCGTTCACGCCCGGGCCGATCATCAGACCGGTCGGGCGGGACTGGCCGCGCATGATGCGGGTCTTGATCGCCTCCAGGTCGATCGCCTGCTGGAAGGCGCGGCGCACGCGCACGTCGCGGAAGGGGTTCTTGCCCTTCACGTCGGACTTCAGCAGCTCGTCCCGCGCTTGGTCCATGCCGAGAAAGACCGTGCGCAACTCGGCCTGCTGGTGGATGCGCACGTTGCCCGCGCGGCCCAGCCGGTCCGTATCCTGCGGGGGCACGGTGTAGATCATGTCCACCTCGCCCGAGAGGAGCGCGGCGACGCGGGTGGCGTCATTGCCAATGACGTTGAACACAACTTCGTCCAGGTTGTGCTCGGGCTTGTCCCACCAGTTCGGGTTCGGGCGCAGCACCGTGCGGCGGTCGGGCTCGCGGCTCGCCAGCATGAAGGGGCCGGTGCCGTTGGCGTTGCGGGTGGCGAAGTTCTCCTGCCCCGTCGTCAGGTCCACCGCCTGGGTCGCGTTGTTCGCCTCCGCCCAGCGCTTGGACATCATCGCCCAGGTGGTGATTTCCTCCAGGAAGATCGGGTCGGGCGCATGCGTCTCGAAGTCGACGGTGAAGTCGTCGATCTTGCGGACCTCCCTCACCGAGGAGAGCACGGAGGTGAGGTTCGAGCCCTGCGCCCGCACGCGTTGCGCGCTGAACAGCACGTCGTCGGCGGTGAAGGGGGAGCCGTCGTGGAACTTCACGCCCTGGCGCAGGTTCAGCCGCCACACGGTGGGCGAGGGCTGGGACCAGGAGCTGGCCAGCGCGGGCTCGACCTTCAGCTCGCGGTTCCGGCGGACTAGCGGCTCGTAGATGTTGTGGGTGAAGGTGAGGAGGAAGGTCTCGTTCCGCGCGTAGGGGTCCATGGAGTTGACGTCGCCGTCATTGGCCCAGCGGAAGGTGGCGGCCTCGGCGCCGCCCGCGCCCAGCACCAGCGCCGCCACGCCGGCGAGAAGAAGTCGTCGCATCCCTGTCGTCCTCCGCTAGGATTCGGAGGCGAGGCTAGGCGGGGCGCGCGAAAATGAAAACGGGGGCCCGAAGGCCCCCGCTCAAGCTCCCGGAACGCCGGGGAGGATCACGCCGCGCGGAGCGCGCGAGGCAGGTCGGCCACGGCTTTGTCGATCATGGCGGCGTCCTGCTCGGCCGTCAGCCGCTCCGCGATGACCGTCCGCGCGGCGGCGGCGGCGATCTCGGCGGCGGCTTGGCGGACCTCGGCCAGGGCGCTCGCCGCGGCGGCGGCGATGCGGTCCATCGCCATGCGCTCGCGGCGGGCGGCGTTCGCCTCCGCCTCGGCGGTGGCGGCAGCGGCCACGCGGTCGGCCTCGGCGCGGGCGCGGGTGATCATCGCCTCAGCTTCCTGCACGGCCTGGGCGCGTTCGGCCTCGGCCTGCTTGCGCATGGCCTCGGCCTCCTCACGAAGGCGGGTCGCCTCGGCGAGCTGGGAGCGCACCTGGGCGCCGCGGGCGTCCAGCAGGGCGCCGAGCCGGCCCCAGATCATCCTCCCGAGCAGGACGACGAAGAGGACGAAGGAGACGGCGACCCAGAACTTCGGATCGAGCCAGAAATGCTCGTAATGATGCATGGCGCGCCCCCGTCAGCCGGCGGTCTTGAAGTTGCGGGCCGCCAGCTCGCGGTCCACCGCAGCGGAGACCGCGGCCCCGTCGCTCAGGCCGGAGAGGCGTTGGACGAGGGCGTTGGTCGCATCGGTAGCCACCTCGCGGAGCGCGCCCATGGCGGCGTCGCGGGCGGAGCCGATGCGGGCCTCGGCCTCGGCGATCTGCTTATCCAGGCGCGCGGCCAGTGCCTCGGCGCGGGCGGCGGATTCGGCCTGGGCGGCCTGGGCCGCGGCGGCGACGGAGGCCTGGGCCTCGGCGCGGGCGCGCGCGGTGCTGTCGCGGCGCCCGGCCTCGGCGGCCTCGGCCTCGGCGCGGGCGTCCCGGGCAGCGTCGAGGTCGGCGGCGATGCGGGCGCGCCGGTTCTCGATCACCCCGGCCACGGGCGGCAGCAGGAACTGGTAGGTGAGGAAGACGAGCAACCCGAAGATGACGAACAGCCACACCACCTGGGAGATCATCAGGGGGTTGCCGAAGTCGAGCTGGGGCATGCCGCCGGCGTCGGCAGCGGCGGCGGCCGCGTGATCGTGCTCGGCGGCCGAGCGGTTAGCCGCCTCGACCGCGCGGGCGCGATCGCTGTCCGCCTGCACGGCGATGCTCTCGCCCTGCTGCCCCGGCAGGGGCGCGGTGGTCCGCACCGGGCCGGTCGCGTTCGGTGCCGTGACGTGCTGGGCGAGCACGGCGGGGGCCTGCGAGAGCAGGAGCGCCAGGGCCACCACCAGGAGTCGCGGGGCGTGCAGAGGGCGGATCATGCGTTCTCCGTCCCGCGGCGGACGGCCAGGGGCGTGCCCCGGCCGCGCCGCGGACCCGATCAAGCGAAGAGGATCAGGAAGGCGATCAGCAGCGCGAAGAGCGCGACGGCTTCCGTGAGGGCGAAGCCGAGAATGCCGATCGGGAACACGGTGTCGCGGGCCGACGGGTTGCGGGCAACCGACGAGATCAGCGTCGAGAAGATGTTGCCGAGCGCGAGACCCACGCCGAACAGCGCGAAGACGGCGATGCCGGCGCCGAGCGCCTTGAAGGCGCCGAGATAGGCGGCAGGATCGTTCATCGGAGGACTCTTCCTTGTTGAGCGGTTGGAGTGGTTGCCGGCGCGGGTCTAGTGCAGGTGCACCGCGTCGTGCAGGTAGATGCAGGTCAGGATCGCGAACACATAGGCCTGAAGGAAGGCCACCAGGATCTCGAACCCGACGAGCAGCACGTTCACCGAGAGCGGCAGGAGCGAGGCCACCGGCCCGATCGCGCCCAAACCCCCGAGGAGGACGACGAAGGTCGCGAAGACCTTCAGCAGCACGTGCCCCGCCACCATGTTGGCGAAGAGACGCACGGAAAGGCTGACCGGGCGGGAGAGGTAGGACACCACCTCGACCGGCACGATGATGGGCGCGAGCCAGAGCGGCGCGCCCTCGGGGAAGAAATAGCCGAAGAACTTCCGGCCGTGCAGCACCAGGGCCACGATCGTCGTCACGAAGAAGACGGTGGCGGCCAGGCCGAGCGTGACCGCGATGTGGCTGGTGTAGGTGAAGGCGTAGGGGAACAGGCCGATCAGGTTGCCGAACAGCACGAACATGAACAGCGCGAAGACGAAGGGGAAATACTTGCGTCCCTCATGCCCGACCTGCCCCGTGACCAGGTTCTCGATGAACTCGTAGAACATCTCGGCCGCGGCCTGGAACCGGCCCGGCACCAGCGCGCGCTTGCGGATGCCGAAGAGCATCAGCGCGGAGATCAGGCCCACCGCCAGCAGCATGTGCGCGTTGGACTGGGAGAAGCCCACCGCCCGGCCGACCGGGCCGAGGACCGGGATCAGCTCGAACTGGCTCAGCGCGTCGATCGTCTTGCCTTCGGCGGCCACGTCTCGGTCCTTGAGTTCACGGTCCGGCGCCGGGGCGGGTGTTGAACAGCCTGTAGACGTTCAGCACCCCGGCGGCGCCGCCCACCACGAAGAAGACCAGGAAGAGCCAGGGGAAGGTGCCGAGCCAACGATCCAGGCCAAAGCCCAGCGCCGCGCCCACGACCAGTGCCGATACGACCTCGACCCCCGCGCGGAAGCCTATTCCCCACGGTCCCGTCGGCAGTCCTCCCCCACCCCTCTCGGGCTTGGGGTCCAGTCCCTGGCGGGTCCTGGCCTGCCGCAGCCGGTCGTCGAAGCCGTTCCGGTTTTCCACCATGCTCCTCCGCGGTTCCCCAGGGAAGGCAGGGGGTCCCTAAATTGGCGTCCATGTGGTGTCAAGCTGGCGCCGCACCGCAACACTCCCTTAACACCCCTTTGCCAGAGGTTGTTGCGACTCCCCGAGCGCGGGGCGGAACGGCGCCCGTTCAGGCCCCGATGAAGCCGCCGGACTGCCGGGCCCAGAGCCGGGCATAGGCCCCGTTGCCGGCGAGCAATTCCGCGTGGGTGCCGCTCTCGGCCACCCGTCCCTCCTCCAACACCACCAGCCGGTCCAGCGTCGCGATGGTCGAGAGGCGGTGGGCGATGGCGATCACAGTCTTGCCTGCCATCAGGGCCGAGAGCTGGTCCCCGATCGCCGCCTCCACCTCCGAATCGAGGGCGCTGGTGGCCTCGTCCAGCACGAGGATGGGGGCGTTCTTCAGCAGCACGCGGGCGATGGCGATGCGCTGCCTCTGCCCACCCGAGAGCTTCACCCCGCGCTCCCCCGCATGGGCCTTGTATCCCCGCCGCCCCCGCCAGTCCGACAGCTCGGCGATGAAGCCGGCCGCCTCCGCCCGCCGCGCGGCCTCTTCCACCTCCGCCTGCGTGGCCTCGGGCCGGCCGAAGCGGATGTTGTCCCCGATGGAGCGGTGCAGCAGCGCCGTGTCCTGCGTTACCATGCCGATGGCGGCGCGCAGGCTCTCCCCCGTCACCCCCGCGATGTCCTGGCCATCGATGGTGATGTGGCCGGATTCCGGGTGAAAAAAGCGCAGCAGCAGGTTCACCGCCGTCGTCTTGCCCGCGCCGGAATGACCGATCAGCCCCACGCGCTCGCCGGGAGCGATGGAGAGGTCGAAGCCGTCCAGCACCGCCCCCTCCTCCCGCCCGTAGCCGAAACGCACCCGCTCGAAGCGGATGGCGCCGCGCGTGACCACCAGGGGCTTGGCGCCCGGCGGGTCCGGCTCGGTCGGCGGAACCGCGATGCTCCGCATGGCCTCCTGCACCACGCCGATATTCTCGAAGATGCTCGCGACCGTGAAGGCGACCCAGCCGGAGATGTTGGCGATCTGCCAGGCCATGGGCAGGGCGGTGGCCACCGCCGCCGCCTCCACCCTCCCCTGCATCCACAGCAGGATCGACAGCGCCACCATGGAGATGAGCAGCAGCGCGTTCAGCAGGGCGAGCAGCGCCGCGTTCAGCGTCACCATCCGCATCTGGTTTTGGAAGGCGCCGGTGAGCCCGAGGACGCCTTCCTGCACGAAGGCGTCCTCGCGGGCAGCGCGGGCGAAGAGCTTGATGGAGAGGATGTTCGTGTAGGCGTCCACGATCCGCCCGGTCAGCAGGCTCCGCTGCTCGGAGGCGGCGCGGGAGCGGTCCCGCATCCGGGGGACGACGAAGCGCAGCAGGGCGGCATAGGCGGCGAACCAGAGGAGGATCGGCAGGGTCAGCCGCCAGTCCGCGCTCCCCAGCCACAGCACGGCGCTGCTGCCGTAGACGAGGATATACCAGACCGCCGTCAGCGCCTGGACGACCGATTCCCGCAGCGCCGGCCCGGCCTGCATCACGCGGTTCGCCACCCGCCCCGCGAAATCCTCCTGGAAGAAGGTCCAGCCCTGGCGCGAGACCAGCCGGTGCGACTGCCAACGGATGAGGCTGGTGAAGGCGGGGTTGATGCCCTGGTTCATCACGAGGTTCTGCGCGAGGATCGCGCCGGGGCGGGCGAGCAACATGACCGCCGCCATCAGCAGCAGGCTTCCTCCCGCCTCCCGCCAGAGGTCCTCCGGCGCGTGCCGCCCGAGCAGGGACACGACCAGCCCGATAAAGACGGGGATGAGGCTGTCCAGCACCGCCGTCAGGAAGCCCGTGACGAAGAGGGCGATTACCAGCGCCCGCGCCTGCCGCGCGAAGTGCCAGTAGAAGCCGATCAACCTCTCGGGCGGCGGGGCCTCCGGCACGGGGGTGCCGAGGAAGCGCGCGGCCCGCGCGCCCGGCGGAGCCACCGGGTCGATGAGGGTTTCGAGGATGCGAAAGGGCATGGGGGCGCATGTAGTCCCGCCCCCGGGGTCGGCGGTAGCGGAGCCCGGTTCACCAGGGGGGGAGGTGCAAACCCGGCCTCCCCGGGAGGTTCGAATCGGGGCGCGGGGCCGTCCGGCACCGCCGGAACGGAGCGATGGCGATGGCGATGAGCGAAGGCAAGGACGAGGCGGCGAAGGCTGAGGGAAAGGCGCCAATGCTTAACCAGACGGCGCAGACCGGGAACCCGATCAGCAACCAGACCTCCAGGACCGGGAACCAGCTGGACTACGAGCCCGGACAGCCCGTGAGGGAGGCGAACAAGGCCGAGGGGCACACGGGCAATACGGGGCCGTTCGGCTCTCCCCAGTAGGGGCCCGGCCCGCGGGAGTCCCGGGGGAGAGCGGAGGCCTCGGGGCCTCTCCCCTCCCTCAGATGTAGCGGAGCGCCAGGAACCCGCCGATGACCGCCACCGCCGTGACGCCGGCGATGAGGTTCAGCCGCCGCTCGATGAACTCCCGGGCCGGCGGCCCGAAGCGGCGGATGAGGAAGGCGAGTAGGAAGAAGCGCGCCCCGCGGGTGATGACGCTGCAGACGAAGAAGACGAGCAGCGAGAAATGCGCGGCCCCGGCCGCGATGGTGACGACCTTGTAGGGGATGGGCGTCAGCCCCTTGATGAGGATCACCGCCGCCCCCCAGCGCTCGAACCAGGCGGTGAAGGTCGCCAGCGCGTCCGCATGGCCGTAGGCGGAGAGGACGGGCAGCGCCACCGCCTCGAAGAGGAAGGCGCCGATCGCGTAGCCCAGCAGCCCGCCGACCACCGAGGTGACGGTGCAGATGAAGGCGTAGCGATAGGCCTGGTCCGGCCGCGACAGGCACATCGGGATGAGCATGGCGTCGGGCGGGATAGGAAAGAAGCTGCTCTCCGCGAAGGAGACGGCGCCGAGCAGCGCCGGGGCGCGGCGATGGGCGGCGAGTTGGATGATCCAGTCGTAGAGGGCACGGAGCATGGTCGGGGGCATCCCATGCTGCGGCGCGACACACAAGGCGGAATGAACCGGGCTTGACGCATCTCCGCGTGATCGGCCACCACCCCCGCCCATGCCCTCCAGCCTCGACGGGCCGCTCGCCGCCCGCCTCGCCGCCATCGCCCTCGGCCATGTGGAGCGGGAATACCCGAACAAGCCAGGCCACGTGCTGAACGGGCCGGAGGACGCGCGCACGCCCGCCGTGCTGCATCCCGTCTTCTTCGGCAGCTATGACTGGCACTCCTGCGTCCACGCCTATTGGACCCTCGCCCGGCTGCTGCGCCGCTTCCCCGGCATGGAGCCGGCTCCGGCGATCCGCGCCCTGTTCCACCGCCGGCTGACGGCCGATGCCGTCGCGGGGGAGGTGGCCTATCTCGCCGTCCCCGGCGCGCGGGGCTTCGAGCGGCCCTATGGCTGGGGCTGGCTCCTCGCCCTCTCCGCCGAGCTGGCCCGGCAGGGGGATGAGCCCTGGGCGGCCACCCTCGCCCCCCTGACCGAGGCCTTCGCGCAGCGCTTCCGCGACTTCCTGCCGCTCGCCACTTATCCCGTGCGGGTCGGCGCCCATCAGAACACCGCCTTCGGCCTGCTCATGGCGGCCGAGGCGATGAGGGCCGACCTCCCCCTCCTCCGCGCCACGGCGCTCCGCTGGTACGGGGCGGACCGGGACTGCCCGGCCTGGGGCGAGCCCTCGGGCGACGACTTCCTCTCCCCAACCCTCGTTGAGGCCGCCCTCATGGCCCGCCTCCTCCCGCCCGCCGACTTCGTCCCCTGGTTCGACGCCTTCCTCCCGCGCCTCGCAGCGGGGGAGCCGGCCACCCTCTTCCACCCCGTCACCGTTTCCGACCGCACGGACGGCAAGATTGCGCATCTCGACGGGCTGAACCTCTCCCGCGCCTGGTGCTGGCGCCGCCTCGCCGCCGCCCTGCCCCCGGGCGATCCGCGCCGCTCCCCGAGGGAGGCCGCCGCCCTTCGCCACATCGAGGCCGGGCTGCCCCATGTCGCCGGGCACTACATGGGCGAGCACTGGCTGGCGACCTTCGCCCTGCTCGCGCTGGAGGGGTAGGGGCGCGAGCGGGATCCGGCTATCCTCCCGCGAAGAGTAGCAGCAACGGGCCGGCGGCGGCCCGAAGGCCGAGGGGAGACGACGTGCCAGCGCCGCAACCCGCCGCCCCCTCGGAGGCCCTCCCTCCCCTGCGCCCGCCCGACCGTCCGCGGCTGCTGCGGGACACGCTGGCCTTCTACGGCGTGGTCGCGGTGCTCGGGGCCTGCTTTCTCGGCTGGGGGCTGGTGGCGCTGGCGCTCTCGGCCCTGCTGCCGCGCCGCGCCGGCGGGCCGTTCGGCCGCCGCGCCATCCGCACCGGCTTTCGCTTCCTGCTCGGCCTGATGGAGCGGGCGGGGCTGGTGGAACTGGACGTCTCGGGGCTCGCGCCTCTGCGCCACGCGCGCGGGCTGGTGGTGGTGGCCAACCACCTCTCCCTGATCGATGTCATGCTCGTCGTCTCTCAGCTGCCGGACGCCGTCTGCATCATGAAGGCGGGGCTGGAGCGAAACCCGGCCATGGGCGGGGGAAGGCTGGCGGGCTACATCCCAAACGATGCCGGGCTGCACGTCATCCGCCGCGCGGTGGACGCGCTGCGGGAGGGGGCGAACCTCGTCGTCTTCCCCGAGGGCACCCGCTCACCCGATGGCCGCACCGGCCGCTTCCAGCCCGGCTTTGCTCTTATCGCCCGCCGCGCCCGCGCGCCGGTGCAGCCCGTCCTCATCGAGAGCAACACGCGCTACCTCGGCAAGGGCTGGCCCATCTGGCGCCGCCCGGACTTCCCGCTGCGCTACCGCGCCCGGCTGGGCGAGGCGGTGAGGGTGGAAGGGCCGGCCGAGGCCTTCGCCGAGGCCCTGCACCGCCGCACCGCCGCCGCCTTGGGGGAGTATCCGCCCCTGCGCGAGTGCCCCTCCATGCGCGAGCCCCCGCCTTGAGCCGCACCCATCTCGTCGTCATCCCGAGCTACAACACCGGCCCGCGTCTGGCGGAGACGGTCGCCGCCGCGCGCGCCGCCTGGCCCATGGTCTGGGTGGTGGTGGACGGCAGCACGGACGGCTCCGCCGCCCTCCTGCGCGGCATCGCCGATAACGGCTTCCGGCTGATCGAGCGCCCAGTGAACGGGGGCAAGGGCGCCGCCCTGCGGGACGCGCTGGAGGCCGCCGCGGCGGCGGGCTTCACCCATGCCCTCGCCATGGATGCCGACGGCCAGCACCCCGCCGACCGCATCCCCGACTTCATGGCCGCCTCCGCCGCACGGCCGGAGGCGATGGTGCTCGGCGCCCCCGTCTTCGGGCCGGAGGCGCCGCTCCTCCGCGTGCGCGGCCGCCGCGTCTCCAACTGGTGGACGGGGCTGGAGACGCTGTGGTTCACGCGCGGCGGGGAGCCGATCCGGGACAGCCTCTACGGCTTCCGCGTCTATCCCATCGCCCCGCTGCTGGCGGTGATGCGCCGTAGCCTCTGGATGCGCCGCTACGACTTCGACGCCGAGGCCGCCGTGCGCCTCGCCTGGCGCGGGGTGCCAGCCCTCAACATCCCGGCCGCCGTGCGCTACCTCACCCCCGCCGAGGGCGGGATCTCCCATTTCCGCTACGGCCGGGACAACCTGCTGCTCACGGGCATGCACACCCGGCTGATGCTCGGCTTCCTCCTGCGCCTTCCGGCGCTTCTCCTGCGGCGGGTGCGCAAATGATTGCCATGGTCGAGGTCCGGCGCGGCGGCGTCACCGAGAGCGTTCATCACGGCGTGGCCGTGGTGGCCAGTGCCGATGGCCGCCTCCTCCATGCCTGGGGCGACGCGGACCTCCTCACCTTCCCCCGCTCCTCCCTCAAGCCCTTCCAGGCCCTCTCCCTCATCGAGAGCGGGGCGGCGGATGGGCTGGACGCCGCCCATCTGGCGCTCGCCTGCGCCTCCCACCGCGCCGAGCCCTTCCAGGTGCGGATGGTCGAGGAGTGGCTGGGCCGTCTCGGGCGCCCGGAATCCGCCCTCGTCTGCGGCCCCGCCCTGCCGATGGGGGAGGGCGACCTCGCTGATGCGCTCCGCGCCGGGGGCAAGCGCCGCGTCTTCCACAATTGCTCCGGCAAGCATTGCGGCTTCCTCGCCGCCGCTGCCGCCTTCGGCGCGCCGGAGGGCTATGAGAGGCCGGACCACCCGGCGCAGGCGCACTGGCTCGGGGCCCTCTCCGAGTTAATCGGCCAGGACGCCACCGCCCTGCCCCGGGGAACGGACGGGTGCGGCCTGCCGGCGCTGGCGATGACGGTGGCCGATGCCGCCCGCGCCGCCGCCCGCTACGCCGCCCTGGCCGTGCAGGATTCCCGGCGCGAGGCCGCTATCCGCCGCCTCCTCGCCGCGCTGCGCGAGCACCCCGACCACGTCTCCGGCCGCGGCCGGCCGACCTCGCGCATCGTCGCCGCCACCGGGGGGCGCGTGGTGCTGAAGGAGGGGGCGGAGGGCTTCGTCCTCGGCTTCGTGCCCGAGATGGGGCTGGGCATCGCCGTGAAGATCCTGGACGGCGCCTCGCGCGGGAAGATGGCGGTCTTCGCCACGATCCTCGGCCGCCTCGGCCTCCTCCCAGCCGAGCGCGCGGCGGAGCTGGCGCGGGCGGTGGAGGCGCCGCTGCTGGACAGCAACAACCGTGCGGTGGGCGAGGTCGCGGCGCTGGCGCTCGGCTAGGCCCGCCTTCCCGCCGCGCCGGCCGGAGCTTCCGCATGCCCGTGGAGACGCCGCTGGACTGGGAGGCCGCGCTGCACCGGATCGCCCGTGGGCCATCCCGGCGCGTGCTGGTGCTCGGCGCTCCGGATGCGGGCAAGAGCACCTTCTGCGGCCTCCTGCTCGCCCAGGCAGCGGGGCTCTCCCGCCCGGCGGCGCTCCTCGATACCGATCCCGGCCAGAAGCAGCTCGGCCCACCGGCCTGCGTCACCCTCGGGCGGATCGCCGGGAGCGGCCCACCCATCCTATCCGCGCTGGCCTATCTCGGCGCGATCGAGCCCCTGGGCGCCTGGGCGCGGCTGATGGAGAGCTCCGCCGCCCTGGCCGCTGAGGCGAGGGCCGGTCTTCTGGTCATCAACACATGCGGCCTGCTGCGGGGTCCCGGTCGGCGCCTGAAGCTGGCGCTGATCGCCGCGCTCCGGCCCGACCTCCTCGTCGCCATCGGCGAGGACCGGGACCTCGGGGCGGTGCTGGCCGACCACGCCGCCCTTCCCTCCCTCGCCCTAGCCCGCCCGCCCCTGGCGCGCCGCAAGGGGGCAGGCGAGAGGCGGGCTCTGCGGCGGGCCGGATTCCGCGACTATCTCGAGGGAGCCCCGGCTTGGCCGCTGGCGATCGCGGGCCTCTCCCTGCACTCGGATACCGGCGAGGCCGGCCCCCCGCCGGGGCGCCTGCTCGCCCTGGCGAACGAGGCCGGCGCCGACATGGCGCTGGGACGGGTGATCCGCCACGATCACCAGGGCTTCCTGCACCTGCGCGCCCCGCGGCCGGACCGCCCCGTCGCCGGCCTGCGCTGGACGCGCCTCAGCCTGGACGAGGGCTGGGCCGAGTACCGGGCCCCGCTGGCCAGTCGCCCGGCCTGACCGCGCCTCATCCGGCCAGCTATGACGTCACCCCGTGCTGCCGTCGCGCAGCGCGTCATAGGCGGCGCGCACGCGGTCCGCGCCGTAGATCCGCTCCAGCTTGCGGACGGTGAAGTGGGACTTCGCCACCTCGCGGAAGTGCTCGAGGAAGGCGAGGTTGATCGCCGCCCCCGCCGCCGCGCCGATCACCGGCACCGCCTGGGCGGAGAGCTTCAGCCCCACGGTTCCCGTGAAGCGTGCCGCGATGGCCCCGAGGAAGCCGGGCACGAGGCCCGAGACGAAGCTGGAGGCCGCGTTGGGCAGCATCTGGGCGAGGGCGATGCGGGCGGCGAAGTAGCCGGTTTCGGCCACGTCGTCCTCGGTGTTCGTCGGGCTGCCGATGGCAAAGACGGCCATGCATTCGGCGGCAGTGGCGGCCACCTTCGGGTCCTCCCCGGCGGCGGCGGCCTCGGCGGCGATCTGGCGCAGGAGGATGGTGGTGGAGAGCGGCAGCTCGGCCAGTGTACCGAGCAGGCCGAAGGCGCCGCCCGCCGCGCCGCTGGCCATGGCGACGCCGCGGTGGAACCAGGCGACATCCATGCCGAAGGGCGTGCGGCGGGGCTCGGTGCCCACCGCCGTGGACCAGGCCTTCTCCAGCGCGCGGCGGACGGCGTGGTCGAGCTGGTCGCGCACGCCCTCGGGCAGGCGGGCCTTCAGCGCCTCCACCGGCGTTCCGGCGATGGCGGCGAGGCGGGCGGCGAAGGAGGGTCCCTCCAGCGTGGCCACGGCCTTGGCCAAGTCCGTCTGGGCGTCCTCGGGAAGGGTCAGCAGGGCGGGCATGGTCGTGCTCATAGCGGAAGAAATGGCGCGCCGGGGGCGGGGTTGCATCGTCCCGTCGCGGACCGCCCGGCGGGGTTCGTTGATCGCCCGGCGCGATGGCCCCAACCCCCGCGCGGGGCTGGAAGGGGATGGCTGAGTTGGTGACGCTGGCGGTGCTGGGCGCGCTCGCCCTGCTGGGCGCGATCCTCTGGCGGGCCCTGTCCGTGCGGGAGAGGCGCCGCAGGGCCGTGGCCGCGCTGGCGGCGGGGTGCCCTGGGCTGGACGACCGGCTGGAGGGGCGCGACACCACCCTCCTCTTCAGCGCGAGCGAGGAGATGGTCGGCCTCGCCTCCCACCGGCTGATGAAGCTGCTGCCCTTCTCCATCATCCGGAAGTGGCGGGCCGAGCCGGTCTACAACTCGGCCGACCGGCGCGTGGGCTGGAACTTCATCAACGAGACGGCCGACACGGCAGAGCCGATCTAGACAGTCCGCATCAGGTCGGACGGGGGCAACGAGGTCCCTAACTTCTGGATGGCGAAGTTCAACGCCTACCTAAACGGCTGAGCGGGGAAGGCCAGCGATTTTCTTGCAATTGCATACGATTCGCATTAGCCCGTCCTGGCCGGAAGGACATCTCCCCTCCGGGCCGAACGGGACGATCAGCCTTGGCCCTCCGCCTCCCCTCCCTCAAGACGGTCCTGTTCCAGACCCACTGGTTCCTCGGCATCACCGCCGGGATGGTGTTGATGGTGGTCGGCGTCACGGGCGGGCTCCTCTCGTTCCAGGACGAGATCATGCGGGCGCTGAATCCCGGCGTCCTCACCGTGGCACCCCGTCCCGAGCCGCGCCTGGCGCCGGCCGAGCTGATACGCCGGATCGAGGAGGGGAGCGGCGCGCGCGTCCTCGCCCTCAACCTTGCCGCCTCGCCCGGGCGCGCCGTGCGCGCCACCGTCTCCCCGCCAAGCGCGGCGCCGCAGGAGGGCGGCGGGCGCCCGCCCCGCGGCGAGCCGCGCTACGCCGATCCCTGGACCGGCGCGCTCCTCGGCGCCCCCGTCGGCGACAGCTTCTTCCGCACCACGCGCGAACTGCACCGCTGGCTGCTTGCGGGACAGGAAGGCAAGGTCCTGGTCGGCGTCTCGACCATCGCCCTCGTCCTCCTCTCACTCAGCGGCCTCTATCTCCGCTGGCCCCGGCGCGAGCTGAATTTACGGGCCTGGTTCCACATCAGCCCGCGGCTCCGCGGCCGCGCCCTCAACTGGCGGCTGCACTCCGTCATCGGCACCTGGATGCTGCCGTTCTACGTGCTGATGGGGCTGACCGGCCTGTTCTGGTCCTTCGACTGGTACCGGAACGCCCTTTTCGACCTCACCGGCGCCCCCCGCCCCGCCCAGGCCGGCCCACCCCGGGCGGAAACTCCGCCCCGGGCGGAAGGTGCGCCGCGGGAAGGCGCTGGCGGGGCACCACGGGGCGAGCGCGGCCCCCGCCCCGCGCCGGTCGACATCGACCGCGCCTGGGCCGCCTTCCTGCGGGAGCGGCCGGACTACGGCACGGCGTCCCTCCGCATCCCCTCGCCCGGCCAGCCGCTGCGGATCACCTATGTGGACGCGGACCCCACCCATGAGGACGCCCGCAACACCATCGCGATCGACGCCGCCGGCCGCGTGGTGGAGCACCGCCGCTACGACGACCAGCCCCTCGCCCACCAGCTGATGGGCAGCATGCTAGCCCTGCACAGCGGCCGCTACTTCGGCATGGTGGTGACGGTGCTGATGATGATCGCGAGCTTAGTCATGCCGCTCTTCGGCATCACCGGGATCATCCTCTACCTCGACCGGCGCCGGGCGAAGCGGGCGGCGGCGGCGGGCCGGCCGCGGCGCCGGGTGGCGGCGCCGGTGGCGGAGTAGAACGGCCCAGGGATGGAAATTCCGTGGGAGGGCGGCTCCCTCCGCCGGCCACGCTCAGAGGATGAAGCGCGACAGGTCCGTGCTGGAGGCCAGCGGCGCGACCTTCTCCCGCACATAGGCCGCGTCCACGCGCACCGTCTCGCCGCGGCGGTCGGAGGCGGTGAAGGACACCTCCTCCAGCAGCCGCTCCAGCACCGTCGCCAGCCGACGCGCGCCGATATTCTCCACGCGGTCGTTGATGTCGGCCGCGAGCTCGGCCACCGCGTCGATCGAGTCCGGCGCGAAGTCGAGCGTCACGCCCTCCGTGCCCATCAGCGCCGTGTACTGCGCCGTCAGCGCGTGCTCCGGCTCCGTCAGGATGCGGCGGAAGTCGTCCCGCGTCAGGCCGCGCAGCTCCACGCGGATGGGCAGGCGGCCCTGCAGCTCCGGCAGCAGGTCGGAAGGCTTGGCGAGGTGGAAGGCACCGCTTGCGATGAAGAGGATGTGGTCCGTCCTCACCGGGCCGTGCTTCGTGTTCACCGTCGTGCCCTCGATGAGCGGCAGCAGGTCGCGCTGTACGCCCTCGCGCGAGACGTCGCCGCCGCGGAACCCGCCCTCGCCCGTGCGCGCGCAGACCTTGTCGATCTCGTCGATGAAGACGATGCCGTTCTGCTCCGCGTGGTGCACCGCGTCGCGTGTCAGCTTCTCCTGGTCGAGAAGCTTGTCGGCCTCCTCGCGCTGGAGCGCGGTGCGGGCCTCGGCCACCGTCATCTTGCGCGCGCGGCTGCGGCCGCCGAACATCTTGCCCATCATCTCCTGAATGTTCTGGGCGCCGGGCGGCATGCCCGGGATTTCCATCGCGCCAATCGGTGTCGCCTGCTCGGCGACCTGCACCTCGACCTCCTTGGAATCGAGGCTGCCGTCGCGCAGCATGCGGCGGAACTTCATCCGCGTCTCGCCATTCGCGCCCTCGCCGACGAGGGCGGTGATCAGCCGCTCCTCCGCGTTCAGCTCGGCCTTGGCCTGCACCTCGGCGCGGGCGGCCTCGCGCAGCTGCACGATGCTCGCCTCCACGAGGTCGCGCACGATCCCCTCCACGTCGCGGCCGACATAGCCGACCTCGGTGAACTTCGTGGCCTCCACCTTCAGGAAGGGCGCGTTCGCCAGCCGGGCGAGGCGGCGGGCGATCTCGGTCTTGCCGCAGCCCGTCGGGCCGATCATCAGGATGTTCTTCGGCACCACCTCCTCGCGCATGCCGTCCGGCAGCTGCTGCCGGCGCCAGCGGTTGCGCAGCGCGATGGCCACCGCGCGCTTCGCGTCGTGCTGGCCGACGATGTAGCGGTCGAGCTCCGAGACGATCTCGCGCGGGGAGAGGTTCACGGCTTCCTGGGTATTCATTCGTGCGTCATCCGGGCGCGTCGCCGCGCCCCGTTCGGGGTGTTCAGGGTGTCAGGCCGTTTCGGCGAGCCGCGCGGGGGCCGGGGGCTGCCGGGCGCCGCGCAGAACGGCGTCCAGAAGGCCCGGGAATCGCGCGTCCAGCTCCGTACGGCGCAGCGAGACAATCCGGGCCGGCCCCTCGACGCGAACCCGCACCACACCGGCCTCCCGCAGGCGGGCAAGGTGATAGCTGAGATTCGTCTTGGTCGTGCAGTGCAGGAAGGAGGAGCAGCGCTTCTCGCCCTCCTCCGCCACGGTCAGCACGATCGCCCGCCGGATCGGATCCCGCAGCGCGTCCAGCACCGCGGAGAGGTCGATCGCCTCCGGGTCGGGGTGGGGGAGCGCCTTGGACATGCTCAAGAGATAGGCAAAGGGACCGCCCCCTCCAAGAGGCCGGTCCAAGGGTGCTTGAACAGCCCCTCGGCGCCGGCCGGGCCAGGCCTCCGGGGCCGCGGGAGGGTGCCGGCGCTAGGCGCGCGCCCGGAACGCGCCCCAGAGGCGCGGCCCCGCCAGCGCCAGCACCGCGACGAGCAAGATGCAAAGGGAGATCGGGCGCGTGAGGAAGGTGGTCCAGTCGCCCTGGCTGATCGTCAGCGCCTGGCGCAGCGCCTGCTCCGCCATGGGGCCGAGGATCATGCCGATCACCACGGGCGCGGTCGGGAAGTCGAAGCGCCGCATGAACATGGCGACGATCCCGATGCCGTAGAGCAGCACCAGATCCGTCACCGAGTTGCTGATCCCGTAGGTGCCGATCGTCGCGAAGACGAGGATGCCGGCATAGAGCTGCGGCGTCGGGATTTTCAGGATGCGCGCCCAGAGCCCAACCAGCGGCAGGTTCAGCACCACCAGCATGACATTGGCGATGTAGAGGCTGGCGATCAGCGTCCAAACGAGCGCCGCCTGTTGCGTGAACAGCAGGGGCCCGGGCTGGATGCCGTAGGACTGGAAGGCCGAGAGCATGATTGCCGCCGTCGCCGATGTCGGCAGGCCCAGGGTGAGCATCGGCACGAGGATGCCGGCGGCCGCCGCGTTGTTCGCCGCCTCCGGCCCTGCCACGCCCTCGATCGCGCCCGTCGTGCCGAACTCTGCGCGGTGCTCCGGCTTCACCAGCTTTCGCTCGGCGTAATAGCTGAGCATCGTCGGCATCTCCGTGCCGCCCGCGGGCAGCACGCCGAAGGGAAAGCCGAGGAAGGAGCCGCGCAGCCAGGGGCCGATGGAGCGGCGCCACTCCTGACCGCTCATCCACAGCCGCCCGATGGGCCGCACCTCCTGCACGCCCTGCACGTGGCGCCAGGCGAGGTACATCGTCTCCCCCACCGCGAAGAGCGCGACGGCAACGAGCACGACGTTCACGCCGTCCAGCAGTTCCGGGATGCCGAAGGTCAGCCGCGCCTGCCCCGTCTGGAGATCGACGCCGACGAGGCCGAGCATCAGCCCGAAGCCGAGCGAGGCGAGGCCGCGCAGCGCCGAGCCGCCGAGCACCGCCGAGACGGTGACGAAGCAGAGCATCATCAGCGAGAAGTACTCGGCCGGCCCGAGGCGCAGCGCGACATCCACCACCAGCGGCCCGACGAAGGAGATGCCGAGCGTGCCCACCGTGCCCGCCACGAAGGAGCCGACGGCGGCGGTGACGAGGGCCGGCCCCGCGCGCCCGTTCTTCGCCATCTTCGCGCCCTCCAGCGCGGTGATGATCGAGCCCGATTCACCCGGCGTGTTCAGCAGGATCGAGGTGGTGGAGCCGCCGTACATCGCGCCGTAGAAGACGCCGCAGAAGAGGATAAAGGCGCCTGTCGCCTCCACCTTGAAGGTCACGGGCAGGAGCAGCGCGATGGTTAGCGCCGGCCCGATGCCGGGCAGCACGCCGATCGCGGTGCCGAGAAAGCAGCCGAGCAGCGCCCAGCCGAGATTGATCGGGGTAAGGGCGTTGCCGAAGCCGAGGGCGAGGCCGGAGAGAACGTCCATCAGAAAATTCCCTCCAGCACGCCCGCGCCGATATTGACGCCGAGCAGGCGCGAGAAGCCGAGATAGGCGCCGAGCGTCACGGCGATGCCGATCAGCAGGTCGCGCAGCGGGCGGCGCGAGCCAAAGGCGGCGCAGACGAGCACGTACTGGATCGTCGCCGCGATGACGAAGCCGAGCCAGTCAATGAGGGCGAGCTGCACCAGCAGCCCCGCGCCGAGCAGGCCGAGCGCGCGCCAGTTCGTCCGCGGCGCCTCCATCGCCTCCTCCAGGTCGCCGCTCCAGCCGCCGCGCAGCGCGACGGCCGAGAGGGCGATGCCGAGCGCCACGAGGATCCCACCCACGAGATAGGGCACGGCTTTCGCGCCGACCTGGGCGTAGAGCGGCGAATCGGCGATGGCCCAGGCGGAATAGAGGGTGAGGAGGCCGAGCAGGACGACGAAGAGGCCGACGCCGAGATCGGCGCCGGGCGTCCCGGCCCTTGGCGGGGATGGGTGCTGCATGGAGGTTTCTTCCCGTCTCCCCGCCTCGGCGGGCGTCGACTGGTGAATGGCATGGCCCCGCGGGAAGCGGAAGGGCCGGGGCTTTACGCTTCCTTCACCCGGGCCGGGCAGCGTTGGGTCGCGCGCCAAAAACAGCGCGCGACGCCTCTGGAGAATCCAGCCTTGGCCATCATCATTGCCCCGACCGCTCCCAAAACCGGGACGCGCGGCACCGATCTCTTCATCCTCGGCGGCGCCGAGGGCCTGCACGCGGCAGGCCTGCTTGACGGCGCCAGCGGGCTCGACGTCGCGATCCTCACCGACGACCTCTCCGCCACGGATGGCGACTTTGTTCATCTCCGCAACATGGAAGGCCTGTAGCTGCACGGCAGCGGCGCGCAGAGCCTCACCCTCGGAGCGAACGCCGCGGCGGCTTTCACCGGCGGCCGCGTCACCGTGCTGGCCGAGGGGGCGGCCTCCGTCATGGCCGACGGCTTCCCTCCTGCTCCATGCCGGCACGGGCGCCGACACGCTGACCGACGGCGTCGGGACCGACGCGCTCTTCGGCGGGGACGGTGCCGACTGGCTCGATGGCGGGGCGGGCGCCGGCCTCCTGCTCGGCGGCCTCGGGAACGACCGCTACATCGTGGACGACGCCGGGGACCGGATCAGCGAGGCTGGTGGCGGCGGGGTGGACACGGTGGTCTCCTCCCTCTCCTTCACCCTCGGAGCTAGCATCGAGAACCTCACCCTCTCCGGCACGGCCTCCCTCACCGGCACGGGCAACGGCGCGGGCAACCGCATGCTCGCGAGTGATGCCGGGAGCGCGCTGGCTGGCCTGGCGGGCCGGGACACGCTGATCGGCGGCGCGGGGGAGGACGTGCTCGCGGGCGGCTCCGGCGCGGACCGGCTCACTGGCGGCGCCGGCGCGGACCACTTCCGCTACGGCTTCGCAGGAGAGGGCGGGGACAACGTCACCGATTTCCTGCGGGGGAGTGACGTGGTCGAGGTCTTGCCGCGGGCTTCGGCGGCGGGCTCGCCGCCGGCATGGACCTGCTGGCAACGGGGCGATTCATGAGCAACACCACGGGCCTGTCGGACGCCCCCGCCGGCACCGGCCAGTTCATCCTGGAAACCGATGCCGACCAGCTCTGGTGGGATGCGGACGGCGAGGGCACGGCTACGGCGGTGCGGATCGCGCTATTCGCCGCGGGCACGTCGCCGGCGGCGGGCGACCTTCACGTCATCGCCTGAAGCGCTCCCGCCGCATCCGGCTTCGGCAGGATCCGGCGGGGCCGGGCTCAGGCGAGCCCGATCTCCCTCAGCACGGCGGCGGTGGCCTCGAGGTCGCGTTTCAGGAACTCCTCGAAGGCGCCGCCCTCCATGAAGGCGTCCTCCCAGCCGCGGGTTTCCAGCAGCGACTTCCAGGCCGGCAGGGCGTGCAGCTCGGTCGCGAAGCGGATGTGGTTGGCGCGGATGTCGGCGCTGATGCCGGGCGGGGCGAAGAGGCCGCGCCAGTTACCCATCACGATGTCGATCCCGCTCTCGCGCAGAGTCGGCACGGCGGGGTCGGTCCGCGTCTCCCCGCTCGTGGCCAGGGCGCGCATCCGCCCCGCCTTGATCTGCTCGGCGAATTCCGAATAGCCGGAGATGCCTGCCTTCACCTGGCCGCCGAGGATGGCCGCCTGGGCCGGGCCGCCGCCGGCGAAGGCGACGTAGGAGCCCTCGCGCGCGTTGCGGCCGACGGACTTGATGAGCTGGCCCAGCAGGATGTGGTCCATGCCGCCCGCCGAGCCGCCGCCCACTGCTACCCCGCCGGGATTGGCGCGTAGCGCGTCCATCAGCCCCTTGAGGTCGCGGATCTCGGAGCTGGCCGGCACCACCACGGCGAGGGTCTCGTCCGTCAGCCGCGCGATCGGGGTCACGTCCCTCACGCCCACGGGGCTCTTGTTGGTGATGGTCGAGCCCACCATCACGGCGCCCGCCACCATCAGCGCGTCCGGCCGGCCACGGCGCTGGGCCACGAAGCGCGGCAGGCCCACCGCGCCGCCCGCGCCGCCCACGTTCTCGAACTGCATGGCGCCGACGAGCCCGCCCTGCCGGGCCACCTGCTCGATCGCGCGGCCGAGGCTGTCCCAGCCGCCGCCGGGGGCGGCGGGGATGAACATGTTCAGGCTGGCATAGCGCTGGGTGCCCTGGGCGCGCGCCCCGGCCGGGAGGCCGGCGGAGAGGCCTGCGGGAAGGAACGGCAGGGCCGCGGCGCCGGCCAGGAAGCGGCGGCGCGAGGCGAGGCGGGGGGTCATGGCGATCGGTCCTCCCATGGACGGTTGGGCACAGCTTAGACCAGAAGGGCGGCGGCGCAGAATCCGGCCCGGCGCGATTTCCCCCGCCCCCCGGCGGCGGGGCCGCGCGCCCATCACGCCGCCTTGACACCTCCTCCGCGCTCCCCCCGCGCGCGAGCGGCCGGGTGTGTCTTCCCTGCAATTGCGCCGTGGCTTTCATGCGACGATCCTGCGCCGTACCTCCCGGGCGGGTCGGCGAGGCAGGGGATCGGGGTTCTGGAATGCGTGGGACGCTCATGGGGATCGGGCTGGCGGCCCTGCTCCTCCTTCCCTCGCCGGGCCGCGCGCAAAATCCCGGCAGCCGCCCGGTCGAGCGGGAGGCCGTGATCGCGAACGAGACAGGCCTCGCCGTGCGGGAGATCTACCTCGTCCCCTCCACCGAAACCGATTCCGGCCCGGACCGGCTCGGGGCGGATACCCTGCCACCGGGCGGCAGCGTCCGCCTCCGCCTCGGCCGCAACCAGCCCTGCGCCTGGTCCCTCCGCGCGATCCTCGCGGACGAGACGGTGGAGGAGCGGCGGGGGATTGATCTCTGCCGGAGCAGCCGCGTCACCCTCGGCGACGCCTCCGCCCCGGCGCGGGAGGCGCTGGTCAACAACGACACCGACCTCGATATCCGGGAACTCTACGCCGCCCCGCCCGGCGCCCCGCGCGGGCCGGACCGGCTGGGGGCGGAGACCGTGCCCGCCGGCCGCACCCACCGCCTGCGCCTCGGGCGGCGCCGCGACTGCGTCTTCGACATCACTGCCGTGATGGCGGACGGCTCCGAGGTGTCGCGCCCGCGCACGGATGTCTGCCGCAGCCCGCGCGTCACCCTGGCCGACCCCGCCCTTCCCTGGCGGGACCTCACGGTGAACAACCGCGCCGGGCGCCCGCTGAACGGGCTGCACGTCGCCCCCGCCGGGCGCGGCGGCGCGCTCGACACCGATGAGGGCTGGGGCGTGGACCGCATGGGCAACCAGGTCGCGCCCGATGGCAGCAGCTTCCGCCTCCGGCTACGCCTGCTCGGCTGCGAGGCCGACCTGCGCGCCACCTATGCGGACGGCGCGGCCGAGGCGAGGCGCGGGGTGAACATCTGCACCGCTCCCGTCACCTTCGACGGCAGCGGCATCCCCCGCCCGCCCGAGCGCCCGCTGACGCTCGTGAACCGCCACGGCGCGCGGATCGACGAGATCTATGTCTCCTCCTCCAACGAGGGGGATTGGGGGCCGGAGCGGCTGCCCGGCGGCCTCGGCCGGGGCGATCGCCAGACCCTCTCCCTGCCCGTGGACTGCGTGGCGGACCTGCGCGTCGTCTTCCCCAGCGGCGGCGCGGAGGAGCGGCGGGAGGTGAACATCTGCCAGAACCCGCTCGTCAGCATCCGTCCGGGCTGGACAATTGCCGCCCGGCTGGACGAGGGCGAGGAGGATGACGGCCCCCGCCCGGGCAGCGTGCGCCTGCGCAACGCCGCTCGCCTGCCGATCGTGGAACTCTACATCGACCCCCCCGGCGCGGCGCGCGGGGAGGACCGGCTGGGCGCCACCGTGCTCGGCGCGAACGAGACGCTGGACATCGCGCCGCCCGAGGGCGGCGCCTGCCCCGCCCGCCTCACCGCCGTCTTCCGCGACGGGCGGAAGGTGACGCGCGATCCTCTGGACCTCTGTGCTGGCATCGAGGTACCCCTGCCATGACCCTTCCCGCTCGCTTCCACCTGGCCGGCCTCGCCCTTCTCGCTGCCCTCGCCGCGGCACCAGGGGCCCGCGCCCAGGACCCGGCCGCCCAGGGACAGCTTCCAGGACCGGGGGCCGTGGTCGGCCAGGCCCAGCGCGGCGCTTGGTTCACGGGGGACTGCGCCGCCCCCACGGCCATGCTCGCCCTCTCCGCCCGCGGCGCGGCCCGCGTGCCGGCGGACGGCGCCGGGCGCCTGCTACGCTTCACCGAGGCTCGTGGCCTGGACGGCGGTTGGACGGTGGCGACGGCCCGCGGCGCCGTGGCCCCGCGCCTGATGCTCCGCCCCGCCGGCGACGCGCTGGAGACGGCCGAGCCGGGCAACAAGCTGCGCGACGACCGCCTGCCGGGCGAGGCCCCCGTCACCCGCTGGCAGCGCTGCCCCGCCACCCCCCTCTCCTTCGCCGCCCAGGGCGAGGGCGTGGCCTTCCTCGGCGCGGTGGAGGTGCTGGAGGCTGCTTGCGGCCCGGGCACGGGGGCCGTGGCGGATTGCGCGGCCGCCCTCATCCGCGTGGGCGACGTCTCGGGGGACAACCTTCTCGGCACGGCGGAGCTGGCGCGGCTGTTCCGGGGCGCCGCTTGGCTCCTCTCCCTCCAGGTCGAGGCGGCGCCGGAGCTTGCCGGCCTCGCCAATTCGGCGGGGGTGGTGGGCGGCGTCGCCGGGGCGAGGCTGATGATGGAGAGCCTCGACTACGACGGCGACGGCCGCCTCTCCGCGCGCGAACTGGGGCAGGACCGCGCGGCCCTCGCCACGGGCGGCGAGGCGCGCGGGCGGCCCCTCGCGCTGGAGCGGCTGTCCGAGGGCGCGGCGCTGCTGCGCGGGATCGTCGAGGGCCTGCTCGGGAGCGAGTGAGGGGCCGCGCGGCCCCTCCCCCGAACCATCAGTACCGCTTGTAGGGCAGGAACTTGCCGGACATCGTGATCCGTACGCGGTCGCCTTTCTGGTCGGGCTGGCGCTCGAGCTGCATGTCGTAGTCGATGGCGGACATGATGCTGTCGCCGAACTCCTCGTGGATCATCTCCTTCCAGGTCATGCCGTAGACGAGGATCAGCTCGTAGAAGCGGTAGATCAGCGGGTCCGTCGGCGGCAGGGGCTGGGCGCCGCGATAGGGGATCTCAAGGAGCGTCGCCTCCTCCTCCTCGTCGAGGCCGAAGAGCTCGGCGATGCCGCGGGCGTGGTGCGGCTCGGCGCTCATCTGGCCCATGCAGAGCGCGCACGTCCAGACGGGGCTCTGGCCGATCCGCGCGGCCACCTCGGCCCATTTCAGCCCCTTGCTCCTCTTGATCCTGAGGATCTTCCGGCCAAGCTCGGTTTTGGCGTCTTTCATCGTCTCTCTCTGGTCAGGCCGCGAGCGGGCTGTTCACGGGCGCCCCCCGGCGGCGGGCGGCCGCGCTCCGGCAGGGCAAGGCGCGTTCCAGCGGCGGGCGGCCCGGGCCCGGGCCGGCAAGGCCGTTCCATCAGGCGGTCGGGAGGCCCGCGGCCCTCGCCTGGGCCCGTCGGATGGGGCATGATGGCGGTCGGATCCGCCGCCCGCCCGCGAGGCGGGGTTCACGGCAGGGGCTGCATTCCTCATGAGCAGCCCCTGCAACAGACAGGAGCAGTCCCATCCCGAAGGCCGCGGCCCCCGTGCCGATCCCTTTCCCGCCCGAGACCCTCGCGCCGCACGAGCGCATTGTCGCCGCGGCCCGGGAGATGTTCTGCCGGGACGGCATCCACGCGACGGGGGTGGACCGCATCCTCGCCGCCGCCGGCGCCTCGAAGATGACGCTTTACGGCCGCTTCGGCTCGAAGGAGGCGCTGGTGCGCGCGGCGCTGCGCGAGGAGGGGCAGGCTTGGCGCGAGGCCTTCGCCGCCGAGGTCGCCGCCGCCTCCGACGCCCCCCGCGCACGGCTGCGCGCCATCGTCCCTGCCCTGGCCGGCTGGTTCCGCGGCGGCCGCTTCTACGGCTGCGCCTTCATCAATGCGGTGGGCGAGCACACGAAGGGCGAGGCTTGGCTGCGCGAGCTGGCCACCGAGCACCGCGCGGCCTGCCGCGTTTTCCTAATGGGCCTGGCTGGGGATGCCGGCCTCGCCCGCCCCGCGGATTTCGCCGAGACGCTCCTCCTGCTCATCGACGGAGCGATTGCCGGGCTGATGGTCACGGGGGACGAGGGCGTGCTGACCACCGCCGCCCGCACCCTGGACGCGCTGCTCTCCGTGGAGGAATCTGCGGGCGCCTGAGGAGGGCGCGGCCGACGGCCCTCCCCCCGCGGCCGAGAACGCGACGACGAGGAATGCGCCGATGATCGTGGACCTGCGGATCTACACCTGCCAGCCGAACCGCATGGCCGAGTTCGTGAAGCTCTACGAGACCATGGCGTGGGAGCTGCAGAAGAAGCATCTCGGCCGCTGCCTCGGCTGGTACACGACGGTGGAGGGGCAGCTGAACCGCGTCGTCCATCTCTGGGCCTATGACAGCCAGGCAGACCGCGAGCAGCGCCGCGCAGCCATGGCCGCCGACCCCGCCTTCCAGGCCTATCTCGCCAAGGTGGCGGAGCTGGGCGTGCTGCAGGAGATGGAGAACCGCATCGTCGCCCCGGCGCCCTTCTACCGCGCGCATCTGGAAGCGCAGGGCGGGAAGTAGGGCCGGGGGCGGGCTGCCCGCCCCCCAATCCCTGTCCTGCTCAGGTAGGGCGCACCGGCCGGGCCGGCGCGCCGCGTTTCGTCAGAGGCGGGACTTCAGGAAGGCGTTGACCCGGTCAAGCAGCCCCTCGCCCTCATGGGCGGCGTGCCGGGCCCGCTTGTCCACCTCGTGCCGCGCGCTGCCGAAGAGGCTCCAGCCGGTGTCGCGCGCGTCGTCGTAAGCGTCGCGGCCCTCGGCCCGGGCACGCTTGAAGAGGTGCCAGCCCTCGTCACGCGCGTCGTCATAGGCCTCGGCGCCGCGCTTGCGGGCGCGGCCGTATAGACCCTCGCCCCGGTCGCGGGCACGGCCGAAGAGGCTCCAGCCGGTGTCACGCGCGTCGTCATAGGCGTCGCGGCCCTCTGCCCGGGCGCGCTTGAACAGGTGCCAGCCCTCGTCACGCGCGTCGTCATAGTCTTCGGCGCCGCGCTTACGGGCGCGGGAATAGAGGTCCTCGCCCCGGTCGCGGGCGCGGCCAAAGAGGCTCCAGCCGCGGTCGCGCGCGTCCTCATAGGTGTCGCGGCCCTCGGCGCGGGCGCGCTTAAACAGGCGCCAGCCCTCGTCTCGCGCATCCTCATAGGCATCCTCGCCCCGGCCGCGCAGGTCGCGGTAGAGGGAGCGACCGCGGTCCCGCGCGCCCTCGTAGAAATCCGCCCCGCGCTCCCGCGCGTCGTCATAGGCGGAGGCCGCGTAGCGGCTCGCGCGGTCGGCAAAGCGCTCGGCCCTCTTGCGGGCGGTTTTCGCATAAGGCCGCGCCTCGCGCTCAGCCCGCTCGGCGTAGCTGAGCGCGCGATGGGCGATGCGGCTCGCCTCGTGGCCGAGCGTGCCGATGCCGTGGCCGGCATCCCGCGTCACGCCCCGCCCGATCCGCCAAGCGCGTTCGGCCAGCCGCTCGGGCACCGGCTTCGGCCGGCGCATGGTGTACATACCGAAGGCGGCGCCCCCGAGCAGGGCCGCGGCGCCGATGAGCAGCCCGGCCGGGCCGAGCGGATTCATCTGCGCCTCCAGCAGAAAGGAGGTGCGGCGCGGCGGCGGGCCGGAGAGGGAGGAGGTCTCGGCCAGGTCCTCGCGCGCGTCGTAAAGGTTGTCGCGCCGCTCGGCCCGGCCGGGCTGGTCGCTGGATTGAACAGGCTTGGCGATCTTGCTCATGATGAGGTCCGTCAGCTTGGGGGCGAGGCGGCCCATGACCGAGACCATCAGCCCGCCGCCGCCCACGACGAGGTCGCGCACGCGGGTCTCGCAGGCGTAGAGGATGGCGCGGGCCACCACGCGGGGGTGGTAGGAGGGGGGCGGGTTCCGCGTGCCCACCGTGCCCATGAGGTTGCGCGCGTGCTCCATGTAGGGGGTGTCGATCGGGCCGGGCTTCACCAGCGTGACGCTGATCGGATAGTTCTCGGCCTCAAACTCCGTGCGGAAGGCCTCGGTCACGCCCTTCAGGGCGAACTTGGCGGCGGAGTAGGGGCCCTGCAGCGCCATCGCGCGGTCGGACAGCACGCTGCCCGTGTTGACGATGGCCCCGCCCTTGCCCTTGAGGTGCCGCGCCGCGACGAGCGTGCCGTGCACCACGCCCCAGTAGTTCACGTCGAAGAGGCGCCGCTGGTCCTCCAGCGGCACATCCTCCATCTCGCCGAAGATCGCGACGCCGGCGTTGTTGCACCAGGAATCGAAGCCGCCGAAGACGCGGATCGCGGCCTCGCTGATCGCCTCCACCTGGGCCATGTCGGCGACATCGGCCACCACAGGCTCGGCCCGCCCGCCCTTGCCGCGGATCTCCTGGGCGAGCGCGTTCAGTGCCTCCTCATTGCGTGCAACGATCACCACGGCGGCCCCGCGCTCCGCCGCCTCCCGCGCGGTGGCGAGGCCGATGCCGGAGGTGGCGCCGGTGATGACGATCACCTGCTCGGAGACGGGCTTGAGGCGTGGTGCGGGCATGACGGGGTCCCTGGCGATGCGGGGTCTCAACGGCGGAAACCGCCGAGGGTTACGAGAGACGGATTTCGCGCTGCGGCACGCGCGGGACGGGCCTAGCCCACCTCCAGCCGCGTCACCCTTCCCTCCCCCTCCGGCGCGATCGCCACCTCAGCGATCACGGGCAGATGGTCCGAGGCCTCGCGCGCCGCGCGGTCCGTCCAGCTCCGCAGCAGCGCCGCGCGCGGGCGGGCATAGATGCGGTCCAGCGCGAAGAGCGGGCGGCGGACGGGGAAGGTACGCGCCCGCGTGCGCGAGGGCAGCGCGCCGAGGAAGGCGCGGTCCACCGGCCCGTGCGGCTCCCAGTCGTTGAAGTCGCCCAGCGCCAGGAGGGCGTCGCTGGTCCCGCGGGCGAGGGCGGCGAGCCGGGCCGCCTGCGCCCGCCGCTCCCCCCATCCCAGGCCGAGATGCGCGGCGAGCAGGCGCAAGGGCCCACCGGGCGTCTCCACCCGGGCGGCGATGGCGGTACGGGGCTCCCGGCCGGGGACGGAGAGGTCGTGCAGCGCCGTCTCCTCCAGGGGCCAGCGGCTGACGAGCATGTGGCCGTAGCAGCCATCCGTGCCGCGCAGGGTGGGCGCCTCCACGGCGTGCCCGCCCAGGGCCTCGCGCAGCGCGGTGAAGGGAGCCGTGCCGGGGCGGTGGCGGCCCTCCACCTCCTGGATCGCCACGATGTCGGGGGCGTGGCGGCGGATGAGGTCGATGGCGCGCTGCAGGTCGTGCCGCCCGGAGGGACAGACGGCACCGTGGATGTTCCAAGTCATCACCCGGAACGGCGCGCTTCCCGTCATGCCGGGCCGCCTATTCCCGGCGCAGGCGCCGGAACAGGGTTTGCAGCCCCCATGTCACCCCGGCCCAGGCGACGAGCACGAGGAGGAGGATGCCGATGTTGCGCGGCGTCGGGTTTTCCAAGATGCGCGACAGGCTTTCGCCCACGAGGGAGAGCAGCGCGATCCCCGGCAGCAGGCCGAGCGCCGTGCCCACCATGTAGTCGAGGAAGCGGATCCGCATCGCCCCCGCGACGAGGTTCACCAGGGTGAAGGGCGCGACGGGAAGCAGGCGGATGGTGGTCACGGCGAGGATGCCGTTGCGGTTCACCGTCTGGCTCACCTTGTTGATGCGCGGCCCCAGCGCGCGGCGCAGCAGGTTCGGCCCGAGCCGCCGCCCGAGCCAGTAGGTCGCCGCCGCCGAGACCATGGCTCCCACCGCCGCATAGGCCAGCCCCGGCCAGGTGCCGAAGGCAGCCGCCGTGCCGAGGATGAGCACGTTCACGGGAAAGGCGACGAAGCCGAGCAGCAGGAAGAGCCCGACCGAGACCGCCGGCCCCCAGGAGCCGCCCGCGGTCAGCGCGTTCCGCATGGCCTCCGGCGTCATCAGCCCCGCCAGCGGCGTGAGCTTCCAGAGCAGGATCAGCAGCGCGACGGGCAGCAGCATGAGCGCCGCCCGCGCCAGCAGCGGCCACGGCTTGCCCGAGGGCGGGGCGACATCGGGATGGCCGAGATAGTCGGCCAGGAACTCGCCCGACTCCATCGGGCGCCGGGGATCGGCGGCGCGCTCGATCCCGGGGATGAGGCTGCGCGCGGGCACCTCCCCGTCCTCCACGTCGCGCAGGCTCTTGCCCCTGGCGGAGAGGTCCTTCACCGCAAGCAGGATCGACCCCGATGCGCGCAGCCGCGCGGCCACCGTCTCCGGCGCGGCGCCCGTGTGCTCGGCGATCAGCCGATCCCGCAGGGCCGCGACCGCGGCGCGCTGCCCGGCATCCCGCGCCTCCACCACCAAGTCGCACTCGGTGTCCGTGCCCATAGAGCGGTTGCAGATGTTGGAGGAGGCGACGCGGAGGAAGCGGTCGTCCACCACCATCACCTTGGCGTGGACCATCACCTCCGACTCCGTCTCCCCATTCCGCACATGGGGAAAGACCAGCCGCACGCGCTCGCCCAGCCCCGCGCGGCGGATGGCGCGCATGAAGCGGATGCGCCCGGCGAGCATCGTACGGTGCTCCAGCCAGGTGTGGTGCGTCTTCGGCGCGACGATCAGCGCCTCCAGCGCCGGGCGCTCCTTCATGCGGCGGATGAGCGCGCGGGCGATGCGGCCGCAGGTGAGGAACTGGTTCTCGATATAGATCACGCGCTCCGCCGCGCCGATCATGTCGAGGTAAAGGGCCTCCACCTCGCGCACCTCCACCCCGCCCTCGCTCCTGGGCATGGTGCGGGCGATGCCGATGGTGGCGTCTCGCAGGTCGGGCGCGACATGCGCGGGCCAGGGGTCGTGGTCACCGGGCGTGCGGGCGGGTGCCTCCAGGCATTCCTCGCAGGCCCGGTTCCAGCGGTCCCGCACCAGTTCCTCCAGCGCCTCCGCCGCTTCCCCGTCCACCATCATCTGCACGTCGTGGAAGGGGGGGTAGGGCTTGCCCGCGGGGTCGACACGCGCGGGGTCGGAGGGGTCGTGAGCGTTGCGGTCCCAGCGGCGGATGGTCAGGTCCAGCCCGCCGGAGAAGGCGACCTTCCCGTCAACCACCACGATCTTCTGGTGGTGGGAGGCGCCGAAGGGCGTGCGGTCGTCAAGGCACAGCTCCACCGCCTCGGGCACGTTCCAGCGGAGGTTCAGCGCGGGCAGCGGCTCCCGCTCCAGCGCGTAGAGAACGGAGTAGTCCCAGAGCAGCAGCTTCACCGAGAGGCCGGGCCGCCGCTCCACCAGCGCGGCGAGGAAGGCGCCCAGCTCCTCCGGCAGCCCGTCCTCCGGCGGCGCCTCGCCCGCCAGCCGGGTGCGGCTGTCGATGTCCCAGCCGACGACGTGGATGCTGTGCCGCGCCTCCAGCATCGCCGCCCGCACCGCGCCGAAATAGGTCGCGCCGTCCGAGAGCAGCGCGGCGCGCGGGGCCCGCACCACGCGCCAGGCGTTGCGGCCCGGCTTCAGCAGGGAGGCGGTGGGAGCGGCCGGGCGCGCGGCGGCCCGGGGCCGCGCGGCGGCAGGTGCTTCGGTCAGCATTGCCCCGCTAACGCAGTAGGCGGCCGATCGTTCGCGGGCGCGGCATGAACGGCCTGGGAGTTGCTACCCCTTAGTGGCCGCGGGCATGCGGGGCGCGCCGGAGATCACCGCGAATGGCGGCTGGCGGGGCTGGCTGGCCTCGCAGGACAGGGCCCCGGGCTGAGGTGAACTCACCCTCCCCCACCCTCCGCGGCAGCCTTGAAGAAGAAGATGAGGGGTCCGGGGAGAATTCCTTCTTCCCGGCCTTTCCCCTAGGCCGTCACGACAACCCCGGGCCCCTCGCCCCGGAACGCCTTGCGCGTGTCCACCACCAGCCGCGCGGCGCACGAGCGCCAGGTCCATCCCCGGCTGCGGCGTGACGAGCAGCACCGCGTCCTGCGCCGCCAGCACCGCCTCGTCGAGCGCCACGCTCTCCAGCGCGGGCGAGGCGCCGTGGAGGCGACGGGTGGCGGGAAAGCGCGGCACCAGCGGGTCGTGGTAGGAGAGGACTGCGCCGCGCTCCTCCAGCAGGCGGAAGATCTCCATCACCGGGTTCTCGCGCGTGTCCGGCACGCCGGGCTTGTAGGCGAGGCCGAGGAGGATGCGCGCGCCGCAGAGCGTAACCCGTCCAACGCGTCCCGCAGGCGGGAGATGACATAGGCGGGCATGGCGTCGTTCACCCGCCCGGCCAGTTCCACGAAGTCGCTCGCCACGCCCAGCTCCCGCGCCTTCCAGGCGAGGTAGTAGGGATCGACAGGGATGCAGTGCCCGCCCAGCCCGGGGCCGGGGCGGAAAGGCATGAGGCCGAAGGGCTTGGTGGCCGCGGCGTCGATCACCTCGTGCACGTCGAGGTCCATGGCATGGGCGATGCGCTTCAGCTCGTTCACCAGCTCCATATGTATTGCAGTTCGCACAGCGCTCGTTGTAGCGATATCAAGCACTTAGGGCATTTCAGCACAGCGCACTAAGGAGTGTTCTTGCTAGCAGCGCGGGGGCGAAGCTAGGGCGAACCGATGGGCTGGGAGCTTGACCAGGACCCCAGAGGCGAGGGCTTGAGCGCCTACAGTGGCGAACACCTCAGAGGCGCCTTCGGTAGCTTTCTCCGAGAGATCGACGCTGGTCGTGGCCCCCGGGGCAGCATCCTCATCGTGGAAATCCGGGACCGGTTGAGCAGGGCACACCCACTCGATGCCCAATCCTAGTTTCACGCTTTGTTGAAGGCGGGGATCGAGATCGTCACGCTGACTGACAGGCGGCACTACACCTGGGAGAGCGTGAGGGAAGAACCGACCCTGCTCCTGGGCTCGATCATGGTCATGATGCGCGCACATGAGGAGAGCTCCCTCAAGGCCAAGCGGATCAGCGATGCTTGGGCACGGAAGCGAGCCAAGCTGACTACCCCACAGAACCGCCCTTTCACCCTCAAGGCGCCCCACTGGCTGACTTGGAACTACGGCCACAAGCGATGGGATCTCGTCCCGGAGCGAGTGGCTGTCGTGAGGCGCATCTTCGAACTAACGGCCGTTGAAGGGCTGGGCATGTCCAAGGTCGCCCAACTCCTGAACAGAGAAAGAGTACCGACCCTTACCGGCCGCAGCCTCAATCCTGGCACAACGCCCGGCTGGCATCCGACCACGGTAGGTCAGCTGCTCCGCAGTCGGACGGTCCTCGGTGAGTTCACTCCTCGCACTTCCGTCGCGCCCGGCAAGTTCAAGCCGGATAGCAAAACCGGCGTGATCCCGGACTACTACCCGCAAATCATTCCGTTCGACCTCTGGAACCGGGTACATGCGGTCAGGCAGCATAATGCCAAGTTCAACGGTGGGCGCCGTGATGGCCGAGTGGAGAACGTCTTCCGAGGCAAGGTCTTCTGCGCCGATTTTGGCTCGGTGGTCCGTATCCGCTACGGCAAGCCATTCCCCAACGGTGACCGCTACAACTACTGGTGCTGCTCCGCCGCTGAACGCAACACCGGCACCTGTACCAACAAGGTGTGGGTAAACAGCGACGCGACCGAGGCGGGTGTCCTGGCTGGCATCAAGTTTCGGCTCGGCTTCTGGCAAACCCAGGCTGGCGACAGCGAGGTAGTACGGACCCTGACGGAGCAGCTGGCCGGACCAGCTGATGAGCACGACCGCAAGGTGCGGAGGTTCGCGACGCTTGGAGAAATGTTGGCCGAGGAAGAGAGCATGGCCATACGCCTTGCGTACCGGGAGCTGAGCCGCGAACTCGACGCCTGGGACACCAAGCGCATGGACCCGGAGAAGCAGCTGGCCGCAGCACGCGGAACAGGCAGCGTCGCAAACATCATCCAGGAGGCCGCGGAGTTGGAAGGCGAAGCGCGGCACGAAGACCTCACGATCCGCGTACCGGCACGGAACCGGCTTATGGTCCTCCTGGGGCAGCTGATCGGTAGGGTCGAAGTGAACCAGGACCGCCGTGCTCACGTGGCCCTAGCCGATGGGAGCATGCGCTTCGATGTGGTCAAGGGAACGCCAACGAACATCACCGACAACGTGATCGGCCAGCGGTGGAGGGTAAGCGCCGATGGCACCCAAGAGGTCATAGCGGCCGAATGACAAAAGCCCCGGAGGTGTCTCCGGAGCTCCATCGACCGAGAAGGCAGTTAGTCCCTGGGCTCACGCGCACCGTACTCACGCCGGTCGCGCCGAGACATAATCCAGCAATCAATAACGATGCCGATGATTGCCACTAATACGAGCACAAGCATGAGATCGAGGACTTGCGCGACGACAGGGCCTTTTGACCAAATACTGTTCCCTAAACTTAGACAGTAGAGAACTATACCGGCCAAGCAAGCCGACCCGATCCCACGGGACTTGCCTATTCTTCGGACGAGATTTTCAGGAGGAGCTTCTGCTCCTTTCTCACGGACTGCCGGGCACATTCCCGCCTCGCCGCTATTTCGTGCCCGGATCATACAGGCTACCTGTCGCCAGCCAAGTACGTTCTGCAGAAAGCTAGGGTCAGGACCCGTTAATTAGGGCTGGCGCCTGATCTAAATGGCTGATTCCATGGTAGCCGGAGGTGCTGCCATGGCTGACCTGTTCTGGCTGACGAAGGCGCAGATCCGGCGGATCGCGCCCCTCTTCCCGCTCTCGCACGGCGTGCCCCGGGTCGATGACCAGCGGGTAGTCAGCGGCATTCTTCATGTCATTCGCAATGGCCTGCGCTGGCGTGATGCCCCGGCCGAGTACGGGCCGCACAAGACCCTCTACAACCGCTTTGTGCGATGGAGCCGCTTGGGCGTGTTCAACCGCATCTTCGCCGGGCTTGCCAGCCGCGCGGGTGACCCCGAGCGCCTGATGATCGACGTCACCCACCTCAAGGCGCACCGCACGGCCGCCAGCCTGCTCAAAAAGGGGATGGTTCCCGCCGTATCGGGCGCACCAAGGGCGGCCTGAACTCCAAGCTCCACGCCGTCTGTGACGGCAAGGGCCGCCCCGTGGTCCTGCTCCTCTCCGAAGGTCAGATGAGCGACCATCGGGGCGCAGGCCTGATGCTGCCCAGCCTGCCACGCGCCAAGGAGCTGCTCGGCGACAAGGGCTACGACAGCAACCGCTTTCGCGACGCGCTGACCAAGCGCGGCATCGCGCCCTGCATACCTTCAAGCAAGAGCCGCAAGGTCCTGCTCCCCTACGACAAGGTTCTTTACCGCCAGAGGCATCGCATCGAGAACATGTTCGGCCGCCTCAAGGACTGGCGCCGCATCGCCATGCGCTACGATCGATGCGCCCACACCTTCATGTCCGCCATCTGCCTCGCCTTCGTCGTGCTCTTCTGGATCAACGAGTCCTGACCCTAGCCCTACAGCCGGGCCGTAAAACGACGAAAGCCCCGGAAACAACTCCGGGGCTTTCTGCGACCTAGTACTCAGCGATCGGGATTGCGCCTCCGGACCTCGTCGGCCTTCCTAAGGATTTGCCGACGCTGACTGGACTACATCCTCGTCGCAAGAAGATCGCCGGTTTCAGGCAAAAACGATGTCGCCTGAATAGCCTTTCAGCACGAATACACCTTCCGCTGGAATATCGCTCCAGTCGGTCCGGCTGTGGAGGACGATTGTGTCCTCGCCATCGTCTTCGACAACGAAGTTCCCGGGCTCGGTCAGGTTCCCGTGGACAATTGCATGCGTAGAGGCATGCAAACGGATGTTGCCTCGTCCCGGCGCTGGTTGACTGATGACGATGTCGTCGGTCTGCTCGTTGAGGCTAGCCTCACGAATATCGGTTACCTCTCCTTCCTCGTAGTCGGTGACCACAGGAAAGAGACCGGTGATGATGTCCTCTTCCGAGAGCGTGCCGTCCTGATCACCCTTAACAATCAGCGTTTTGAAGTTGATGAGGATGAAGGAGTCCTCGCCGCTACCACCGGTCAGCGCTTGACTTGTGCCAACCGTATCACCTCTAAATGGTTCATCACCAGGCCGAGCGAGAGTGGCAAGGACACTCAGCAAATCGTCACTCCCTGATCCGCCATAGAGCTGATCACCGACACCGTAGGCTTTTACGTTGTCGTTGCCCGCGTCTCCGTTGGGCATGTTGTTACTCGGCTCATTTCTATCACTGACGTCGGCAACGACGAGTGGGAAACTCCGTAGCGGACTGCCGTGAGAAACACGCTGCCCTGCTTGAAATACCAGGGGCGAAACTTCTTTTCCGTGGCCTTGTCGCCTTTGCCGCGCATCGCAGTGAACTTCTCGCCCTTGACCGCTGCGTCGAGGGCTTTGCGCTGCTCGTGAGGGCAGCGAGCACCTTGCTGCGGGCAACAGCTACTGTGTCCGAAGCGCCGGGCGCACGCTTGGCCGTGAAAACCTTGAGGGTGTTGAGGATGGACATTTGCAAGAGCTCCAGTGCGGGTAATCCGCACCGCAATCGAAAACATCAGCCGCGCTTTCTGAAAGGAAATGTTCCTGATTTCTGGCCTGAAGCTGGTGTTGGTTCCCATATCACCTGAAGTCGTGAGAGGCCGTGTTGGAGTAACACGGAGCAGCGCAGTGAAGCACCTTGTTGCTGAACTGAACGGGCGTCTGGCGCACGTTACTCTCAGTGCAATGGAGTACCAGGAGCTAATCACGCTGGTAGAGCAGCTAGGAGCCCTGCTGAGGGTTGCGGGCGTGCATGTGAGCATCACGCTGTTGGGTGACTGAGATGCCCCTGTAGGCGCCTTGTAGGGCGTTTTCAGGGGGCCCGATCAAACAGAGAGCCGGTGACCCTGCTACCGGCTTTTCTGCCTGTCACTCAGGCTGCCCAAGAACGTGTTCTGAGTGCGAAACCCACTCGAAATGCGCGCGTTGGTAGCAACACGCCAGGGGGACGTCTACTATGTTAAGTTACTAGATCGCAGTCGTTTGGTGCCTCTGGCGCTCTGACTGTCACGTGAAGCTCCTTCGTTGTGTAGCAGTACCCCAAATCGAAACTCGACGAGGGCGGGAGCATGTCTCCCGTCCTTTTCTTGTGCGCTACTTTCCAGCCAGTCGGTTGGTCACTGTCTCGATCAGGTCGGTCACTGCCTTGGTGTTGTCGAGGATCCGCGACGTGAACACCTTGCTTGCCTCCATGAACTGCGCGTCCTTGGCCAGCGATGTCGCATTCAGCTTTTCCATCGCGGTGATGTAGCTGGTGCTCAACTCGCGGATTTGGTCGTTTGCTGCCTTCAGCGCCTCGCGCGTCTCCTTCAGTTCGTCGCGCTTCTCGGTCCTGCTTTCCTTCCACATGCCCCACAGCCACTTGGCCAGCGCGAAGGCACCAATGGCATAGCGGGAGATGCCGGGCGGGAGACTGCTCAGCAGTGCTGCGATCGGGTCATCCACGAGAGACCTCGTCAGGCTCCTCGCCGCGTAGCTGTTTGATCAGTGTATAGACGGTGGCGCAGACTGGGCGGCTCGCACGGGCAGCGGAGTAGACTTTGTCCAGTGCTTTGATGCGGAGGTCATTCGCATCGCGCTGTACCAGGCGCCGTTCGGTGGTTTTGTTTGTCGGCATTTTTCTTACCGTGATTAGGGGATCGTCCCCAATCGCGTATCTAGGGGAGTGAGGACTGCTTCTCGGCCAGCAGTTCCGCGCGCCACTCCTGCACAGTCCGCAGCCGGAGATCGGTCTGAGGGAATGGCTTGCTCTTGGGTCGGCGACCTCTCGGTGTGCTATCGGGCGCGAGAGCGTGGCCATTGCGCCATTTCCAAATGGATGCCTCGGCTACTCCGAAGCGCTTGGCGACTTCCCTGTTAGTACCTTCGGCTTCAGCAGCCTCAAGCTTCTGCTGAAGGGTGAAGCGTTTGTGGGGCTTCCGCGTTCGCTGGGTCATCGTTCATTCCGTGGGTGGGCGCTGTCAGTGATTATGCCCGCCAGGAGCCCTCACGCAGCTTCGCAAACCCACGTACACATGCCGATGTTCACGGCGCGGAAGACGTTCTCGTAGCACTTGGCCAGTTCGACGACGGCGAGCGAGAAGACGGGGACGATCCCCCCCGCCACCAGCCCGTAGAGCGCCTGCCCCACCGCGAGGCAGGCCGGCGTCGTGCCGCCCACGAGCTTCGGCACGCGGCCCACCGTGCCCTCGAGATTGCCGGGGTTCTCGCGCTCGGGGGAGTAGATGACGAAGGCGTCCCTCCCCACGCGCAGCCCCACGCGCTCCAGCACGGGGATGACCAGCTCCTCGATCGTGCCGGAATAGGTCGTGCTCTCCAGCGCGATCGCCTGGCCCGCGCGCAGATGGGGGGCGAGGGCGGCCAGCGTGTCCCTAACGGCGCCGAGATCCGGCTCCTTGTGCTGCTCGATGGGGGTAGGCACGCAGACCACCAGCACGTCGCAGCCGGCCGCCGCGGCGGCGTCCCCGTGCGCGCGCATCCCGCTCCCAGCCACGCGGTGGTCGGGGATGCTGTGGACGGGGCTGTGGCCCGCCCCGATTGCCGACACCTTGGTGGGGTCTATGTCGAAGCCCTCCACCGCGAATCCGGTCTCGGCGAAACGCAGGGCGAGGGGCAGGCCGGCATAGCCGAGCCCGACCACGCCGATCCGGGCCTACCGCGCCTCCAGCCGCGCGATCAGCGCCTCGCCGGGGGCAAGGAGAGTGAAGGATCCATCCATGGCGCTACATGGCGCCGCGACGGGGGAGGACGGGGCCCATGGGGGCTGCTCTCTATTTTGTGAGCATCCTTAGGGAACTGCCCCGCCGTCCCCTCCGCGAGCAAGGTAGGGTAAGTTTATGCGCGCCCCGCGGCCGGGTTGTTAGGCGCGTGCTCGAATTCCGGCACTAGCCGCGCGAGCCCGGCCAGCGCCAGCCGCGCCTGCCCGCCGCGCGCGGCGGAGGACACCTCGTCGATCGCGCGCCCGACGAGGGCGGCGTCCGCCGTGCGCGGCGTGGCCACCAGCAGGCCGGGGAAGCCCGTGGGCCGCGGCGGCTCCTGCCCGTGGAACAGCTCCTCGAACAGCTTCTCGCCCGGGCGGAGGCCGGTGAAGCGGATCTCCACGTCCTCGTCGGGCTGGAGGCCCGCGAGGCGGATCATGCGGCGGGCGAGGTCCACGATTTTTACGGGCTTGCCCATGTCGAGCACGAAGATGCCGCCCTCGCGCAGCTCCGGCGGCTGGTCGGCCCCGTCCTTGGAGTAGAAGTCCTCGGCCCCGATCACGCTCGCCTGCAGCACGAGCCCGACCGCCTCGCGCACTGTCATGAAGTAGCGGCGCATGTCGGGATGGGTGACCGTGAGCGGCCCCCCGCGCTCGAGCTGGCGGCGGAAGAGGGGCACGACGGAGCCGGTGGAGCCGAGCACGTTGCCGAAGCGCACGGTGACGCAGCGCATGCCGCCACTCTGCCGGGCCTGCATGTCCAGCGCCTGGCAGTACATCTCGCCCAGCCGCTTGGAGGCGCCCATCACGGAGGTCGGGTTCACCGCCTTGTCCGTGGAGATGTAGACCATCGCCCGGCAGCCATTGGCGCGCGCCGTATCCGCGATCAGGCGGGTGCCGAGCGCGTTCGTCAGCAGCCCCTCCAGCGGGTCGTTCTCCACCATCGGCACGTGCTTCAGCGCGGCGGCGTGGAAGACCAGCTCGGGCCGGATCTCCTCCATCAGCCGCCGCAGCCGCGCCTCGTCCCGCACATCGGCCAGCACGGGGCGGCGGGGGACGCCGGGATGGCTCTCCGAGAGCTCAAGGTCGATCTCGTAGAGGGCGAACTCGCCATGGTCGAGCAGGGTGAGATTCGCCGGGCCGAGGGCCGCGATCTGCCGCGCCAGCTCGCTGCCGATCGTGCCGCCCGCGCCGGTGACGAGCACGCGCCGGCCCTGGATCAGCCGCGCCATCCCCTCGCGGTCGAGCGGCACCTGCGGCCGGTCCAGCAGCTCCTCAATCGAGACGGGGCGCAGGTCCAGCTTGCGGCCGGATTGCGGGCGGGCCGTGGCGGGATCGAGCGAGGTGGGGCGCGGGGCGCGGCGCACGGGCACGCCGTGCCGGTCGGCGGCGTCCAGCAAGGCCTCCAGCGCGCCGCCGGCGAGGCCGGGATCGGCGATCACAAGGAGTGCGGGCAGCCGCCCCTCGGCACGCAGCTCGTCGAGCACGGCGCCCGCCTGGTCCACCGTGCCGAGGATGGGCACGCCCAGGATGCGCCGCCCGCGCTGCCGGGCGCGCGGCGCCAGGATGCCCTCCACCCGGTAGCCCGGGGCGCGCTGGGCAATGAGGGCACGGATGAAGAGGTCGGCCGAATCGCCGCCGCCGGCCAGCAGCACGGGCTGGGGCGGCACGTCGGAGACGGGGCCGGCGCGATGGGCGGATTGCAGCCGCCCGATCAGCCGCGCCCCGCCCGCCAGCGCCGCCAGCACGCCGGCATGGAGCACGGGGAAGGCGATGTTCGGCGGCCGCCATGCGCCCAGCAGCAGCAGCCCCGCCCAGAAGAGCAGCGCGGCGGCGAGGCTCGCGCCCAGCACGGGCAGCAGGTCGGGCAGGCCGACATAGCGCCAGTACTGCCGGGGTAGGCGCAGCGGCAGGGCCGCGGCCGCGAAGGCGATGAGCGAGCCGGCCAGCCCCCCCGGCCACCAGCCGGCAGGCGGCCAGGCGCCGGGCGCGGCGAGCCAGAGCGCGGCCGGCAGGGCCAGCGCGGCGAGGGCCAGGTCCAGCCCGAGGTTCAGAAGGATGCGCTGCGGCGCCATGGCGCCTGCTTTAGCCGCGCGGCGCGAACGGCGCCACTGCCGCGGACGGCCCGAGCGGGACGGACGCCGGTCGCAGCAGGCGCCACTCGGGGGAGGCGGGCTCGGCGGGGCCGGTTCCCTCGGCGGCACGCAGCCCGGCCTCGATCAGCGGCATGTCGGAGGTGACGGGCGCCGCCGCGGCGGCCGGCGTCGGCGGCGTCTCCGGCGCGCGGCCGAGCAGGGCGGCCATGGAGGCGGGAAGCGCGGGCGCGGCCGAGAGCCTGGCCTCGGCGAGGAGCCGCAGCCCGGCCCCCTCCGGCGGTGCCTCCACGGGCCGGCCGGTCAGGGAGGGCAAGAGGGGGGCTGGCGCGGGCAGGCCTGCCAGGAGGGCGAAGGCCGGCTCCGCCCCCTTCGCAGGCTCCGGCAGGGCCACCGGCGGCGGGGCGTTCGGGAGGGATTGCACCATGGCACCGAGCGCCGCCGAGGCGGTCGGCCCGGCGGCACGGGGCTCCACCTCCGGCGGGGCGGGCGGCGGCGCGGGGCCGAGCACCCGGGAGGGCGGCACCTCGGCGGGAGCGGGCGCGGGGGGGACGGGCGGCGAGCCGGGCGCGGGCTCCGGGGCGGCGCGCGAGAGCAGCGCGACGAGACTGGGCGGGACCTCCCCCGCCCCTCCCGGCCCGGCATCGAGCAGCAGTCTCGGCAGGGCCTCGGCAGGGGCCCGCGCGGCGGAAGGGCCGGCCGGGGTAAGCCCGCCCTCCCCCTGCCCGGGCAGGGCGGCGGAGGGGCCGGGCAGCGGGTGCCCGCCCGGTCCCCAGGTGGGCGGGGCGGCGGAGGGCGCTTCCGGAACCGGCGGCACGGGGACGGACGGCGCCAGGGCGGGAGGCGGCGCGGCGACGCTCACCGCCGGCGCGGGCAAGGGGGGCTCGACGGCGGGCAGGGCCCGGACGGGACCGGGCGCCACCTCCGGCCGCGATCCGGCGGGGACCGGGGCCAGCTCCGCGTAGAGCTGGACGAGACGCTCCGCCTCGCCCGCCCAGCCGAAGCGGCCGAGCGCCGCGGCACGTCCCGCCGCGCCCAGCCGCGCGCGCAGCGCGGGATCGGAGAGCTCGCGCACGGCCTCGGCCACGCGCCCGGGATCGGCGGTGTCCACCAGCAGGCCGCATCCGACCTCCCGCACCACCGCCGCCACCTCCTCGGCAAAATCGGGCACGATCACGGGCAGGCCGGCCAGCATGCAGTCGAACAGCTTGTGCGGCAGGGCCAGCCGGTGGTTCTCGTGGCCGGGTTGGAAGAGCACGAGGCCGATATCCGCCTCCGCCGCCCGCGCCACCGCCGCCTCGTGCGGCAGCCAGCCATGCCGCTCCACCGCGCCGGACAGGCCCAGGCGCTTGGCCTTGGAGAGGAAGTCGGTCTCGCAGCCATCGGTGAAGCGGCCGATGAGGGAGAGGCGCGTGCCCTCCGGGCTGCGGGATAGGGCCTGAAGCATCTCGAAGGCGCCGCGCTCCCGCGTGAGGGCGCCGAGGTGAACGAGGGTCAGCGGCCCCGGCCCGTGCTCGCGCGGCCGCACGGGCACGGCGGCGGCGTAGTTGCGGACGGGCACGATCTCCGTGCCGGGAAAGGCGTCCTCCAGCCCGCCCTTCGCAACCACCACCGCATCGGCCCGCGCCGCCATCCAGCGGCAGGCGGCGCGCACGGCCCGGCAGCCGAGCCCGCGCAGTGGCCGGGGCAGGCGGGCATCGAGGCGGGAGGGATAGTGCTCGTGCACGTCGAGCACCACGGCCGCGCCGTTCCGGCGCGCGGCGAGGATCGCGGCGTACCAGCTGTCGGGCTCGTGGGCGTGGATCACCTCCGGCTTCAGCCGCGCGGCCCGGCGCGCGAGTGCCCGCGTGGCCCGCAGCCGGCCGAGCCAACCGGTCGGCCGGGGATAGGTGAGGATCCGCACCCCCGCGCTCTCCACCGGCACCTCCTTCGCTCCCCGTAGCGGCGCGGGGGCGAGATGCGTCACGCGCCAGCCGGCCGCGGCCAGGGCCGCGCCCTCCTTGCCGACAATGCGCAGGTCCGTCGGCGGATGGGCAGCCGAGAGCATGAGGACCAGCGGCGCCTCGGGCTCACCCGCGGCGGAGGGGGCGATGCGGGGGCGCGGGGGGCGGCTCACGCCGCGATCTCCTTTCCGCCGCCACCGAGATGCGCGGCCAAATGGGCCGCCATCCGCGCCCCCGCCTTCCCGTCCCAGAGCGGGATGAGCCGGGCGCGCGGCCGGTCCCCGACCAGCAGGGCGGCGACGGCCGCCGGCAGTTGCGCGGGCGGTACGAGGCGGTTGGTCCCGGCCTCCAGCGTCGCGGGCCGCTCGGTGGAGGGGCGGAGGGTGAGGCAGGGAAGGTCGAGTGCCCAGGCCTCCTCCTGCACGCCGCCGCTGTCGGTGGCGACGAGCCGCGCGCGGGCGAGCAGGCCCAGGAAGTCCAGGTATCCGAGCGGCGGCAGGGGCATGACGCCTTCTGGCACAGCGAGGCCGAATTCCGAAAGCCGCGCCGCCGTGCGCGGATGCACGGGCTAGGCGAGCGGCAGGTGCCGCGCGGCGCCCGCCATCGCATCCAGCAGGGCGGCCAGCGCCGCTGGGGACTCCACATTGGCCGGCCGGTGCAGCGTCAGCACGCCGTAGCCGTCGGGCTCCAGCCCCGGGGGCAGCGCCCGGCCGTGGGTGGCGGGCAGGGCGCGGAGCAGGCTGTCGATCATCGCGTTGCCCACGGCGCGTACCGCGCCCGGCGCGTGCCCCTCGGTGGGTAGCCGCGCGGCCGTGGACTCGTCGGGTGCCGAGAGAAGGGTGCTGATCGCGTCCACGGCGCGGCGGTTGATCTCCTCGGGCATGTCGAGGTCGCCGCAGCGCAGCCCGGCCTCGAGATGCGCCACGGGGATGCCGAGCTTGCGCGCGGCCAGCGCCGCCGCCAGCGTCCCGTCCACGTCACCCGCCACCACCACCATCGCCGGGCGGCGCGCGGACCAGAGGTCGGCGCAGGCGATCATCGTGCGCCCGGTGAGCGAGGCATGGCCGCCCCCGGAGACGCCGAGGGAGACGTCGGGCGGCGCCAGGCCGAGATCGGCGAGGTGCCCGCCGGACATCGCGGTGTCGTGGTGCTGGCCGGTATGGACGAGGACCGGCGCGCAGAAGGGCGGCGCCCCGGCCAGCGCGTGCAGCAGCGCGGCGAGCTTGGGCAGGTTCGGCCGCGCTGCGGCGACGAGGTGGATCTCGGGAAGCATCGGGTTCCGGCTCGGTCTTTCCGGCTCAGGCGGCGCGCGCCAGGGGCGAGACCCCCGCCGCTTTCTCCAGCACATCGCAGAGGCGGGCCGCGTGCAGCCGCCGGTCCCAGAGACGCACGGCCCGGCCCCGGGCGGCGGCGCCCATCGCGGCCCGGCGTGCCGGGTCCGCGGCGAGCGCCGCCAACGCGTCGGCCAGCGCCGTCGCGTCGCCGGGGGGCGCGGCGAGGCCGCAGGCGCCGCCGTCATCCCCCGCCTCCACCAGCCGCGCAGCGCGGCTGGGGGCGTTGGTAATAACGGGCAGGCCCGCGGCGAGATAGTCCATCAGCTTGTTCGGCGCGGTCCACTCGGCGAAGGCGGGAACCGGGGCCAGCAGGTGCAGCCCGATCGCCGCGCCCGAGAGGAGGGCGGCCACCCAGGGCTTGGGCAGGGGATCAAGGAAGGTGACGTTGCGGAGATCCCGCCGCGCGGCTTCCTCGATCAGCCGGGCGCGCTCGCTTCCCTCGCCGACGAGCAGGATGCGGACCCGGCGCTCGCCGATGTTGCGAAGGATCGTCGCCGCGTCGATCGCGGTGTCCAGCCCGTTCGCGCGGCCATGCGCGCCGGCATAGACGGCCAGCACCTCCCAGGGCGCCACCTCGGGCGGGCGCCAGCGGGAGACATGGGGGCCGAAGAGGTCGAGGTCGCAGCCATTGGGCACGACATGCACCCGCGCGGGATCGGCGCCGCGGGCGATGGCGGTCTCGGCCATGCCCTCGGTCAGGCCGATCACGGCGCTCGCGCCCCGGCAGGCGGCGGTGGCCAGCCGGTCCATCGCGGCGAGCACCGGGCCGGGCACCCCGCCGCCCAGCCGCGCCTCGGAGAGGGCGCGCGGCAGCTCGGGCCAGGGGTCGCGGATCTCGAAGACGAAGGGCAAGCCGCGCAGCCGCTTCGCCGCCAGGGCGGGCAGCGCCACCGTCAGCGGGGTGGAGGAGGCGAGAACGAGGTCGAAGCCGCCGCCCATGGCCAGCCGCGCCGCGCGGCGGGCATAGTGCAGGAAGGCGCCGGTCCGCGCCGCCAGCCCCTGCGCGTTGGAGCAGGGGATGTCGAACTCCACCACGCGGAAGCCCGCCACCTGCCCTTCCCGCAGGCCGCGGCGGAAGGGGCCGTCGAGCTCGGTGCACGCGCCCTTGTAGCGGCCGCAGGCCACCGTGACCTCGTGCCCGCGCGCGGCGAGGGCGCGCGCCATGGTGTGGGCGCGCGTGGCCGTCGCGCCCTCCGAGCCGGAATAGTGCTGGTGCAGGTAGAGGAGGCGCAGCGGAGTCCGGCCTTTTCCTAGCCCCGGGCCAGCCGGCGGATCACCTCGATCACGCGCGACTGCTCGGCCGGGGACATGCTGCCGGAGGGAAGGCACAGGCCGCGCTCGAACAGCCCGGCCGCCACCCCGCCGCCGACGCGCCCGGCGGAGCGGAAGGCGGGCTGGAGATGCAGCGGCTTCCAGACCGGGCGGCTCTCGATCCCCGCCTCGTCCAGCGCGCGCCGCACCATCTCGCGGTCCGCGCCGAAGCGGGGGCTGTCGATCAGCATCACGCTCAGCCAGCGCGAGGACTGGCCCCAGCTCGGCTCGGGCATGAAGGAGATGCCGGGCAGGTCCGCAAGGCCAGCGACGTAGCGGTCGAATACCACGCGGCGTGAGGCGACGCGGCTCTCCAGCGCCCGGAGCTGCATCAGCCCCACGGCCGCGAGCACGGAGGAGAAACCCGTCGTCTCGTGTTGGTAGTGCGGCGCCACCTCCTTCGCCTGCATGCCGAGATGGCGGGCCGAGGCGATCAGCTCGGGGTCGTCCGACACCAGCGTGCCGCCGCCCGCGGTGATGATCTTGTTGCCGTTGAGGGAGAAGCAGGCGAGCCGCGCCCCCTGCCCCGCCCGGCGCCCGCGCACGGTGGCGCCGAGGCTCTCGGCCGAGTCGCTCATCACCGGCACGCCCCAGCGGTCGCAGACGGAGACGATGGCGTCGAGATCAGCGCACTGGCCGTAGAGATCGACGGGCACCACCACCCGCGGCAGCCGCCCCTCGCGCGCGGCCTGGGCAAGGGCGTCGCGCAGCATGTCGGGGTCGAGCGTCCAGCTCTCGGAGGCGACGTCGAGGAAGGCGATGCGCGCGCCCATCTGCACGGCCGGGGCCACGGTGGCGACGAAGGTGAGGGTGGGCGCCCAGACCTCGTCGCCCTGCGCGACGTCGAGCACGCGGTAGCCGAGATGCAGCGCCGCCGTGCCGGAGGAGGTGGCGAGGACGTGCTCGAACCCCGCAACCTGGCCGAAGGCGGATTCGAAGGCCTTCGGCACCGGGCCCGCCGGGGCCAGCCAGCCGCTGCGGAGCGATTCCTCAAACGCTTCCATCTCGCCCCCGGCCAGTTCGGGGGAGGAGAGGTGGATGCGGCCTCCCCGCCGACCATCCGCGTCGGGACGGCGGAACGGCAGGACGTTCTGCAACGCCAAGACCGATGCCGATTCAGCGCTGGCATCGATCCGTGGGCTGAGACGCAGGGCCACTTTTTTGTCCCTCACGAGTACGTTACGCCCACAGGCTGCTTTGATGCCAGGCGAGCCGGCCAGGGCTTACGCAAGCTCCGGTTTACGACTGACGATCAACAATTAGTGAATTCCACATTCTTTGATTTGAATCAACGGAGGAAATTGTTCTCCGGGACAACTGAGACACAGTGCTCTGTTCTCTTCCGGGCCGGCAGCGGGGCCGAGCGCACTGCTTTTGCAGGGAAACGGGTGCGACTCGGACCCGGCACCCCGCGGCAGGACGGCTTTGAAGCTCCTATAGCGGTCAAGGGTTCGCTGTAGGTGCTTGGAGTGGAGGGGCCGGGCGGCAGAGGTATGCAAGGTCTCACGGGCGACGTAGCGCTTGAGGCATTGGATGATCTCCGGCTTGCTCTTTCCCTCGGCGGTGCGCCGCCGGACGTAGTCGATGGTGGGCTGGTGGGCTGGTGGGCCCGCATGCGGACGATGACCACGCGATAGAGGGCGGCATTCGCCTGACGGTTGCCTCCTTGGTTGAGGCGCTGGCGGGTCGTCTTCCCGCTGGAGGCTGGGATGGGACAGGCGCCACAGAGTGTGGCCAGGGCCGCTTCGGAGTGGATGCGCTCGGGGTTGTCACCGATGAGGATGAGCATCTCGGTCGCGGTACCCATGCCCATGCCAATGCCGTGGGCCTGCATCAGCTCCGGTGCGAGGCTCTGGGTCAGCTGACCGAGGCTGGCATCATGGTCCCTGACTTCGGCATCGAGGACCAGCCAACGATGGGCGATCGCCCGCAGACCTGTCTTGGCGGAGGCCGTGGTCGAGGTGAGTGGGCCTGGACGGAGGGCGGCGAGGTGGCGGAGAGGCGTCATCTTGCGCGCAGGCTGTCGAGCCCCTGGCGCAGGGCGGAGGGCGCACTGACGATGATGGCCTTGAGCGCCTGCATGGCCTGGCTCCGCGCCTTGACCGCAGCGTCGCGGGCCAGTTTGAGATGGCGGATCATCTCGACCATGCTCGTCCCGGCCTTTGGTAACGCGGTCGCCTAGCCGGCCAGGACGCTGCGGGCGGCGCTCTCCGCGTCCACAATGTCATCCTTGCCTCTCTGGTGCCGGAACTGGCGACTGGGCCGGTTGACCTCGAGGACGGGATGGCCTTGTTCATTCAGAAATCGGGACAGGCCTGCGCCGTAGGATCCGGTGCCCTCGACGCCAATCGGTTCTCGGCGCTGCGCGCCTGGGCACTCCGGGTGGCCAGGGCGCGGGGCGTCAAGCGGGCAAGGGTGGCGCTCGCCAGGAAACTCGCCGTCGTACTCCACCGTCTCTGGATCGACGGAACCGAGTTCCGGTGGAGCCGCGAGGCTGCCGCGAGTGCCTGAGAGAGGGGAGATCGACGCACGGCCGCGAGGGCGCGCCGTTCGTCCTTGAGGTCCCGTCACGGGGACGCGGGATCGGGTAAGGCCGCAGCACCGGACGTTGGTCATGTCCATCGGCATGAACCACGACCTTGAGATTGGCTCGCCCGCTCCTTCCGACAGCATCTTGTGCGCGGCCCCGTGCCGACGACGGACAGAAGCCAGAGTTCCGTGACGAGACACCAAGGACGGACTTGACCTTCCAGGCCCCATCACAGAAGGCTAGTGCTGTCCACGACGAGGTGAAGCGGCTCGCCCCGGTGACGGCAGGGGATGACCACCGTCACGTCCCGTTGCCGGCGCGAGAGCGTGCTGGAGTGCGGCACCGGCCAGTCGAGCCCCATGAGCCGGAGCAGGCTTCCCACCAGGCCCTGCGCCGCCCGCAGCCGTAACCCGAAGAGCACCTTCAGGGTCAGCACGCACCCGATCGCCGCATCGCTGAAGATCCGAGGCCGGCCCCGCTTCCCCGTACCCTCCGGTGCACGCCAGACCAGATCCGGCGAGAACCCCAGCGTCAGGTCACCGCGCGCGATCAGGCCACCATCGTACTCGCGCCAGTTCCGTACCCGGAACCGCTTCCTTGGCCGCTCGGGCCCTGCCGCATCCTTCCTCATGGCCGATCACCCACGAGCTTTCCGCAACAACGCCCGGGAGACCCGTTCTGTAGGATCGAACCCTTTGGGAAGGGTACCTTGCGAAGACAACTCCCCCGTTGCTATCACGAACTCGTGATCGGTGGTTGAGACGCGCTCGCGAAAGCGAGGAACAGTCTCGCCGCTACGCTCTCGACCGCTGAGCACGCCCGACCGCAACGAAATTGGAGGCCTATGACAGCCTACCCGCCCCTTACACACGGCCAGAGCCATTCGCTGCTGACCTCGTCCAGCAGGCTGGGGTGTATCGGTTTCAGCCCTGAAAGCAGGCCGGCCGACCGAGTTGCCCACTCCGCTACGAAGCATCTCCAAGACGCTTTCCGCGCGAGCCTAATGGCAATGCTTAAGGGACAGGAGAGAACGGAGATGCAGTTGGTAGAGCTGCACCGGACGGGGAGGCGGCTGCTGGACTTGGTAGATGCAGGTCCAGTGTTGTCGGACAGCTTGCTTGATGCTGAGGAGGTTCGGGGCCACCGCGCGTTCATCGCCGAGCAGCTACAGGTCGTGCTCAATGAGATGCATGGGAAGCTTCTGAACAGCTGAAGCTCAGGAGCGCGCGCCGGTGTAGGTCTGAAAAGCCGTGGCCCCATACAGCCGCGGCGCGCCGGCTGACCTCAGACGAAAGTATGCTGGGCGGGGCTGCTGCCCTTAACCGTACCGCAGGCGAGTTGGGGAAGGGCGGTGATCTCGAGCAGGGAGGCGGCGTTGTGCAGGATGGCCGCGCAGTTG
>JBHTFH010000022.1:0-68467 GCA_042666135.1 Roseomonas sp. GCM10028921 | reverse complement strand
AGCCGTCGCCACTGCGCCTCCGTCAAATCACCTCGTCTCACCCTATCCATATGGGGTCACAGACCCGAAACGTCCGCCGTTTGCAGAGACGCCCTAGCAGCAGCACCGTGATGATCGCCAGGAGGATCAGCGACACGACTACCACCCTCAGTGTGCTGTCCACGCTTCCTGGGGGTTTTAGCGAGCACGGGATGCAGGCAGCCGTAGGCGGGTGAGGACACCTAGTCCCTCGCAATCTCCGCCTGCTTGGCGGCCTGTTCGGAGCCTGAGCCCCACGACCGTTCTACTGCCTGGCCGTGGGGTGCCGAACTACCCGTCCTGCCGCGCAGAGCGCCGTTGCCTTGTCCATCGCGCCATTCAGCGAGGCGGCCAGTTCATCGGCCAGGGTGCTGGGCTGCTGGTCATATGCCGTGATTGGCTCTCCCACGACCGCGACACAGCGTGCGAAGGGCAGGGGAAGAATCATCCGGTCCCAGGAGCCAAGCCGCCGACTCGGCAGGGCATAGGCCCCGCAGGGCACGATCGGCACGCGAGCTATCCTTGCCAACCGCATCGCGCCTTCGGAAAGCACACGCCTCGGCCCGCGCGGCCCGTCGGGCACGATCACGGCGACCGAGCCCGCCCTGAGGCCGTGCAACATCCTCCGCCCTGCCTCACGCCCCCCGCGTGACGAGCTGCCCGCGACCGGCGTCAGGCCGTAATCCTTCAACGCAGAGGAGATCATCGCGCCGTCCCGACTACGGGAAACCAAGACGAGCCCCTCCTTGCGGTCCATCCCCGGCTCCAACCCTGCCCAGAACCGGGTCCAGGCAATCGGCATCATGGGCAGGCACTCATGCCAGAATGCCAGGATGAAGCCCCCCGGCTGCCCCGCCAGGGTGCGGAGCGGCTCCGTGCCGTGCAGGTCCCAGCGCGCCGTGCGACGGCACAGGTCGAGATACCAGCCGACCGCCTGCCAGAGCAGTGGACTCTTCCCCAGCTTCCTGAGTGCGCGCGAAAACAGGCCTTTCGGGCGCTTCGTCTTCACGAGCGGAGCTGCGTGCGCAGGCAGGAGAGAGGTAGCGCAGTCACTACGTTCTCATGCCTCGCTCAAGCCTCTTCCGACCAGCTTATCAGAATTCTTGGGGCGCAAGGGCCTGTGATCAGCTTTTCACTTAGCATCTCGTCCGTCCAATTCAATCCCGGAAGTCAATGGACGGAGCGGCCCGCAACGCGAACTGCCGCGCGGCGCTGAGCCCCTCTACATGAAAGCCGATGAGGGTTTCCTGGCTGGAAACCTGGCTCATGCCAATCGCCCTGGTGAATGACCGCTCAGGGTGGGGAGTGGGCATAGGTGACGCGGGCTTCGTGGGCAGCTCAGCGCCCAATCCGGACGATGAGCAGAATCTCGCCACTGCCCGGAAGCGGACGTCGCCAGCGCCGAGGCTGGGGTGGCAGGCAGGTATGCTGAGTGGGATCAGGTGATCGCTGCGAAGGCCTCTACAAGCTTTGTGGGGCCAGATACGATCAGCAGATCGCCCTGTTCAACCTTCGTCTCGGGCGTTGCATAGGTGAAATCGGTTCGCGCCCGCTTAACCCCGACGATCGTGACGCCGTACTTGCTGCGTAGGGCGCACTCCGCAAGCGTCTTGCCCGCGGCCTCGCGCGGCGCACGCGTCTTCACGATAGCAAAGCCATCGTCGAATTCGATGAAGTCGATCATCTTGCCCGTTACCAGATGCGCGACGCGCTCACCCATTGCGGCCTCAGGATAGATGACGTGATGGGCGCCCGTGCGCTCCAGAATGCGACCATGTTTGGAGCTCAATGCCTTGGCCCAGATATCCCTCGTGCCAAGCTCACTGAGCGCGAGCACGGTCAGCACGCTTGCCTCCAGGTCAGTGCCTATACCTACAACGGCGCGTTCGAACTCATGCACGCCGAGACGGCGCAGCGTATCACTGCTGGTCGAGTCCGCCTGCACCACATGGGTGAGCCGGTCCGCCCAGGACTGCACCAGCGCAGCATCCTGATCGATCCCGAGGACCTCATGCCCTAAACGGGCCAGGGATTCTGCGACGGCACCGCCGAACCGGCCGAGGCCTATGACCACGACGCTGTCGCCATTGAGTGACCCGTTCTTAGCCAACGATGGGGCGCTCCTCCGGATAACGGTACGGGGTCTGCCTCGCCTGAAGTGCCAGCCCCGTTGCGACGGTGATGGTTCCAACACGCCCGAGGAACATCAGGACCACGAGAATGACCTGGCCTGCTGCTGGCAGCTCGGGGGTGATCCCGGTTGACAACCCGACAGTTGCAAAAGCCGAGATTACCTCGAACAGGATGTCCTGCTGGGGGAAATCACTGATGCTCAAGAGAAGCAGGGTGGCGGCCCCCACGGTGCCCACGGCAAGCAGCACCACCGTCAACGCCTGCCGCTGGACCTCCCTGGAGATGCGTCGCCTAAAGGCAGTGACATCCGGCTCACCACGGATCTCAGCCCAGACCACGAGCCCGAGCACCAGGAAAGTCGTGACTTTGATCCCGCCGGCAGTGCTCGCGCTGCCTCCACCGATGAGCATCAGGACAGAGCTGACGAGGAGCGTTTCGGGCTGCATCCTACCAACGTCGAGCGAGTTGAGCCCGCCTGACCGCGTCATAACAGAGTGGAAGGCGGATCCGAGGAGCTTACCTGCCGGGTCCAGTGTCCCGAGTGTTGCCGGATTGCTCCATTCATAGGCAAGAACTGCCAGAAGCCCGCCGAGCAGGAGTATCGCCGAGCCGAGAAGCGTCATTTTGGTATGCACCGACCATTTCGCGGGCCGACGTGGGTTTTGACGTATATCATGCAGCACAGGGAAGCCGATGCTGCCCAGGAACACCGCCACCATGATGGGACCGAGCATCAGCCAGTCAGGCGCGAACTTCACCACGCTGTCAGGGTAGAGCGAGAAGCCCGCGTTGCAGAAAGCGGAGACGGCAAAGAACAGGCCGTTCCAGGCCGCTTCGAGCCAGGGCTCCCCGTAAGAATGGCGCAGCCGCAGGGCTAGGGCAGTGGCGGTCACCAACTCGGTGCTGATCGTCACCAGTAGCACAAGCTTCAGCACACCGGTCACGTCGCCTAATGCGAGACTGCGGGTCTCCGCCTGGGCCACCAGGCGGGTGCTGAGCCGCAGTCGCCTGACGACCAGTAGCCCAAGCAAGGTTGCCCCACTCATAATACCGAGGCCCCCAAGTTGGATCATTGTCAGGATTGCAACCTGCCCAAACCGGGACCAGTAGGTGTGTGTCTCAACGACGCTCAGCCCCGTGACGGACACGGCCGAGGTCGCGGTGAAGAGCGCGGTCAGGAATGGAGCATGATACGGGCCAGCCCTGGAAATCGGCAGCATCAGAACGGCCGTACCGACCACGAGGACGAGGAGAAACGCCAGCGGCACTAAACGGGCTGGGTGCTGCAGTGCGCGCAAATCCACAGTCTCCCATCCGGGGCTTGGCACGCACATTACCTCACAAACCGCTCAGGCTAAGCAGCAACTGGGATAGGTGTCTCCTCAGCCACCCTGAGCTTTGCGCGACAGTACAGGGCGGCCGGGACGAAAGTCAGCTTTCCCCGCGCGTCACTCCAACGCGGACTGCCTGAATTCGGCCGAAGATGGCCCATCGGATCGTCGCCAGGAGAGTCTGCAAAGGGCCGGAACGGGTCATCATGGGCGAGCGCTGCCTCGGCCAGGTCTACAGGCTTCCCCGTCTCACCCGCCCAGTCGCGGAAGGTGCTGCGGAACCCATGCGGCGTGATTGCCTGACCATGCGCGTTCTGCCACTTCGGCTTACCGCCCTTCTCTGCACCGCACATTCCTCGCACCAGCATCGCCATCGCCATGTTGGAGAGGTGCGTCTTCGGCTTCGGCCCCGGGAAGATGAAGGCCTCCCCTTCCCTCCCCTTGGCCGCCAAGCTCTCCAGTAGCTTCACGGCAGCCGGCGGCAGCGGCTTCCGGTGGGTACGCTTCCCCTTCATCCGCTCGGCCGGCGCGGTCCAGACGGCCGCTCCGAGATCCACTTCCTTCCACCGTGCTCCGATCACCTCACCGGTCCGCGCCGCGGTCAGGATCCCCAGCTCAAGCGCCAGGGCCGCGAGGCCAGCCTTGCCCCGCAGCTCCGCCATGAATGCCGGGATCTGCTGCCACGGGAGTGCTGGATGGTGGCGCTTGCCACGGACACCACCAGGAGCACCAGCGGTGAGGAGAGCTGACAGACCATCCCGCATCGAAGCCGGGTTGTCCCCCTCCCGAAGGCCGGCCGCCTTGGCATAGCGGAAGACCCGCTCCAGCCGCTGCACCACCCGCCGGGCCGTCTCCCGCTTCGTGTTCCAGATCGGACGGACGACGTCCGCCACCTCCATCCGGGAGATCCCCTCGATGGACCTCTGCCCGAGGGTCGGGAAAGCGTAGGTGGCGAGGGTGCTACGCCATTGTGCCCGGTGCTTGGCGTTCGACAGACCCTCCAGGTGCGCGTCCAGGAACCGCTCAGCCACGGCCTCTAGTGTGTTAGCCGCAGCCCTGACCCGGGCGGCAGCCTTAGCCACCTGGGCGGCGTCGCGGGCCTCCATGGGGTCATGCCCCTCCCGGAGCTGCACAGTGGCAGCAGCAGCCTTCCGGCGGGCCTCGGCCAGGCTCACACCAGGCGGACGATCGCCATATGGCCCCAACCCCATTTGCCGCTCACCACGCTTGCCACTGGCGGTGACCAGGCCGGCCATGGAGTAGCGAAAGATCCAGGCCTTCGTGCCGCTGGGCGAGACCTGCAGGTAGAGCCCTCCCCCGTCGGGGTAGCGTCCCGCCTTGGTCAGTGCCTCAACACCGCGCACCGACAATCGCCCTGCTGATCGCGCCATCGTCCGCCTAACCCACAAACTTGCGGGACAACTCAACCCCCGCACCAACCCCCGCAGCCTTCCCGGTTTGCCCTGAACGCCTCCGGACGGCCACGGAAATTGGAGGGGCTAAGAGGCTAAAGAGCAGGGCGATTTCCGGACGCCTCTGAACAACGCTGAACGTGAGTTCGACGGACACCCTCTCCGCCAGTCACCCGACACAATGTTCTCTCCAGCCGGTCCGCCGACGCCGCGAGGTGCGTGTTTCCCCTGGTCCAGCCCTCGGTCTGTCTTCAAGCAGCCAGACACAACGCTTGAGGGGCCAACGCCGCTTATTCAGACCATCGATGGGCGGCGGACTTCCCCTATGGGGTCATCGCCTCTGGGCTGCCACCCGGCGAGAAAGGCTGACCCAACGCTTCACGGCCCGCCTGGATGGCTCACCCCGCCTGAATGCCAGCGGCCCGGATGAGGCGCCCCCATTTGTCGATCTCTCCACCCACGAAGCTGCGGAAGTCGTCGGGTGGAAGTACCCCCGCACTGGCGCCAAGCGCCGCCAGCCGCTCGCGCAAGCCAGGTTCCTTCAGCGCACCATCCAGTACCGAGGCGAGATGTGCGGCAATAGCCGGCGGCGTGCCGGCGGGCGCGAACAGGCCGTGCCATTCCAGGCTCTCGTAGCCCGGCAGCGTGTCGGCCACCGGCGGCAAGCCGGGCAGGCGTGCCACCGGCTCCCGTCCGGTATGGGCGATGACGCGCAGTCCCTCCTGCCCGTGCAGCGGGAGGGCAGAGGTCGCGGTGGAGACGATCATGCTGATGCGCCCCGCGCGGAGATCGTTCTGCGCCGCCGGGGTGTCGCGGTAGGGCACGTGGACGATCTCGGTGCCGGCCGTGCGGTTGAACAGTTCCAGCGCGAGGTGCTGGGAGGAACCGGTGCCGGTGCTCGCGCAGGTGATCTCGCCCGGCTTCGCCTTGGCCAGCGCGATCAGTTCCGGCGCGGTGGCGGCGGGGCAGCCGGGGCCGAGCAGCAGCACGTTGGGCACCGTGACGATGCGGGCCACGGGCAAGAAATCCCGCCTCGCATCATAGGGCAGTCGCGGCATGAGCGCGGGGTTGATGGCGAAGCCGCTGGCGTCGTCCAGCAGCGTATAGCCGTCCGGCCTGGACTGCGCCACGGTGCTGGCGGCGATGGTGCCGCCGGCTCCGGCGCGGTTCTCCACCACGATGGGTTGGCCGAGTGCCTCCGACACCCGCGGAAAGACCAGCCGCGCCACCGTATCTACCGCGCCGCCAGCGCCGTAGGAGACGATCAGCCGCACCGGCCGTGCCGGATAGGCCTCCTGTGCCAGCAGGGGCAGCGGCAGCGATCCGGCCGCCAGCATGGCGGCCGCATTCCTGCGTGACATTGTCATCCCTGTTCCCTCCTGTCGTGTCATGCTGCCTTAACCGCGCACGATGCCGGCGGCGCGCAGCCGCGCCAGTTCGGCCTCGCCCAGCGCCGGGCGCAAAATCTCGTCGTTGTGCTCGCCCAGCTTCGGCGCCGGACGGGTCAGCACACCGGGCGTGGCGGACAGCCGGGGCACCATGCCGTGCATCGGCACAAAGCCGTCGGGCATGTCGTCGTCCGGCACCTCGATCAGCGCCTCGCGTTCCGCCACGAAGGAGTCTTGCAGCAGGTCGGCGGCGTCCATGATCGGGCCGATGGTGACGCCGGCCTTGTCGAAGTGCTCCAGCACCTCGGCCTTGTCGCGCTCCCCGATGAAGCTGCCGATGATGCCGTCCAGCTCCTGCCAGTTGCGCAGCCGATCGGGGTTGGTGCGGAAGCGCGGATCCTCGATCAGCTCCGGCCGCCCGATTGAGCGCAGCAGCTTCTCCGTCATCCCTTGGGTGGAGGAGGACAGGCAGACCCAGCCGCCATCGCGCGTGCGATAGGCGTTGCGCGGCGCGGTGTTGGTGCTGCGACTCCCCGTCCGCTGCTTGGTGCGGCCGGTCAGGCGGTAGTTGGCGGCCTGCGGGTCCATCACCGCCAGCATGGGGTCGATCAGCGAGAGGTCGATCACCTGCCCCTGGCCCGTCCGCTCGGCATGGCGCAACGCGATGGTGGCGGAGGCCGCGCCATAGATCCCGGCGTAGCAATCGCCCATGAACATCGGCGGCAGCACCGGCTCCCGATCCGCGAAGCCGTTCACGGCGGCGAAGCCCGAATAGCCCTCCACGAGCGTCCCAAAGCCGGGCTTGTGGCGGTAGGGCCCGTCCTGGCCCCATCCGCTGATGCGCACGATCACCAGCGCCGGGTTAATCCCGTGCAGCGCCTCCGGCGCCAGCCCCATCGCTTCCAGCACGCCGGGGCGGAAGCTTTCCATCAGGATCGCGGCATCCTTCGCGAGCGCGCGCACCACCGCCTGCGCTTCCGGGTTCCGCAGGTCCAGGCAGATGCTTTTCTTGTTCCGGGACCAGCTCTTCCAGGATGTCTCGACACCCTGAACCTTCCAAGCGCGCAGCGTGTCGCCTTCCAGTGGCTCCACCTTCACCACCTCGGCGCCATGGTCGGCCAGCACCATGCTCAGCGTGTTGCCGGCCACCAGCCGGGACAGGTCCAGCACGCGCACTCCATGCAATGGGCCGCGCGCGGCGGGATCGAAGGCCTTGCGGTGCAGGCGGGAGGGCGCGTGCCGGTCCATGGTCAGTCGATCCGGATGTTGGCGGCGGTGGCGACCTGCTTCCAGCGGGCGATGTCCCCCTTCAGGAAGGCATCGAACTCGGCGGGCGAGCGGGGAGACGGCTCGGCGCCCTCGCCGCGCAGGTACTGGGCGAGCCGGCCCTCGCCCAGCGCCTCGTTGGCGACCGCGTTCAGCTTCTCCACGATCTCGCGCGGGGTGCCGCGGCGGGCCAGCAGCCCCCACCAGATCTCCGCGCTGTAGTCGAGGCCGCTCTCCTCCGGGGTTGGCGCCTGCGGGCCGCTGGCCGGGCGCGACCCTGAGGTCCAGCCGAGGACCTTCACGCTGCCATCCCTCACCAGCCCGGCCGCCGAGGGCACGGTGGTGAACAGCATCTGGATGGTGCCGGAGACGAGATCCGTGGTGGCCGGGCCCATGCCGCGATAGGGGATGTGCACGAGCTTAAGCCCGCCCGCCCTCTGCGCGAACAGCTCGGCGGAGAGCTGGTTGATGCTGCCCGGCCCGGCGGAGCCGTAATCCACCTTGCCGGGATTGGCGCGGATGTATTCCACCGCTTCCCTGAGGTTGCCGGCAGGAAAGGACCTGGTCGCCAGCACCAGCAGCGGCGCCGTGGCCGCGAGCGCCACGCCCTCGAAGTCGCCGATGGCGTCGTAGGGCGTGGCCTGCGTCGCCGCGCTGGTGGCGAAGGTCGACGACGTGACGAGCAGCGTGTAGCCGTCCGGCGCCGCCCGGGCGACCTCGCCGGAGCCGAGGGTGCTGCCCGCACCGGGCTTGTTCTCCACGACGAAGGGCTGGCCCAGGCGGCGCTGGAAATGCTCGGCCAGCGGCCGCGCCACAGCATCGTTGGAGCCGCCGGGGGTGAAGGGCACCACCACGCGCACGCTGCGGCTGGGCCAGGCGCCCTGCGCGCGAGCGAGGCGCGGCAGCACGAGCGGCGCGGCCAGGGCGCCAGCGAGCATTCCCCGGCGTCGAATTGCGAAGTCCATCCTCGTCTCCTACACTGCTCGTGCCGTCATGCGGCGGGCGCGAGGCCCAGGCGCCGGGCCAGCGCCAGGACGGCGCGGGCGCTGGCGGCGAAGGGGGCGTCCACCATCTGCCCGTCCACTGTATAGGCGCCGATGCCCCTGGCCTCGGCCTCCTCCGCTGCTGCGACGATGCGCATGGCGCGGGCGATCTCCGCCTCGCCCGGCTGGAAGGCGGCGTTCACGACCGCGACCTGGCTAGGATGGATGCAGGACTTCCCGGCAAGGCCGAGCCTGCGGGAGGCCTCGGCCTCCGCGCGGCAGCGCTCGGGCGAGGCGATGGCGGCCAGGGCGCCGTCGAAGGCGGGGATGCGCGCCTCGGCCGCCGCGAGCCGCACCTGCAGGCGCACATGGTGCAGCGCCGCCTCGTCGTCGCGCGCGATGCCGAAGGGCTCGAACAGGTCGCCATAGCCGATCTGAAGCCCGGTCACGCGCGGGTCAGCGCAGGCGATCTCGGCGGCCAGCCGCAGCCCGCGCGGCGTCTCGATATTCGCCAGGATGCCGCAGGGCGCGGCGCCGGCCGCGGCCTCCGCCCGCGTGATGACGGCGACGGCCTCCCGCAGCATCTCGGCGGAATCCACCATGGGCAGGTTGATGGCATCAAGCCCGGGCCCCACCAGCACCGTCACGTCCTCGGCGAAATGCGGCGTGCCGGGCGCGTTCACGCGCACGATGTGCAGCTTCCCCGCCGCGCGCAGCGCCGGGTCGCGCAGCGCGGCGGCGACATGGCCCCGGGCCTCGGCCTTGCGATCGGGCGCCACGGAATCCTCGAGGTCGAAGCTCAGCGCGTCGGCGGCGGAGGCGGCGCCCTTGGCGAAGAGTTCCGGCCGCGTGCCGGGCAGGAACAGCTTGCTGCGCATGGCGTCGAGGGATGCGAGGGTCATGGCGCGGTCCTGTTCAGGCGAAGTCGTAGAGGGCGGCGGGATTGTCCACCAGGATGCGGTCGGCCAGCCGCGGGCCGGCCCATTCGGCCAGGAGGTCGAGCAGCTGGGCGTCATCGGGCTTGTGCGCCTCGGTCACGTGCGGCCAGTCGCTGCCCCAGACCAGGCGCTCCGGCGCCTCGGCGATGAAGGCGCGGGCCATGCGCCCCGCCTCCGGGTAAGGCGGGCCGGTGCGCGTGTTCAGATAGGCGCCGGACAGCTTCACCCAAGCGCGGCCGGCCTGGAGCAGCCGCGCGACGACGGCGAAGGCCGGGTGCCCCGGCCCCTCCCCCGGCGGCAGGCGGGCCATGTGGTCGAACACCACGGGGCAGGGCAGGTCGGCCAGCACCCCGGCCGCGTCGAGGATCTGCGCCGCCGTCAGGTGCAGTTGCAGGTGCCAGCCCAGCGCTGCGACACGGGCGGCCAGCGGCGCCAGGTCGGCCAGGGCCAGGGGAGCGTCCAACGGATTCCACAGGCTCAGCCGCAGCCCGCGCACGCCGGCGGCGTCGAGGCGGCGGAACTCCGCATCCGGCGCGTCGAGGGGCAGCACGGCGATGCCGCGCCCATCCGGGCCGAGCTGCGCCAGCGCGTCCAGCAGGGCGGCGGGATCGGTGCCGTGGTGCTTCGCCTGCACCAGCACGGCGCGGCTGGTGCCAAGGCGGCGTTGAAGCAGGCGGTAATCGGCCAGCGTCATGCCGGAGATGGGCGCCGCGCCGGGGAAGCGGCCGTCCAGGACGTGCAGATGGGCATCGCAGGCACCGCCGGGCACGGGGTGGCGTGGCGGCAAGATGCCCGCTGAATGCGGCACGGCATTCACGGCCCTGGAGCCCGCTGGGGCGGCGCGCATGGATCGTTCCTTCCCGTTCCGGCGTTTTCTCGCGCCTGTTTCCTCGTTCTCCCGGCAGGGTGGCGGCTTTCCCGGCCCTTGTATAATGCAATGGTCGCATCGATTGATGAGGCCCGGTCATGCACCTGCCCATGGATGATGTGCAGGCCTTCGTTCGAGTGGCCCAGCTGGGCAGCTTCACCCGCGCAGCCGACCGGCTGGCACTGACGCAGACGGGGCTGACGCGGCGCATCCAGCGGCTGGAAGCATTCGTGGGCCTGCCGCTGCTGGACCGCACGACCAGGCGCACGACCCTGACCGCCGCCGGACGGGATTTCCTGCCCCTCGCCAAGCGCCTGGTGAACGACCTGACCCATGAGCTGAGAGGCTGCGCACCACCGCGCGGCTGAACGCCGGCGACGTGACGCTGGCGACCATGCCGGCCGTGGCTTACCAGCGCCTACCCGCCGTGCTGGCGGCCTATGCCGGCCGCTATCCCGGCAACCGGGTGATGCTGCTGGAGCGCTCCGGCGCGCTGGCGACGGAAGCCGTGCGGCGGGGCGATGCGGAGTTCGACATCCATATCCTGCAGGAGCCCTGGGAGAACCTGGCGGAGGACCTGCTCTCGGCTGACCCGCTGGTGCTGGTCTGCCACCCCACCCACCCGCTGGCCACACGGGCATCGGTGTCCTGGGCGGAGCTGCAGCAAGACCAGCTCATCACCCTGGGCGGCAGCAGCGGCAACCGCGCGCTGGTCGAGACGCAGCTCTCTCGAGCCGGCCTGCCCCGGCGCGGCTGCTTCGTGGTGGAGAACTCGCCGAGCGCCATGGCCCTGGCCGTGACGGGGGTGGCGGTCGCCGTCCTTTCCTCGGCGACCGGGCGAGGCCTGCTTCCCGGGGCGCTGGTGGAGGTGCCGCTGGTGGAGCCCGTGCCGCATCGCCGGCTGGGCCTGGTCCGGCGGCGGAGGGAGGCGCTGACCCAGCGGCCGCGGCACTCTATCGCATGCTGCTGCCGGCATAGCGCCGCACCGGTCAGGCACGATCCGGCAACAGCTTTCGAGACCGGCGCCCGGGCCAGGCTACCGCGAATCCCACAGCTTTCCGGCTGGCGGCGGGTTATACCCTGGCATGCCGGACACTCCTTTCAGCCCTACGACCTGGCCCGCCGGGGATGGAGAGATGGCCAGCCGCGTTCGCGTCCATGACTGGGCGGCGACGCCGCTCGGCCCGGCCGAGGCGTGGCCGGAAAGCTGGAAAGCTGTCGTGGACCTGCTCCTCGCGATCGGGTTCCCCACAGTCGCCCTCTGGGGCCCGAATCTCATCCAGATCTACAACGATGGCTACCGGGAGCTGATCGGCGACAGGCATCCAGCGGACCTCGGCCGGCCGGGACGGGAGTGCCGGACCGAAGCATGGCACATCGACGATCCGATCTGCGAGCGCGTCCGGGCTGGCGGAACGGTCACCCTGGAGGACGTCTTCCATCCCCTCACCCGCTCCGGCTCGCTCCAGGATGCCTGGTTCACCCTTCCCTGCAGCCCCCTGCGGGACGAGGCGGGCTCCCTGGCAGGCATCCTCGTCACCATGGTCGAGACGACCGCCCGGCACCGGGCCGAGCAGCAGCGAAGCGAGGCGGAGGGCGAGCTCCGCCGCGGTGAGGTGCGGCACCAGTCCCTCGTCGAGAGCTGGGCCTAGGCAGTGTGGGAGGCGGACGCCAGCAAAGCACTCCTTGTCGGCGCCCCAAGCTGGCGGGCCTCTGCCGGCCCGGCGCCCGCAGAGTGGCTCGGCCGGGGATGGCTGGACGCGATCCACCCGGAGGACCGGGCCCATGCGGAGAGGCTGTGGCACGAGGCGGTGGCGGCCCGGAGCCCCATAAGCGCCGAGTTGCGGCTCCGTGCCCCCGGGGGTGGATGGCGCTGGACCGACATCCGCGCCGCTCCCGTGCTCGATGCGGAGGGCCGTATCGAGAGATGGGCCGGCATGGATGTCGACATCGATGCCCGCAAGCGCGCCGAAGCCGCGCTGAACAGGGGCGAGGCAGAGCTGCTCCACCTCCCGGGCGGAGGTCGCGGGCGCGAGGCTCCGCGAGAGCGAGGAGCGCCTGGCCGCCATCTTTGCCGGCGCGCCGGTCGGCCTGTCCGAGGTCGGCCTCGACGGGCGCTTCCGCCGCGCGAACGAGGAACTCTGCCGCATTCTCGGCCGCTCCGGTGACGAGATCCTGACCCTCGGCATCACCGACGTCACCCATGCCGCGGACGTGCCGCCCAGCCTGGAAGCCGTGGCCCAGGCGGTGGGGACGGGGCGGCCCAGCTCGTTCGACAAGCGCTACCTTCGCCCGGACGGCAATGTTGTCTGGGCCAGCAGCACTGTTACCCGGCTTCACGACGGACCAGGCCGCCCGGGCAACCTCCTCGTCGTCACGGTGGATCTGACGGCGCGCAGGGCGGCGGAGGCGGCGATCGCCGAGAGCGAGGGCCGCTTGCGCACCCTGATGCAGGGCATCCCCCAGCTCATCTGGCGGGCAGGCACCAGCGGCTACTGGACCTGGTCCGGCCCGCAATGGCAGGCCTATACCGGCCAGAACCTGGAACAGAGCCTCGGCCTCGGCTGGCTCGAACCGGTTCATCCCGACGACCGCCGGGCGGCGATGGGGGCCCGGGAACGGGTCGCGGCCACCAGGGGCCTCGACATCGAGTTCCGGCTCCGCCGCGCATCCGACAGCGCGTGTCTGTGGCATCATACCCGCTCCCTGCCCGTGAGCGATGAGGGCGGGCGGGTCCTGGGGTGGCTCGGCACCCGCACGGATGTCCAGCAGCTGAAGGAACTGCAGGAGCGGCAGGCCGTGATGGTGGCCGAGCTGCAGCACCGAACGCGCAACCTCATCGCCGTCGTCCGCTCAATCGCGGACGGGACGATGAGGAGGACGGGCCCGAGCCCGGCCTTCACCGAGCAGTTCAACGGCCGACTGGAAGCCCTCGCCCGCGTTCAGGGCCTGCTGTCCCGGTCGAACGAGGCGCCGGTCACGCTCGATGCCGTCATCCGGCAGGAGCTCCACGCGCTCGACGCCCAGGACCGTGTCGAGTTGGACGGCCCGCCGGTGCGCCTGCGCCATACCAATGTGCAGACCCTCGCCCTCGCCCTTCATGAGCTGGCGACGAATGCGCGGAAATACGGCGCGCTCGCGAGCGATGTCGGCCGGCTCGCCATTTCCTGGAAGGTTCTGACAGGGGATGACGGGGAGTTCCGCGCCGTGCTGAGCTGGGTGGAGGATCGTCCTGATCTGCCCTTGCCTGCGGGAGGCGCGCTGCGACGGGGCTATGGTCGCGACCTGATCGAGCAGGCCTTGCCGTACACCCTCGGGGCAAGGACGAGCCACGAGATCACGCCGCGGGGTGTCCGGTGCACGATCGACATGCCACTGGAACGGCGCGCGCAGGAGGCCGTAGGGGTGAGGGAATCAGGGCGCCTGGACGGTTTCAGGCTGCTGGTGGTCGAGGACGAGTACTTCCTCGCGGATGAGATGGCGCGGGCCCTCTGCGCCAGGGGAGCCGAGGTGGTCGGTCCCGTGGGTGCGGTGGATGACGCGCTCGACCTCATCAGCAGCGAGGTGCCGCTGCACGGCGCGGTGCTCGACCTAAACCTTGGTGGCGAGATGGCCTATCCCATCGCGGACGCCTTGCTCGACCGGCGCGTGCCGCTGGTCTTCACGACGGGCTACGACGCGGGCTCCATCCCCCCTCGCTACCGTCAGGTGGCCCGCTGCGAGAAGCCGGTCACCGCTGCCGCCGTCCTGCGCGCGCTCTTCGGCTGAGAGGCGCCCCCTCGCCTTCGTCCAGGAAGCCGGGCGCGCGCTGCGGACCGGGCGGGAGCGGGCACTCCTCCCACCCGCCTCCCGCGTCTCACCCCGCCACGACCTTCGGGAGTGGTTGCTGTTTGAAGGAGCGCCAGGCCGCCGGCAATCCGTCCAGCGCAGCGTCGCCTCGCCATGCCGCCCCGTCACGCAGCTCGGTCACGGCAGGACCGAGTCCCTCGCTGCTGAGGGCTAACCTCTCGGCCAGCGCCACCGCCACGGCCGCATCGTTCAGGGCTCCGAGGCGCTCCTGCAGATCCTTGCAGTGTCGCAGATAGGCCTTGAGCCGCTTGTGGCGGTGGAGCGTCTCCAGGAACTCCAGGGCGTAGCGGAGCTTCTTCAGCGCCTTGCGGAGGTCGTGCAACTCCTCCTCCGAGCAGCGGCGGATGCGGCGGCCGCGCCGCCTCACCTGCTGGCGGTGGCGTTTCTCAAGGGCGCCGGCGAGTTCGGACAAGGGCCTGACCATGGCCCCGCCATCCGCCCGGCCCGATAGCGCCGTCGGGTCCTCGGCCCAGGCCGCGAGGCCGATGACCATGCGGGTGAGCGCCGTTCGGCCGAACTCGGCCCGGCCCCGCGCAGGAGCCGCCGCGCGCTCCCCTCCGCCGCTCGCTAAAGGGCCTGGGCCAGGGAGGGATCCAGCCCGGTCCGCATCAGTTCCGGCAGGGTCCGCACGCAGAACGCGGGCTGCTCGACGTGGACCAGGACGTGTCGGATGCCGTGCAGACCACACGAGCGGCGTCGACAGCCCCACTATCCAGCAGCGCCGGCTCCGCACCGTCGCCTCCGTCGCCTCCGGCCAGACCATCGCGTTGGGCGGGCTGATCCGGGAGGCCGACGGCGGCACGCGCTCGGGCCTGCCCTTCCTCGTGCACATCCCCGTCCTGCGTGAGCTGACGGGGGTGAGGAGCCGCTCGCGGCGGCGGACGGAGCTGCTTGTGCTGCTCACGCCGCGCGTGGTGCAGAGCACGGAGGATCTCCGCCGCGGGACGGAGGAGTTGCGCAGCTGGATGACCACCATGGCGCCGCGCGTCGAGCTTCCGCCCCAACGCGTCAATGCCGCGCCGGTTCGCTAGGGAACGGGGATCGGCGCTCGTCTTCGCGCTCTGGATCGCACTGCTCCTGGGCGTGGCGGGCACAGTGGCGATGCGCCTCGCCGCGGCGGGCGCGGGGGCGGCGCGGGTGGAGGCGGACCTCGCCGCGGCCCGCGCGGCGGCGGAGGGGGGGAATCTGGGCGGCCGCCCACCGCCTCGCGGCCGAGCCCCTCGCCTTCCGCCCGCCGCGGGCCGAGTTCGCCTTCCCCATCGGGCGGAGCGAGGCAATCGTCCGCACCGCCGACGAGGACGGGCGGATTGACCTCAACGCGGCGGGGGAGCCGCTGCTCGCCGCCCTGTTCCGCACGGCGGGGATGGAGGAGCACCCGGCCGGGACCCTAGCCCGCGCGCTGGTGGACCGGCGCGCGGAGGAGGCGCATCGCGCCGGTCTCCGCAGCCTGGGCGAGTTGGCCTCCCTGCCCGGCGGCACGCTCGCCCTGGCCGAGGCGGTCCGCGGTGCTGCGACCGTCCATAGCGGCCGCGCCCGCCCGGCGGCGGAGGCGGCCCCCGCCATGGCCGCCGCCGCCCTGGCCCTGGAAGCCCGCGCGATGCCGCCCCTTCCCTCCCGGTCCGGCGGGCTGAGGACGCCCTCCCCCGCGCAAGGCGAGGCTGGGCGGCGGATGATCTGGCGTATCAAGTCCACAGGGCGCAGCGGCGCGGTGGAAGCGCATCTCGCCGCCGTGCTGCAGATCGCGCCGGGCGATGGGATGCCCGGGCGCGTGCTGGAATGGCAGCCGGCCGCGCACTGACCCTGCCGGGCGACCTCAGCCGCCCGGGGAGCCCCCATCGGCGCCCTGCGCCTCGGACAGGAAGAGCGCCGGCGAGCCGTCCGTTGCCACGGCCACGGCGGCGGCGAGGGCGGCCTGGGTGAAGGGCTTGTTCAGCCGGCTCACCCTCTCCCCGGCGCCTTCCGGCAGGTCGGCATAGCCGGTGACCAGCAGGATGGGCAGGCCGGGCATCCGGGCCCGCACGGCCTCCGCGAGCTGTGTCCCCGTCATCCCCGGCATGACCTGGTCCGTGACCAGCAGGTCCACCCGCAGCCCTGCGCCGAGCGAGGCCAGCGCTTCCCCGCCCGAGGTCGCCTGGAGCACGGTGTGGCCACTATCCTCCAGCATCGCCGCGGTGTTGGCGAGCACGAGGGGATCGTCGTCCACCACCAGGATCACCCGCGGAGCGGTGCCGGGCGGAAGGAGCGCCGCCCCGTCCTCCGCCGCTTCCTCCCCGGCCCCTGCCGCCGCAGCGGGCAGCCAGAGCTCGACTGTGGTTCCCTCCCCCGGGCTGCTCCGCAGCGCCATCCGGCCGCCGGACTGCGCGGCCAGCCCCTGCACCATGGGCAGGCCGAGCCCCGTGCCCTTGCCCAGCCCCTTCGTGGTGAAGAAGGGCTCCGTCGCCCGGGCGAGGGTGGCCGCGTCCATGCCCGTGCCGGTATCGGCGACGATCAGGAGAAGGTAGTGCCCCGGGCACAGCCCCTCCCCCGCCCCCTTCTCCGCCCCTGGGAGCACCACCCGCTCCTCCGCCGAGATGCGGAGGGTGCCGCCCACGGGCATGGCGTCCCGCGCGTTGACCGCCAGGTTGAGCAGGGCCAGCTCCAGCTGGTTCGCGTCCACCATCGCGCGCGGGAGGCCCGGGGCGAAGTGGGTCTCCACCCGCACCATCGGGCCGAGCGAGCGCTGCAGCAGCTCCGTCATGCCGCGGACGAGTTCGGCCACCTCCACGGCGCTGGGCCGGAGGTCCTGCTTGCGGGCGAAGGCGAGGAGGCGCTGCGTCAGCCCCGCGCCGCGCCGGGCGCCCTGCAGCGCGTTCTCGACGAGGGAGGCGGCCTTGGCATCGCTGGGCGGGAGGCGCTTGCGCAGCAGCTCCAGGTTGCCCATCACCACGGCCAGGAGATTGTTGAAGTCGTGCGCCACCCCGCCCGTGAGCTGGCCGATCGCCTCGATCTTCTGGGACTGGCGCAGGGCCTCCTCGGCCCGCTTTCGCTCTGTCACGTCGGTCAGGCCGCCGAGCACGCGGATGCCGCCATCGGGATCCTGCAGGAGGCGCGCGGAGGCCATCACGTCCCGGAACTCGCCCGTCCGCGTCACCACGCGGTATTCCAGCCCCCGCACCTCGCCCTGCCGCAGCAGGGCGGGCCAGTCCTCGCGCAGCTTCCGCCGGGCGGATTCGTTGGTGAGGAAGTTCACCAGGGGGCGCCCCACCACCTCCTCCCGGCGATAGCCAGTGAGCTCCATCCAGGCCTCGGTTACGTCCTCGATCCGCCCGGCGGAGTCCAGCGCGTGCAGGGGGAGCGGCGTCTGCTGGTAGAGGGCGCGGAACCGCTCCCCGCTCCGCCTGATGGCCAGGGCCTCGCGCTCGGAGAGGCTCGCGAAGCGCCGGTCGAACATCGCGGCGACGAGGGCGAGGAAGAGGATGAGGAAGGTGGTGGCCGAGACGGCGAGGGCGATGGTGAGCTGGTTCAGGCTCGTCCAGCCATGCGCCCCGTCCATCCCGGGCTGCAGGGTGAAGACCGCGCCCTGCATCCCGGCATAGTGCATCCCGGCGATGGCGCACCCCATCACCACGGCGGCGAGCAGGCGCAGGAGGGTTCGGCTCGTCCGGCTGGTGAGCCAGAGCGCGATGATCGAGGCGCCGATCGCGATCAGCACGGAAACCGCCACCCAGAAGGGGCCGTAGCGCAGGTCGGCCGGCATCTTCATCGCCGCCATGCCGGTATAGTGCATGGTGGCGATGCCCAGCCCCATGACCAGCCCGCCCCAGACCAGCAGTACCGGGCCGGGGGCGGGCCGGCCGATGACGAGGAAGCTCAGGCCCGTCGCGCCGATGGCCAGGGCAAGAGAGAGAAGGGTGAGCCAGGGATCATAGGCCACCTCCATCCCCGGCATGCTGAAGGCGAGCATGGCCACGAAGTGCATGGCCCAGATCCCGCCTCCCATGGCCAGGGCGGCCGTGGCCAGCCAGGCCAGGCGCGCCCACCCGGTGGAGGCGCGCAGGCGGCTCGCCAGGTCCAGGGCGGTGTAGGACGCGGCCATTGCGATCAAGATCGAGAGGACGATCAGCGTCGCGTCATGCGTCCCGGCGATGGTCATGCCCGGCCTTGTCTCCTTCTTTCCGACCTAACTTTTCGTTCATCAGAATGCCTGCCCCGGCGGGGCACCGCCATCCCCTCGGCCCCGCTCAGCCGCCCCGGCGCCCGGCCCGCCAGCCTAGGGCCACGGGGACGGCCAGGGCGCAGAGCGCGGCCATGGCAATGAAGGCGCCGCCGCCGAAGCGGGCGTAGAGCCAGCCCGCCACCAGCATGGAGACGGCCTGCGCCCCCGTGTTGCCGAGGGCCGCGTGCAGGCTCTGCGCCGCCAGCGCCTCTCCGGGGGGCGGGTTGGCCGAGAGCCAGCGCATGGCCCCCATGTACTGCGCCCCGAAGGTCAGCGCGTGCATGATCTGGAGCGGCAGGAGCAGGAGGACATCGGTAGTGAGGCCTAGCGCCCCCCAGCGCAACACCCCGGCCCCCGCCGCCAGGAGCATCAGCCCTCTCGGCGAGAGCCGTCCGAGTAAAGGCCGGGCCCAGAAGAAGAGCGCCACCTCCGAGAGCACGCCGAGCGACCACAGCAGCCCGATCGTCTCCGCCGAATGCCCCGCCCGCGCCCAGTGGATGGAGGAGAAGCCGTAATAGGCCGCGTGCGAGCCCTGGATCAGCGCGGTGATCGCCACTAGCCGCCCGAAGCCCGGCCGCCGCAGGAGGTGCAGGGCGAAGATTCCGCTGGGCCCGCCCCGCCTCGCCGAGACCCCGCCCTCCCCCGCCCCCCGCCGGGGCAGGGACCAGGCCGCGGCCACCGCCGCGAGATAGGAGAGGGCGAGCAGCCAGGGCACCGCCGCATAGCCTGCCCAGGCCACCATCCCGCCCGCCCCGACCGCGCCGAGGATGAAGGCAACCGAGCCCGCCGACCGAACCCGCCCGTAATCCGCCCCCGTCCGGCGCGTGGCCGCCAGCGTCATCGCCTCCCCCAGCGGGCTGAGCGGGGCCATGGCGGCGGCGAAGAGGAGCTGCACCGCGAGGATGGCGAGGAAACCCTCCGCCGGCAGGAAAAGCGGCGCGGCGAGGGCGGCCAGAGCCGCGCAGGGGATCAGCACCCGCCGCCCGTCCCCCAGCCGGTCCGCCAGCCTGCCCAGGGCCGGGCTGACGATGAAGCGGATGAGCGAGCCGGCGAGGAGGATCTGCGCTACCTCCTCCGGCCCCAGCCTCTTCCCCGCCAGGAAGGGCGGCAGGAAGGGCATGGTCACGCCGACGCCGAGGAAGCTCGCGGCCAGGAGGAAGGCGAAGGGGCCCATGGAGGTGAGCGCGAGCGATGCGGGCACAGGGGCCTCAGGAGCCGGCACGGCGGGGATAGGGCCCGCCCCCGGAGCCGCCGCGAGGGCTTCCGGCGAGGCGGGGGAAGGGTCGTTCGGCGGGACGGTCATGGGTAGCCCCAAACTCCGCTCCGCCTCCGCGCTTGCCAAGCCCGGCCGGGGGCGCCACACGTTCCACCAGATGAGCCCCATCTCTGACCGCCAGATGTTCGCCTCCCGCGTGAAGGCCGTTCTCGGCCCCACCAACACCGGCAAGACCCATCTGGCCATCACCCGCCTGCTGGCCCATTCCAGCGGCATCATCGGCTTCCCGCTGCGCCTCCTGGCCCGCGAGAACTACGACCGCATGGTGGCCGTGAAGGGCGAGCGCAACGTCGCCCTCATCACGGGGGAGGAGAAAATCCTCCCGCCCGGGGCCAAGTGGTTCGCCTGCACGGTGGAGGCCATGCCGCTCGACCGCCGGGTCGAGTTTGTGGCGGTGGACGAGATACAGCTCTGCGCCGATGCCGATCGCGGCCACGTCTTCACCGACCGGCTGCTGAACGCCCGCGGCATGGTGGAAACCATGTTCCTCGGTGCCGAGACGATCCGGCCCCTGCTCCAGCGCCTGGTCCCCCAGGCCGAGGTCGAGAGCCGCCCGCGCCTCTCCCAGCTCACCTATGCCGGGCCGGCGCGCCTGACACGCCTGCCCCCGCGTAGCGCCGTCGTCGCCTTCTCCGCCGGGGAGGTCTACGCCATCGCCGAGGCCATCCGCCGCCGGCGGGGCGGCTGCGCCGTGGTGATGGGCCGCCTCTCGCCACGCACACGCAACGCCCAGGTGGAGATGTACCAGAACCGCGAGGTGGACTTCCTCGTGGCGACGGACGCCATCGGCATGGGGCTGAACATGGACGTGGACCATGTCGCCTTCGCCGGGCTGCAGAAGTTCGACGGCCACCGCCCGCGCCTCCTCACTCCCCAGGAAGCCGCCCAGATCGCCGGGCGCGCGGGGCGCGGCATGCGGGACGGCACATTCGGCGTGACCGCCGAGTGCCCGCCGCTCGCCGACGACTTCGTGCAGAAGATCGAGGGCCACCACTTCGAGCCGCTGACGACGCTGGCCTGGCGCAACAGCGACCTCGATCTCTCGAGCCTGGACGGGCTGCTGGACAGCCTCTCCCGCCCGCCGCCCTTCCAGGGGCTGGCCCGCGGCAACGACGCGACCGACCACATCACCCTCGAGCACCTCTCGCGCGATCAGGACATCCGCAAGTTCGCCCAGGGTCGCGCCCGGGTGCGCCTGCTCTGGGAAGCCTGCCAGATCCCGGATTTCCGTAAGCTGGCCGATGAGAGCCACACCCGTTTCTGCGCGCGCGTCTTCCGGCATCTCGTGGAAGATGGCACCCTGCCGACGGACTGGGCTGCCTCCCAGATCCGCTACCTCGACAACACCGAAGGCGATCTCGACACGCTGATGGCCCGGCTTGCCGGCATTCGCACCTGGACCTATGTCGCCGCCCGCTCCGACTGGCTGAAGGACGCAACCGCCATGCAGGAGGCCGCCCGCGCCGCCGAAGACCACGTCTCCGACGCGCTGCACGAACGCCTGACCGCCCGCTTCGTGGACCGCCGCGCGGCCCACCTCATCCGCAAGCTCGACGAGGGGGAGGAGAACCTCCTCTCGGCCGTGGCGCGGAACGGGGAGGTCGTGGTGGAGGGACACCCCGTCGGCCATGTGAAGGGCTTCGTCTTCGAAACGGCCGCCGATGCCGAGGACGAGGAGGAGCGCCGCGTGATGCTGCGCGCCGCCCGCCGCGCGCTGCGCGAGGAGATGCCCCGCCGCGTCGCCGCCCTAGAGGCCGCGCCCGACGACGCCTTCGCCCTGACGAAGTACCAGCGCATCACCTGGAAGGCGGATGGCGAGGCCGAGCCCGCCGAGGTCGCCAAGCTCAAGCCCGGCAACACGCCGGAGAAGCCGGTGATCGAGCCCATCGATTCCGAGTTCATCGACGGCGCCGACCGCGAGCGCATCCGCGCCAAGCTCGCCACCTGGTTCGACGCCCTCGTCGCCCGCGACTTCGCCCCCTTGATCGAGGCGGAGGCGAAGGCCGCCGAGGATGCGGAGCTGCGCGGCCACCTCTTCCGCCTCCGCGAGTTCCTCGGCCTCCTGCCCGGCGGCACGGAGCGGGAGGTGACGCCCGAGATCCGCGCAAAGCTGAAGGCAATCGGCGTCCGCGCCGGCCGCTTCGCCCTCTACATCCCGGAAATGCTCAAGCCCCGCCCGATGGCGCTGCGTGCCCAGCTCTGGGCGCTGAAGGCGAATTCGGCGGTGCCGGACCTTCCCGGCGGCGGGCTCGTCTCGATCACCCCCCCGCGGGACTGGCCGCGCGGCTTCGGCGCCACCATGGGCTGGGTCCAGGCCGGGCCCGCCCTGGTGCGGCTCGACGTCGCTGAGCGCATCGCGGGCGAACTGGGCCACCTCACCCGCCGGGCGCCCGCCGCCCTGCCGACGGACGTGGCCAGCCGCCTCGGCGCCAAGGCCGACACGCTGCCCTCCGTGCTGAACGCCCTCGGCTTCCGCCTCGTCTCGCCCGAGCCGCTGGCGGAGGAGATGTTCGGCCCGCCCGCGCCCCAGCTCGTTGCCGCGCGTCGGGAGGACCATCACCGCGCCCGCGGCGGCGAACGCCGAGAAGGAACTGGCGGGGAGCGCCGCGAGGGCGGCCGGGGCGACCGCCGCCCCCGCCGCGACGGCGCCCCGGGAGCGCAACCCGCCCCGGGGGCACAGCCTGCCGAGGGGATTCCCGCCGAGGCCGCGCCCGCCGAGGGTGCCGCCATCCCGGCAGAGGCGGCGCCGCAGACGCAGCGCGAGGCCCGCGGCCCGCGCGGCCCCCGCCGCGACGAGAGGCAGAACCGCGGCGGCGGTGACCGGGGTGGCGAGCGCCAGGGCAATCGCCAGGGTGGCGGAGGCGAGCGCCAGGGCAACCGGGACGATCGCGGCCCTCGCAACGGCCAGCGCGCCGATGGCCCGCGCGGCGGCTACGGTAACGGCCCCCGCCGCGACCGGCGGGACGAAGGCCCTGCCCAGCCCCGCCCGGTCTTCGAGCCCTCCCGCGGCAAGGGCCCGGACCCCGACAGCCCCTTCGCCGTGCTAGCGAAGCTGAAGCTCGGGAAGTCCTGACGGCTGGCGCATGACGGAGGCTGAGGACAGGGACTGGCAGCGGCTGGACAAGTGGCTCTGGTGCGCGCGCCTGTCCAAGACCCGCTCGGCCTGCGCGGCGCTGGTGGAGAGCGGCGCCGTGCGACTGAACCGGCAGCCCGTGGACAAGCCCCATGCCCGGCTGCGCCCGGGGGACGTACTCACCCTCGCCCTCGGCGGGCCGGAGCGGGGCGTGGTGAAGGTCTGGCGCGTCCAGTCCCTCGCTGCCCGGCGCGGACCGCCGGCCGAGGCGCGCAGCCTCTACGAGGAGCTCGGCGCGGGTTGAGCCGGTGCCGGCCGCCAGCCATCCCGCTGACGCGGCCCAGCCTGCAGAAAGCCCGGCTTGCATGCCGGGCCGCATCGGTCCATCTGCCGGGGTTCGGGGCCGCTATCGCCCCGCGGGCCGTAAAGGGGCGTGAACGTGACCTACGTCGTCACCGAGAACTGCATTCGCTGCAAGTACATGGACTGCGTCGAGGTGTGTCCGGTGGACTGCTTCTACGCCGGGGCCAACATGCTGGTGATCCATCCGGACGAGTGCATCGATTGCGGCGTCTGCGAGCCCGAATGCCCGGCCGAGGCCATCTTCCCCGATAGCGACGACCGCGCGACGGAATGGGCCGAGCTGAACCGCACCTACTCCGCCCAGTGGCCGAACATGTCCCGCAAGGGCGAGCCGCCGGCGGACGCGAAGGAGTGGGACGGAAAGCCCGGCAAGAAGGAGCTGTTCGACCCCGCCCCGAACGGCGGCTGATCCTCCCTTTTCCGTCAAACCGGAGGGCGCGCGCCGCGTTGCCCCCGGTGGAAACGCTGCGTGGGATGGCCGCGGGCGGGCCGGCGTGACGGAGTCGCCCCTCTGTGATAGGATCACGCAACGACAGAATTACCCCTCCCGCCGCCCGTGAGGGTGCGGGGCAAGGATCGGTGCGCCTGACGGCAGGGAATCCCGCTCCGGCGGGGTCCGCTGCGCCGAGCCCGTCCGACCCCGGGCCGGCGGTGGCGCCACAAGGATCGCGGAGAGCATGATGAAAGCACCCGGCGAGAGCAAGGGCAGCAGCAAGACGGACGCGCCCGGCGCGACCGCGAAGGCGGCCGTGGCCAAGCCCATGGTCGCGCCGCGCAAGACCGAGGCCGCCAGGCCGGCCGCGGACGCGGCGAAGCCCGCGGCGCCGAAGGCTGCCGCCGCCCGCGCCTCCACCCCTGCCAAGTCGGCGCCCGCCGGCCAGCCCGAATCCGAGGAGCCGCGCGCCGCGCGCTCCGGCGGCATGGCCGAGGAGCAGGCGCCCGCCCCCAGCATGCCCGCAGAAGCCGCACCCGATCCCGTCATCCAGGCCCCGATTCGCCCGGCTCCGCCGCCCAAGCCCCTCGGCAATGCCGGGAAGGACTTCAAGGCGGGCGACTTCGTCGTCTACCCCACCCACGGCGTCGGCCAGGTGCAGGGGATCGAGGAGGTCCCGGTTGCCGGGCAGAGCCTCAAGGTGATCGTCGTCACCTTCGAGGAGAACCGGATGACCCTGAAGGTCCCGATGGCCAAGGCGGCCTCCTCGGGGCTCCGCAAGCTCGCCTCCGACAAGGTGATGGGCGAGGCGATGGACACGCTGCGCGGTCGCGCGCGCATCAAGCGCACGATGTGGTCCCGCCGCGCGCAGGAGTACGAGCAGAAGATCAACTCCGGCGACCCTATCGCCATTGCCGAGGTGGTGCGCGACCTGCACCGCAACGCCGGCCAGCCCGACCAGTCCTTCTCCGAGCGCCAGATCTACGAGCTGGCCATGGACCGGCTCGCCGCCGAGGTCGCGGCGCTGGACCGCACGGACAAGGCGGCCGCGACGCAGAAGCTGCTCGACACCCTCAAGACGGTCGAGAAAGAGAAGTAACCCGCGCCCCACCGGCGCCAGGGCCCGGCCCCCGCGAGGGGAGCCGGGCTTTTTCATGCCGCCCACCCGGGCACGGCAGGGCCACAAAAAAAGACCCCGGGGATCGCTCCCCGGGGCCGTCGCTACCGCGTGTCGCCGGCCCTTACTCGGACTGCTGGCGGACGCCCATGAACTGCAGCAGCAGCTGGAAGAGGTTCACGAAGTTGAGGTAGAGGCCCAGCGCGTCGAAGACCGAACGCTTGGCCGCCTCGTCGGAACCCTCCGCATAGGCGTGCTCGATGTAGTCATTCTTGATCCGCTGCGTGTCGAAGGCGGTGAGGCCGGTGAAGACCACCACGCCGATCACGCTGATCGCGAAGTGCAGCGCCGAGCTCTGCAGGAAGATGTTGACCAAGCCGGCGATGAGGATGCCGAACAGGCCCATCATCAGGAAGCCGCCCATCCGCGTCAGGTCGGCGTTCGTGGTGTAGCCGTAGAGGCTGACGGCCGCGAACATGCCGGCGGTGACGAAGAAGGTGCTGGCGATGGAGGCGCCGACATAGACGGCGAAGATGTTCGCCATGCTAGCGCCCATCGCCACGCAGAAGGCCCAGAACAGCGCCTGAGTCGCGCCCTTGGACAGCCTGTTGATGCCGAAGGACAGCACCATCACGAAGGCCAGCGGGGCAAACATGGCGGCGAAGCCGAGGATGGTCGGCTGGGTCGCCAGGCCGCGCGGCGTGCGCACGACCTGGAAGAACAGCTCGGCCAAGCCGGTGTTCGCGATGACGTAGGCGGTGATGGCCGTGAGCGCGAGGCCGGAGGCCATCCAGTTGTAAACGCGCAGCATGTAGGCGCGCAGGCCGGCATCGAGCGTCGCGGCATCGGTGGCGGCGCGGCCCAGCGGCTGCGTCCAGGCGGACTGGCCGCCCTGGAACCGGTTGTCGGGACCGAAGGCCATGGGTTTCAGAACTCCTCCCGGAGGCGGCACCCGCCGCCCCCTGTCAGAGGGATATATGGACTTCCTGTAATCCAAATCAAGCGGCAACCTGCCCGTAAGCTTCCCGCAAGGTTCCGCCGCTCACTCATTCCGCAGCAGCGGCGCCGCCTTGGCCCGCAGCGCAAGTGCCGTGCCCGCATAGCCCATGGCGAGCGTCAGCACCACGCAGAGGGCGATGGTGCCGGCCAGGGTGCCGGGCAGGAAGGTCCAGTCGGCGCGCATGACGAATCGGGTCACGCCCCAGGAAGCCGCCGTGCCCACCGCCGCGGCCACCAGCCCCGCCACCAGCCCGAGCAGCCCGAATTCCACCAGCCAAGCTCGCCTGATCTGGGAGCGGGTGGCGCCGAGGGTCTTCAGCACCACCGCGTCCCGGATCCGCCGCCTCTGCCCCGCCGCCACCGCCCCGGCGAGCACGAGCAGGCCGGAGAGGAGCGTCACCGCCGCGGTGGAGGAGAGCGCCGTGCCCAGCCGCCGCAGCAGGGCGGCCAGCGCATCGAGCGCGTCGCGCACGCGGATGCCGGTGACGTTGGGGAAGGCGTCGGTCACGGTGCGGAGCAGGGTAGCGTCCCTCGCGGGATCGCCGCGCACGGTGGCGATGTGGGTGTGCGGCGCCGCCTCCAGCAGGCCGGGGGAGGCGATCATGGTGAAGTTCAGCCCGAGCCCGCGCCACTCAATGTCCCGCGTGGAGGTCACGCGAAGTGGGATGTCGCGCCCGAGGACGTTGACGGTGATGGTCGAGCCCGGCCCAGCATTCCAGCCCCGGGCCAGCCGCTCATCGAGCGAGACCAGCGGCTCGCCCCGGTAGTCCGATGCCCACCACTGCCCCTGCACGATCCGCGTGCCCTCGGGCGGGGTGGCGGAATAGGTCAGGCCGCGGTCGCCGCGGAGCGCCCAGCGCGTCTCCTCGGTGGCCTGGACCTGATCGGCCGGAACCCCGTTCACCGCCGAGATCCGCGCGCGGAGGGAGGGCACGCGCCGCACCTCCGTCACCCCCGGCACGGCGGTGGTGACGCGCTCGAACTCCCCGGCCTGATCGGACTGGATGTCGATGAAGTAGAAGGAGGGGGCGGCGTCCGGCAGGCTCTCGGTGATCTGCTGGCGCAGGTTGCCCTGGATCAGCGCGATGGCCGCCAGCGTGCTCAGCCCGATGCCCAGTGAGACGAGCATCAGCGCCGTCGGCGCCCCCGGCCGGTGCAGGTTGGCCAGCCCCAGCCGGACCGAGGGCCGCCGCCGCACGGGGATGCGGCGCGCCACGGCCTGCAGACCCGCCGCCGCCAGCCGGAACAGGGCGAGCGTGCCGAGCGCCGCCGCGCAGAAGGAGAGGGCGAAGAGCGGCCGCTCCGCCGTGGCCACGACGAGGCCGACGAGCAGCGCGACGGCCGCCGCATTGGCGAGCAGCAGCCCGATCCGCGGCCGCGCCCCGGCGGTGGGCTGCACGCCCTCCCGGAACAACGCGGCCCCCGGGATGTCCCGCGCCCGGCCGAGGGGCCAGAGGGCGAAGGCGAGCGCCGTCAGCAGCCCGTAGATCGCGGCAAGGAGGAGCGGGAGGGGATAGAGGCCCAGGCGCGGCGGCACGGGCAGCGCGTCCGCCAGCGCCGCGGCCCCAGCCCAGGTCAGCGCGTAGCCCGCCACGAGCCCGATCGCGATGCCGAGCAGGGCCAGGCCGAGGACCTGGATGAGATAGGTCGCGAAGATCACCCCGGCCGGGGCGCCGAGGCAGCGGAGCGTCGCGATGGTGCGCGCCCGCTGCTCCAGCCAGGAGCGCACGCCCGTCGCCACCCCGATGCCGCCGACGAGCAGCGCGGTCAGCCCGGCGAGGACGAGGAAAGAGGCACCTTGGTCGAGGAAGCGGTTCACCCCCGGCTGGCCCTGGGAGGCATCGCGCAGGCGCCAGCCATTATCCGCGAAGGGCTGGGTCCGCAGAGCCGCGACGAAGCCCGGCGCATCGGCACCCGCCGGCAGGGCGGCGCGGATCTCATAGGTGACGAGGCTGCCCGGCTGGATCAGCCCGGCAGCGCCCAGCGCCGGGAGGGGAATGATGGCACGCGGGCCGAGCACGGCTGGTCCCGCCACCTTGTCCGGCTCGGAGACCAGCGCGCCGCGCAGGGCGAAGCGCGCCTCCCCGATCCGCACCTCCGCGCTGGGGGAGAGACCGAGGCGCTCCACCACCAGGGGGTCGAGGACCACGGGGGGCCTGCCGCCGCTTCCCTCCCCGAGGGGCCCAGGCGGGTCGATCGCCAGCTCGCCGACCAGGGGATAGGCGGAATCGACCGCCTTCAGCTCCACCAGCGTACGGTCGCCCGAGGGGGCGACGGCCATGGCCCGCATGGTCACGACTTCGGAGACGCGCGCGCCGCGCGCCTCCATCCAGCGCCGCGCCTCCGGCGGGAAGGGCCGGGAATTGGCCACGGCGACGTCCCCACCGATAAGCCGCGCCCCGTCCGCCGCCAGCCCCGCCTCCACTGCGGCGCGCAGCGTGCCGACCGCCGCGATGGAGGCAACGCCCAGCGCCAAGCAGGCGAGGACGATCCGCAGGCCCCGCACCCCGCCCCGCAGCTCCCGCCGGGCGAGGCGCCAGCCGAGGCGCCAATCGCTGATGCCGCCGCTCATGCCGCGCCCACTCGCGCGCGGTCGCCGCAGGTGTCGGAGACGATGCGCCCGTCCTCCACCCGTACCTGGCGCTCGCAGCGATGCGCGAGGGAGGGGTCGTGGGTGATGAGCACGAGGGTGGTGGCGAAGCGGTCCCGCATGCTGAAGAGGAGGTCCATCACCATCTCCCCCGTCGCCCGGTCGAGATTGCCGGTGGGCTCGTCGGCCAGCAGCAGGGCGGGCTCGGCCACGAAGGCGCGGGCGAGCGCCACGCGCTGCTGCTCCCCGCCCGAGAGCTGCCCGGGATAGTGGGAAAGGCGGTGGCCGAGGCCGACGGAGCGCAGCGCCTCGGCGGCGCGGTCGAAGGCGTCATTCCGCCCGGCGAATTCGAGCGGGATCGCCACGTTCTCCAGCGCCGTCATGGTCGGGACGAGGTGGAAGGCCTGGAAGACGATGCCAAGGGATTCGCGCCGGAACCGCGCCAGCGCGTCCTCGCCGAGCGCGGCCATATTGTGCCCGGCCACGCGGAGGGTGCCGCCTGTCGGGCGCTCCAGCCCGGCCAGCAGCATTAGCAGAGAGGTCTTGCCCGAGCCGGAGGGGCCGACGATGCCCACCGCCTCGCCCGGGGCCACGGAGAGGTCCACGCCTCGGAGGATGTTGACCTCACCCCCCGCCCCCACCACCCTGAAGGCCAGAGAGCGCGCCTCGATCAGGGGCGAGCCGGGAAGCGCCTCCGCGGCGGCCCCTCCGGGAGTTGGGGTCGCGGCGGGCGGGGTCTGGGGCAAGGAGTCCGGCATGGGGGCGAGATTGGGGCGCCGGAACCTCCTGGGTAGGGGCGCGGCCGGTTTCGTTCTGTGTCTGGCGGGGGGTCTGGCCGCAACGGTCCCAGCCTTCCGGGCAGCCGCTCAGGCGCCGGTCCGGCTGCTGATGCTGGGGGACAGCATCACCGCGGCTTACGGCCTCTCCCGCGGGCAGGGCCTGCCGGCGCGGCTTGAGGAGGCGCTGCGGGCTGGGGGCCGGGCCGTGACGGTGATCGACGCGGGCGTCTCCGGCGACACCACGGCGGGCGGCCGCGCGCGGCTGGAATGGTCCCTCGCCGAGCGGCCGGATGCAGTGATCGTGGCGCTCGGCGGCAATGACGGGCTGCGCGGGATCGAGCCGCGCAACAGCGAGGCGAATCTCCGAGCCATCCTGGCCGCGCTCAAGGCGCGCGGCATCCCCACCCTTTTGGCGGGGATGCTGGCCCCGCCCAATCTCGGCGCCGATTACGGGCGGGAATTCGCCAAGGTCTTCGGGGATATCGCCCGGGACAACCCGGAGGTCGTCTTCTACCCCTTCCTGCTGGAAGGCGTGGCGGGCGAGGCCGCGCTGAACCAGTCGGACCGCATCCATCCCAATCCCCAGGGCGTTGACGAAATGGTGCGTCGCATGATGCCCGCCGTCGAGACACTGCTCAGCAAGGTGAGGCCCGCCTAAGCCCCATGGTTCGCCTCTTCGTCGCGCTCGCCCTGCCGGAAAGCCTCCGCACGCAGCTCTCAATGCTCGCGGGCGGTATCCAGGGGGCCCGCTGGGTGCCCCCCGAGAACTACCATCTCACCCTCCGCTTCATTGGCGAGGTGGAGAACTGGCGCGCGGACGAGGTGGACGAGGCCCTCTCCGCCATCCGCTGCCGCCCCTTCGAGCTGTGCCTTCGCGGCGTCGGCACCTTCGAGAAGGCGGGGAAGATCCAGACGCTCTGGGTCGGCGTGGAGAAGTCCGAGGGGCTGACCCATCTCCAGCAGAAGATCGAGACGGCGCTGCAGCGTGTGGGGCTGGATGCCGAGCGCCGCCGCTTCGCGCCGCACGTCACCCTCGCCCGCACGGACAAGGCGCCGGCGGACAAGCTCGTCAATTTCGTCCAGTCCCACAACCTCTTCCGCGCCCCGCCGGTGATGATGGAGCACTTCACCCTCTTCTCCTCCCGACTTGGGAAGGAGAACCCGGTCTACGTGCCGGAGGTGGAGTACGAGCTTGCCTGAAGCGGGAACCGTGCCGATCTCGGGCGGGACATGGCACCTCCGAAGATCGTCATCCTGACGGGCGCCGGGATCTCCCGCGAATCCGGCCTCCACACCTTCCGCGACCCCGACGGCATCTGGGCCCGCCACCGGATCGAGGATCTGGCGACCCCCGAGGCCTTCGCTCGGAACCCCGACCTCGTGCAGGGCTTCTACAACGCGCGCCGCGAGCAGCTGCGAGACCCCGCCATCCGGCCGAACGCGGCACATGAGGCCCTGGCTGAACTGGACGCCAGCTGGCCGGAGGGCCGCTTCCTCCTCGTCACGCAGAACGTGGACGACCTGCACGACCGCGCGGGGTCCCGCCGCCTGCTCCACATGCACGGGGAGCTGGCCAAGGCCCGCTGCCTGCGCTGCGCCGCCATCAGCCCCGCGCCTGGCGACCTCACCCCGGAGTCGGCCTGCCCGGAATGCGGCGGCACCGGCACGCTGCGCCCCCATGTCGTCTGGTTCGGCGAGATGCCGATCGGGATGGAGCGGATCGAGGCGGCGCTGGCGGAATGCGACCTCTTCGTCTCCATCGGCACCTCAGGCGCCGTCTATCCCGCCGCCGGCTTCGTGCGGGAGGTGCGGCACCGCGCCGACACGCTGGAGCTGAACCTGGAGCCGAGCGAGGGCAGCCACCTCTTCGACGAGGCCCGGCACGGCCCCGCCACCCAGCTCGTCCCCGCCTTTGTGAGGGAGACCCTGGCCAGATGGGGTTGATCCGCCTCCGCCTTGCCCCCGCGCCGCCGGCCGCGCCGCCGGACAGCCCCGCGCGCGATCCCGGCCTGCCGCCCGGCGCCACCATGGAGGAGACCGCGGCGGCGGCCAGCGCCTGTACCCTCTGCACGCCGCACCTCCCCCTCGGCCCCCGCCCGATCCACCAGCTTCACCGGGACGCGCGCATCCTCATCACCAGCCAGGCGCCAGGAACGAAGGCGCATCTCTCCGGCATCCCTTTCGAGGACGCCTCGGGCGAGCGGCTGCGGGACTGGCTCGGCCTCGACAAGTACCGCTTCTACGACCCGACGCAGGTCGCCATCCTGCCTATGGGGATGTGCTATCCCGGCCGCCTGCCGCGCGGCGGCGACTGCCCGCCCCGGCCAGAATGCGCCCCGCTCTGGCATCCGCGGGTACTGCCGCTCCTCTCCGGGCTCCGTCTGCGGCTGCTGGTGGGCGCCCATGCCATCCGCTTCGTCCTCGGCTCCCGCTTGCCACTGGGGGAGCGGGTGGCGCGCTTCGCCGAGAGCCCCCCGGGGCACTTCCCCCTGCCCCACCCCTCCTGGCGCACCCTCGTCTGGGCGAAGCGGCACCCCTGGTTCGACGCGGAGGCCATTCCCGCGCTGCGGCGCGAGGTGGCGCGGGCGCTGGAGGACTGACCCTCCCCGCGCCCGTGGCCTCAGCCCCGCCCCGCGCCCGCCGAGAGGTCAGCCATGATCGCCGGCACCTCCGCCAGCAATTCCCGCGCGAGGAATCCGAGCGGCCCAGCGCGCCGGGCCAGCCGGTGCCCAGCCTCGGCGTGCAGCCACACGCCCCAGGATGTCGCCTGGACCGCCGTCGCCCCGCGCGCCAGCAGCCCCGCGATGATGCCGGCCAGCGTGTCCCCCGAGCCGGAGGTGGCGAGGCCGACATGGCCGTGGGTGCAGGACAGCGCCTCGCCGCCCGGCCCGACGACCCAGGTCTCGGCCCCCTTCATCGCGACCACGGTGCCCAGCGCCTCCGCCGCCCGGCGCGCCGCGGCCAGGGGATCGGCCGTGACCTCCTCCTTGGGGATGCCGAGCAGCCCGGCCATCTCCCCGGCATGGGGGGTGACGACGCTGTGGCCGGCATGGCGGCGGATCGCCTCGGGATGGGCGGCCAAGTCGTCCAGCGCGCCGGCGTCCAGCACCACGCCGGTTCCCGGCTCCACCCCGCCGAGCAGGGCGGCCACCAGCTCCTCCGCCCCGTCCGAGGGCAGGCCCGGACCGATCAGCAGCGCGGCGCAGGCGCCAAGCCGCGGCAGGATGGCGCCGGCGGCGCCGGGGGCGATGCGGCCCTCCGCCGTCTCATCCAGCGCCATGACCAGCGCCTCCGGGACGGCGACGCCGAGCCCGACCGCGGCGGAGCGGACGGTGGCCATGCGGAGCTTCCCCGCCCCGGCCCGCAGGGCCGCCTCCCCGGCCAGCATCACCGCCCCCGGCAGCTCGGCGCAGCCGCCAACCACCTGCACCGTGCCGCGCTGCGATTTGTCGTCATCCGCCGCCGGGACGGGCAGCGGGTGGGCGCGCAGCCAGGCGGGATCGATCGTGCTCATGCCCCCACCGCCTTCGCATCCGGCTCGGCCGTGACCGGCGTGCCCTCGCGCTCCAGCGGCGCGACGAAGTTGTAGCGGTGCAGGCGCAGCGCCCCGGAGGCGCCGATTTTCGGGTCGAAGCGGTACTCCGTGATGCCGCAATTCGGCACGTCGCCCTCCCGGTCGATCGCCAGGATCGCCTCCTCCGTCATGTTCTCCAGGAGGTAGCGCAGGCAGAGCACGACGACCTGATGCGCCACGATCAGCACGCGGCGCCCCTCGTGGTGGAGGCTGATCGTGTCCAGCGCGGAGCGCAGGCGCAGGATCACGTCGCACCAGGATTCGCCCCCGGGCGGGCGATGGTAGAACTTGCCGAGGATGCGGCGGAACTCGGCCTGGTCGGGATGCACGTCGCGGATGCCGAGGGTGGTCAGCCCGTCCAGCACGCCGAACTCCTTCTCCCGCAGGCGCTCGTCGATCACGAAGTCCTCCGGCGCCACCGGCAGGCCGCCGCTCTCATGCACCAGCGCCGCCGTCTGCTGCGCGCGCTTGTACGGGGAGCAGAGCACTACCTCCGGCCGCGCCTCCTCCGGCAGGGAGGCGAACCACAGGCCGAGGGAGCGCGACTGCTCCCGCCCCAGCGCGCTCAGCGGCACGTCCACGTCGCGCCCCTCCAGCGCGATGCGGGCGGCGTTGTTCCGGTGCGCCTCGTCGCGCGCCACGTTCCCGGCGCTCTCGCCGTGGCGGACGATCCAGAGCGTGTCGGGCCAGCGCTGAGAATGGGCCATGGGGAACTCCTCTTCCCCAGCCCAACGCCCCGTCCCCGCGCGGGTTGGAAGCGCCCGGCGGGAAGCCCGCTAGCCGATGGTCCAGCCCAGCAGCCGGCCGCGCCAGACGGTGAAGGACTGTCCCTCCACCTTCCAGCCGATCTCGCCGGCGAAGGGGAGCCAGCGCCCGGCATGGAGGCGGTAGTCGCCGAAGCGCCCGTGCCAGGGGCGCTCGGCGAAGCCGCTGCCCTCCCGGCGGGGGCGGCCGCCCGCCCGGAAGCCCGCGATCCGGCCCGCCCCGTCCAGGTCGAACCCCACCTCGCCGTCGCTTCCCTCTCCCCGGCGGCGCGCCAGCGGAGCGCGGGGTTGGCCAGCATCGTGTCGGGGGCCCAAGGGAGCTCGGCGAGGTAGCGCATGACCTCGCCCTTCAGCAGCGCCGCCCCTCCCCTGGCCCGCGTCGGCCGCAGGAGGCCGAGGAGGCGCAACTCCACCTCCGCCTCCCCCTCCCGCCGCCTGTCGGTTACCGAGAGGCGCCGAGGGGCCCGAGCCTGGCCCGCCACTCGAATCCCGGCCGTCGCAGCTCGATCCGCTGGGTGGCGGAGAAGCACCGCTCGCGGTCCTCCGGCCCCTCGCGCAGGGTGCCGGCCTGGGTGAGCGTGACAGCCAGGAGGGATGGATCGCCCGTCGCGCCCAGCCGGGCCGCGAGGGCGCGCACCTCGTCGGGAGGGGAGGCGGAGGCCGTCACCGGCCCGCCCCGGCCAGGGGCGCTAGCCGTCGCCCTCCAGCCGGGCGATCCCCTCCTCGGAATAGCCGAAGTGATGGGCGATCTCGTGGATCAGCACGTTGCGGACCAGACGGAACAGGTCCTCCCCGCTCTCCACCCACTCCACCAGGATCGGCTCGCGGTAGAGAAAGATCATGTCCGGCTCGGCGGGCGGGGCGGTGACGGAGCGCTCGGTCAGAGGCACGCCGCGGTAGAGGCCCGTGAGTTCCCAGGGGTGCTCCAGCCCCAGCTCGGCCAGGGTCTCGTCATCCGGCATCTCCTCCACCAGGATGGCGGCGCCGCGCACGGCCTCGCGCAGCGGGGCGGGAATGGCCGCGAAGGCGGTCTCGGCCAGCTCGGCCAGGTCCTCGGCGGTGGGCGGCGCGCCCCATCGCTTCTCGGTGCTCATCATCCCGCGAAAGGGGGTATGCGGGCGCTGGAGGTCAAGAGCGTCAGGAAATAAAGCATGGCAGACCCTCTCTCCCCCGGGCGGCGGGACGCCCTCCCCTCGCTCCTCCCGGCCTGGTTCCCCGTTCCGGGGCGCGACGCCATCCGCCGCGAGTTCCGCTTCCGCGACTTCTCCGAGGCCTTCGCCTTCATGACCCGCGTCGCCCTACTGGCCGAGGCGCAGGACCATCATCCCGAATGGGCGAATGTCTGGAACCGCGTGGAGGTCACCCTCACCACCCATGATGCCGGGGGGCTGAGCGAGCGCGACATCCGCATGGCCGCGGCCATCGACGCCCTGCTCGCCTGATCCCTCCGGCGGTGCAGTCGCACGGCGTGCTGCCCCGTTAAGGCCGGGCATCGCCACTCGCGCCGGATTCACCCTGTTGAAGGCGCGGCCGCAATGCCCTCGGCACCACCCGTGCCCGGACCAACAGGGGAAAATGCCCGCCCATGCAGCAAGCCTCGCTCGACTTCCTGAAATCCCTGCTGGAGGCGCCCTCGCCCAGCGGCTTCGAGCGCCCGGTGGCGGAACTCTTCCGCACGCGCGCCGGGGGCCACTCGGACAAGGTGACCACCGACGTCCACGGCAACGTGACCGCCATCATCAACCCGGACGCGCGGGTGCGGATCATGCTCGCCGGGCACATGGACGAGATCGGCTTCCTTATCCACCACATCAGCGAGGAGGGGCTGCTCCATTTCATGGCCATCGGCGGACATGACAGCATCGTGCCGGTCGGCCAGGTGGTGTGGGTCCACGGGCGGGAGCGAGTGACCGGCGCCATCGGGCGCAAGGCGATCCACCTCCTCGGCCCGGAGGAGGCGAAGAAGAAGCCCGGCATCAGCGAACTGTGGATCGATATCGGCGCCTCCTCCCGGAAGGAGGCGGAGAGCATCGTCTCTATCGGCGACGTGGCGACCTTCCAGTTCTCCTTCCAGCACCTGCTGGGGGACCGGGTGGTCGGCCGCGGGCTGGACAACCGCGCGGGCCTTTTCATCGTCTCCGAGGCGCTGCGCCTGCTGCGGGAGGAAGGCGGCCTCGCTCCCGGCGTTGGCGTCTACGCCCTCGGCACGGTGCAGGAGGAGATCGGCTCCCGCGGCGCGCAGACCGCCACCGCCGAGATCAGGCCCCTGGTCGGGCTGGCCGTGGATATGGAACACGCGATCGACTACCCCGGCGTCAGCGCGGCCGAGTTCGGCGCGCTGGACATGGGCCGCGGCCCAAGCCTCCTGCGCGGCGCGAACGCCAACCCCGCTCTCTTCGACCTCGTCCGTCGAGCGGCGGCCGAGGAGGGCATCCCCATCCAGGTCCGCGCCGCACCCAAGGGTACCCCGACGGATGCCAGCACCATGCAGGTCACCGGCGGTGCCACCGCCACGGGGCTGCTCGGCATCCCGCTGCGCTACATGCACACGCCCTGCGAGGTGCTGAGCCTCTCGGACCTGGAGAACTGCGCCCGTCTGATGGCCGCCACCTGCCGCCGCGTGACGGAGGGGATGGACTTCAAACCCTGGTAGGGCGGCGCGCTTCCCGGTTGCGCGAGCTGGGGCGGGCGCGCAACCTCTCCTCGGACAGCCGGGAATCGGCGCCGGAGGAGGACCGCTCATGACCATCACCCGCCGCATCGCAGGGAAGGCTGTCCTGGGTGCGCCCGCGCTTCTTCTCGCGCGCCCCTCCCTTGCACAGGGAGGCTTCCCCAGCCGCGCCGTGCGGATCGTGGTGCCCTACACGCCGGGCGGCGTCTCCGACATCACCGCGCGGCTGATCGCGGAACCCCTCGCCGCCCAGTGGGGCCAGCCCGTGCCGGTGGAGAACCGCGCGGGGGCGGACGGCATCATCGGGACGGAGGTGGTGGCGAAATCCGCGCCGGACGGCCACACCCTCGCCCTCGTCTCCGTCGGGCACCCCGTGAACGCGGCCTATTACCGCCTGCCCTACGACACGATGAAGGATTTCTCCTTCGTCACCCTCACTACGCGCACGCCGCTGGTGATCGTCGCCGGCAAGAACTTTGCTCCCTCCACTCCGGCCGAGCTGGTGGCGCGGGCGAAGGACTCCCGCGCGGCCCCCGTCACCTTCGCCGGCACGGGCGGGGTGGTGCGCCTGGCCCCGATCCTCTTCGCCCAGCGCGCGGAAATCGAGCTGACCTACGTGCCCTATCGCGGCTCCACTCAGGCGCATCCGGACATCATGGCCGGGCGGGTGGACATCATGTTCGACACGGTGCCGGCGGCGCTGGCCCATATCCAGTCCGGCAACTTCAAGGCGCTCGCCACCACCGGCGCCGCCCGCGCGCCGCAGTTGCCCGACGTGCCGACGGTGGGTGAGGCCTTCATGCCCGGCTTCGAGGCCTCGACCTGGGGCATGGTGATGGGCCCCGCCAACATCCCCGCCCCCGTGCTGGCGAAGCTCTCGGCCGATTGCGGCGCGGCGGTGATGCGCCCCGACGTCGTCGCCCGCCACGCGACCCTCGGCGCCGAGGTCGTGCGCTCTACCCCGGAGGAGACGCGGCGCTTCGTGCAGGCGGAGATGGAGAAGTGGGGCGACGCCGCGCGCAAGGCTGGCATCCAGCCCCAGGCGGCGGGGTGAGCCCCGCCCCCTTCCCCGACGCGTCATCCTTCTGGAGGCAGGAACCGTGCTTCGCCGCCCCGCCCTCCTCGGCCTCGCCGGGCTCACCCTGATGGCCCACGGTGCCGCGCGGGCGGAGGCCCCGCCCGCCGAAGTCGCTCGCAGCCTGGCCCCCGGCGGGACGCTGCGGGTGGCCATCAACTTCGGCAACCCCGTCCTCGCCCAGCTCGACCCGGCCACGGGCGGGCCGCGCGGCGTCTCGGCGGAGCTCGCGACGGAGCTGGGGCGGCACCTCGGCGTGCCGCTGCACTTCGTCACCTATGACAGCGCGGGGAAGGTGACCGATGCGGGGAAGCAGGGGGCTTGGGACCTGTGCTTCCTCGCCATCGACCCCGTCCGCGCCGCCGGCATCCTCTTCACCGCGCCCTATGTGGTGATCGAGGGTACCTACATGGTGCGGGAGGCCTCCCCCCTGCGCTCGGTCGAGGAGGTGGACCGGCCGGGCATGCGCGTCGCGGTCGGCCGTGGCAGCGCCTACGACCTCTATCTCACCCGCGCCCTGAAGAGCGCGGAACTCCGGCGCGCGCCCAGCTCCCCGGAAGCCGTCGAGCTGTTCCTGCGCGAAGGGCTGGAGGCTGCGGCCGGGGTGAAGCAGCCGCTAGTCGCCTATGCCGCCGCCAATCCCGGGATGCGCGTCATCCCTGGGCGCTTCATGGTGATCGAGCAGGCCGTCGGTATCCCCGCGGGCCGGGAGGCCGCCCTTCCCTGGCTCCGCGCCTTCGTGGAGGAGATGAAGGCCTCCGGCTTCGTCGCCCGCGCCCTGGCGGCGAGCGGCCAGGGTGATGCGGAGGTCGCACCGCCCGCTCGCTAGGCCCGGCACCCGCGCCGCCGATGGCCGCCGCGCCGCGCAGGAACTGGGCTTCCCGGGCCGCGCGGAAGGGCGATGCCGCGGCGGAACCACCACAAGGAGCGCCGGGAGGACCGATGCGCCACTACCCTTTCGTCACCGTGGACGTGTTCACGGACCGCCGCTTCGGCGGCAACCCGCTCGCCGTCTTCCCCGATGCGCGCGGCCTGTCGGACGCCGAGATGCAGGCCCTCGCCGCCGAGTTCAACCTGAGCGAGACCACCTTTGTCCTGCCGCCCGAGGACCCCGCCCACACCGCCCGCGTGCGGATCTTCACCCGCAAGTACGAGATGCCCTTCGCCGGCCACCCGAATGTCGGCACGGGCTTCGTGCTGGCCGGCTCCTCCGGCGCGGACCGGCTTCTCTTTGAGGAGATCGCGGGGCTGGTGGAGGTAAGGGTGGAGCGCGACGCGCAGGGGGGGGTCACCGGCGCCACCATCGCCGCCCCGCAGCCCCTGACGACCGGCGAGCGCTTCGACCCCGCCGCGATCGCCGCCCTGGCCGGGCTCGATCCAGCGGAGATCCGCGCGGGAGCCCACCCGCCGGTCCAAGCGAGCACCGGCAACTCCTTCATCATTGCCGAAGCCGCGCCCGAGGCCCTCTCCCGCGCCCTACCCGACACCGCTTCGTTCCGCCGCTTGGCGGACGCCCATCCCGGCCTCGGGGGCCGCGCCAACCTCTATCTCTACGCCCATGACAGGCCGGGCCGGGTCCGCGCGCGCATGTTCGCCCCGCTCGGCGGCACGGTGGAGGACGCGGCGACGGGCAGCGCGGCCACTCCCCTCGCCGCCCTTCTCCTTTCCCTGGCCGACGCGCCCGAGGCGCGGCTGGAGGTCTTCCAAGGCGCCGAGTTGGGCCGCCCGAGCCTTCTCCGCACCACCGCGCGCCGGGGGGCCGACGGCATCCGGGCCACGGTCGGGGGCGGCTGTGTCCCGGTGCTGCGGGGCGAGGCAACGCTCTGAAAGTTTCCCTTTCGGGCCGATCAGTTACCTGTGATGATTGACATCGAATGGCCAGGGATGGCCTTGGCAGCCATGCGATTGCGTGATCCAGAGCGGGCGGCGGAGGCCGAGGCGATCCTCCAAGCCCGCCTTGCCTCCGGCCGCTACCGTAACGCCGACGAGGCGCTCTGCGCGGCACTGCGGCTGCTGGAGGCGCAGGAGCGCGGCCGCGCCGACACGCGCGAGACCTTCCGCCAAGACCTCGACGGCCTGCTGCGCGACCTCTCGGATCCCGTGGAGGCCATGGCCGCCGCCGCCGGCATGCTCGGCCGCGCGCTCGGGATCTCCCGCGCGGGCTATGGCGAGATCGACCTGGCGGGCGGGACCGTGCGCGTCGAGCGCGACTGGACGGACGGCTCGGTGGCCGGCCTCACCGACGCCCCCCGCCCGCTGGACGCCTTCGGCCCCACGCTGGTCGCGGATCTGCGCGCCGGGCGGACCGTGGTGATCGAGGATTGCCGGACCGATCCGCGCACGCAGGGCAGGGCGAGCCGGGCGGCCTGGGAGAGCATCGGTGCCCGTGCCCTGGTCGTGGCCCCGCTGGTCAAGGCCGGCCGGCTGACCGCCATCCTCTACGCCCACGAGTCCAGGCCTCGCTGCTGGACGGCCGAGGAGGCCGGGCTGGTGCGCGAGGTGGCCGACCGGACCTGGGACGCGGTCGGCCGCGCCCGCGCCGAGGCCGCGCTACGCGAGAGCGAGGAGCGCTACCGCACCCTCTTCGACCTCGCCCCCTTCGCCCTCATCATCATCGATCCCGCAACGCACGAGGTGCTGGACGTCAACGCCCATGCCTGCGAGGCCTATGGCTACTCGCGGGAGGAGTTCGCGCGGCTCACGATCCGGGACCTCGATACCCTCGGCGACAGCGAGGCCATCCGGGCGCGGGCCCGCGCCGGCACGATCCGCCCCGGCCTTCAGGGCTTCGAGGCCCGCCACCGCACCCGGAGCGGCGAGTTCCGCGACATGCTCGTGCGAGTGCAAGGCATGCGCCTGGCCGGGCGGGACGTGACCTATGGCGCGCATTTCGACATCACGGAGCAGAAGGCCGCCGAGGCCGCGCTGCGCGCGAGCAATGCGCGGCTGCGCCTGGCGATCGAGGCCGCGCGGCTCAGCACCTGGGAGTACGACATCCACCGCAACTCCGGCACCCGCGCGGGGCCCCTCACCCGCGTGCTGCCCGCGGTGCCTTCCGACCGGGCATTCGAGTTCAGGTCCTGGCTGGACGCCATCCATCCCGAGGACCGGCCGGAGGCGAAGGCGAAGTTCAGCGCCGCCGCCCGGGGCGAGGCGGCGCGCTTCGAAGCGGAGTTCCGGGTCCGGCGCCCGAACGGCGAATGGGCCTGGGTCAGCTCCTTCGGCGCCGTGGTCGAGCACAACCCCGCCACCGGCGCCCCCAGCCGCATCGCGGGCGTCGCCCAGGACATCACCGAGCGCAAGGCCTCCGAGGAGCGGCGGCTCCTGCTGATGCGGGAGGTAGATCACCGGGCGAAGAACGCACTCTCGGTGGTGCAGGCGGCGCTGAGGCTGACGCGGGCCGCCGATCTTCCCTCCTATCGCCGCGCCATCGAGGGCCGCGTGGCGGCCATGGCGCGCGCCCAGACCCTCCTGGCCGAGGACCGCTGGGCGGGCGCCGACCTCCGCACGCTCCTCTCGGGCGAGGTGGGCCCCTTCCTCGGCGGCGACGAACGCCGGGCCAGGCTGGAGGGCGAGCCAGTCACCCTGCCCGCGGGCGCCGCCCAGCCCCTCGCCATGGCGGTGCACGAGCTGGCGACGAATGCGACGAAGCACGGCGCCCTCTCCGTGCCGGGCGGGCAGGTGCGGATCGACTGGACGCTCCGGGACGGCACGCTGCGCCTGCGCTGGGCCGAGACGGGCGGCCCGCCCCTCGCGGCCCCCCCCGATGGGCGCGGCTTCGGCTCGCGGATGCTGGACGGCACCATGCGCCAGCAGCTCGGTGGCACGGTCGTGCTGGACTGGGCCAGGACGGGGCTGGTCTGCGACATCGCCCTTCCCCTCCGCGGGGTCCGGCCCGGGCGCTGAGGGCGCCGGGCGCCCCCCGCTCAGCCCCCGGCCATGGCGGTCACCTCGGCCGCGCTCCACCCGGCCGCGCGCAGCTCCCACAGCGCGGGCGCCCCGTCCCGCTTGGCCAGGCGTCTGCCATCCGGCCCCAGCAACAGGCGGTGGTGGCGGTAGGCGGGGGCGGGCCAGCCCATCAGGGCCTGGATCAGCCGGTGCAGCTCGGTCGCGGGTTTCAGGTCCTCCCCCCGCGTCACCAGCGTCACGCCCTGGAGCGCGTCGTCATGGGTGACGCAGAGGTGGTAAGAGGCGGGAGTATCCTTGCGCGCGAGCACGGCGTCCCCGAAGCGGGCGGGATCGCAGCGCAGAAGGCCCTCGCCCACTTCCTCGAAGAGAAGCGGCCCTCTCACCGCCGCCAGCGCCGCCGCCATGTCCAACCGCAGGGCATAAGCCTCGCCCGAGGCAATCCGGGCCTCCCGCTCCGCCGCGGAGAGGCGGCGGCAGGTGCCGAGATAGAGTACTCCTTCCGGCCCGTGCGGCGCCGCGCCCATCGCCGCCACCTCCCGCGCGATCTCGGCCCGGGTGCAGAAGCAGGGATAGAGGAGGCCGCGGGCCGATAGGTTCTCCAGCACCGCGCGGTACTCCCCGAAGTGGCGGGACTGGACGCGCACGGGGCCGTCCGGCTCCAGCCCGAGCCAGGCGAGATCCTCCAGCACGGCCTCGGTGAATTCCGGCCGGCAGCGCGTGCGGTCGATGTCCTCGATCCGGAGAAGGAAGCGCCCGCCCGCCTTCCGCGCCGCGCGCCAGGCGATGAGGGCGGAATGCGCGTGGCCGAGATGGAGGAAGCCGGTGGGGCTGGGCGCAAAACGTGTGGTGGTATCTGTGGCGGCCGGATGGGCCTTGGGGCTTGCTGCCATCGCGGCGCCCGGGTTAGCCGGGCGGGACACCGAAGGAAAGCGTCATGGCAGAGTTGGACGGGCCGCGCTGGGGCCCCGCTTCGAAGGGCCGCATAAAGGAGATCGTCTTCCTCCTCCACGGCGTCGGCGCCGACGGGAACGACCTGATCGACCTCGCCCCCCGCTGGTCCCAGGCCGTGCCGGACGCGCTCTTCATCTCCCCCCACGCCCCCACCCCCTATCAGGGCGCGTCTTTCGGGAGGCAGTGGTTCGACCTGAGCGATCGCAGCCCCGCCCGGCTTGAGGCGGGGGTGCGCGCCGTCGCCCCCGTGCTGGACGCGACCATCGCGCGCGAATGCGCGGCGGCCGGCATCCCCGAGACCCATGCGATGCTGATGGGCTTCAGCCAGGGGGCCATGACCGCCCTGTTCTGCGGCCTGCGCCGGGCGACCCCGCCAGCCGCCATCCTCGCCTATTCCGGCCTCCTCCTCGGCCCCGAGTCCCTCGGCGTGGAGCTGCGCGGCCGCCCGCCCGTGCTGCTCGTCCATGGCGAGGCGGACGAGGTGGTGCCCGTGGCCGGAAGCCGCGCGGCGGAGCGGCAGCTCCGCGACGCCGGGGTGCCGGTGGAGGCCGTCTACTCCCCCCGCCTCGGCCACGGCATTGACGATGCGGGGCTTTCCGCCGGCGCTATCTCTCTCCAGCGCGCCGCGGCGGGGCTGCCGGGGATCTGAGCGCGGCGGGCGTTGCGTGACGTTCCGATGAAGCAGGGAGAGGCGCGAGTTGCGCCCCCCGCGAGCGGCTGCCATCCTCCCTTCGTTCGGGGCGGCGCCGCGTGAGCTGGGGCCCGACCGCCCGGCCGAGCCCCAGGGATGGTGGTGCCGCGCCTCCGGCAAGGAGAGGCGCGTGCCAGACGGAATACACGCCGGGTCAGGGCTCGGCGGGGGTTGCGGCGATCTTCCCGGCTTCGGCATGCCCCTGGGCGGCCGTTCCTTCCCCGCCCTCGTGCTGAACGCAGACTTCCGCCCGCTCTCCTACTTCCCGCTCTCCATCTGGTCCTGGCAGGACGCGGTGAAGGCGGTCTTCCTCGACCGGGTTTCCGTGCTGAACGAGTACGAGACGGAGGTCCACTCCACGAGCCTGACGATGCGCCTGCCGAGCGTCATCGCGCTGAAGGAGTACATCCCCGCCGCGCGCCGCCCGGCCTTCACCCGCTTCAACGTCTTCCTGCGGGACCGCTTCGCCTGCCAGTACTGCGGGCTGGAGCGTCCGGCGCCGGACCTCACCTTCGACCACGTCATCCCCCGCAGCCGCGGCGGGCGCACGACCTGGGAGAACGTCGTCGCCGCATGCGGCCCCTGCAACCTGCGGAAGGGCTCGAAGCTGCCGAGGGAGATCGGGATGCATCCCCGCAACCGCCCGCGCCAGCCGACGAGTTGGGAGCTGCAGGAGAACGGCCGCGCCTTCCCGCCGAACCACCTGCACGAGAGCTGGCGTGACTACCTCTACTGGGATTCCGAGCTGGAGAGCTGAGGCACCGGCGCGTCAGCGCGGCAGGAGGATGCGGAGCGGCGCGGGGGCGTCGTCGATCTCGACTGGCAGGGTGCCGGCAGGATCGCCGTCGGTCTGCGCCGGGACGGAGCCCCCCTCGATCCGCAGCGCCGCCGCGCGCCGCGCCTCCACCCCGGGCAGGCGGGGCAGGAGGTCGAGCGGGAGTGCCGCGCCGTAGAGGGCGGTGGCCAGCGCGCCCGGCCGGCGGAAGGTCACGACGTGGAAGCCCGCCTCCCCCGGCAGCGCGCCCGGGGCGAGCATGTAGCGCCCGGCATAGAAGCGCCCCTTGGTGACCACCACCCCGGCCGCGGTCACCGCCTCGCCGCCGATCCGCACGGTCACGGGGGGGAAGGCGTAGCGGGAGAGCTCCCGCGCGGTCTGCCAGACATAGGCCCCGCGGCCGATCCGGCGCTTGAGGCCGAGGTCAAGGCGCGCGACGACCTCGGCGTCGAACCCCGCGCCGAGCATCTGAAGGAAGAGCCGCGTCCGCCCGTCCCCGAAGCGCGCGATGCCCGGGCGGAGGGCGGCGACGCGCCCTTCCGCCAGCACCGCGGCCGCACCCTCGGGCGCAAGGGGCACTCCGAGTTCCCAGGCGAGCACGTTCGCCGTGCCGAGCGGCAGGACTCCGAGCACCGCCTCGCCGCCGGCGAGGCCGGCCGCCACCTCCGCGATCGTGCCGTCGCCTCCCGCGGCAACCACGGTACCCGGCCCCGCCCGCGCGGCCTCCCGCGCGATCTCCTCGGCATGGCCCGGGCGGGCCGTGAGTGCGACCTCGGGCCGGAGGCCCCGCCCAAGCAGGGCGGCGAGCGCGCGGTCCAGGCGCCGCTGGCGGCGCGAGCCAGCGGTGGGATTGAAGACGATCAGCATGGCGAGGAGGTGGATAGCCGGTAACGGGGCCGGCGTGACCCCTCCCTAGCCCGGCCTTCGCACGGGCACGCGGATCGGCAGGGCAGGAGCCGCCCGGAGGCCCCGCTCGGCGCGGAAGAGGGCCCGCTCCGCCCCGATGCAGGCGAGGGCCGTGGCGGCCATCAGCATCGGCGCAAGTCCGGCATGGGCCGTCGGGTCGATCAACCCGCGCCCGATCAGCGCCCAGCCGGCGAGCAGAGCCACGCCGAGGGCGACCGCGCCCCAGCGCTCCGCGCGCGCCATGGGGAGGCCGGTCGCGCCGAGGCCGCGCATGAGCAGCGCCAGCGGAATCGCGACGACGAGATCGACGAAGTAGTGCTCCCCCAGGCCGAGGGTCGCCAGCGCGGTGCCGAGCGCGAAGAGGGCGGCCCCGATCAGCACCCGCCGCCCGTGCAGCCGGGCGGCGAGGAGGATCAGCAGCGCCCAGGTGACGTGCATCGAGGGCATGACGTTGCGGGGATGGGTGGTATTCACTACGGGCTCGGCCGGCATCACCGCGAGGCCCCGCATCGCCTCAGCGAAGCCATCGCCGAAGACCGGCCGCGGCCCGACCGCCGGCACGGCGAGGTAGAAAGCGTAGCCGATCCCGGCCGCCGCGAGGGAGACGGGGATGAGGCCGATCCCCAGCCGCCGCCCCGACCGCGCCTCAAGCCCGGCAATGACGCACATGGCCAGGGGAAGCTGGACATAGACGAAGAGGTGCAGCGCGAAGAGGGGCGGCACCTCCCGGAACAGCGCGCCGACGGCCGCGGCCGGCTGGAAGCCGAGGGTGGCGTCGAGGCGGAGCAGCACGCCGTCGAACAGCACGGGCAGAAAGGGGATGCTGCCGAAGACGCTCGGCCACATCAGCAGGTTCCCCAGCGGGAAAGCGAGGGCGGCGGCGAGCAGGTCGATGTTGCGCTGCCGCTCGGCGCCGCGCGTGGCCAGCACCTCCCAGGCGAGATAGCCCCAGCTCACGACGCCCAGACCGAAGCCGGGAAAGAGCATGAGGTTGAGCAAAGGCCGCCCCGTGGCGAGCTGCAGCAGGATCCGGGCCCCCTCGATCCCCAGGCCGAGGAGGAGGATGCGGACCCGGGCGGAGGGCGAGACGAGGATGAAGGTGAGCACGAAGGCGCCGAGCGCCGTGGGCGCCTGCACAGTGGCGCCGAAATAGTCATGCGGCGCGATGGTGCCGAGCCTGAGGGAGACAGCCTCCTGGATGAGGACAAGGGCGAAGGCGATGCCAACCATCGGACGGACCCAGGGAAAATTTACGCTCCTGGCCTCCGTGACACCGAGGAGCCGGCCTTGCGGCCTTGAGAGGGTTTCCGGACCCGTTGTCAGGAGCAATCATCCCTCCCCGCGGCGAGACTGTCGTTCAGACCTCGGTACTTATTATTTTCCTTTCACGGTCACAGGCATGTAACAGGGTTGTCATGCCTCTTGAGGCACGGCAGGACACGAATCAGCCCCCGCGGGCTCCGCCGGCTCCTGCAGCGCCGATCCGATCGTGATCACGGCCCGCAATCCCTCCGGCTCGAAATGGAGCGACACCTGCGATCTCGCGCCGAGTTCCCGCGGCAGCGCGCGCTCGAGCAGGCGCGTGCCGAAGCCGCGCCGCGGCTGCACCCCGGGATCGAGCCGCGGCCCCCCGCTCTCCACCCATTCCACCCGCGCCCCGTCGCGATCGGCCGCGCAGGTGACGCTCACCACGCCCTCGGGGGTCGAGATGGCGCCGTACTTCGCCGCGTTCGTGGCGAGTTCGTGGAGGGCGAGGACGAGGGCCTGCGCCTGGGCGGGGCGGAGGGTGGTGAGGATCCTCCCGCAATGGCAGGCGATGCGGATGCGGCCCGCCTCCGTCCAGGGCGCGAGGGCGGCGCGGACCACCCGTGGCAGCGGCGTGTCGCTCCAGGTGCCTGCCACGAGGAGGTCGTGGGCGCGGGCGAGCGCGCGGAGGCGGTGGTCGAGATCGGTGAAGGCCTGCGCTCCCTCCCCCTGCTCCCGCCGCAGGGTCTGGGCGGCGATGGCCTGGACGGTCGCGAGCGTGTTCTTCACCCGGTGGTTCAGCTCGTTGATCAGGATCGCCTGCCGGCGGTCGGCATCGGCCCGCTCGGCCTCGCGCTCCGCCAGCGCCCCTGCGGCGCGGGAGAGGGCAGCCCCCACGCGGCTCGCCTCCACCACGCCCCGCGGCGGGCGGGCGGCGACCTCGCCGCGCCCGAGCGCGTCGGCGCCCGCGGCGAGGGCCGAGAAGGCCGCCGTCAGCCGGCGACCCTGCCAGAGCGCGAGGGAGAGGCCGAGCAGGAGCAACCCACCCCCCGTCGCGGCGGCGGTGATGAGGGCCGCGCGCAGGGGCCGCGCGAGCTCCTCCTGCGGCACCACCACCACCGCGGTCCAGCGCGTGCCCGGCACCGGCGCGTGGGCGCCGCGCACCGCCAGCCCTTCCTGCGCTGTCGTCTCGAAGGGGTTGATCCCCGCCCGGATCGCCTCCAGCGACTGCGGCGCAGCCATGCGGCCGGCGAAGTGCTCCGTGCCGTGACTCCTTGCGACGAGCACCCCCTTCCCGTCCAGGACCGTCGCGCGCCAGGTCGCGGGCAGGCGCTGGTCGACGAGCGCCCGGCTGATGGACGCGCCGATAAAGCCGATGTTCAGGTCGTACAGCACCGTCCCGTCCGGGCCGCGCACCGGCACGTCCACGGAGACGAGATGCTCGCCGGTCATCGGGCCGGTGTAGAGGTCGGATACTTGGGACTCGCCCGTTGCGAAGACCTGGCGGACGATGTCCTGGTCCCCGCGCGGGGGCAGGGTGGTGCCCCAGGGGACGCGCGAGTTGACGAGCACTCGGCCGTCCGGAGCGGTCAGGACGATTCGCACGTTGGTGCCCTGCGTGGCCCTGACGGTCTGGGTGTGAAAGGCTGCGAGGTCGCCGCCGGCCAGGGCGGGAGAGGTGGCCAGGGCCTCCAGCATCGCGCGGACGAGGGCGAGTTCGCGCGCCACGCCGTTCGCCAGCGCCTCGGCGCGGGCCCGCAGCATCGTATCCGTCCGCTCGCGCGCGGTGCGCCAGCCCTCCAGGGCGGCGAGGCCGAGCGCGAGGGCCGCCGGAAGGGCGACCGAGAGGGCGATGAGGATGAGGCGCGTGCGGACGGTCCGCTCCCGGCGCCCGGCCGCTCCCCTCTCGCCCGGGGGGCCGGGCATCTCCTGCTTCATCACGCCTTCGGTCAGCCGCTGCACTACCGGGGGTAACACCTCTCGGGGCGAGCGGGTTGTCCCGCGCCGCCCTTCCGCCACGCCTGCCGCCCCGGAGCTTCCTATGCCGCCGCGCCTCGCCGGGCTAGAAGGGCAGCATGCACTGCCGGGCCGTCCTGCCTCTTCTCGCGCTCCTCCTCGCCTCCTGCGGCGGACGCGCCCTTCCCGAGCCGGTGCCGGAAAGCGTGACGGGGCGCCTGCCCCAGGAGATCGACGGCTTCCGCCGGCTGCCGCCGGAGGGGACGGCGGGCACGCTTCTCGCCCGCTACGCCCATCCGAACGGGTCGGCCCTCTCCATCCACGCGCTCGCCCCGCCCTCGCGCGCGGGCGGGGAGGAAGCGGAGGTCGGGGTGGCGATGGAGGTGGTGGCCCGCGCGGTCGCGGTGGACGCGGCCTCCCGCCGGGAGAACGTGGCGCTCCGCCACTTCGCCGTCCGCGCGGCCGAGACGGGGCCCGTGGCCCGCTGCCTCGACGCGCAGCTCCGCGGGGAGATCCCCCGCCGCCAGCTCGCCTGCGCCACGCTGCTGGAGCGGCGGGTCTTCCTCGCGATGATGCTGGCGCCGGAGGCGGCGGACATGCGCCGCGGCCTGCGGGACCCGCTGCTGGGCGTCACGATGCGGGTGCTCGGGGCGCTGGCCGGGAACCCGCCCGAGCCGGTGCCGGCCGCGGCGGAGGCGCCCCTGCCCCCGCCCCCCGTGGCGGCGCCGCCCGCACCCCCGCCTGCCACGCCGCGCCGGCCGCGCCTGCCCGGCTCCGGCCCGACATGGAGGACGTAGGGGGCAAGGCGTTGAGCGGGCGGGTCAGACCCGCTCGCTCACCTTGATCGCCACCTTGCAGCCGGCCTTGATGACGGCGGCGAGCAGCTTGTAAGCCGGCGCCAGCTCCGCCTCGTTCTCCAGCCCGATGTCGCGGTGCTCCAGCTCCTCCAGACGGAAGCGCTCGATCTCGTCGCGCAGCGGCTTCTCGTCCTCGCCGAGCGTCTCGTACTGGGTGGCGTAGTGCTCGTCGATCGCCTCCTCCACCGCGACGGTGCAGGCCATGGCGCCGCGATGCCCGATCAGCGCGGTGGCCGCGCCGAGGGCGAAGCCGGCCACGTGCCAAATCGGCAGCAGGGCTGTCGGCCGCACGCGGCGCTCGGCGATCAGGCGGGAGAAGGTGTCGAGATGGCCCTGCTCCTGCTCCTTCATGTGCTCCAGGATCGGCCCGTACTTCGTGCGCCCGAGGACGGCGAGCTGCCCCTCGTAGATGCGCTTGGCCCCGTATTCCCCGGCGTGGTCCACGCGGATTGTGCGCTCCACATACTCGCGCGGCGTGGGATCGCCAGGCAGGCGACCTTCCAGCGTGCTGCGCCCTTCGGCCGTGCTCATGCGTCCTCCGTCTCTCTCCGGGCCCAGGTAAGCGCCAGCCCGCCCAGCGCAAGCGCGTAGGCCAGGTTCATCGCCGCCATCGAGACGGGCAGGCCGGGAATGAGGAAGGCGGGCGCGTCGCAGGGCTTGGACGGCACCGCGGCGAGGCTCCGCATGAGGTCGTCCACGCTCGACGCACCGCCCGCCGCCCCGGCCACCGAGGGGGCGGCGCAGGAAGGCAGCGGGCTCGGCCACCATCCCTGCTCGACCCCGACATGCAGCCCCGCGACCGCGCCCGAGGCGAGCACGGCCAGCCCCGCCACGGCCAGCAGCGCGCGCGAGCGCAGCACCGCCGCCAGCAGGGCGATGGCGGCCGCCGCCCAATAGGGCGGGCGCTGCCAGAGGCAGAGGGTGCAGGGAGCCATTCCGAGCAACGCCTCCGACCCCAGCGCGGCCAGCGGCGCAGCCGCGGCGAGAAGGGCGATCAGGAGGGCGTGGCGGGGAAGCCTCATGGCGCCGCAAGCTGCCCCTCCCCTCCTCGCGCCGCAAGCCCGCCGCAAGCCCCCTGGACTTGTCCTTCCGCCCGGCGGCACCAAGTCCGTTGACGGACGATCCGGCACCGCGCGGCGCGTTCCTCCTTCTCCGCGATGGTCCCCGGGCCTTCCGAACAGAAACAAGGGCAGCCGCAGGAAGCGGCGCCCGGGAGGACGTGTGATGGCGGCAGCCAGAGGCGCCGGCGCAACCACCCTGGACCGCATCGGCTCACGGGCGGAAGCGGCGCGGGAGCCGAGAATCCGACTAGTCGACGCGGACGATGTCCTGAGCGCGCTGCGCGAGGGATGGGGCGATTTCCTCGCCCATCCGACGCAGCTCGTCTTCCTCGCCCTCATCTACCCCGTGATTGGCCTCGTGGCCGCCGAGGTCGCCTCGGACGGGGAGCTGATGCCGATGATGTGGCCGCTCATCTCGGGCTTCGCCCTCGTCGGGCCGGTCGCGGCGCTCGGCATCTACGAGCTGAGCCGGCGGCGGGAGGCGGGCCTGCCCGCGCGCTGGACGGATGCCTTCGGCGTGCTGCGCTCGCCCAATCTCGGCGCCATCGTCATCCTCGGCGTGATGCTGCTGGCGATCTTCGTCGCCTGGCTCTTCACGGCGCAGGCGATCTTCGACAGCCTCTTCGGCGGCGCGCGCCCGGCCTCGGTGGAGGAGTTCACGCAGCAGGTCTTCCACACGGAGGAGGGCCGGCGGCTGATGCTTCTGGGCAACATCGCCGGGCTCCTCTTCGCCGTGCTCGTGCTCGCCGTCTCCGTCATCTCCTTCCCGCTGCTGCTGGACCGCCCCGTCGGGCCCATGACGGCGATTCGCAGTTCCCTGCGGGCGGTGGCGACGAACCCCTTCCCGATGGCGCTCTGGGGGATGATCGTGGCGGGGCTGCTCTTCCTCGGCAGCCTGCCGCTCTTCGTGGGGCTCGCCGTCGTACTGCCCGTGCTGGGCCACGCGACCTGGCGGCTCTATCGCAAGGTAGTGCTCGCCTGAGCCGGCGGGGTGCATGATGGCACCTCAGGGGCGGTGGCCGCGTGCCGCCGCCCGAAGGAGGGGAGATGCATGCGCACCACGGTCAGCAAGGCGGCCGGAGCGTCCTACGACGCGGGGCTCAGGGGCTTCTTCGCCTATCGCGACCTCGGCGTGCGGGAGGCGACGGGAGGCGGGCACGCGGCGCACATCATCCGCGCCGTGCCCGGCGAGGGGCCGATGCCGCGCTGGCACACCCACGACCTCGCCTTCCAGCTCGTCCTCGTCCTCCGGGGCTGGGTGCGCTTCGAGTACGAGGACATTGGCGAGGTGCTGCTGGAGACCGGGGACAGCGTGGTCCAGCCGCCAGGGATCCGGCACAGGGAGGTCGCGCACTCGGCCGACCTCGAGATGCTGGAGGTGACCTCCCCCGCCGCCTTCCACACGGCGGAGACGGAGGCCCCCGCCCCGCCCGGGAAGGCGTAGCGTCTTTCAACCTCGCCGCCGCCCCCTATACTCGCGCCGGCCCGCTTCGGGCACCGGGCGCGGGAGAGACATGGCACTACGGTTTCTCGCGGGTGGCGGCGAGATGGGCGAGCGGATCCGTACGTTCGACTGGGGCGCGACGCCGCTCGGGGATCCCCGCCGCTGGCCAGCGCCCCTCAAGACAATCGTCGGGGTGATGCTCGCGGCCAACCAGCCGATGTTCGCCACCTGGGGCCCCGAGCGGATCGTTCTCTACAACGACGGCTATGCCCGCATCCTCGGGGCGAAGCACCCCGCCGCCCTCGGCCGGCGCTTCGACGAGGTCTGGCACGAGATCCTCGACCAAGTCGGCCCACTCATCGGCCGCTGCTATGACGGGCAGGGCACGAGCATGGACAACCTCCAGCTCACCATGCTCCGCCACGGCTATCCCGAGGAGACGCATTTCTCCTTCTTCTATGCCCCGCTGCGGGGCGAGGACGGGACAGTGGGCGGCGTCTTCTGCGCCTGCCAGGAGATCACGGGCCAGGTGATGGCCGAGCGCGCGCGCCTTTCGGAGCTGGACCGGCTGCGCCAGCTCTTCGAGCGCTCGCCGAGCTTCATGGCCGTCCTCAGCGGCCCGAATCACCGCTTCGACTTCGCCAACCGTAGCTATCTCGACCTCATCGGCCGCGCCGATGTCGCGGGGCTGCCGCTGGCCGAGGTCCTGCCCGGCATCACCGAGCAGGGCTTCCTCCAAATCCTCGACCGCGTGCGCGCGACGGGGGAGCCCTATGTCGCCCGCGCCGCCTCCGTGCTGCTGGAGCGCGCCCCCGGCGAGCCCGCGGAGGAGCGCATTCTTGACTTCGTCTTCCAGCCCATTGCCGATGGCACGGTGGACGGCATCTTCGTCGAGGGCGTGGACGTCACCGAGGCTCGCCGCGCGGAGGCGGGGCTGCGCGAGCTGAACGCCGAGCTTGAGCGCCGCATGGCCGAGCGCACGGGGCAGCTCGACCGGCTCTGGCGCACCTCGCAGGACCTCCTCGCGGTGATCGGCCCGGACGGGGTGCTGCGCGCGGCGAACCCGGCCTGGGCGGGGGTGCTCGGCCTTGATCCCGCGCGGCTGGTGGGCAGGACGATGGAGGCTCTCGTCCTGCCGGAGGAGCGGGAGGCGACGCGCGAGGCCCTGCGCCGCGCCGCCGCCGGCGCGCTGCCCGGCTTCGAGAACCGCCTGCGCCACGCCGATGGGCGCGCGCGCTGGATCGCCTGGGCCGCCGCGCCCGACGAATCCGGGCTCATCTACGCCACCGGGCGCGACATCACCGCCGAGCGCGAGGCGAAGCGCGCGCTGGCCGCCGCCGAGGAGGCGCTGCGCCAGTCCCAGAAGATGGAGGCGCTGGGTCAGCTCACCGGCGGGATCGCGCATGACTTCAACAACCTTCTGACGGGCATCATCGGCTCGATCGACATCATGCGGCGCCGGATTGAGGCGGGGCGCAGCAGCGAGGTCGGGCGCTACATGGATGCGGCCTCGGGCGCCGCCGCCCGGGCCGCCTCGCTCACCCACCGCCTCCTCGCCTTCGCGCGCCGCCAGTCGCTCGACACGCGGCAGCTCGACGCGAACGCCCTCGTCGCCGGGATGGAGGAACTGCTCCGCCGCACTCTGGGCGAGCAGATCGGGCTGAGGATCCGGCTGGACCCGGATCCCTGGCCCGCCCTGACCGATACGAACCAGCTGGAGAACGCGATCCTCAACCTCGCCATCAACGCGCGGGACGCGATGCCCGATGGCGGGCTGCTGACCATCGAGACCGGCCGCGAGGTCCAGGCCGTGCCCGATCCGGGCGAGGAAGGAATGGCGGCCGGGGACTACGTCACCATCCGCGTGGCGGATACGGGCCTGGGGATGCCGCCCGACGTCCTCGCCCGCGCCTTCGAGCCCTTCTTCACGACCAAGCCCATCGGCCAGGGAACGGGGCTCGGCCTCTCCATGATCTACGGCTTCGCCAAGCAGTCGCGCGGCCATGTGCGGGTGGAGAGCACGCCGGGCCAGGGCACCGCCTTCACCCTCCTCCTGCCCCGAGCCGGCGAGATGGTAGCGGAGCGCGAGGCCGCCGCCCCAGCCGCCGCGCCCCGGGGCCGGGGGGAGACGGTGCTGCTCGTAGAGGACGATCCCACGGTGCGCCTGCTCGTGACGGAGGTGCTGGATGAACTGGGCTACCGCTACCTGGAGGCCGCGCATGCGGGCGCCGCGATCCCCGTGCTCCAGTCGGACGAGCGGATCGACCTCATGATCTCCGATGTGGGCCTTCCCGGGCTGAACGGCCGCCAGCTCGCCGAGATCGCGCGCGCGGCCCGCCCGGGCCTGCGCGTACTGTTCATCACCGGCTATGCCGAGACGGCGACGCTGCGCAGCGGCTTCCTGGGCACGGGGATGGACATGATGACCAAGCCCTTCGCGCTGGACGCGCTCGGCACGCGCATCCGCAGCATGCTCGAGGTCGGCTGACCCCTTCTGGACGAGACCCGCCCCGGCATGGCATCCAGGGGCCTGGCCATGGCTTCGCGGGTGTGGCGGAACGGTAGACGCGGCGGACTCAAAATCCGCTTCTGGCAACAGAGTGCCGGTTCGAAACCGGCCACCCGCACCACCGGCCCGAATTGCTGAACGCTCCCTCTCGCGGCCTCTCCGGCCCTTCTTGCCGCCCCGCGGCCAGGATCAAGCCGAATTGAAACCGGCCGCCTTCCCAGCCGCGCCCCGGCGCGGCAAAGCCTTCGGAATGACGCAACGGCGCCACTCCCCGCGGGCAGCCCGCCGCCCCGCTCCGGGCGAGCGGCAGTCCTCGCCCTGGCCGGCGTGACCTCCCTTACGGTGCTCAGCTTTCTTTCCGGGGGAGGCCAGCTCGGCACCATCATCCGCGGGCATGACTGGCGGGCGACGCCCCTCGGGCCGCCGGAGGGCTGGCCGGAGGCGCTGAAGGCGCTCGTCGGCGTGATGCTGGGGGCGAACCAGCCGATGTTCGTCATCTGGGGAGCCGCCCAGACGCTCATCTATAACGATGCCTATGCCGGTATACTCGGCGCGAAGCACCCCGCCGCCCTCGGCCAGCCCTTCCTGGAAGTGTGGTGGGACGTCGAGGCGGAGCTGGCCCCGCTCGTCGCCCGGGCCCTGTCCGGCACCCCCGTCCACATGGACGACATCACCCTGGTGATGGAGCGCAACGGCTATCCCGAGGAGACGCACTTCTCCTTCTCCTACACCCCGATCCGCAGCGAGGGCGGGAGGGTGGACGGGATCTTCTGCCCCTGCACGGAGACCACCCGGCGCGTGCTGGCGGACCGCGCGCTGCGCGACAGCGAGGCGCGGACCCACCAGGTGCTCGACAGCGTCACGGACTACGCGATCATCGTGACGGATCTCGAGGGCAGGGTCACCAGCTGGAACGAGGGCGCGTCCCGTATCCTTGGCTGGGACGAGGAGGAGATGCTCGGCCAGCCCGCCGCGCGCATCTTCACCCCCGAAGACCGCGCTTACGGCCGCCCGGCCGAGGAGATGCGGGAGGCGCTGCGCCGCGGCAAGTCCCCGGACGAGCGCTGGCATAACCGCCGGGGCGGCGAGCGCTTCTGGGCCATGGGCGAGCTTACGCCGCTGCGCGACGAGGCCGGCGCCGCCATAGGCTTCGTCAAGGTCCTGCGCGACCGCACGGCCCAGCGGGAGGCCGAGCGCGAGCTAGCCGAGAGCGAGGCGCGGTTGCGCGAGGTGGCGAGCGCCGTGCCGGGCTTTCTCTGGACCGCCACGCCCGGGGGGGCGGTGGATTACGCCAGCCCGCGCTGGCACGAATACGCGGGTACCATTCCCGGCCGCCCCGATAGCGGCGGCTGGTCGGCCTATGTCCACCCGGAGGACCGCCCCGCCGCCGCCGCCCGCTGGCTGGATTCCGTGGCCTCCGGCACGCCCTACGAGGCAGAGTTCCGCCTGCGCCGCGCGGACGGCGCCTTTCGCTGGTGGCTCGCCCGCGCCCTGCCCACCCGCAGGGAGGACGGCGCCATCCGCCGCTGGACGGGCGTCTCCACCGACATCCAGGAGATCGTCGAGGCCCGCGAGACCCTCGCCCGCTCCCGCGCGGACCTGGAGGCGCGGGTGGCCGAGCGCACGCGCGACCTCGACCGCATGTGGCGCCTCTCCACCGACATCATGCTGGTCGCGGATTTCGAGGCGCAGATCCACGCGGTGAACCCGGCCTGGGCCACCCTCCTCGGCTGGGAGCCGGAAGACCTGATCGGCCGCGACTTCCTCGACCTCGTCCATCCCGAGGATGTCGGCCCGACCCTTGCCGAGGTCGGGCGCCTCGCCGAGGGCATCACCACGCTCCGTTTCGAGAACCGTTATCGCCACCGGGACGGGGGCTACCGCTGGCTCTCCTGGACCGCGGTGCCCGACGAGAGCTTCATTCATGCCGTCGGCCGCGACATTCAGGCGGAGAAGGAGGGGGCTGAGGCGCTGCACGCCACCGAGGCCGCGCTGCGCCAGGCCCAGAAGATGGAGGCGGTGGGCCAGCTCACCGGCGGCATCGCCCACGACTTCAATAACCTGCTGACCGGGGTCATCGGCAGCCTGGACCTCATGCGACGCCGCATCGCCGCCGGGCGGATCGGGGAGGTGGAGCGCTACGTGGCCGCCGCCCTCGCATCGGCCAACCGCGCGGCCGCCCTCACCCACCGGCTGCTCGCCTTCTCCCGCCGCCAGCCGCTCGCCCCCGTGCCGGTGGACGCGAACGCGCTCGTCGGCTCGATGGAGGAGCTGCTGCGCCGGACGATCGGGGAGAGCATCCGGCTCGAGATCGGCGCGGCGGGCGACCTCTCGCACACGCTCTGCGACCCCCACCAGCTCGAGAGCGCGCTGCTCAACCTCTCGATCAACGCGCGGGACGCGATGCCGGATGGCGGCACCCTCACGGTGGAGACCGCCAATCTCCGCATCGGGCCCGGCCCGGCCGCGCGCCTGCGCGAGGTCCGGCCGGGCCCCTACGTCTCGATCTCCGTCTCCGACACCGGCACCGGCATGACGCCCGACGTGATCGAGCGCGCCTTCGAACCCTTCTTCACCACCAAGCCCATCGGCCAGGGCACAGGCCTCGGCCTCTCCATGATCTACGGCTTCGCCCGCCAGTCCGAGGGCACGGTCCGCATCCGCTCCGCCCCCGGCGAGGGCACGACGGTGACGCTGCTCCTGCCCCGCTTCGAGGGCGAGGGATCGGCGGCGGAGGAGGCCGCGCCCCCGGCGGAGGCGCCCCGCGCCGCCGAGGAAGGCGAGGTGGTGCTGGTCGTCGAGGACGAGCCGGCGGTGCGCGACCTCGTGGTGGAGGTGCTCTCGGAACTCGGCTACCGCGCCATCCAGGCATCGGACGGCCCTTCCGGCCTTCGCATTCTGGAGACGCGGGAGAGGGTGGACCTCCTCGTCACCGATGTCGGCCTCCCCGGGCTGAACGGCCGCCAGCTCGCCGATGCCGCCCGGGCCAGCCGCCCCGGGCTGCGCGTGCTGTTCATGACCGGCTATGCCGAGAACGCCGCGATCCGCGGCTTCCTGGAGCCCGGCATGGAGCTGGTGACCAAGCCCTTCTCCACCGACGCCCTGGCGCACCGGATCCGGGCGATGATCGGCTGAAGGGCGCGGCGGTTGCCCCGGCCCTCCGGCCGCCGCCCCTGGACTTCGCCCCCCATTCCGGTCCATCACCCGCGCCGATCTTCCGCGACCACGCCCCGGCCCGGCCCCCTCAGGCCCGGCTGGGCGACGCCTGAGCAGGAGCCGCCAGATGGCTGCCGAGACCGATACCCCCTCCACCGGCACCTTCGACCGCGTGGCCGACATCATCGCCGAGAACAGCGAGGTCGCGCGCGACAGCATTACGCCGGACAGCCACGTCACCGAGGACCTGGGGATCGACAGCCTCGACTTCCTCGACATCGTCTTCGCCATCGACAAGGCCTTCGGGATCAAGGTGCCGGTGGAGAAGTGGACGCAGGAGGTGAACGCCGGCGAGAAGCCCGCGGAGCACTACTTCGTCATGAAGAACCTGGCCGCGCGCATCGACGAGCTGGTCGCCGCCAAGGGCGCCTGAGGCGCCCGATGCGCCTCGAATATTTCCAGATGATCGACCGGGTCGTGTCCCTGGAGGGGGACGCGATCGCGGTCGAGAGCCGCGTGCCCGAGGCCTCGCCGGTCTTCGAGGGGCACTTCCCCGGCCATCCCCTGGTCCCCGGCGTGCTGCTGGTAGAGACCATGGCGCAGGCGAGCGGCTGGCTCATCCTCGGGCGCAACAGCTTTGCCCAAATGCCCTTCCTCATGTCGGTGAAGGAGGCGAAGTTCCGCCGTTTCGTCGGCCCGAACGCACCGCTCGACGTCACCTCCCGCGTCACGCATGACGGCTCCGGCTACACCGTGACGGAGGCACGCGTGACGAGCGAGGGTCGGCGCATCGCCGACGCCGAGATCCTCCTCCGCTCCATGCCCTTCCCCAATCCCGACCTGGAGGCCGCCATGCGCGCCAGCGCCGCCCGGATCGGCCTGCCCGGCCACACGGCATGAACCGCAAGCAAGTCGTGATCACGGGCATCGGCCTCGTCACCGCGCTGGGTGAGGGCGCGGACGCGCATTGGGACGCGCTCTCCGGCGGGGCGAGGCCCGTGGTGGACGAGACCACCTACGCCCCCTGGCCGGTCCATCCCCTCCCCGCCCTCGCGCTCGACAAGCAGATCCCGAAGAAGGGCGACCAGCGCCAGATGGAGCCCTGGCAGCGGCTGGGGACCTATGCCGCGGGCCTGGCCATCGACGACGCGCATGCGCGCGGGCTGGTCGAGGACATGCACCTCATCGTCGCCGCCGGCGGCGGCGAGCGCGACCTGGCGCTGGATGAGCAGGTGAATGCCGAGCTGGCGGAATCCGGCGACGGTGCCCGGCTGAACGAGATGCTGGCCACGGGCCTGCGCCCAACCCTCTTCCTCGCCCAGCTCTCCAACCTGCTGGCGGGCAACATCTCTATCGTCCACGGCGTTACCGGCTCTTCCCGCACCTTCATGGGCGAGGAGAGCGCGGCCGCCGATGCCGTGCGCATCGCCCATGCTCGCCTCGCGGAAGGCCGGGGCGAGATCGCCCTCGTCGGCGGCGCGATGACGGCCCAGCGCTGGGACCTGCTGTTGCTCTACCGCGGCGGCGAGGGCCTCTACCAAGGCCCCTACAGGCCGATCTCCGAGCGCGACGGGATGGTGCTCGGCGGCATGGCAGGCTTCCTCGTGCTGGAGACCGAGGAGCACGCCCGCGCCCGCGGCGCCCGCATCCTCGCGCAACTGGACGCGGTGGCCAGCACCGCCACCCGCCGGACCGTCGCGGGCGACGCGACCGCCGCGGCCAAGAGCCTCCTTCCCGCCGTCGCGCCCGAGGGGGTGGACGCCGTCATCTCCGGCGCCACGGGCGTGCGCGGCATCTGGGGAGAGGAGCAGGCCTTCCTACGCGACCTCAACGCCCCTGTCCGCCACCCCGCCAGCCTCATCGGCCACGGGGTGGAGGGCGCCTTTCCCGCCCATGTGGCGCTGGCCGCCCTCGCCCTCTCCCGCGGCACCCTCTTCGCGTCGATGGACCCCGCCGATGCGGGGGACGCGCCCGACCTGCGGCGTGTCCTCGTCACCGGCTTCGGCCAGTGGCGTGGCGAGGCCCTCGCCCTCCTCTCCCGCCCCACTCTGACAAGCGCGGAGTGAACACCATGCGCGACCATCTCGGCCGCCCCCTCGTCGCGGTGACGGGCATCGGCGCCGTCACCTCCCTCGGCTTCGGCGTGGCCGACAACTGGTCCCGCCTCCTGGCCGGGCAGTCCGGCATCCGCCGCATCACCCGCTTCCCGACCGACCACCTGAAGACGGCCATCGCCGGCACGGTGGACCTGCCCGGCGGCGAGGGCTTCGCCAGCCCCGTGCGGGTGGAGCGCATGGCGGCCATGGTGATGGAGGAGGCGATCGCCGAGGCCGCCATCGGCGCCGCGGGCAACTTCCCCGGCCCGCTCTTCCTCGGCATGCCGCCCGTTGAGATCGAGTGGCCCGTGCGGTTCGATCTCGCCCGTCGCGCGCATGACCCCTCCTACGCCGCCATGACGAAGCAGGCGGAAGGGCGCGCCGACGTCTACGAGACCTATCTCTACGGCGGCGTGGGCGAGCGCTTGGCCGCGCGCTTCGGCACGCGGGGCGCGCCGATTTCCGTCACCACCGCCTGCGCCACCGGCGCGACCGCCATCCAGCTCGGCGCGGAGGCCATCCAGCGCGGCGAGTGCGACGCCTGCATCGCCCTCGGCGCCGATGGCACAGTGCAGCCCGAGGCACTGATCCGCTTCTCCCTTCTCTCAGCCCTTTCCACGCAGAACGACGACCCGGCCAGGGCCTCCCGCCCTTTCGAGAAGAACCGCGCCGGCTTCGTCATGTCCGAGGGCGCCGCCGCGCTGGTGCTGGAGAACTACGAGACGGCCCGGGCGCGCGGGGCGACGATCCTTGGCCTCGTCTCCGGCGCCGGGGAGCGCGCGGACAACTTCCACCGCACCCGCTCCAACCCCGATGGCCGCGCCATTGTCGGCGCGATGCGGAACGCCCTTGCCGATGCCGGGCTGGAGCCCGCCGACATCTCCTATGTCAACGCCCACGGCACCGGCACGCCGGAGAACGACAAGATGGAGACCTTCGGCATGCGCGCCGTTTTCGGCGAGGATGCCCCGCCCATCTCCTCCAACAAGAGCATGATCGGCCACACCCTCTCCGCCGCCGGCGCGCTGGAAGCGGTGTTCTCCCTGCTCACCATCCGCGACGGGCGCCTGCCGCCCACCATCAACCACGACGAGCCGGACCCGAGCATCACGCTCGACGTCGTGCCGAACGTCGCGCGCGATGCCGCGGTGAGGCACGTGCTGTCCAACTCCTTCGGCTTCGGCGGACAGAATGTGTGCCTCGTCCTCTCGGGAGAGCCGGCCTGATGCGCGCCCTCCGCCTCCACGGCGACCGTGACCTCCGGCTGGAGGAGATCCCCGAACCCCCGCCCCCTGCCCCGGGCGAGGTACGTCTGCGGATGCGCGGCATCGCGCTGAACCACATCGACGTCTGGGGCTGGCGCGGCATGGCCTTCACCCAGCGCAAGCTGCCTATCTGCGTCGGCGCGGAAGCCGTGGGCGAGGTGGTCGGGGTCGGCGAGGGCGTGGAGGGCTGGAAGCCGGGAGACCGCGTCGCCCCCTATGGCGCGCAGACCTGCGGACACTGCCGTGCCTGCACCGAGGGCCGGGACAATCTCTGCCAGAACGTCGCGGGGGTGAAGGGCTTCCACCTCGACGGCTTCGCGGCGGAATACGTGAACCAGCAGGCCCGGCTGCTCGTGCGCGTGCCCGACGGAGTGGGCGACAACGACGCCGCCTGCGCCGCCATCACCTTCTCCACCGTCGAGCACATGCTGTTCGACAACGCCAGACTCCAGCCCGGCGAGACGATCCTCGTCCACGCCGCGGGCTCGGGCATCGGCACCGTCGCCATCAAGGAGGCGAAGGCACTCGGCTGCACCGTGATCGCGACGGCGGGCGACGACGTGAAGTGCGAGAAGGCCCGTGCGCTCGGCGCCGATCACGTCGTGAACTACAAAGAGAAGAACTTCGCCTCCGTCGCCCGCCGCCTGACGGACAAGGTGGGGGTGGACGTGGTGTTCGAGCATGTCGGCGCCAGCACCTGGGCGGGCTCGCTGCTCGCGCTCCGCATGGGCGGGCGGCTCGTCACCTGCGGCTCCACCTCCGGCGTCTCGGCCGAGACGAACCTGATGATGATCTTCCAGCGCCAGCTCCGCATCTTCGGAAGCTTCGGCGCCTCCATGCGCAACGTGGCGGACGGGCTGGCGAAGATGGCCGGCGGCATGACGCCCGTGCTGGACCGCGTGATCCCGTTGGAGAACTTCGCCGAGGGGCTGGACCGGCTGGAGAGCCGCCGCGTCTTCGGCAAGATTGTGGTGACGATCTAGCCATGGCCGGGGCAGGAAGAGGGGGCGGCCCTGCCGACGCCGCCCTCGCGGCCCTCACCTCCCTCGGCTTCGCAATTCCGCGCGCGCTGGGCCCCACTCTCGGCCCGCGCTTCGGCGCGGCGCTGGCTCGCCGCCTCGGCCCTCTCACCTCCGCGCACCGGATCGCGATGGAGAACATCGCGGCCGCCTTCCCGGAAAGGGATGCCGACTGGCACCGGCGGATCGCGAATGAGGCCTGGGACAATCTCGGCCGCGTCGCCTTCGAGTACGGACATCTCAGCAGGATCTGGGACCTGACCGAGGCCCGTAACCCCGCCAGCCGCATCCAGTCCGACGACGCAACCCATGCCCGCTTCGAGGAGTTGCGCCGCACCGGCGGTCCCTGCCTCGTCTTTGCGGCGCACCTCGCCAATTGGGAGCTTCCGGCGGTCGCCGCCGCACAGCTTGGGATGGAAGCCGCGGTGCTCTACCGCACCCCTAACAGCCGCCCCATCGCCGAGCACATCCTGAAGCTCCGCAAGGGGATGATGGGGGAGCTGATACCCGCCGGGATCACCGCGCCGACCAAGCTCGCCAAGGCGCTGCAGCGCGGCGCGGTAGTGGGGATGGTGGTGGACCAGCGCTTCGGGCGCGGGCCGACGATCGACTTCCTCGGCCGCCCCGCCCTGGCCAACCCGCTGCTGGCCAATCTCGCCCGCCGCTTCGATTGCCCCGTGCGCGGTGCCCGCGCGATCCGACTGGAGGGCGGCCGCTTTCGGTTGGAGCTGACCGACCCCATTCCCCTGCCCCGCGACGCCGAGGGGCTGGTCGAGGTCGATGCCGCCACCCAGGCCGTGAACGACGTAATCGCCGGCTGGGTGCGCGAGCATCCGGGCCAGTGGCTGTGGATGCACCGCCGCTGGCGGTGATCACCTCTCCCGCAGCATGTTGATGATGCCGGAGAAGTCGGTTCCGCCCCCGCCGCGCTCCACGAACTCGCGGTAGAGCTCCAGCGCCCGCGCACCCATGGGGGTGGAAGCGCCGGTTTCCGCCGCCGCCTGCTGGGCGAGCCCGACATCCTTGACCATCAGCGCCGCTGCGAAGCCCGGCCGGTAGTGCCGGTTCGCCGGGCTGGCCGGCACGGGCCCGGGGACAGGGCAGTAGGTAGTCAGCGACCAGCACTGGCCGGAGGATTTCGACGCCACCTCAAACAGCGCCTCGTGCGAGAGGCCGAGCTTCTCGGCCAGGACAAAGGCCTCGCAGGTGCCGATCATGCTGATGGCCAGGAGCATGTTGTTGCAGGCCTTGGCTGCCTGCCCCGCCCCGGCGCCGCCGCAATGCACCACGGTCCTGCCCATGGCGCGCAACAGGGGCTCCGCGCGGGCGAAGGCGTCCCCCGGCCCGCCCACCATGAAGGTCAGCGTCGCCGCCTCAGCGCCCATCACCCCGCCCGAAACGGGAGCGTCCAGGAAGGGGCGGCCCGCGGCAGCGGCCACCTCTCGCGCCGTTCCGACATCGATGGTGGAGCAGTCGATCAGCACCGCCTCGGGCGCCGAGGCCGCGGCCAGCCCACCGGTGCCGAGCCAGGCCTCCCGCACGTGCAGCCCGGCCGGCAGCATGGTGAGGACGAACTCCGCCCCGCCTGCCGCCTCGGCTCCCGAGGCCGCCGGGCGCGCACCCTCCGCCCGCGCCATCGCCTCGGCCGAGAGATCGTAGACGGACACCTCGTGCCCGGCCCTGACCAGGTTCCGCGCCATCGGCGCGCCCATGTTGCCGAGTCCCACGAATCCGATCCGGGCCACCGTTTCCTCCGTTCCTATTGGGCGGAGGCTAGGCCGCGGCCCGACACGGGTCCACTCGGCAACGGACAAGGAGGGAAGCGTTGCCGATCCACCTCCAGTTCTCCGCCCTGCCCGGCTGGGCGGGTGCGCGGTTCTCGGGGAAGATGCGACCTCCCTTCCATCCTCTACGCTTCGGAGCGGAGCCAGCCGCCTCCTGGGGTAGGCGAGGCGGCGAGGATGCCGCGGGTCACTCCTCCCCGGCAGCAAAATCTCCGCCCCCTCTTCCGCCTCCCGCCCCGACCGCGAGCCCACTTCAGGCCGCGGCTGCGAAGCGCGAGGCCAGGTCCGCCGGCAGCTTGATGCGCGTGACGGCCATGCCCAGGGCATCGCCCGGGCGCTCGCCGACCACCACAGCCTCGCCTGTCAGCCCGAGCCCCGGCACGCGAAACTCGCCCGCCGCACTTTTGGAAGCCGCCGCTTCCGTCCGCACCTGCGCCCCGCCTTCGGAGATGCCCACGAGGCGGGCGGCATGGGCCATCCCGTCAGCACGAGTTCACAGGGCAGGTCCAGCGCGACGCGCTGGCTCGTGCGCCGTTCCGCCTCGGCAACCGAGTTGCGGACGGACTGGATAAGGAACCGGCGCGATCAGTCCGTGCTGCTGGCTAGCCCGCCGGCATCGGCCTGGAACTGGCTCGCGCGCTGATTCGCCTCGCCGGCGATCGAGACGACGCCGGCCATAATCTCCGTCACGGATTCCACCGCCGTCGCGGCATGGGCAACGGAGCGGCCGATCTCCTGCGTGGTCGCGCTCTGCTGTTCCATGGCGGCCGCGATCGCGGCGGAGACCTCGCCCATCTCGCTCACGCGGCCACCGGTGCGCCCGACCACGTCCACCGTCTCGGTCGTGGCGTTCTGGACCTCCGAGATCTGGTTGCTGATCTCTTCCGTCGCCCGTGCCGCCTCGCTGGCAAGTTTTTTTACCTCTCCCGCGACGACGGCGAAGCTGCGGCCGGCCTCCCCCGCGCGTGCCGCCTCGATGGTGGCGTTGAGGGCTAGCAGACGGGTCTGGCTCGCGATCTCGGTGATGAGGGAGGCGATCTGCCCGATCTGCGCCACTTCCGTCCGAAGCTGCGAGATGGTCCTCGTCGCGGCCTCGCTCTCCTCGACCGCGCCGCACGTGACCTCGCCCGCATGGCTGATGCAGCGGTTGATCTCGCCGATCGAGGCCGCCAGCTCCTCCGCCGCCGCGGCGACTGCCTGGGAGCTGCCCAAGGCCTCAGTTGCGGCGTGGGCGGCAGCGTCGGCGCGCTCGCTCACAGAGCCCACCGCATCGGCCATGCCGTTCGCGTAGCGCGCCATATTGGAGGTGGCGGTCGTGACTTCCTCGGCCGTCTGGTTCGTCGCGCGCTCCACCTTGTCAGCCATCTCCTGCAGCGCCTTGGCGCGTTCCTGCAGCTCGTCGCGCGCCCGCTGCGCGCGGACTTCCTCGGCATAGACGAGCTTCGCCCTGAGGCTGCGCAGCAGGCGGCTGATCGCGCGCAGCTCGTAGACGGCCACGTCGTCGATGCTGTGCTGCAGGTCGCCGCGCGCCAGCGGGCCGAACTGCGCCTCGATGCGGGAGACGGCGCACTGCATCCGGCGAATGGCCAGCGCGGCCCGCAGCGCGACGGCGGCGCCGATGCAGCCCAGCGCCGCGGCACGGGTAGAGGCATCCACGCCCATCGTACCCGCGACGACGCTCGCCGACACGGCGCCGAAGATGACAGCGAGATCGACGGCGGTTCCGCTCGCGATGCCGTGCATCACCCGGCGCCACAGCGCCACGGACCGCGTGGCAGGATGGCGCCGCCCTGGACCTGCAGGCCGCCCGCACGTCCTTCCCGCAGCGCGGCGTAGGCGGCCTCGGCCGCGGCGACGTCCTCCCGCTCGGGCCTCGTGCGGATGGAGATATAGCCCTGCACGACACCGTTCTCGACGACGGGCGTGACATTCGCGCGGACCCAGTAGAAGTCACCGGGCTTCGCGCGGTTCTTCACCAGCCCTTCCCAGGGCTGCCCTACCCGGATCGTATCCCAGAGCTCGCGGAAGGCGGCCTTCGGCATGTGCGGGTGCCGCACGAGGTTGTGCGGAGCGCCGATCAGCTGCTCGCGCGTGAAGCCGCTGACCTGCACGAAGGCGTCGTTGGCGAAGACGATCCGCTTGCCCGTGTCGGTTCAAGAGACAAGGAGCGTGCCTTCCGGCAGCGGAACCTCGTTCGTCGTGATCGGTCCGTTATCGCCCATCGTGCAGGCCCGGCATCCCGAGTTTTCTCACAACCTGCAGGATAAACACGGGCACGTCACCACGAGCCTAAACGGCGCAAGTTCCGGTGGGTCAGACAGGGATCTCGCCGGGCGGCTTCAACGCGGTCAGCACGAAGGAGGATTTTGTTTCCTTCACGCCGGGCATCCGCAAAAGCGCGCGCATGGCGAAGTCGGCATAGGCCTCGAAATCCGCGGCCAGCACGTGCAGCAGGTAGTCCATCTCGCCGCTCATCGCATAGGCCGCCAACACCTCCGGCCGGGCGGAGAGGGCCTTCTGGAACCCCTCGACCACCTCCTCCGCATGGCTAGACAAGGCCACGAGAACGAAGGCCTGCAAGGGCAGTCCCACGCGCGCGGGCTCCAGCACCGCGGCGTATCGCGCGATCACGCCCGTCTCCTCCAGGCGCCGCACCCGCCGCTGGCAGGGCGTGGACGAGAGGCCGATCCGCTCGGCCAGCGCGACCACGGGCAGCCTTCCATCCCGTTGCAGGGCACGCAGGATCCGGCGATCGGTCGAATCCAGAGGTGGAGTGTTTTTCGCCATGACGGCCGACCTCCCTGGTGTTCTCCACTCAGAATAGCAAGAGATCCCGGCCGATTTACCGCTTTTCTCCCCCTCCTCCCTCCTAGGCTTAGGGACAACGAGATCAGGGAGGCACAAGCTATGGACGGCACGACCCGGCCCGAGGACGGCATCATCGGCACGGCCACGCTGCCCAGTGGGCTGCGCGGGGATTACGGCCACGCCCGGCCCGACGGCACCCTTCCGGAAGCGGTCCTCGCCCCGAGATCGGAGGCCGACCACGCTACCTGGCGCAGCCTTGTCGCCCGCCAGCGCACCATCTTCCCAGGGCGCGCCGCCTCCGCCTGGTTGCAAGGGCTGGACCGCCTCCGCTGTGACGAGGCCGTTCCGACACTCGAAGGCGCTTCCGCGATCCTGCGGGCCGCGACCGGCTGGCAGCTCGTCCCCTGCCCCGGCCTGCTGCCGGACGCGCAGTTCTTCGCCCTGCTGGCCACACGCCGCTTCCCGGTGACGCACTGGATCCGCAGGCCGGAGGAGCTGGACTACATCGTGGAGCCGGACATCTTCCACGACTTCCTCGGCCATGTGCCGCTGCTCACCCAGCCCGACTACGCCGAGTTCCTCGAAGCCTACGGGCATCTTGGCCTGCGTGCGGAGAAGCGTGGGCAACTCGCCCCGCTCGCGCGCTTCTACTGGTTCATGGTGGAGTTCGGGCTGATCGCCGAGCGCGACGGGCTGCGCGCCTATGGCGCGGGCATTCTCTCATCCCGCACGGAAACGCTGCACGCCCTCTCCGACGCGCCGCGGCGGCTGCGCTTCGACATGGCCCGCGTCCTGCGGAGCACCTACCGGATTGACGATGTCCAGCCCGTCTACTTCGTGATCAAGGATTATGCCGAGTTGTTCGCCGCCATCGATCAGGCTCCAGCCCTGCTGGAGGCCTCGATAAAGGCGGCGCCGGTCCCCCCCGGCGAGCGTGAAGCAGGCGACGAGGTCTGGCAGGGCTAGCAGGGCTAGCAGGGCTAGCAGGGCGAGAATCCCCGCGCCCCGGCCTCGTCGAGGGCCCGCTGCTCCGCGCGGCGCCTCGCGCGCTCCGCCTCGTACGCGCGGAGTTCGGCCAGCTTCTCCACGGCCCGCTCCGCCGCACGGGCCACCCCCAGGGCGCTCGCGGCCTCGGCGGACCGGGCCTCCGCACGGCGATGTTCCGCGGCCGTCGCATCGCGGGCCGCCAGTCCGCGCGGCAGCCAGGCCGCGAAAGCCGGATGCCCGCTCGTCGCCTCCTCGTGCAGGGCCCGCGCGGCTGCCGCTTCGCGCGCGGCAGCTTCCTCGCGGGCGATCGCGCTCTCCATGAGCCGCCGCCTCGCCTCCATCACCTCCGCATTGCGGAGGCGCGCGAGCACGGCCAGCGGGTCACGCACCTGGCGGCTCATGCCGGCGCCGCCATCGCGGCGGCCAAGGCCGCGAATGCGCCCGCCACGGTCCCCTTCTCACCCTTGCCCTGGCGCAGCACGTCCTCGATCAGGGGGGCGAGCCTCACCGCCTCGTCGACCGCGGGATCGCTTCCAGCGCGATAGGCGCCCAGCCGCACCATGTCCGCCATGTCCCGGTGCAGCGACAGGATACGCCGCGCCCGCTCCAGGACCGTCCTCTCCGGCGGCTCCAGGCAGCCCGGCACGGTGCGGGAGAGGCTGCGAAGGACATCGACGGCCGGATAGCGCCCGCCTTCTCCAATCCGGCGATCCAGCACGACGTGGCCGTCGAGGATCCCGCGCACGGCGTCGGCCACGGGCTCGTCGTGGTCGTCTCCCTCTACCAAGACGGTGAAGAGACCGGTGATCGACCCGGCACAACCCTCCGGGCCAGGCCCTGCCCGCTCCAGCAGCCGAGGCAGCTCGGCGAAGACGCTCGGCGGGAAGCCCTTGGTCGCGGGCGGCTCGCCGGCAGAGAGGCCGATCTCGCGCAAGGCCATGGCGAAGCGCGTGACGCTGTCCATCATGAGCAGGACGCGCTTTCCCTCGTCGCGGAAGTGCTCCGCCACGGCCATGGCCGCCAGCGCCGCGTCCCGGCGCATCAGGGGCGCCGCGTCCGAGGTGGCGCAGACGACCACGCTCCGCGCGAGGCCCGCCGGCCCCAGATCGTCCTCGATGAACTCGCGCAGCTCGCGCCCGCGCTCCCCGACCAGCCCGATCACCGCTACGTCGCAGTCGGCGTGACGGGCCAGCATGGACATGAGGCTCGACTTCCCGACTCCGGAGGCGGCGAAGAGGCCGAGTCGCTGACCGCGCCGGCAGGTTGCGAAAGCGTCCATGGCCCGGACGCCCAGATCGATTCGGGGGCCGAGCCTGGCGCGCGTGCCGGCTTCCGGCGGCTGAGCCCGCAACGGACGAGGCATCCCCCCTTGCGGAAGAGGCCCGCCCCCGTCCATCGGGCGACCCGTGGGGTCCAGCACACGCCCGAGCCAGGCATCGCAGGGGCGCAGCACGACAGTTCCCGCATCCTCGACCCGGGCACCGACCGAAAGGCCATCGAGCTCCCGCCGGCCCACGGCTGTGGCCATCCCATCTCGGACTGACACAACCTCCGCGTGTATATTTTCTCGAGACAAGCCAACAATCTCGATACAACCCCCTATGGGTGGGAGGGGATGTAGGCCAGTTATCTCGAGAGAGAGGCCGCGCACCGATCGGACCCGCCCGTAAGCGGAAACGGCCCGGATAACGGGCCCGAAGCGCACGTTATCAGTGCGCGGCGAAGACAATCGGCTCATGTCTAGTATCTTTTTTTATCATCTGTCTCGTAAGTTTATATCTCAGAAAAGTGAAGATACCCTTCACTACTCGCGCATAAGTTGTCCTAATGCTTAAAGAACGAGTGGAGACCACAAGATGCGCATCCTGCTGGTCGAAGACGACCTCACCACGGCTCGCGGCGTCACCCTCATGCTCAAGACCCAGGGTATGATCGTGGATGCGGCCGATACCG
>JBHTFH010000021.1:0-74302 GCA_042666135.1 Roseomonas sp. GCM10028921 | reverse complement strand
AGAGCGTCATCCTCGTCCGCATCGAGACCTCCCCCGAGGACATCCATGGCATGCACGCCGCCCGCGGCATCCTCACCACCCGCGGCGGCATGACCAGCCACGCGGCGGTGGTGGCGCGCGGCATGGGCCGGCCCTGCGTGGCCGGCGCCGGCGGCATCGTGGTGGACTACGCCTCCCAGATCCTCGCCGCCGGCGGGGTGCAGGTGCAGGCGGGCGAGACCATCACGCTCGACGGCGCGACGGGCGAGGTCTTCGTCGGCACGGTCGCCATGGTGGAGCCGAAGCTCTCTGGCGACTTCGAGACGCTGATGGGCTGGGCCGACAAGGTGCGCCGCCTGAAGGTGCGCGCGAACGCCGAGACCCCGCTAGACGCCGACACCGCCCGCAAGTTCGGCGCGGAGGGCATCGGCCTCTGCCGCACCGAGCACATGTTCTTCGACCCCTCGCGCATCTCCGCCGTGCGACAGATGATCATGAGCGAGACCGAGGGTGGCCGCCGCGACGCGCTGGCCAAGCTCCTGCCCTTCCAGCGGGACGACTTCGTGGAGCTGTTCCGCATCATGGCGGGGCTGCCCGTGACCATCCGCCTGCTCGACCCCCCGCTGCACGAGTTCCTCCCCCACAAGGAGGAGGAGCTGGCCGAGGTGGCAGAGAGCCTGGGCGCCGATCTCGCCACCATGAAGCGCCGCGCGGCGGACCTGTCGGAGGCCAACCCGATGCTCGGCCATCGCGGCTGCCGCCTCGCGATGACCTATCCGGAGATCGCGGAGATGCAGGCCCGCGCCATCTTCGAGGCGGCGGTGATCGTCGCCAAGGAGGCCGGCAAGGCGCCGGTGCCCGAGATCATGGTTCCGCTGGTCGCGACCAAGAAGGAGCTGGAGATCAGCCACACGCAGATCGACAAGATCGCGCAGGAGGTCTTCGCCGAGGCCGGCATGACCATCGAGTACATGGTCGGCACCATGATCGAGCTGCCGCGCGCCTGCCTGACCGCCGACAGGATCGCCGAGACGGCCGACTTCTTCTCCTTCGGCACGAACGACCTGACCCAGACGACCTTCGGCCTGTCCCGCGATGATGCCGGCAAGTTCCTGCCGCTCTACGTGGAGAAGGGCATCCTGCCGAAGGACCCCTTCGTGTCCATCGACGTGGACGGCGTGGGCGCGCTGGTGAAGATCGCCGCCGAGAAGGGCCGGGCCACGCGGCCGGGCATCAAGCTCGGAATCTGCGGCGAGCACGGCGGCGACCCGGCTTCCATCCAGTTCTGCGAGACGGTGGGGCTGGATTACGTCTCCTGCTCCCCCTACCGCGTGCCGGTCGCGCGGCTGGCGGCGGCGCAGGCCGCACTGGCGAGCGAGAAGCCGGCCATGGCGGACCGCACAGCCTAGCGCCATTGGTTCCCGGGGAAGGCCATCGCCTTCCCCGGAGCTGCCCGCCCTTCTGGCCCGGCTAGACCGCGATCTCCAGCATCACGGGCACATGATCGCTGGTCTGCGCCCAGTCGCGCGCCTCCTTCAGCACCGCGTGGCGCTGGAGCGAGTTGGCAAGATCCTGGCTGACCCAGATGTGGTCCAGCCGCCGCCCCCGGTCCGAGGCGCGCCAGTCCTTCGCGCGGTAGGACCACCAAGTGTAGAGCTTCTGGTCCTCCGGCACAAAGTGGCGAAGGGCGTCGTACCAGTTCCCCGCCTTCTGCCAGCCCGCCATTGCCTCCACCTCCACAAGGGTGTGGGAGACGATGCCGACCATCTGCTTGTGGCTCCAGACATCGTGCTCCAGCGGCGCGATGTTCAGGTCTCCGACCAGCACGGAGCGGCGCGCCGGGCCGCGCGCGGCGGTCCAGGCGGTGACCTCGGCCACGAAGTCCAGCTTATGGGCGAATTTCGGGTTCACCGCGGGGTCCGGCACGTCCCCGCCGGCGGGGACGTAGAAGTTGTGCACCTCCAGCGGGCCGCCGGGCAGGTCCACCGCCACGCCGAGATGGCGGCAGTCGCCCTTCCCGCACCAATCCCGCCCGTCCGGCAGGCGGGTGAGGGGCAGGCGGGAGAGCACGGCGACACCGTTATAGCCCTTCATCCCCGTGATGATGCGGTGGGTGAAGCCCAGCGCCTCCGCTGCCTCGTGCGGGAAGTGCTCGTCCGGGGTCTTCGTCTCCTGGAGGCAGAGGACGTCCGGGTTCAGCTCGTCCACCACCGCGCGCAGCAGGGGCGCCCGCAGGCGGACGGAGTTGATGTTCCAGGTGGCCACGCTAAGGGGCGCGGCCACCGATGCCGCTGCGGACACGGGCTGGGTCAGACGATCCGGGTGGTGACCATGCCGACGCCCTCGACCACGCCTTCCAGCACGTCGCCGCGCTGCACGGCCGCCACGTTCTCCGGCGTGCCGGTCATGATGAGGTCGCCGGGCGCGAGGCGCACGAGGCGGGAGAGGTTGGCGATCACCTCCGGCACGGACCAGATGAGCTTCGAAAGGTCGGAGGTCTGGCGGACCTGACCGTTCACCTTTAGCTCGATCTTGCCCTTACTCGGGTCAAAGGAGCCCGCCGGCACCAGCTCGCCCATCGGCGCGGACTGGTCGAAGCCCTTGCCCATGTCCCAGGGGCGCCCGCCCTTTTTTGCCTCGGCCTGGAGGTCGCGGCGGGTCATGTCGAGCCCAGCGCAGTAGCCCCAGACATGGTTCAGCGCGTCCGCCTCGGCGATCTCGCTGCCGCCCACGCCGATGGCGACAACCAGCTCCATCTCGTGGTGCAGGTCCTTGGTCATGGTGGGGTAGGGCATGTCGGCGCCACCGGTCACCACGGCGTCGGCGGGCTTGGTGAAGTAGAAGGGCGGCTCGCGGTCGGGGTCGCTGCCCATCTCGCGCGCGTGCTCGGCATAGTTGCGGCCGACGCAGAAGATGCGCCGCACGGGGAAGAGCCCACCGCCGCGAACGGGAATGGCGGCGACGGGAGGTGGGGCGATGACATAGTCGGCCATGGAGCGATCCGATCCGGTTCCGGGAACGGCCGAAGGGTATAGGGCGGGTGCGGCGGCGGGGATAGCGGGGCTGTCCGGAAAGACCGGGCCTGAATGGGTGGCCAGGGCCGCGCAACAGCGGGCGGCGCAAAGAAGTGGCGCCCGGTGAGGGGGGTCACCGGGCGCCGTAACACGCTAGTTCCGATCGGAGTATTGATGGTCGGGTGAACCGGCAGGGGATACCGGGCCACCGCCGGCCTCTCAGCCGACGACGGAACATTACTCATATCCACAGGCAGAATGCAAAGCCGCGGGTTGCTGTTTCAATCACAGCAGCGTGAGAACACTTAACTTCGCCAGCGTTGCATTTCTCCCCGCGTTACGACTCATCACTCTGCAGCGATGGGAATCGGAAAGCCTGCCCCGGCCTCCCGGCGGGCGGCATGGCTGGCGGCGGCCTGCCCGAAGTGGTCGAAGATGCGGCGGGACAGGGCGTCCCGCTCCCAGTCGTATTCGGGGTGCCACTGGACCCCTAGCGCGAAGCCCGGCGCGTCCTCGACGCTTGCCGCCTCGATCGTGCCGTCCGGGGCCCATGCTTCCGGCCGGAGGCGCGGGGCGGGGCGGCGCACGGCCTGGTTATGGAGGGAGTTCACCGGCACGGCGCCGGCATCGTAGTCCAGCCCCGCCCAGAGCCGGGCGAGGCTGCTGCCGGGCTCGATGCGGACGGGATGGGCCTTGCCGGTCCGCACCCGCGCGATCGTCTGGTCCGTGGGGGTGGAGTGGTCCATCCGCCCTTCCAGGTCCTGCACCCGCTGGTCGAGCGAGCCGCCGAGAGCGACGTTCAGCTCCTGAAAACCGCGGCAGATGGCCAGCAACGGCACGCCGGCCGCGATCGCCCCGCGGATGAGGGGAAGGGTCGTGGCATCCCGCGCCTGATCCTCGGGCGTCCCCTCCGCGTGGTCAGGGCCGTCGTAGTAGACCGGACAGACATTCGAGCGGCTGCCCGTGAGCAGCAGCCCGTCCAGCCGGGAGAGCAGCTCGCGTGACACGTCCTCACCCGCAGCGGGGAGGAGCACCGGCATCCCGCCCACGGGGCCGAGCACCACGCGCACATAGTGGTCCGATGCTGCGTGGTTCGGCATCCCCGAGGGGCCGAAGGGCTTCACGCAGCAGGAAATACCGATCAGGGGGCGCATGGACGCTTATGTTGCAGCCGCGGCGTGGCGCCTTCAAGGCAGAAGCGCCGCGGAACGCACAAGGCAGGGCCGTGCCTAGTTGTTGTCCACCGGATTGGCCATGAAGCGGGGGTCGTTGAAGTCGAAGGCCGCGCGGTTGAGCCGGAGCCCCGTCTCGATCGCCGAGAGGGTGACGCGGGTCGTGCGCCCCTGGCCATCGACGACCAGCCATTGCCGTAGCTCCACCGGGTCCTGCGCGAAGACGAGGGTGATGCGGCCCTCGGCCGGGTTCTCCGTGCGGTAGAGCGTCACCCGGAGTAGCCCATGCTCCCGCTGCACCGCGGAGACCGTCACGTCCCCCGAGAGAGTGATGCGGTCACGCAGGAGGATGCCGAGCGGGGTCGAGCCGACCGGGACGATGGAGGGCTGGCGCAGCTCCTTGTCGTAGTGCAGGAACTGGCCGGCATTGGCGATCAGCAGCAGCGGCTCGGGCGGATCGTAGTCGAAGCGCATGCGCCCCGGGCGCCAGATGAGCGCCGTTCCCTGGGCGGTCGCGCCGTTCTGCGCGATCTGGATGAAGCGGGCGCGGAGCGTGGTCAGCCCGTTCAGGTAGGCTTCCACCCGTTGCAGGTCCGTCCGGTCCCGGGCGCTGAGGGTCGGCGACTGCGCCAGGGCGGGCGGCGCGAGGGCGAGCAGGGAGAGAAGGGGGAGCATCTGGCGGCGAAGCATAGGACGGAGATGGCGCAGGAGGGACGCCGGCGGAAGGCCCCGCGGCGCGATACGGTCGGAAACCTGCCTTCCCGCCACCTGCCGCGTTAATGTCATTGTACGGAAGCGCGTTGTCCTGTCGCGGTATGAACATCCTGGCCCATCTTCCGACGCTTGCGGTACCCCAGGTCTTCCCGGATTCCATCCTGCGTGAGCGGCCGGGCGTGGTGACGCCCACGGCCGTGGTGGTCGTGCCCGTGCCACGCGGGAGGACGGAGGGGCAGCGGGCCCTGCTCTCCTCCCTCGCGCGGTCGCGCGGGGCTGGGGACGTGCCCATGGCGGCCGGAGCCCTCGCCGTGCTGGTCGTGTCGGATCACCCGGATGCGCGGCGGATCGTCGAATCCATGGCGCCGGAGCTGCCTTTTCCCCTTCCGGTCGAGCCCGGCCCGGGAGACCTGCCCACGGCCTTGCGGTAGGCCTCGGACTGGGCCGCCGCGCTGGATGCCCCTGGGGTGCCGGTGCTGATCGCGGCGCCCGGGGCACCCGTGGCTCCGCGCTGGGATCACACCCTTCTGTCCGCCCTCCGGGACGGGGCGGACCTGGTCACCCAGAGGACGGGCTGGACGGCCTGGCTGGCCGGCACCCCCGGCGGAACCCCTGGCCCTGTCCGGCCGGGCGCAATGGATGGTGGAGAGATGGGCGGCCGAGGATAGTCCCGGCCCCTCCCCGCTGCAGCGCCCGAAGAGGGCAGGGCTCCGCGCCGTTTCCCTCTGACCCCAGGCCGCGCGGAGCGGCCACCCTGGACAGGGCGCCCCCTTACCCCGAGACTCGACCCTTACCGAAGGGGGGAGACGTTGGCGGTGCGGGGCAGGATCGGCGACGACCAAGTGGTGGAACTGGCCGAGATGTTCCGGCTGATGAGTGACCCCACCCGGCTGAGCATCATCCTCGCCTGCCTCGACGCCCCGGCCTCCGTGGGGGAGATGGCGGACCGCATTGGGATCTCCGGCAGCCTCGTCTCCCACCACCTCCGGCTTCTCCGTGCCGCACGCCTCCTGCAGGCCGACCGGCGGGGGCGGCAGGTTTTCTACGCTGTGATGGATGAGCACATCCGCTCAATGCTGACGGACATGGTGGACCATGTCGCCGAGGGCGAGGCGGAGGGAGAGGTCGCGCCTCCGGGGTGAGAAGGATTCGCAAGGACGATCACCCTCTTCCAACCCGGGCGCGAGCCCCAATCTTGTGCCTCGGCTCGGCCCGTGATTAGTGTCCGGTTGCGCTGTGACCCGCGGCTTCGCGGGGCGGCGTTCGGCCGGCGCGGGACGCACCGGGCGGCACAGGTTTTCGAGCGGCGCGTGGTCGCCCGGCGCGCGGTGCGCCCGGGCGGAACACCGGATCAGGACGGCGGAATGCGGCGGATTCTCTCAACAGCCTTGGCTTTGATGTTGACGGCCGGGACCGGCGCGATGGCGCAGTCCCCCGCGCCGGCCCCCACGGGGGAGGCGATCGGGGCCCCCGTACCCTGGGGCACGGGCCTTCAGGAGGCTTTCGGGCCGGTGAAGGTGGCGATTCACGACTTCAACGACCTCGTTCTCTACATCATCGTCGCGATCACGATCTTCGTGGCCGCCCTGCTGGCCTGGGTGATGTGGCGCTACAGTGCAAGCCGCAATCCCAACCCGTCCCGCGTCAGCCACCACACCATGCTGGAAGTGGCCTGGACGGTCGTGCCGGTGCTGATCCTGCTCGTCATCGCCATCCCCTCCTTTCGCCTGATCTACTACGAGGACCGGGCCCGCGACGCGGACATGACGATCTCCGTCCAGGGCCGGCAGTGGTACTGGCACTACGGCTATCCCGATCACGGCAACTTCACCTTCGACAGCTATCCCATCGCCGACAACGAACTCCGTCCCGGCCAGATCGCCAAGCTCTCGGTGGACAACCCCCTGGTGATTCCGGTGGGCGCGACCATCCGCGTCATGACGACCGGCCACGACGTCATCCATTCCTTCTTCGTGCCCTCGCTGGGCGTGCAGAAGTACACGATCCCCGGCCGCACCATGGAGACCTGGTTCCGGGCCGACCGGGAGGGGACCTTCTACGGCCAGTGCAACCAGATATGCGGCACGAACCACTGGTTCATGCCGATCGCCGTCCGCGCCGTGCCGCGCGCCGAATTCGATGCCTGGGTGGCCCAGGCCCGCACCCGCTTCGCCGAGGGCAGCGGCCCCGGCTGGCCCGAGCGGGACCGCACCACCTCGGTCGCCGCGCTGGGCGGCCCCGTCGCTTCCATCACTGACCACTCCGCGGAGGCCCGCCGTTAAGGCGGCCTGAGGGGAAGAGAGCAACATGGCGCACTCCGCGCACGACACACACGGGCACGATGCCCACAACCACGCACCAGGCTTCCTGGCGCGCTGGTTCTTCTCGACCAATCACAAAGACATCGGCACGCTCTATATCATCTTCTCGGTGGTGGCGGCCTTCGTCGGCGTCGGCCTCTCGATGCTGATGCGGCTGGAGCTGCAGACCCCGGGGATGCAGTTCTTCGCCGACGGACAGATGTGGAACGTGGCCGTGACCGCGCATGGCGTGGTGATGGTGTTCTACGTCGTCATGCCCGCCCTGATCGGCGGCTTCGGGAACTGGTTCGTGCCGATCATGATCGGCGCGCCGGACATGGCCTTCCCGCGGCTGAACAACATCTCCTTCTGGCTGATCGTCCCGGCCTTCCTACTGACGGTTGCCAGCCTCTTCGTAGGCGGCGCCGGTACGGGTTGGACGCTCTACCCACCTCTGTCCGACATCCAGTACCATGGCGGCGCGGGTGTCGACATGGCGCTGTTCGGCCTGCACCTCGCCGGCGCCTCCTCCATCCTGGGCGCGGCCAACTTCATCACGACTATCTTCAACATGCGCGCCCCGGGCATGACGCTGCACAAGATGCCGCTTTTCGTCTGGGCGATGCTGGTCACGGCCTTCCTGTTGCTGCTCTCGGTTCCCGTCCTCGGCGGCGCGATCACGATGCTGATCACGGACCGGAACTTCGGCACGGCCTTCTTCAAGCCCGAGGGCGGCGGCGACCCCGTGCTGTTCCAGCATCTCTTCTGGTTCTTCGGCCACCCTGAAGTCTACATCATGATCCTGCCGGCCTTCGGCATCGTCTCCCACGTGCTGTCCACCTTCAGCCGCAAGCCGATCTTTGGCTATCTCGGCATGGCCTACGCCATGGTCGCGATCGGGGTGGTCGGCTTCGTGGTCTGGGCGCACCACATGTTCACCTCGGGTATCTCGGTGGACACGCGCGCCTACTTCATGGCCGCCACGATGATCATCGCGGTGCCCACGGGTATCAAGATCTTCTCCTGGATCGCGACGATGTGGGGCGGGTCGATCTCCTTCAAGACGCCGATGCTCTTCGCCATCGGCTTCGTCTTCCTGTTCACCGTAGGCGGCGTCACCGGCGTGAAGATCGCCAATGCCGGCGTGGACGTGATCCTGCACAACACCTATTACGTGGTGGCGCACTTCCACTACGTCCTGTCGCTGGGCGCCGTCTTCGGCATCTATGCCGGCTTCTACTACTGGATCGGCAAGATGAGCGGCTACCAGTACCCAGAGCGCTGGGGCCAGATCCATTTCTGGCTGACCTTCGTGGGGGTGAACATCACCTTCTTCCCCATGCACTTCCTCGGTGCCCAGGGCATGCCGCGCCGCTACCCGGACTACCCCGATGCCTTTACGGGCTGGAACATGGTGGCCTCGGCTGGCGCCTATATCTCCGGCCTGTCCTTCCTCGTCTTCGTCTACACGGTGTACCTGACCTTCGCGCGCAAGCAGAAGGCCGAGGCGAACCCCTGGGGCGAGGGCGCGACGACGCTGGAGTGGCAGGTTTCCTCCCCGCCGCCCTTCCACACCTTCGATGAGCTGCCGCGCATCCGCTAATCCCGGCAGTTCCCCGTTGCGGTTCGCCGCTTCGGGACGATATGAGGCGTCACCATGAGTGACCTGATCCGGAGGGGGGCCACGGCCCCCCTTTCCTTGTCCGCCGACTGGTCGGAGCTGCGCGACTGGGTCGCGCTTCTCAAGCCGCGCGTGATGACGCTGGTGGTGTTCACCGGCCTAATCGGCCTGCTGCTCGCCCCCGGGCACATCCACCCCGTGCTTGGCACCGTCGCCATCCTCTGCATCGCGCTCGGGGCCGGGGCCGCGGGCTGTATCAACATGTGGTACGACCGCGATATCGACGCGGTGATGCGCCGCACCGCCCGCCGCCCCATCCCGGCCGGCCGGGTGGAGCCCGGGGCGGCCCTGGCCTTCGGCATCACCGTTTCGGTTCTCTCCGTGCTGATGATGGGCCTTGCGACCAATGCGGTGGCGGGGGCCTGGCTGGCCGGGTCGATCCTCTTCTACGTCCTCGTCTACACCATGTGGCTGAAGCGCCGGACGCCGCAGAACATCGTCATTGGCGGCGCCGCCGGGGCCTTCCCTCCGGTGATCGGCTGGGCCGCGGTGACGGGTGGGGTGGATGCGCTACCCCTCATCCTCTTCGCCATCATCTTCACCTGGACCCCGCCACACTTCTGGTCCCTCAGCCTTTGGGCGCATGACGACTACGCCCGGGCCGGCGTGCCCATGCTGCCGGTCGCGGCCGGGGCCCGGGAGACGCGGCGGCAGATCATGCTCTACACGCTGGTGCTGGCCCCGCTCGGGCTGCTGCCCGTGCTGATGGGGCAGGCGGGCTGGGTCTACGGTGCCTATGCCCTCTCCCTCGGCGCCGGCTTCCTCTTCCACGCCTGGCGCGTGCTGACCGAGCCGCAGGACGCCTCCGGGGTGAGCCTCATCGGCGACCGGGCGGCGAGGGCGGCGTTCCGCTTCTCCCTTCTGCACCTTGCCGGGCTGTTCGCCGCCATTGCGCTCGATCACTGGCTGCGCGCCGCCGGAGTCCTCGGCTGATGGAACCTGCCCAGATGTCGGATGATGAGGCGGCCGCCCTCGTGCGCCGCCGGCGCGGCCGGAACATCGCCCTGCTCGTCGTACTCGTCGCGCTGGTCGTGATCTTCTATGCCATCACCATGGCGAAGCTGACCTCCTCCGTCTCTTGAGGAAGGGGAGGGAGGGGAGCATCTGAAGGCCGACATGAACGACTCCATCGCTCGCCGGAACCGCCGCGTCGCCCTGGCCGCCTTCGCTACCGTGGCGGGGATGGCCGGGCTCTCCTTTGCGGCCGTGCCGCTCTACGCCATGTTCTGCCGGATCACCGGCTACAACGGCACGGTCCAGGCCGGCGGCCAGCCCGCGCCGGGCGCGGTCGAGCGGCAGGTGACGGTGCGCTTCGCCGCCAACACCCATCCCTCCCTGCCCTGGAAGTTTGAGGCCGCCCAGCTCGCCATGCCCGTCCATCTCGGGGATCAGGGGCTGGCCTTCTACCGCGCCGCCAACGAGGCGAACCGCCCCGTGGAGGGGGTGGCCACCTACAACGTGACGCCGGAGGTGGTGGGCAAGTACTTCCACAAGACCGCCTGCTTCTGCTTCGACGCCCAGACCCTCCAGCCCGGCCAGTCCGTGGAGATGCCCGTGAGCTTCTGGGTGGACCCCGCGATCGCGCAGGACCCGAACACGCGCGACATCCGCACGATCACCCTAAACTACACCTTCTTCCGCACCCTGGCAGATGCCGAGCGCAACGGAGCCCTGGCCAGCGCCGGGCCGCATGTGGGCCGCACCGCGACGCCCTGAGGTGAGGGAGGCCGATGCGCCGGCCCAACCCTTGATCCGCGCCGCCGTTTGCGGGATTGATGCGACGAGACCTTCCGGGGCCCGGCCCCGCTTCACCAGGACGCGCGATGGCTTCCCTCGATACCACCACGGCCGACGTCACCCTCGACCCGAGCGAGCCGCCGCCGCCGAACCGGCATCCCTACCACCTCGTCGACCCGTCTCCCTGGCCGCTGACCGCCTCATTCTCGGCGGGCGCGCTACTGCTCGGGATCGTGCTGTTCGCGCACTACAACATCCACTGGGTGCTGGGCGTCGGTTTCCTCGGCGTCATCGCCTCCATGTACTTCTGGTGGCGCGACGTGGTGCGGGAGGCGAAGACCCCCGGCCTGCACACTCCCATCGTGCGCATCGGCCTGCGCTACGGCATGGCGCTGTTCATCGCCTCCGAGGTAATGTTCTTCGTCGCCTTCTTCTGGGCCTTCTTCCACTTCGCCCTCTATCCCGAGCACGTCTCGGGCGCCGAAACCGCGACCTGGCCGCCCAAGGGCATCCTCACCTTCGATCCCTTCGGCCTGCCCTTCCTGAACACCATGATCCTGCTGCTCTCGGGCTGCACGGTGACCTGGGCGCACCACGCGCTGATCGAGGGCGACCGCAAGGGCATGATCCAGGGCCTGCTCCTGACCGTGCTGCTCGGCCTCTTCTTCACCTTCCTCCAGGCCGTGGAGTACGCCGAGGCGCCCTTCCCCTTCTCCGGCGGCGGCATCTATCCCTCCACCTTCTTCCTGGCCACCGGCTTCCACGGCTTCCACGTGATCGTCGGCACCATCTTCCTGGCCGTCTGCCTCCTCCGCGCCCTGCGCGGGGACTTCACGCCGCGCAAGCACTTCGGCTTCGAGGCGGCCGCCTGGTACTGGCACTTCGTCGACGTGGTGTGGCTGTTCCTCTTCGTCGTCGTCTATCTCTGGGGCGCGGGCGAGATCGCGCAGCACTGACGCCACCCGGCGCGTTACCCGAGCCCCGTCCGGCCCGCCGAGAGCTTTCGGTTGGCCGGGCGGGGTTCGTCGTTGAGAGGTCCGCATGACGCCCCGCCTGCGTCGCATCCTTCCGGCCGTGCTGGCCTCCATCCCGGTGCTGGCGATCCTCCTGGCCCTCGGCACCTGGCAGGTGCGGCGGCTGCACTGGAAGACCGACCTCCTCGCCGGGATCGCGGCCGCCGAGGCCGGGCCGCCCGTGCCGCTGACCGCCTCGCCCGCTCCCTTCACCAAGGTCCAGGTGACCGGCCGCTTCCGTTACGACCTGGAGGCCATCCTCGGGGTGCAGGTGCGCGGTCCCACCCTCGGGACGCGCCTTATTACCCCGCTGGAGGCCGTGGGCCTGCCCCCCGTGCTCGTGGATCGCGGCTGGGTTCCGCTGGAGCGGCAGGGTGTGCAAATCGAGCGCCAGGAGGGGGCCGTCACCGTCACGGGCTACGTCTCCCCGCCCGACCCGCGTGAATATTTCGCCGCCACCGACGACACGGCCGGGCGCCGCTTCTACACCGCCGATGCCCGGGCCATCGGCGCCGCGCTCGGCCTGCCGGACGCGATGCCGGACCTGCTCGTCGCCCTCGCCGGGCCCGGCCGGGCGGGGGACGCGCTGCCGCAGCCGGCCGCGACGCTTCCCCGGCCTACCAACTCCCATCTTGGTTACGCCATCACTTGGTACGGGCTCGCCGCCTCCCTCGTCGGCGTGCTCATCGCCTTCTGCCTCCGCAAGGACGACCCGTGAGCGACACCTCCGCCGCCTATGCCCGCCTGAAGGACCGCTTCGCCCGCATCGCGACCCTCAACGAGGCCGCGGCCATGCTGGGCTGGGACGCCTCGGCCATGATGCCGCCCGGCGGCGGCGCGGCGCGCGGTGAGCAGCTCGCGGTGCTGGCGGGAGTCTCCCACGGCATGCTCATCGCGCCGGAAGTGGCCGACGACCTCGCCGCGGCCGGGGCGGAGGGGGCATGGGACGAGGCGAACCTCGCCCTCATGCGCCGCGTCCACCGGCGCGCGACCGCCCTGCCGGCCCATCTTGTCGAGGCGACGGCCCGGGCGAACTCCGCCTGCGAGAAGGTCTGGCGCGAGGCGCGGCCCCGCTCCGATTTCGCGGCGGTCCGCCCCTGGCTGGAGGAGGTGGTGGCGCTCCAGCGGGAGACAGCCGCCGCCCTGGCCGGCGCCACTGGCCTCTCGCCCTATGACGCGCTGATGGATACCTACCAGCCCGGCATCCTCGCCGCAGATGTCGAGCCGGTCTTCGCCGCCTACGAGGCCTTCCTGGCCGAGGCGCTGCCGCGGGCCGAGGAGGTCCAGGCCTCCCGCCCCGCGCCGCTGGAGCCGCAGGGCCCTTTCCCGGTGGAGGTGCAGCGCGCCCTCGGCCGCCGCCTCTCGGAGCGGGCGGGGCTGGATTACGACCACGCCCGGCTGGACGAGAGCGCGCACCCCTTCTGCGGCGGCACGCCGACCGACGTGCGGATCACCACACGCTACACGCCGGAGGCCTTCGGCCAGGCGATGCTCGGCATCCTGCACGAGACCGGCCACGCCCTCTACGAGCGCGGCCTGCCCGGGGCCTATGCGCGCCAGCCCGTGGGCGAGGCCGCCGGCATGGCGGCCCACGAATCGCAGAGCCTCATCATCGAGATGCAGGCCAGCCGGTCGGATGCCTTCCTTTCCTGGCTCGGCCCCGAGCTGCACGCCGCCTTCGGGGGCGATCCCGCCGCCTATGCCGGGGCAAATCTCGGCCGGCTCTGGCGGCGGGTCGGGCGCGGCTTCATCCGGGTGGAGGCGGACGAGATCACCTACCCCGCCCATGTCATCCTGCGCTTCCGGCTGGAGCGGGCGCTGATCGCGGGCGATCTCCGCGTGGCCGAGCTGCCCGGCGCCTGGGGGGAGGGGCTGCAGGGGCTGCTCGGCATCACCCCGCCCGACGACGCGCGCGGCTGCCTGCAGGACATCCACTGGCACGACGGCGCCTTCGGCTACTTCCCCTCCTACACCCTCGGTGCCATGGCTGCCGCGCAGCTCATGCAGGCGGCGCGCACCGCCCTTCCCGGGCTGGACGAGGCCCTGGGCAGGGGCGATTTCGCCCCGCTGGTGGGCTGGCTCCGCGTCTCCGTCCATAACCGGGGATCGCTCCTCGGCTTCCAGAAACTGATGACGGCCGCAACCGGCCGGCCGCTCGATCCCTCGGCCTTCATGGAGCACCTGCGCGCGCGCTACCTCGCCTGATCCGGCAGGTAGCCGGGTGGCGCTACCGCCGGTTCTCGAAGATCACGAAGAAGGGCGGGCGATCAACCGGCGGGGGCAGGACATGCCCTGCATCATCCGTCGGCACCCGCCGGCGCAGCACGACGTCCAGCACATTGCCGCCGATGATGTCGGCCGTCCCTCCACCCGCGCGCACCACGATGTCGCAGTGCATCGGGCGGAAGCTCCCGGCCTCGGCGAGGCGGGAGGGCCAGTCCAGCAGCGGCGCGGCCGAGCGGTCCGCGCAGAGGAGGTCGCCAGGGCGGGCAGGGTGCTCGACTGGGCCGTGCGGCAGGAAGGCGGCGCCCTCGGGATCGGCCAGCGCCGCCGCGATCAGCCGGTCCACATAGAGAGCGTGGCTGGCGGAGGGGTCGAATTCCGTGCGCGGGACGCCCGCCTCGGCCATGGCGAAGCTGATGAACGCGGCGGACCAGGCAGGGTGGTTGAAGCTGGAGATGGCCACGTTCGCCGGCACCACCGTGAAGGGCAGGCCGGAGACGGGATCCAGCGAGGCGGCCTCGGCCAGGGGAGCGGTGATCGTGTCGCGGAAGAGGCGATGGGCAGTGACCACCTCCGGTCCCTCGGGGGTGGCGGACCAGTAGGTCATCAGCCGCTCGAAGAGCTCCGGCGTCGCGTCCGGCGTGCGCTCCAGGGCAACGGGCCAGCCCTCGACGGCGATCCGCCCCCAGGCCCGCCACTCCCGCTCAGCAACGGAGCCGAGGCGTGCGGCACCGGTACCGCGGGAGCGGGAGGCCCCGGAGGACCCCGTGCTCCCTGGGCTGGATGCCCCCGAGGCGCAGGCCATAAGCAGGAGAGCGAGTAGGAAAGAAAGAGCGCGGCGCATGGTCCGGTATCGCGGCGCAACAACCGCCGGTTTCGGCCCGTGCACAAGATGATGAGGGCCGTCTCAGCCGCTGCCGATGAAGATGCCCGCCAGCAGCACGAGCAGCCCGCCCAGCACGATTTGCACGAGCGCCGAGCCGAAGGGCGTCTCCATGTAGCGCCAGCGGATCCAGGCGATGGCCAGGAGTTCCACCACCACCACCACCGCGGCGACGGCGGTCGCCGTCCAGAAGTCGGGGATGAGGTAGGGCAGGGCGTGGCCCAGCCCGCCTACCGCCGTCGCGAGCCCGCAGGCGAGGCCGCGGATCCAGGGCCGGCCGCGCCCGGTGATCGCGCCGTCGTCCGACATCGCCTCGGTCAGCCCCATGGAGATGCCCGCGCCGACTGAGGCGGCGAGGCCCACGAGGAAGGTCTCGTGCGTGTTCCCCGTCGCGAAGGCAGCGGCGAAGATGGGGGCGAGGGTGGAGACGGAGCCGTCGATCAGCCCGGCCAGTGCGGGCTGCACCACCTGCAGCACTAGCAGGCGCCGCTTGGTCTCGTCCTCCCCCGTGCGGGCGGCTTCCGTCAGATGCGTCTCGACCAGGCGCTCGGCCACCGCCTCGTGCTTCTGCTCGATCAGGGCGAGGTCGCCGAGAAGGCGGCGGACATCCGTGTCGCGCGCCCGCTCGGCGGCGCGGGCATAGAACTGCCCGGCCTCCAGCTCCATGATCGAGGCCTGCCGGCGCACCACGTCGATCCGCAGCTCCTCGGCCAGCCAGACGGGGTTGCGGCGGAGGAAGCCGCGCACGTCCTGGCGGGTAATGAGGGGTAGCTCCTGCCCGAACTTGCGTTCGTAGAGGGCGAGGAGGGAGCGGCGGTGCTCGTTCTCCTCCTCCGCCATGCCGTCGAAGACGGCGGCGGTCGCGGGATAGTCGCCGCGCAGCCGCATGGCGAAGGTGGCGTAGATTCGCGAGTCCTCCTCCTCGTTCGCGATGGCGAGGGCGAGGGTCTCGGCCTCCGTGAGGTCCTCGAAGCGCTTCATTCCTCTAGCTAGCCCCGGATTGGGTTCCAAGGGAAGGCCAGGAAAAACAAGGCACTATCCGCAATCGTGACGCATTCTCGATTGCGCCTCCCGGATCAGGCCGGCACGGGCACGCGCCCGGCCAGCGGGTCCAGCATCGCCTCCAGCTGCGCCGCCTCGTCCCAGGCGAGCGTCACCGTCACCACCGTCACCCGCGAGCGGAAGGCGGGGGGGATGCGGACGAAGTCCTTGCGCGTGGTCACGGGGATGGCGCGCAGCCGGTCGGCCTCGGCCATCAGGTCGCGCATGTCGCCGGCGTCGTAGGGATAGTGGTCGGCGAAGGAGGCGCGGCCGGCGATGCTCGCGCCCGCCCCGGCCAGCGTCGCAAAGAACTTGCGGGGATTGCCGATGCCGCAGAAGGCGAAGACCGGCTGCCCCGAGAGCTGCGCCGCCTCCGGCCCGGGCACGGTGCGGGCGCGCAGCACGGGCATCCCCGGGGGGAGATGCGCCAGCGCGCCGGTCTCGTCACCGCCGATCAGCACGGCGGCCCGGGCACGGCCGGCGGCGTTGGCCACGGGCTCGCGCAGCGGGCCGGCCGGGATCACCCGGCCATTGCCGAAGCCGTAGGAGCCGTCGATCGTCAGGAAGGAGAGGTCCTTCTCCAGCGTCGGGTTCTGCAGACCGTCATCCATGACGATGACCTGGGCGCCGGCTTCCACCGCGGCGCGGGCGCCGGCGGCGCGGTCCGCGGCCACCCAGGTGGGCTGCTCGGCGGCGAGCAGCAGGGCCTCATCGCCGACGGCGCGGCTGTCGTGCCGGCCCGGCTCCACCCGGACGGGGCCGCGCTCCGTGCCGCCATAGCCTCGAGTGAGGAAGTGGACGGCGACGCCCCGGTTGGCCAGGCGCTGGCCGAGGTCAAGGGCGAGGCTCGTCTTGCCCGCGCCGCCCGCTGTCGCGTTGCCGCAGCAGATCACGGGGACCGGAGCGTGCCAGCCCGGCCTAGCCACGCGCCGCGCGGTGGCCGAGGCGTAGAGGGCGGCGATGGGGGAGAGCAGGATGGGGGCGAGCCCGCCGCCATCCCCGGTCCAGAAATCGGGGGCACGCATGGTGCCGTCAGGCTTCCTTTTCCTGGTCCCGCCCGGTCCCGGAGGGGGCTGGCAGGAGGGTCTCGATCGCGGCGGCCATCCGCTCGGGCAACGCCCCCGCATCCGCCGCGATCCGGGCGGCGGCCGAGGTCATGGCGCGAACCCGTTCGGGATGCGTTAGCACGCCAGCAGCGGCCTCGGCCAGCGCGGCGGGGCCGGCCACGCGGAGCGCCGCGCCGGCCTCGACCATGCGGTCCACGATGGCGGTGAAGTTGGCCGTGTGCGGGCCGAGCAGCACGGGGCAGCCGAGCCGCGCCGCCTCCAGCGGGTTCTGTCCGCCATGGGGCACGAGGGAGCCGCCGATCAGCGCGGCCCCGGCCAGGCGGTAGAGCAGCCCCAGCTCGCCCAGCGTGTCCGCGACATAGAGTGCCGTGTCCGCGCCGGGCAGCTCGCCGCGCGAGCGCAGCGCGACGGGAAGCGCATCGAGTTCCCGCGCCAGGCCCGGGCCGCGCTCGGGATGGCGGGGCGCGAGGATCGTCAGCAGCCCGGGAAGGCGCTCGGCCAGCAGGGCATGCGCCTCGGCGACCTGCGCCTCCTCCCCGGGATGGGTGCTGGCGGCCAGCAGCACGGGGCGGGGGCCGATGGCGCTGCGCAGAGCGGCCAGCGCCGCCTCCGGGGCGGGGAGGGGGCGGGCGGCGAATTTCAGGTTGCCCCAGGCCTCCGCCCCCTCGGCGCCGAGGGCACGCAGGCGGGCGGCATCGGCCTCTGTCTGCGCGATCACCAGCCGGAAGACGCCGAAGAGCCGTCGCGCCACGGAGGGCACCCGCCCCCACCCGCGGGCGGAGCCGGCGGAGAGGCGCGCGTTCACCAGCGCCATCGGCACGCCGCGCCCGGCAGCGGCGAGGATAAGGTTCGGCCAGATCTCGCTCTCGATGAACACCGCCGCGTCCGGCCGCCAGCCGTCGAGGAAGCGCTCGACATGGGCAGGCACGTCCAGCGGGGCGAAGCGGTGCTGCACCCGGAGCGCGAGAGAGGGCGGCAGGCGCTCCGCCAGTAGCCGCGCGGCGGTGAGCGTGCCGGTGGTGACGAGGAAGCGCAGCGCGGGGCGGGAGGCGGCGAGGGCCTCGATCAGTGGCAGGGCGGACTGGCTCTCCCCCACGCTCGCGCCGTGCAGCCAGAGCAGCGGGCCGGGCGGACGGTCCGCGCCCTCACCCCGACGCTCGCCCAGCCGCGCGGGGTCCTCCTTCCCGCGCCTGGCGCGGCGGGCGAGCCAGAGCGGCAGGAGCGGCGCGGCGAGACCGGTCGCCGCGCGCCAGGCGAGCAGCGGCAGCGCGCCGCGCCAGCCCCCGGGAAGGGCCGCGTCGCTCAAGCCGGCAGCGCCGGGCGGAAATCCCCGGCGACGGTCAAGCCGCCTCCGTCCCGGGCCCTGCCGGCGGTGGGGGGAAGGCGGGCGGCGCGCAACGCGCGATGGCCTGGGCGGCGGCCAACTCGGCCTCGGCGCCGCCTCTCGCCCGCCGCGCCTCGGCCCAGGCATCGGCGGCGTCGCAGACCTCGGTGAGCGCCGCCTCCACGGCCGCGCGCCCGGCCTCGGCGGCGTGGGGCGGCACGGTGAAGGGGGGGTGCAGCACGATCAGCCCGCGCGAGAAGGGCAGGGGGATGAGCATCTGGTCCCAGGAGCGCAGGCGGAAGCCGCGCGTGGTCGCGGCGGCATAGGGGAGGACCGGCGCGCCCGACATGGCGGCGAGCTGCCCCACCCCCGGCGCCGCCACCCGGCGCGGCCCGCGCGGCCCGTCCGGGGTGATGGCCACGACACCCTCCTTGCGGAGGATCTTCAGCATCGTCCGCAGCGCCTGGCTGCCGCCCTTGGAGGTGGAGCCATAGATCATGTCGAGGTCGAAGCGCGCCACGACCTCCCCGATGAACACGCCGTCCCGGTGCTGGGAGACGAGGACCTGCGGCCGCTTGGGGCGGAGCGCGGGCACCAGCCGTTGCATGCCGATCCAGGGCCGGGGGCCGAGCGCGATCCGCTCGTGCCAGAAGGAGAGGATGATCGGGCCGGGCCGGGCCTGGAGCGCCGCGATGGCGGCGTCGCCCGCCAGCGTCCAGCGCGTCGTGCGGTGGACGAGGGCGATGTAGAGGCCCAGCAGCCAGGCCGCGGCCGCGAGGAAGCGGGGGTGGCGGGTCAGCCGCTTGAGCATCGGAGGCGTGCCATGGGTCGGGCGCCCCTAGCACGGGTGCGGCGGGAGGTCACGGGCAGGGCGCACGGGATAGGGCGCGGGCGGGAACGGCTGGCCTAGAGGAGGCCAAGGTCGAGGAGCGCCCGGCGCATGGCTGGCGGCAGTTCCTCGATTCCCTCCACCGCCGCCTCGCCCTCCGCGAGGTCCGGGGGTGCCGCATGGGCTTCGAGGTAGCGCCACCCCTGGAACGCCTTCACCGGGCGGGGGCGGACATGGACGAGGCCGGGTTGGAGGATAAGCGCGGTCGCGCCCGTGCCGTCCACCCGCTTCACGGGCTCGATCGCGAGGATCCGCTGGCGCACCCGCAGCACCCCCGCGACGACCCAGTAGATGGAGCCGCCCTCCAGGATCTCCGGCGCGCGCCGGGGCGTCATGCGCGTGACGTGGCGCAGCCCCTCCGGGCCGCGGGCGCGCAGCGCCTGGCCGCGCTCCAGCGCGTCGACGTCCTTCGGCCCCACGGCCAGCTTGATGATGTGCAGCACGCCGCGCCATCTGCTCCCGCGACCCTTCGCGCGCAAGGCGGCCTTATCCAGCGGTTAGGCATTCGCCCCGTAAGCTTGGTGACGCTCACAACGAGGAGATCGCCAGGGATGCGCGCCTTCCAGAACCTCTCGGTCGCCCGAAAGCTCGGGGCGAGCGCCGGGCTGACGCTCACCCTGCTGAGCGGCCTCGTGGGCCTCGTCTGGGTGGAGGCGCGCGAGGTCACGCGGCAGCAGGGACAGTTGAAGGAGGCTGCCGGCGTGCTCGCCCTCATGGAGCAGGCGGGCGCGCTCGCTGCCCAGGCCCCAGCCGCCACGGCAGAGCTGGGCAGCGCCCAGACCCTGTCCGCCGCCCGCTCCGCGGCGGAGGCAGCCCGCTCCAGCATGGCCGAGGCGCGGGCGCGGACCGAGGAGGCCGTGCGGGCGCTGCCCCCCTCCACCGCCCGCGTCGCGGCCGAGGCGGCGATCCCGGCTATGCGCGCGCATGAGGCCGCGGTCGCCCGAATGCTGGAGCTGCGCGGCCGCATGATCGGGGCGCGGGACGAGCGCCTCTACGGCCAGGCCGTGGATTTCGACCAGGCGATGGAAGCCGTTCTCGGCAGCCTCGAATTCGAGCTGTCGGACCGGAGCGGGATCGAGGATGCCCGTAGCCGGCTGATGACCTTCTCCAACGCGGTGAACGAGGTGCGCCTCGCGGTGCAACGCTTCCTCATCACGGGTGAAGACGCGCAGGCGCGCCGCGTGCGCCGGGCGGCGGCGCAGCAGCGCGTCCATCTCCGGGGCGCCCTCTCCGCCGGGATGTCGGACCGGCTGAGGGACGACATTACCCGCCTGGGCACCGTCGCCTCCGGCCTCGCGGAAGGGGCGGAGACGATCCTTTCGGTGCTGGCCGAGATCCGCAAGCTGCACGACGAGGAGGCCGAGAAGGCGTCTGTGGCCGTGCAGGGCGCGCTCGGCGAGGCAACCGGCCTCCTGCGCCAGGACGCCTCGCTGCGTCAGGCCTCCGTCGAGACCTCGGTGGAGAGCATGGCTGGCTTCACCCTCTCCATCGGCGGCGCGGTGGCGGTGATCCTGCTCCTATCCTCCTGGGCCAGCTCGCGGGCGATCGGCGCGCCGCTGCGCCGGGCGGCTGTGCGGGTGCGGGCGATCGCGACCGGCGACACCGCGCCGGGCGGGGAGGCCGAGGCTCGGGATCGCGCCTCCCGCGACGAGACGGGGCGGATCGCGGCCGCCCTCGAGGACCTGCGCGACACGGTCAGGCGCGCCTTCGCCCAGGCGCAGATGATCGAGCAAATGCCGCTGGGCCTGATGGCCGTGGATCCCGCGCTGCGGGTCACCCATGCGAATGCCGAGATGGGCACGGTGCTCGCCCGGCTGGGGATGAGCGAGCCCGTACTCGGGCGGTCGCTCGGGGAGCTGCCGCTGGCCGGCCTCTCCGCCCTGGGGCCGGTCCTGTCCGATCCCTCCGCCCTGCCGCATCGCGCCCGCCTCGTTATCGGGCAGGAGGTCGTGGACCTTCAGGCCAGCGCCATCACCGACGGGCGCGGTGCCTTTGCCGGCCCGATGCTCACCTGGCGCGTCGTGACCGAGGAGGCCCGGCTCGCGGACACCTTCGAGGCCGAGGTCGGCGCCGTGGTCGAGAACTTGGCCGACCAAGCCGAGCAGCTCCGCCGCTCCGCCGGGCTGGTGCACGGGAGCGCCAGCCGCTCGGGGCGCGAGGCCGCGGAAGTGGCCGAGGTCGCCGCCCGCGCGGGGAACGAGGTCGGCGCCGTGGCCGCCGCGGCCGAGGAAATGGCCGCCTCCATCGCCGAGATCACGCGCCGCGTGGCCGAGGCTGCGGATGTGGCGGCCCGGGCCGTGGCCGAGGCGCGCGCGACCGACGGCACCGTGCGCGGCCTGGCGGACGGCGCCGCCCGGATCGGCGACGTGGTGCGGCTGATCGGGGACATCGCGGGGCAGACGAACCTGCTGGCGCTCAACGCCACGATCGAGGCGGCACGGGCGGGCGATGCCGGGAAGGGCTTCGCCGTGGTGGCGAGCGAGGTGAAGTCCCTTGCCAGCCAGACCGCCAAGGCCACCCAGGAGATTTCCGCCCAGATTCAGCAGATGCAGGCGGCCACGGCCGGGGCCGTGGAGGCGATCCGCGGCATCGGCGAGACGGTCGAGCGCACGAGCGAGATCGCGACCGCCATCGCTGCCGCCGTGGAACAGCAGGGCGCGACGACGCAGGAGATCGCCCGGAGCGCCGCGCAGGTCGCGGACGGGACGGAGATGGTGAACGGGGCCATCGCCGGCGTGCGCACCGCCGCGGAGGAGACGGGCAGCGCCGCCGGCAGCATGCTCGCGGCCACCGAAATTCTGGCGGGGCAGACGGGCATCCTGCGTGAGAAGTCCGCGGGCTTTCTGCGGGCGGTGCGCGCCGCCTGACGTGGCCGGGCGGCCCCGGCTTGCGGAACCGGGCCGCCCGACCCTATCTGCCGCGCGCCGCTCCCGGCGGCCGTGACGGCGAGGGGTGCCGGCGGGAAGGGATTGCGGAATGGCTCATCGGATCGCGGTTGCCGGCGCCACGGGGCAGGTGGGGCGCGAGATCATCAAGACCCTGGCGGAGCGCGACTTCCCCACCGCCTCCCTCGCCGCCCTCGCTTCCGGGCGCGCGGTGGGGGGCTCGCTCTCCTTTGGCGAAGCGGACCTGAAGGTGGGCGCGGTGGAGCGGCACGACCTTGCCGCGACGGATCTTCTCTTCCTCGCTCCCGGCACGCCGGCGCCCGTGACCCTCGCCCGCCGTGCGGTGGCCGCGGGCTGCGCGGTGGTGGACGTGACGGGGATGGGCGATCCGGACGCGCCCGTGGTGGTGCCGGAGGTGAATCCCGGCGTGCTGGCCGCGAATCCGCGCGTCGTCGCCTCGCCCGTGGCGGGGGCGATCCTGCTGGCCATGGCCCTGCACCCTCTCCGGGCGCTGGGGGGGCTGGTGCGGGTGGTGGTCACCTCCCTCCAGCCGGTCTCCGGGGCCGGGAAGGACGCAATGGACGAGCTGTTCAGTCAGACCCGCGGCGTCTTCGTGAACGACACCGCCACGCCGGAGCAGTTCACCAAACCCATCGCCTTCAACCTCATCCCCCATATTGGCGCCTTCGCGGAGGCCGGGCTGACGGAGGAGGAGGAGGCCATCGCCGAGGATGCCGGGCGGCTGCTCGGCGGGGTGGCGGTGGCAGCGACCTGCGTGCGGGTGCCCGTCTTCATCGGGCAGTGCCTCTCTATCAATGCGGTCTTCGACCGTCCCCTGGATGAGGCGGAGGCGCGGGAGGCCATCCGGGGCGCGCCGGGCCTTACCCTGCTCGATCGCCGCGACGATGGCGGTTATGTGACCCCGCTCGAGACAGTGGGGGAGGACCCCGTCTTCGTCTCCCGCCTGCGGGCCGATTCGACGATCCCGAACGGAGTCGCCCTCTGGTGCGCGGGGGACAACCAGCGGAAGGGCGGGGCGCTGAACGCGGTGCAGATCGCCGAGGAGCTCGCCCGCCGGGGCGCCCTTCGCGGCTGAAGGGACGCGGCGGGAAGCGCGTGGTTACAAGGCGCTGGCGGTCGGGGGCGGCCTTCAGTTGCGACCGCTTCGCAACGCTTTGATTTCGTGCGATTGACGCTTTGCCGTGGCGCACCATAAAAGCGGCGCAGCCGTTCGCGGAAGTGTCCCGCGCCCGGCAGGATTTCAGGACGCCGCATGGCCCATTCCAACGACGCGCGCGAAGCCCTCATGATCGGCCGCCGTACGGACGGAACAACCGTCCGCCGGCCGCTCTCCCCGCATCTGCAGGTCTACGACATGCTGCAGATGACCAGTGCCCTCTCCATCATGCACCGGATCTCCGGCGCGGCTTGGTCGGTTGGGCTGATCTTCTTCGTGTGGTGGGTCGCCGCCGCGGCGGCCGGGCCCGAGGCCTATGGCCGCATGGCGGGGTTCATGGGCAGCTTCATCGGCGTGCCCGTCCTGTTCGGCATCACCGCCGCCGCCTGGTACCACATCCTCGCCGGCATCCGGCACCTGATGTGGGACTTCGGCTACGGCTACGACATCCCGACGACCTATCGCACGGGCTGGATCGTCATCGCCGGCACCGCCGTGATGACGATCCTGACCTGGATCGTCGCCGTCGTCGCCTGGGCATCGTGAGGGGAACCGGCGCATGATCGAGCAGCAGACCCGCCTTCAGCCGCCGCTCGGCCGCGTTCGCGGCTTCGGCTCGGCCAAGAACGGCACGCATCACTGGTGGATGCAGCGCGTGACCTCCATCGCGCTCACCCCGCTGATGATCTGGTTCGCCTTCTCCATCGCCGCCCGCGCGGGCGAGCCGTGGGAGGTGATGGCGGAGTGGATCGCCCGCCCCTTCAACGCCGTGCTGCTCGTCGTGCTCACGGTGATCGGCTTCTACCACACGGCCCAGGGCCTGCAGGTGGTGGTGGAGGACTATATCCGACCCGACCGGAGCGTGATGATGGTGAACATGGCCATCAAGGCCGTGCTCACCCTGCTGGCCCTCCTGGCCGCGCTCTCCATCATCCGGCTCGCCGTTTGATGCGCCCTGCGCGGCCTCTCTCTTCCGGTCGCGCAAGGGCCTCCCATATAGGTTCAGGGTGCTCCGGCGCCCTCCCGCCGTGCCATCGCCGGCACGGCGCCACGGCCCGAGGGGGCCATCGCTTCCACGCCCGAACGGGCGACGACATCCGCGCCCGAACGGGCGGTGATTTCCGCGCCCCGTTGGGCGCCAAGACATGCGCCGAAGCCGGCGCGAGGACCGACGAGAGCCCGCGATGAACGCCATCAGCCAGCCTCCGCGCCCCGGGATCAACGGCGGCGCCTATCGCATTGTGGATCACACCTATGACGTCGTGGTGGTGGGGGCCGGCGGCGCCGGCCTCCGCGCCACCTTCGGCATGGGTGCGGCCGGCCTGAAGACGGCCTGCATCACCAAGGTTTTCCCCACCCGTTCCCACACGGTGGCGGCGCAGGGCGGCGTCGGCGCCGCGCTGGGCAACATGGGCGAGGACGACTGGCGCTGGCACATGTACGACACCGTGAAGGGGTCGGACTGGCTCGGCGACCAGGACGCGATCGAGTACATGTGCCGCGAGGCCGTGCCGGCGATCATCGAGCTGGAGCACTTCGGCGTGCCCTTCTCCCGCACGGAGGACGGCAAGATCTACCAGCGGCCCTTCGGCGGCCACATGCAGAACTACGGCAAGACGCCGGCGATGCGCGCCTGCGCCGCCGCCGACCGTACCGGTCACGCGATCCTGCACACGCTCTACCAGCAATCGCTGAAGCACAACTGCGAGTTCTTCGTGGAGTACATCGCCCTCGACCTCATCATGGACGAGGAGGGCGCCTGCCGCGGCGTCATGGCGTGGAACCTCGAGGACGGCACGATCCACCGCTTCCGCGCGCAGACGACGGTGATGGCCACTGGCGGCTACGGCCGCGCCTACTTCTCCTGCACCTCCGCGCACACCTGCACGGGTGACGGCGGCGGCATGGTGCTGCGCGCCGGCCTGCCGCTACAGGACAACGAGTTCGTGCAGTTCCACCCCACCGGCATCTACGGCTCGGGCTGCCTCGTCACCGAGGGCGCGCGCGGCGAGGGCGGCTATCTCACCAACTCCGAAGGCGAGCGCTTCATGGAGCGCTACGCGCCGACGGCGAAGGACCTGGCGTCGCGCGACGTGGTGTCCCGCGCCATGTCGATGGAGATCCGCGAGGGCCGCGGCGTCGGGCCGATGAAGGACCATATCCACCTTCACCTGGAGCACCTCGGCGCGGAGCTGCTGCACGAGCGCCTTCCCGGTATCTCCGAGACCGCGAAGATCTTTGCCGGCGTGGACGTGACGAAGGAGCCAATTCCGATGCTCCCGACCGTCCACTACAACATGGGCGGCATCCCCACGAACATCCATTGCGAAGTCCTGCGCCCGACGCCGACCGACCAGGATGCGACGGTGCCCGGGCTGATGGCGGTGGGCGAGGCGGCCTGCGTCTCCGTCCACGGTGCGAACCGGCTCGGCACGAACTCGCTGCTCGACCTCGTGGTCTTCGGCCGCGCCGCCGCGCTGCGGGCGAAGGACACGATCAGGCCCGGCGCCACCCAGGCGCCGCTGCCCGAGGGCGCGGGGGAGAACGCGCTCGCCCGGCTCGACAAGGTTCGCCATGCCAAGGGCGGCACTTCCGTCTCCGAGCTGCGCGTGGACATGCAGCGCACAATGCAGGCCCATGCCGCGGTGTTCCGTACCTCCGACCTGCTGAAGGAGGGTGTGGAGAAGATGGCCATCGTTGCCCAGGGCTACGACGACATCCGCATCAAGGACCGCAGCCTCATCTGGAACAGCGACCTCGTCGAGGCAATGGAGCTGGACAACCTGATCGGCAACGCGCTGACCACGGTGGTCGGCGCCGAGGCCCGGCACGAGTCCCGCGGCGCCCACGCGCATGAGGATCACCCCGAGCGCGACGACCAGAACTGGATGAAGCACACGCTCGCCTGGGTGAACGACAAGTATCAGGTGAAGCTGGACTATCGCGACGTAAAGATGCGGACCCTCACCAACGAGGTGCAGGTCTTCCCGCCCAAGGCGCGCGTCTACTAGGGCGTGGTTCTCCACGCCTCCTTCCCCCGTTGGATCGCGCGCACGCCCCAGGCATTCGCGCTCTAGGAAGCCCCGGACCCATGGCGACCTTTACTCTCCCGAGAAACAGCACCGTCTCGACCGGCCAGACCTACAAGGCAGCGCCCGACGCGAAGAACGTGCGCTCCTTCAAGATCTACCGGTGGGATCCGGACACGGGCGAGAACCCGCGGATGGACACCTACGAGATCGATCTCGACAAGTGCGGCCCGATGGTTCTGGACGCGCTCATCCAGATCAAGAACCAGGTGGACACGACCCTCACCTTCCGCCGCTCCTGTCGCGAGGGTATCTGTGGCTCCTGCTCGATGAACATTGACGGGCTGAACACTCTCGCCTGCCTCAAGCCGATCGAGGACGTGGTCGGCGAGGTGCGGATCAACCCGTTGCCGCACATGCCGGTGGTGAAGGACCTCGTGCCGGACCTGTCGCAGCTCTACGCGCAGCTCCGCATGATCGAGCCCTGGCTGAAGGCCGATACCGCCGCGCCGCCGGACGAGGAGCGCCGCCAGTCCCGCGAGGAGCGCGCGCGGCTGGACGGGCTGTGGGAGTGCATCCTGTGCTTCTGCTGCTCTACCGCCTGCCCGTCCTACTGGTGGAACGGCGACCGCTATCTCGGCCCGGCCGTGCTGCTGCAGGCCTATCGCTGGATCGCGGACTCGCGCGATGAGTACATGGGCGAGCGCCTGGACCAGCTTCAGGACCCGTTCCGCCTCTATCGCTGCCACACGATCATGAACTGTGCCCGGACCTGCCCGAAGGGGCTGAACCCGGCCGAGGCGATCGGCAAGGTGAAGATGCTCCTCGCCGAGCGCGAGGGCTGATCGGGGCGCCACGCGCCGGGCGGCGCGCCGTCCCCGCATGAGGGCCGCGATCATCGGGGCCGGCCCCGCAGGGCTGGCCGCGGCCGAGATCCTGTCTGAGGCGGGCGTCGCGGTCACCGTGCTGGACCGCATGCCCAGCCCCGCGCGCAAGCTGCTCATGGCTGGGCGCGGCGGGCTGAACCTGACCCATACCGAGCCTTTCGACACCTTTCTCCCCCGCTACGGCGCGGCGCGGAAGTGGCTGGAGCCGGCCATCCGTGCCTTCCCGCCCGAGGCCGTTCGCGCCTGGTGCGAGGGGCTGGGTGAGCCGACCTTTGCCGGCACTAGCGGCCGTGTCTTCCCGCGTGCGATGAAGGCCGCGCCGCTGCTGCGCGCCTGGCTCGCGCGATTGGGCACACGCGGGGTGACCCTGCTGAGCCGACACACCTGGACCGGCTGGGACAAGGAAGGCGTGCTCACCTTCGACCGGTCGGGGGCCGAACCGCTCCGTCTTCGGACGGATGCGACGCTGCTGGCCCTGGGTGGTGCTTCCTGGCCGAGGCTGGGATCGGATGGCGGCTGGGCGCCGCTCCTTGCCGCCCGCGGGGTCGCCGTCGCGCCTTTGGCCCCCGCCAATTGCGGCATCCTGATCGACTGGTCCGCGCATCTGCGAGACCGCTTTGCCGGGGAGCCGCTCAAGCGCATCGCCCTGTCCTTCGGTGGGCGAAGCCTGCGTGGGGAGGCGCTCATCACGGTCCGCGGGCTGGAGGGCGGCGCCGTCTACGCCCTTTCCGCCGCGATCCGGGATGCCGTGGCGGCAGGTGGGGAGGCGATTGTGACCCTCGACCTCCGCCCGGATCTGTCGGCGGAGGAGATCGCGCGCCGGATGGCGGCGCCGCGGCGCGGGCAGTCCCTCTCGAACCACCTGCGCCGGCAGCTCTCCCTCTCTCCCGCCGCCATCGCGCTGCTGCGTGAGGGGGCGGCGCCGCCGGAGGGAGCCATCAAGGCCCTGCGGCTGCGCGTGACCGGGGTGGCCGGTCTCGACCGCGCCATCTCCTCCGCCGGCGGGCTGCGCTGGGAGGAGCTGGACGAGACCTTCGCCCTGCACCGCATTCCCGGCCTCTTCGCCGCGGGCGAGATGCTCGACTGGGAGGCGCCGACGGGCGGGCACCTCCTCACCGCCTGCTTCGCTACGGGACGCGCGGCGGCGCGGGGGATGCTCGGGCGCTAGATCGTGAAGTTGAGCGGCTCGGTCGCCGGGCGCTGAAGCCCCGCGGCGCCGGCGCGGCGCAGCAGATCTTCCAGCGTCAGGCCTTCGAGCCTCTCGCGCAGGGCCTCGTCCAGCTCGGCCCAGAGCGGTCCCACCACCTTCTCGTGCAGGGCGCCCGTGAGATCGCTGCCGCCCTCCGTGCCCTCGGCCACGGCCGCCACGGCCTCCGACAGGCGGATGTCCCGCGGGCGCCGGGCCAGGCGGTAGCCGCCCCGGGGACCGCGCACGCCTTCCAGCAGCCCGGCGCGGGACAGGGCCTGGAAGACGGGCTCGATGCCGCGCCGGGCGGCGCCCAGCCGGTCCGCCACCTCGGCGCCGCCCGCCACATGGCCGTTCGTGCCACGCCCAGCATGGAAGGCGACGTCCAGCAGCACCGAGATGGCGGTCAGCGCGCGGTCCTGGCGCATCAGGCGAAGGGACTGTTCCATGCTGATTATCTACGCTGGAACGGTGTGGATTTCCAGGCCCCGGTCCACGGCTTCGCCGCGGCGGGATGGCGGGCTAGGCTCCGGCAAGCAGCGCGAGCAGGACACCCCATGCCCGACATGATCCACAGCATCGAGGCGCTCGAAGCCCTCTACGGCGTGCCTAACGATGCCTCCACCGTGAAGGAGGTGCCCGTGATCACGCCGGAATACCGGGCGATGATCGAGGCCTCACCCTTCGCGGCGCTGGCGACGAGCGGGCCGGAGGGACTCGACTGCTCCCCGCGCGGCGACAGGCCGGGCGAGCTGGTGCGGGTGGCGGATGAGCGCACGCTGCTGATGCCGGACCGGCGCGGAAACAACCGGATCGATTCGCTGCGCAACATCCTGCGCGACCCGCGCGTCGGGCTCATGTTCCTCATTCCCGGCCATGGCAATGCGCTCCGCGTGAATGGCCGCGCGCGGGTCTCGGCCAGCCCCGCTCTGCGGAGGAGCTTCGAGGTGGAGGGCAGGGCCCCTCGCAGCGTGATCGTGATCGCGGTGGAGAGCGTCTATTTCCAGTGCGCCCGGGCCGTGATCCGCGCCCGGCTCTGGGAGGCCGGGGCGCAGGTGGCGCCGGGTGGCCTACCCACGCCGGGGCGCATCCTGGCCTTGCTGAGCGAGGGAAAGGTGGGCGGCGAGCCCTACGACTCCGGCTGGGCCGCGCGGGCGAAGGAGACGATGTGGTAGCCGCCTCCCCCGCCTCACACGGGGCGGGATGTCAGGCCGCCTGACGCAGGCCGAGCCCGCGCATCAGCACCAGCCGCGCGACGCGCGCCGCCTCGCCCGGGTTAGGGAAGGCCGCGCCCTCCAGGTCCTCGAGCACGGGATCGGTGGCGAGGAAGAGCCAGTCCTTCTCGCGCGCGACGGCGACGCCGACGAAGCGTCCGTCGACGCTGATGGGGCGGGAGGCGAGCACTCTCACAGCCCTCCCAGGGCACGAAGCAGGGCGCGCTCGATTTCGGACTGGCGTGGTGGCATCGGCGCGCGCGGGAAGAGGCGCGCGAAAAGGGCGCGCAGGGCGTGGGCGGTGCGGGTCATGGCGTCCGTCTCCTGGCCATCATCGGGCCTGGAAGGGGGAAATGCTGGGAGGGTCTGTCCGGGCGCTCAGCGCCGACAGCGCTCCGCCATCCTGTGTGCCGGCGCCATCTGGAACCCCCTGTCGAGGCTGGTTGGCATGGCCCTAGATTTGCCTCTCGGCGGCCGTGGGTCAACGAAACGGAACAGTCGATTTTTGTGCTTTTCTTGGCATGAACCATTCGTCCGGCGTGGATCGGCGATGGACGTCATCCCGCCCGCGCAGGATAAGCCCCTGTCATGTCCGCTTTGTCCGAGAACCGATCCAATCCGCCGCGGGGGCGGCTCTATGGCAGCGTGCTGGAGACGGTGGGCGGCACGCCGCTCGTGCGCCTGCCGCGGCTGGAAGCCTCCGAGGGACTGGCCGCGCGGCTGGCGCTGAAGCTGGAATTCTTCAATCCCCTGGCCTCGGTGAAGGACCGCATCGGCCTCGCCATGGTGGAGGAGGCCGAGCGCGCCGGCCTCATCGAGCCCGGCCGGTCCACCCTGGTGGAGCCGACCTCGGGCAACACCGGCATCGCCCTCGCCTTCGTGGCCGCCGCCAAGGGCTACCGGCTGGTGGTTGTCATGCCGGACGGCGCCAGCGAGGAGCGCCGCCGCATGATGGCGCTGCTGGGCGCGGAGCTGGTGCTCACCCCGGCCCGGCGCGGCATGGCCGGGGCGATCGAGCGGGCCGAGGCGGTGGTCGCCTCCACCCCCGGCGCCTGGATGCCGCGGCAGTTCGACAACCCCGCCAATCCCGACATCCATGCCCGCACGACGGCCGAGGAGATCTGGGCCGATACAGGCGGAGAGGTGGACGCGGTGGTGGGCGGCGTGGGCACGGGCGGCACGCTGACGGGCATCGCGCGCGCCCTCAAGCCGCGGCGGCCCGCCCTGCGCGTGATCGCGGTGGAGCCCGCCGAATCCGCCGTTCTCTCGGGCGACGAGCCCGGGCCGCACGACATCCAGGGCATCGGTGCCGGCTTCCGCCCGGCGGTGCTGGAGCTGGAGCGGATGGACGCCGTGATTCCCGTCTCCGAGCGCGCGGCCATCGCCGCCGCCCGCCGCTGCGCGCGGGAGGAGGGCATACCGATCGGCATCTCCTCCGGCGCCATGCTGCATGCAGCGCTGGAAGTGGCGCGCGATCCCGCGATGGAGGGGCGCCTGGTAGTCGGCATCGCCGCGAGCTTCGCCGAGCGTTACCTCTCGACGGAGCTCTTCGCCGGGCTCTGACGCCCTAACGCAGAGGTGACGAGTGCCGAGCTTCCGCGCCTGGTTGGTGATGGCCCTGGTCCGGGCCACCCGCATGAGGGACAAGGCTCGGGACACGGCCCGCTTTCCTGAGCGGGTGCGAATGATCCAGGCAAGGGGGCCCGCCAGCCCCGGTGCTGCGAGGGAGAAGCGCCTGCGGATCGAGCGGCAGGGCTTCGGCGGCTACGAGCTGATCACCGCCGCGCCGAGGGAGGGGGGCAGCCGCCACCACATCCTTTACCTCCATGGCGGCGCCTATGTCTTCGACCTCCTGGACGTCCACTGGCGCGCGATCGAGGGGCTCATCCACCGCACGGGAGCGACGGTGAGCATCCCCATCTACCCCCTCGCGCCGGCCCATTGCTGGGCCGACGCCTTCGCCATGGTCCGCCCCCTGCACGCGGCGCTGGCGGAGAGGCACGGGGCGGAGAACCTGACGGTGATGGGCGACTCGGCGGGCGGCGGCATGACGCTCGCCCTCGCCCAGGAGATCCGCGACGCGGCGGAGGCGCTGCCGGCGCGGCTGGTGCTCCTCTCGCCCTGGCTGGACGTGGGCACGGACGACCCCGGCGTGATCGCAGCCGAGGCACGCGACCCCATGCTCGCCATCCCCGCCGCTCAGATAGCCGGGCGGTGGTACGCGCGGGACCTCTCGCTCCGCGATCCCCGCGTGAGCCCGATCTACGGCTCCCTTAGGGGCCTGCCGCCGATTGCCGTGTTCACGGGCACGCGGGACATGCTGAACGCCGATGCCCGCCGGCTGCGCGACAAGGCCGCGGAGGAGGGGGCCGACCTCCTCTTCCGCGAGTATGACGGCCTGTGCCACGTCTGGATGACGCTGCCGATACCCGAGGCCCGGCAGGCGCTGGACGAGGCCGCCGCCTTCATGGAGGCGGCGGCCCCAGGGAGCTAGGCCCCAGGGAGCTAGCCCCCGGGCGGCTAGGCAGCGGCGCGGCGGGTCCGCGCCAGTTCCGCGCCGAGGAAGGCCGCGATGGCGCCGGGGCCGGAGCGGTCCGTGCCGGCCAGCCCTGCCGCCGCCTCGGCATCCGGGTTGTAGTTCGTGTTCGTGTTGACGTCGTAGGTCAGCACCTCGCCCTCCGGCGTGCGGATGAACTCGATGCCGGCCACCTCCACGCCGTTCGCGGCCAGGAAGCCCTCCAGCCGCTCCCGCTGGGCGGCGTCGATCCCCTCGGGCAGCACGCGGAAGCGCGGGGCCGCCGCGGCAGGGGTGGTGCCCACGGGGCAGGCGGCGTCGCCGATGGCGGCGGAAGGCGCGGGCACCTCGCAGACATCGGCGGGGCACAGCTCGAAGCCGGAGGAGGTGTCCACCTCCACCGCGTAAAGGAAGCGGCCGCCGACGAATTCGGCGCGGGTGATGAAGGGGCGGGCGGCGCGGATGTAGTCCTGCAGCAGCCAGAGCCCGTCGGCCGGCAACTCATCCTCCGGCGCATCGGCCAGAAAGGCGGCGAGCGCGTCGGCATCGGCGAAGAGGCGGACCCCCAGCCCCTTGCCGCCGCGATTGGGCTTGAGGATCAGCGGGCCCGTCCCGAAGCGGCGGCGCGCCGCCTCGACCACGTCACCCGCCTCGCCGCGCACCACCACCGTGCCGGGCACGGCCACGCCGGCCGCCTCCAGCGCGGCGTATTGCCGGGCCTTGCTGATCTCCAGGTCCAGGGCGCGGGGGCCGTTCACCACACGGCGGCCGTAGCGCTCCAGCCAAGCGAGCACGGCGGCCGTCAGCTCGGCGGAGTAGCGGTGCCCGCGCGTGTGGGAGGAGGCCGACATGCGATTGTAGAACACGCCCTCGGGCGGCGGCCGGGAAATGTCGAAGCTGCCGGCGGAGAGGTTCCACTCCGTCCAGGGCAGGCCGCGCTGGTCGAAAGCGCGGGCGAGCGGCGGAAGCCACTCGGAATTTTCGTGGATAACATGAATCTCTGACATCGGTTCGGCCTTTCCTCGGGCGCGCGATGTTGGCGGGCGGGGGCGCCCGGTCAAGGCGGTCCCTACATCCCGGCCCAGCGCAGCGCCGCCATGGCCGCCACCCCGACCACGATGGACAGACCGAAATTGCCCCAGCGCACATGCGCGGCCGCGCAGGGAATACTCGCCAGCGCCGCGGCGAGGTCCTGCCGCGAGAGGGCCAGCGAGACATAGGCGGCGAAGAGCGGTGCGGGCAGGTTCCGCAGCAGCGCGTCGAGGAAGGGCGGGGTCCGCACGGCCCGAAGGATCGCGTAGCCCCCGGCGCGGCAGAGATAGGTGACGATCCCCATGGCCAGGATTGCCAGGGTGACATCCAGGCGGAGCGTCATGCCGCGCGCGCCCGCGTCTCCTGCCAGGCTCCCAGCCCGGCGCCGGCGAAGGCGCCGGCTAGCAGCGGCACCGGGGGTGGCAGGCGCAGCGCCTGGGCCGCCAGCGCCGTGGCCGCCGCCAGGAGCCAGGGTGGCAGGTCCTGGCGCGGCCCGCGCCAGAGGGCGACGAGGATGACGACAAAGCTCGCCGTGGCCGCGAAGAAAAGGGGGTGGTCCGGCGGCAGCGCCACCACCGTGCCCATCGCATGCCCCGCCCCGGCCGCGGCCACCCAGCCGAGCCAGGTGAAGACGCCGAGGCCGAAGAGGAAGCCCGCATCGCGCCCCCCAGCCCTGTTCTCCGCCACGGAGAGGGCGAAGGAGTGGTCCACCGTAAGGAAGAGCGATCCCCAGAGGCGCCAGCCCCGGAGATGGTCCAGCCAGAAGGAGAGGGCGGCGCCGATCGGCACCATGCGGATGTTCACCACCAGTGCCGCGAGGGCGATGGCGAGGATGTCCGGCGGGTTCGTCCAGAGTTCCAGCGCCAGGAGCTGGGAGGCGCCAGCGAAGACGAGCCCGCTCATCAGCAGGGTCTCGGCGAGGCTCAGCCCCTTGCCCAGCGAGATGACCCCGACCACCAGCCCGAAGGGTATGATCCCGAGCAGCAGCGGCACGCCGCGCCCGACGCCGCGCTTAATACCGGCGGAGGTGAAGGTCACGCGCATCGGCGCCCTATAGGCGGGAAGGGGCGCCCGCGCCATGCGGCGCCCCTCCCGGAGGCAGCGCCTCAGTCGTTCTTGTGGCTGTTGTGCCCGCCCTTCTTCCCGGCAGCCGAGGCGCGCTCGGGGTTGTTGGCGAAGTTGTTGGGGTCGTGCTCCTTTCCGCTGCCGACCGTCTCCTGCGAGACGCCCTTCTTGCCGGCGGCGCTGTCCGACTTCTTGCCCTCATTCCCTGAATGGCTGGTTGCCACGGCGGACCTCCGATTCATCGTGCTGCGTGGGAGGCCGGCGGGGCCTCCGCGGGATCAACGCGGGGAGCGCGGGAGGTTTGCTGTTCCCCGGCGGCTCAGCCGCGGCGGGACTCGACGATCCGCGCCTCCGCCTCGGCGCGGTCGAGGTCGAGCGCCCGTTCCGCCACCTCGCGCGGGAAGCCGGCGCGGGCGAGGGCGCCCATGGCCTTCATCCGCGCCGCCCGCGCCGCCTCCGCCTCCTCCGGCGGGTCGGGATCGAAGGGGCCCTGGCGCCGGCGGCGGAGATGGGCGAGGGCGGCCGTCACCTCGTCCGTCGCCTCCTCCTCCAGCGTTCCGGCGGCGGTTTCCCCGCCCACGCCCTTGGCCGCCAGATGCGCCGCGATGGCCCGCCGGGACCGCCCGGCGCGGGAGAGGCGGCGCGCGCGGGAGGCGGCGAAGGCGGCGTCGTCCACCGCCCCGGCGGAGACCATGCGCTTCGCCACGCTCGCCGCCGCCGCGCGCCCCTGGGCGACAATGGGAGCGATGGCCTCGGGCGCCATCCCCTCGCGCTCCGCCCGCTGCGCCCAGCGCGCGACCCGGCGCTGCAGCACACGGGTGAGGCCGGCCTCGGTGGCGGCGAAGCGGGCGAGGTGGTTCAGCGCGGCCTCGTGCAGCCGCGCCTCGGTGGGGGCGGGGCCGGCGCCGGGCGGGCGGCGTTCCCGCTTGCGCCGGTTCGGGGGCTTGGTGTCCTCGGCCATCGGGGGAACCTGCCACGGGACCGCCCGGCTTGGGAGGCGGGGGGAGAAGGGGCGGGGTGCCGCAACCGCCCCTCTCCGGCGGGCGTTCCAGCGGCTCAAGGCACACGACGCCCCAAGGAGACGCTGATGACCTATCGTTCCTACAAGTCAGGCCTGTTGGGCCTCACCGCCGCGGCGGCCCTGTTCGCCGTTCCATCCCTCGCCCAAACCCAAACCCAGCCGCGCGACGGCACCCCGGGCAACCCGCCCTCCACCGCCGCCCAGCGCGCGGCCGATGCCGCGACGGGCAACCGCACCCCCGCTGACGGCACGCCGGGCAATCCCCCGGGCACCGCGCTCGGCCGCGCCGCCGAGCGCGCGACGGAGGGCGCCAGCGGCGCGAACCAGCGCGCCGGCGACCCGGCGAACACGAACAACCAGCCGGACGGCACCCCCGGCAACCCGCCGGGCACGGCGGTGAGCCGCGGCGTGGACCGCGCGCTCGGTACCAACATCTCCGGCGCCTTCCCGCAGAACGAGGGGTCGGCTACCGACGGTACCCGCGCGAGCACGACGGGCCGCAGCCCCGCCGCCGACCGCGAGAACGAGCCCGCCGCCGCCAACGCCAATCCCGGCGCCATGGGCAGCAACCAGGCCGTCAACCGGGGCGCGAGCGGCGCCCAGGGCCCGGGCCAGACCCAGCCCGGCGCCGTGAACGCCACCCCCGATGGCGGCCAGGCCCGCGCCGGCACGACGAGCGTGCCGTTGCAGAACCAGGCGGCCGGTAATGCCCCCGCCAACCCGAACGGCCCAGGCAGCATGCCGGCGGCCGGCGCCACGGCGGGTGCCGCAGCGGGCGGTGCGGCAGCCACCGCGTCCGGCGGCACCGCCGCCACGGCCCCGATGGCGCAGACGGACCGCGCGAGCCGCATCATCGGCTCCAGCGTCTACAACGAGCGCAACGAGGCCATCGGCTCGGTGGACGACCTGATCCTCGCCTCGGGCGGCTCCTCGCCCATGGCGATCGTCTCGGTCGGCGGCTTCCTCGGGATCGGCGCGAAGCTCGTGGCCGTGCCGATGTCCGACCTCCGCTGGTCGGCGGCCGACAACCGCTGGACGATCACCGGCGCGACGCGGGAGAGCCTGACCTCGCTTCCCGCCTACTCCTACGACGCCGCGCGCCGCGGCTGATTGGCTCTTCCAACGGCCTCAGTAAGGGGGCTCGGACGCGAAGGCGTCCGGGCCCCTTCCTCGTTTCGTGCCATGCGACACGGTGCTAAAAAATGAAAAGATGACGCAACGGAAAGCGGAACCAGCGCCGTGATGCCGCGTTGCCCTCACAGGTCCCGGCGAGACATGTGGGGCCAGAACAACCGACCGGAGAAGGCATCCGATGCTGTCCACCACCTTCCGCGCCACCGCGCTGGCCCTCACCTTCGGTGCCCTCGCGGCCTGCAGCAGCGACCCGCTGAACACCGCCGGCCGCCGCGACGGCACGCCGGGCAACCCGCCCTCCACGGCGACGCAGCGCGCGGTCGACTCCGTGACCGGCGACCGCACCCCGGCCGATGGCCGCCCGGGCAACCCGACCGGCACCGCGGCCGAGCGCGCCTTCGACCGCGCCGCCGGCACGGATGTCTCGGGCGCCTATCCGCGGCAGGACGACTGCTCGCCGGGCAACCCGCCGGGCACGCAGGTTTCCCGCACCCTCGGCACCACCGATCCGAATACCTGCCCGACGCCGGCCGAGCGCCGCCGCAACCGCCGCTGATCGCGGCGCGCGGTCAGTCTGCGCGCAAAGAGGGGGGCGGTGGCCGCAGGGCCGTCGCCCCTCGCGTTTCGCATCTCTGTCACGCTTTGACCGGTGATTCGCTTTCCTGCATCCTCGCCGACTTCCCGCCCGGCGCCGCGATAATCGCCTCGCCCGCGGGGCTACCGGAGGGCCGCGCCGCGTGATCCCCCCCCTGATGCCGAACTACAACCGTGCCGACCTCGCCTTCGAGCGGGGCGAGGGCGCCTGGCTGTGGGACGCGCAGGGCCGACGATTCCTCGACTTCGGGGCCGGGATCGCGACCAGCAGCGTGGGCCACGGCAACCCGCATCTCGTCTCTGCCATCGCTGAGCAGGCGGCGCGGGTGATGCACACCTCCAACCTCTACCGCGTGCCGCAGGCCGAGCGCCTCGCCGCGCGGCTGGTGGAGGCGACGCCCTTCGCGGACAGCGTGTACTTCTCCAATTCCGGCGCCGAGGCGAACGAGGCGATGGTGAAGGCGGTGCGGAAGTACCACGCCGCCGAGGGCCGTCCCGAGCGCTTCCGCACCATCTGCTTCGAGGGCGCCTTCCACGGCCGCACGCTGGCCATGATCTCCGCCACCGGCAACCCGAAGTACCTGGAGGGCTTCGGCCCGCCGGTGGAAGGCTTCGACCACGTCCCCTTCGGCAACATGAACGCCGTTCGGCAGGCAATCACGAAGGAGACGGCGGCGATCATGATCGAACCGGTGCAGGGCGAGGGCGGCGTGCGCCCGGCCGACCTGCGCTTCCTGCGCGAGCTGCGCGCCGTCTGCGACGAGTTTGGCCTGCTGCTGGCGCTCGACGAGGTGCAGACCGGCATGGGCCGCTCCGGCAAGCTCTGGGCCCATGAATGGGCCGGGATCGAGCCGGACATCATCTCCTCGGCCAAGGGCATCGGCGGCGGCTTCCCGCTCGGCGCCACCCTGGCGCGGGAGAAGGTGGCGGTGCATCTCAAGCCCGGTACCCATGGCAGCACCTATGGCGGCAACCCGCTCGCCTGCGCAGCCGGCAATGCCGTGCTGGACGTGATCCTCGCGCCCGGCTTCCTCGACGGCGTGGACCGCGTCGCGCGCCATCTCTGGCGCGGCATGCTCGGCCTCGCGGAGCGCCACCCGAAGGCGGTGGCGGGCGTGCAGGGCGCGGGGCTGCTGCTCGGCCTCAGGCTGCAGGATGCCGTCTCCAACTCCGAGATGCAGGGCGCCGCCGTGGCGGAGGGCCTGCTGACGGTGGCGGCAGGGATGAACGTGTTGCGTGTCGCGCCGCCGCTCATCATCACCGAGGCCGAGGCGGACGAGGCGCTGCGCCTGCTCGACCGCGCCTGCCTGCGCATGACGCCGGGCGAGGCGAAGGCGGCGGCGAAGTGAGCGCCGCCTTGAAGACCGTGGAGGGGGGGCTCGCAGCCCCCCGCCACTTCCTCGAGATCATGGACTTTGACGCACCGACGCTCCGCCGGATGCTCGACCTCGCGCGCGAGGCGAAGGCCGGGCGCGTGGGTGGCAAGCCGCTGGCCGGCAAGTCGGTGGCGCTGATCTTCGAGAAGCCCTCCACCCGCACGCGCGTCTCTTTCGAGGTGGGCATCACCCAGCTCGGCGGGCACGCGGTGGTGCTCTCGGGGCGGGACATGCAGCTCGGCCGCGGGGAGACCCCGGCGGACACTGCCAAGGTCCTCTCCCGCTACGTCGATGCCATCATGCTCCGCACGGACGACGTGTCGAAGCTGCGCGGCTTGGCGGAGCACGCGACGGTGCCGGTGATCAACGGGCTGACCGACGTGTCGCATCCCTGCCAGATCATGGCCGACGTGCTCACCTTCGAGGAGCATCGCGGCCCGATCGCCGGGCAGACCGTCGCCTGGACGGGGGACGGCAACAACGTGGCCCAGTCCTTCATCCAGGCCGCCGCGCGCTTTGACTTCACCCTCCGCCTCGCGACGCCCGAGGCGCTGCGGGCGCCGGCCGATCTCGTGGCCTGGGCGCGGCGCGAGGGCGCGCGGATCGAGGAGACGAGCGATCCCGCCGAGGCCGTGCGCGGCGCGCGCTGCGTGGTGACGGATACCTGGGTCTCCATGTCCGACGAGAAGCCGGACGCGGCCGCCACGAACCGCCACAACCTCCTCGCGCCCTACCAGCTCAACGCCGCGCTGATGCGCCACGCGGCGCCCGATGCCATTGTGATGCACTGCCTGCCCGCCCATCGCGGGGAGGAGATCACCGAGGAGGTGATCGACGGCCCGCAGAGCGTGATCTTCGACGAGGCGGAGAATCGGCTGCACGCGCAGAAGGGCGTGCTGCTCTGGGCATTGGGCGTGGGATAGGGCAGCATCCCCGGCGTTTCACAGGGGGTTAAGGAGGCTCACGCATCCTCTGGGTGACTGACCAGAGGCCCTGCTTAGCCCTCCATCCTGACGTGTCTCTCGGCACGCTTCGGCCTCGTGCCACGCCTGATCGCGATCCTCCTCGTCTCCGTTCCGGCCGCCGTGGCGGTGCTGGAGGCCGTAATGCAGCAGCGGCTCGACCGGCGCGAGATGGAGGCGGCCCAGGGCTCGCTCACCGTCAACCTCGCCCTCCAGCGCGAGCTTGTCGCCCGGCAGGGTGAGGGCGTGCGGCTGGAGGAGGGGCACCTGCTGGTCGGCAACACGGCGCTGAACGGCCGCGACGACATCGTGGAGCGCATCGGGGGCGCCGTGGCCACCATCTTCGCTGGCGACACGCGGGTGGCCACCAATGTGCGCCGCCCCGGTGGCACGCGCGGGGTGGGGACAAAGCTCGCCCCGGGCCTCGTCCATGACACCGTCATCGGGTCCGGTCGCACGTATCAGGGCCGGGCCGACATTCTCGGCACCCCGCACCTGACCATCTACGAGCCGCTGCGCGACACCGCCGGGCGGCAGGTCAGGATTCTCTTCGTCGGCGTGCCGCTGGCGCAGGCGCTCGCGGCTGTGGCGGAGGCGCAGCAGGCCTCGCTGCTGACAGCCGTGGGCTGCGGCCAGCTGGCCTGCCTTCTCGGGTGGAGTTCCAGGGCTTCGCCCGCTCGCCCTCCGTCCGGCGCGGCCTCCAGGCCATTGGCCACTGGGTGGAGGGCGTGCGCGGGGTGGTGAACAACTGCAGGACGGCATCCCCCAGAATGCCCTCTACTGAGCGCCCTTTGCTGAGGGCGCGGGCGGGGCGGGGCGCCATGCGTGCGGCGCGGGCGCCCGGCCCTGTCGGTCGGGGGCCGGGCTAACTATCTAGGGCGGGTGCAAGACGTTACCCGCCCCTCCGAGACCCCCGATTTTCTGAACCATGACCGGCCGCCCGTGCCGGACATGGTCGTTCCCCGCGCCATCCTGCCCTTCCACCTGGAGGGGCGGCCGGTCCGCGGTCGCCTCGTGCGGCTCGGCGTGCTGGCCGAGGCGCTGATCGTCCGCCACGAGTTGCCCGAGGACGTGTCGCGCCTGCTGGGCGAGTCCCTGGCGTTGACCGCCGGGCTCGCCGCGGCGCTGAAGTTCCGCGGCTCCTTCTCCCTCCAGGCCAAGGGCAACGGCCCCGTGCCGATGCTGCTGGCCGACTGCACTGATGCCGGCGAGCTTCGCGGCTATGCCCGCGCCGACGGCTCTCCCAGGGGCGAGGCGGGTGACCTGCTGGGCAAGGGTTATCTCGCCTTCACCTGCGACCAGGGGCCGGACATGGACCGCTACCAGGGCATCGTCGCCATCGAGGGCAACACCCTGGCCGAGATGACGGACAGCTACTTCCGCACCTCCGAGCAGCTCCAGGCCTTTGTGCGCCTGGCCTGCCGCCGCACGCCCGGGGGCTGGCGCGCCACGGCGCTGATCCTGGAGCGCGTGGCCGCCGAGGGCGGGATCGACGGGCTGGGCAACGATGAGGCCGACGACGCCTGGCTCACCGCCACCACCCTGGCCGCGACGGTCACGGAGGCGGAGATGCTGGACGACGCGCTTGCGCCGGACATGCTGCTGCACCGCCTCTTCCACGCGGAAGGCCTGCTGCTGGACCGCCCGCGCGCGCTCTCCTATGGCTGCCGCTGCTCCCGCGCGCGGCTGGCGAGCGTGCTCCAGGGCTTTCCCGAGAGCGACCTCGACGAGATGGCCGATCACGGGCTGATCACTATGAACTGCGAGTTCTGCAACGTCGCCTTCCGCTTCGACCGGAGCGAGGTGAGGGGTGGCGCCGGGCGGGCCTGATCGGCTAACGCGGAGGCCGGCTTTCCGGAGGACCTCGCAGAGATGATCGCCCGCCGCCTCGCGCTCGGCGCGCCGCTGCTTCTGCTGGCCTGCGGAGGGCGGGAGCCCCCGCCCGCCCCAGTGCCACGGATCGAGGGCTATGCCTGGCTCACGCCCTTGCGGCTGAACGTGGCCGACATGGAGGTGGTGGAGAACCCCGCCGGCCTCCGCGCCGACCCGCCCGCGCCGATCGTGCCGGCCGCCGAGGTGGCGCGGATGGGGCGGGACCGGATCATTCCCTCCGGCACCACGAACCGCGCCCGCTTCGTGGTGGAGGCCGCGAGCCTCGCCTGGGCCGGCGACTCCGTTTCCGTGCTGCTCCGCGCCGGGGTGGAGGTGCTGGACGCCGACCGCCGCGTCGCCTTCGCCGAGGCGGAGGCGCGCCGCGTCATGAGCGGGACGGGCAGCAGCGCCGCCGCCCGCGCCCGCGCCGCCGAGACGGTGGTGATCCGCGCCATGGAGGACCTGAATGTGGAGTTCGAGCTCCAGGTCCGGCGTAACCTGCGCGATTGGCTGCTGGAGACGACGCCCACCGCCCCCGTGGCGCCGGTGGACACGCCGGAGGGAATCCAGCGCCAGGACCTGCCCCGGGGCTGACCGCAACCCGGAGGCGGGATGGCGCGCTTCTCCTATCGAAGGAGAAACGCAATGAACCGCATCCGTGCCGTTGTCCTCGTGCCGGCCCTTGCGCTCGGCCTGGGCCTCGCCGCCTGCGCGCCCTATCCGGCGGATTCCTATTACGGGACGGCCCCGGTGACGACGGGCTACGTCGCCCAGCCCGGCTATGTCACGCAGCCCGGTTACGTCACTCAACCCGGCTATGGCGCCCAGCCGGGCTACCTGCCCGCTCCCCAGCCCTATGCGACGGCGCCGGGCTATGCCACGCCGATGCCTGCCTATGTGGGCCAGGGCGAGTACCGCGCGGTGCCGCCCGCCGGGGCCTATGCCGCGGTGCCCGCCGATCCCTACTGCCGCGAGGCCTATGCCGCCGCCGCCGGCGCGCAGCAGCAGGCCGCGGTCACCGGCAGCTATGGGGACGCGGCGCGGGCCGAGCGTTCGGCCGGCTACTACCGCCGGGACTGCTGATCGCGGGACGCGGGGCGTCCCTCCCCGCGCCTCAACCCTCGAAGGTGCCGCTGCGGCCGTTGATGATGGAGAGGAACTCCCGCCGGGTCGCGTGATCCTTGCGGAAGGCTCCGAGCATGGTGCTCGTCACCATGGTCACGCCGTGCTTGTGGACGCCACGCGTGGTCATGCACTGGTGCGCGGCCTCCAGCACCACGGCGACGCCGAGGGGGTCCAGCACGTCGTTGATGGCGTTGGCGATCTGCGCCGTCAGCTTCTCCTGAATCTGCAAGCGCTTGGCGAAAGCATCCACCACTCGCGCGAGCTTGCTGATGCCGATCACCCGCCCGCGCGGGAGGTAGCCGATATGCGCCCGGCCGATGATGGGCACCATGTGGTGCTCGCAATGGCTTTCCAGCCGGATGTCGCGCAGCACGACCATCTCGTCATAGCCTGCCACCTCCTCGAAGGAGCGCTGGAGGATCTGGACGGGATCGGTGGAATAGCCGGCGAAGAGTTCGCGATAGGACTTGGCCACGCGCTTGGGCGTGTCCAGCAGCCCCTCCCGGTCCGGATCGTCCCCGGCCCAGAGGAGGAGGGTGCGGACGGCCGCCTCGGCCTCGGCCTGGGTCGGGCGGGGGTGGCCGGCGAGGTCCGCGGGAACGGGCACGAGGTCCTCCGCGGCGGCCTGGGTCTCGGGCAGGGGATCGGTCACGGTCGTGTATCCTCGGGGGCACAGGGACTGTGCCGGTCAGTGGCGCCGGCGGGCGGCGCAGGAATCCATCCCATGATGGGGCGGGGGAGGGCGCGGGGAAAGCTGGCCGCGCCCTAGTTCAGCGTCACCTGGCCATGCGGGCTGTCGAGGCTGAAGGCGGGGATTTCGGCATCGAAGGCCTCCCCGGTGTCGGGCACCACCATGTGGTAGCGGCCGCGCATGAAGCCCGAAGGGGTCGCGAGCGGCGTGCCCGAGGTGTACTCGAAGGCTTCCCCGGGCTCGAGGACCGGCTGCTCCCCCACCACCCCGTCGCCATGGACGTACTGGGTGCGGCCGAGCGCATCCGTGATCTGCCAGCTGCGCTTCATGAGCTGCACCGTCTCGCGCCCCTCATTGCCGATGCGGACGCGATAGGCCCAGACGTAGCGGCCTTCCTCCGGGTTCGACTGGTCCGCAAGGTAGAAAGTGCGCACCGTGACGCGCAGCCCCCGCGTGACGGCCGTGAAGGCGCCGGCCTCGCTCATGCGCCCTTCTCCTTCTCTCGCCTGCCCCGGTGCGGGGCAGCCTGCCACTCGGCGCGGCGCCGCGTCCACCGCGCGCCGCGCCGGGCTCCGATCAGCGCGCGGGGCTGGCGGCCTTCGCCACGCCGACGGAGCCGCCGCCCTTGCCGCGCAGCCCGTCCAGCGCCTGCGAGAGGTCGTCGATCAGGTCCTGCACATCCTCCAGCCCCACGGAGAAGCGCACGGTGCCGTCCGTGATGCCGAGCCGCGCACGCTCATCCGGGCCCACCTTCATGTGGGTGGTGGTGGCGGGATGGGTCACCATGCTGCGCGCGTCCCCGAGGTTGTTGGAGATGTCGATGAGCCTCAGCGCGTCCAGCACGCGGAAGGCGGCTTCCTTCCCGCCTTCCACATCGAAGGTGACGAGCGAGCCGCCGGCCGACATTTGGCGCTTCGCCAGCGCCTGCTGCGGGTGGCTGTCGAGGAAGGGGTAGAGGGTGCGCGACACCTCGGGGCGGGAGGAGAGGAAATCCGCCACCTTCGCCGCATTCGCGCACATCGCTGGCAGGCGCAGGTGCAGCGTCTCCAGCCCCTTCAGGATCACCCAGGCGTTGAAGGGGGAGATGCTCGGCCCGGTGTTGCGGATGAAGGGCTGCAGCACCTCGTCCACCCACTTCGCCGAGCCCAGCACCGCGCCGCCGAGCACGCGCCCCTGGCCGTCGAAATGCTTGGTGGCGGAGTAGACGACGACGTCGGCGCCCATGGTGAGCGGCTTCTGGAGCAGCGGCGTGGCGAAGACGTTGTCCACCACCACGATTGCCCCGGCGGCGTGGGCCATCTCGGCGACAGCCGGCAGGTCCACCAGCTCCAGCATCGGGTTGGAGGGCGTCTCCAGCAGGACGAGCGCGGCCGGCTTGCGGAAGGCGTCCCGCCACTGGTCGAGATCGGTGCCGTCCACGAAGACGGTCTCGATGCCATAGCGCGGCAGGAGGGTGGAGACGATCCAGTGGCAGGAGCCGAAGAGCGCGCGCGAGGCCACCACCCTGTCCCCCGCCTTCAGATGGGCCAGCATCGCCGAGTGGACCGCCGCCATGCCGGAGGCCGTCACGCGGCAGGCCTCGGCGCCCTCCAGCGCGGCGAGCTTGCCCTGTAGCGCCTCGATCGTCGGGTTGCCGAAGCGGGAGTACTGGTAGTGCTTCACCGTGCCGAGGAACGTGTCCTCGGCCTGGGCCGCGCTCTCGTACATGAAGCCCGAGGTGAGGTGCACCGCCTCGGACATCTCGTCGAAGGAGGAGCGGTTCTGGCCGCCGCGTACCAGCAGCGTGGCGGGGCGGAGCGGGAGGTCCGGAAGGGTCCTGGGCATCGCGGGCATTCCATCAGTCACGGATGGCCCGGTCGGGCAGGGGGAGCCCCCGCCACGGCCGTTTAGCGCGCTTCTTTAGGCTCGCCGCAAGCTGGCCGACAAATCGCGAGCTGGACACCGTGGATGCGGCGCCCAGGCCAAGTTAGTGCCCCACCCCTCTACGGGCAAGTCGTGCTGCCGCCCGGATTGCGCGCGGGCGGTGGCTGCGCTAGGTGTGGTGACGCGGCGCGGGCGTAGTTCAGAGGTAGAACGTCAGCTTCCCAAGCTGAATGTCGTGGGTTCGATTCCCATCGCCCGCTCCAGCCGCCCTTCCGAGGGAAGGGGCTGTGCGGCCCCGGGCCGGTTCTCCAGTCACATCCTGCGCAACCGTCGCGCGGCGCCTTGCCAGTCCCGGCCGGAGGGTGCCGAGACCGGCCCCTCAGCCCGCTGCCGGCGGATTGGGCGTGCCCGCGAAGGCAATCGATTTCACCAGAGCCCAGACCTTCACGCCCGGCCGCAGCCCGAGCCGCGCCACCGCATCGGCCGTGACGCGGGCGAGCAGCACCGCGCCGCCCATGCGCAGCCGCAGCATCGCCTCGTGCGGGGCGGCGGGCTCGATTGCCTCCAGCTCGGCCGGCAGCCCGTTCTGCACGGAGAGGCCGCGCGGCTCCTCGGTGGCGACCGAGACGTCGCGCGCCCGGACCCGCACGCGAAGCGCCGTGCCCACCGGCTCGTCCCGGAGGGGAACACGCAGCTCGCCGCTCGGAAAGCTCAGCCGGGTCAGGCCGCGCGCGGCGTCGTGGTCCAGCACGGCGCAGGCGAGGACCACCCCCGCATCCCGCCGCCCGGCGAGCAGCGGGAGGTCGGTGCGCGCCGAGAGCGCCTCCACCGTGCCGGCGGTGAGGACGCGCCCGGCCTCCATCAGCACGAGGTGGTCGGCCAGCCGGTCCACCTCGTCCATCGCGTGGGTGACGAGGAGCATGGGCAGGCGGAACCGATCCCGCACCCGGGCGAGATAGGGCAGCACCTCCGCCCGGCGCGGCGAGTCCAGCGCGGCCAGGGGCTCGTCGAGCAGCAGCAGCCGGGGCCGGGAGAGAAGGGCACGGCCGAGGGCCACCCGCTGCCGCTCGCCGCCCGAGAGCGCGGCGGGGCGGCGGGGGAGGAGAGGGCCGATGCCGAGGAGATCCACCACCTCCTCCAGCCCCGGCCCCGGCAGGCCGCGCGGGGCCCGGCGCAGCCCGTAGAGCAGGTTCGTCCGCACGGAGAGGTGCGGGAAGAGCCGAGCGTCCTGGAAAACCACGCCGCAGCGCCGCTTCTCCGCCGGAACCGCGATGCCGGCGGCGGTGTCGAGCAGCACTTCACCCTCCAGCGCCACCCGCCCGGCATCCGGCCGCAGCAGCCCCGCCACCGCCGAGAGCAGGGTGGACTTCCCGCAGCCCGAGGGGCCGAACACCGCCGTGACGCCCGGCGTGGGCGAGGCGAAGCCCGCGTCGAGCAGGAAGCCGCCGGGGCCGGGGAAGCGGTGGCGCAGCGCGAGTTCCAGCATCAGCGGGGCGGGCGGCCGAGCAGCACGCCCAGGCGCCGGCCCGCGAGATCGGCCAGCAGCAGGCCGGCGATGGCCAAGGCGAGGGAGACGGCCGCCAGCCGCGCCGCGACCGCCTCGCCGCCCGGGGTCTGGGTGGCGCTGTAGATCGCGAGCGGCAGGGTCTGCGTCTCGCCCGGGATGTTGGAGGCGAAGGTGATCACAGCGCCGAACTCGCCGAGCCCCGCCGCGAAGCCAGTGATGGCGCCCGAGAGGATGCCGGGCGCGATGAGGGGCAGGGTGACGGTGGCGAAGCGGTCCAGCGGCCCCGCGCCGAGGCTGCGCGCCGCCGCCTCAAGCCCGGGATCGACCGTATCGAGGCTGAGCCGCACCGCGCGCACGACAAGGGGGAAGGACATCACCGCCGTCGCGAGGGAGGCGCCGGCGGTGGTGAAGACGAGGCGGATTCCGAACACCCCGTCGAGCAGCCCGCCCACCGGCCCGCGCAGCCCGAAGGTGACGAGGAGCAGCCAGCCCACCACCACCGGCGGCATGACTAGGGGAAGGTGGACGAGCGCGTCGAGCAGCGCCCTGCCGGGAAAGCGCCCGCGCGCCAGCAGCCAGGCCACCAGCACCGCCGGGGGAAGGCCGAAGAGGACGGAGCGCAGCGCGACCGCGAGGCTGAGCCGCACCGCCTCCCATTCCTCCGGCGTCAGCACTGCAGGGCTAGTCCGTGCGGAGCGCGAAGCCGAGGCGGCGATAGATCTCCGCCGCTTCCGGCCCCGTGACGAAGGCGAGGAAGGCGCGCGCCGCCTCGTCGCCCGCCCCGCGGCGGGTGAGGGCGAAGGGGAGGGTGATGGGTGGGTGGCTCCCGGCGGGGAAGGTGCCGATCACGCGCACTCCGTGCGAGGCCGCCGCGTCGGTGGCGTAGACGATGCCCAGCGGCGCCTCGCCCCGCTCGACCAGGAGGAGGGCGGAGCGGACATTGTCGGCCCGCGCGAGGCGGGGTGAGAGCGCTTCCCACACGCCCATCCAGCTCAGCGCGGCCTGGGCGTACTTCCCGACGGGAACATGGGCGGGGTCCCCCGTCGCGATCCGCCCGCTCCTGCCGAGAAGGGCGGCGATGTCGGTGCCGCGGGTGAGCTCGACCGGCCCCGCCGCGCTGTCCGCCGGGGTGACGAGCACGAGGGCATTTGCCAACGGCGAGACGCGCGTGCCCTGCGCGACCAGCCCGCGCTCCTGAAGATAGTCCATCCAGGGCTCGTCGGCGGAGGCGAAGAGGTCGGCGGGCGCGCCCTGCTCGATCTGCCGCGTGAGGGCAGAGGAGGCGGCGAAGGAGAAGCGCGGCGCGGGGTTGCCCCGGCTGCGCCAGGCCTCGCCGAGGGCGCGCATCGCGTCGGTGAGGCTGGCCGCGGCGAAGACGGTCGGTCCCTCCTGCGCCCGGGCGGGAAGGCTGAGGGAGAGAATCCCGGCGGCCACGGCGCATCCCAGCGTGTTCCGCAGGAGAAGACGACGCATGGCTGCACCCACCGCTGTTCCCGGCCGGATATATCGGTACGCCCTCCTGTTCGCAAGTGGTTCGCAAGAAAGGGGAAGCCGCGAATGTTGACGCAACAAAGGCTTGTTGAAGGATGCCGATTCAACCTAGATGTAGGGTTTCCACGGTAAGAACATTTCGTTTTGTGGGAGGGCCAGATGAACATGGAACTCTCGCGGCGCGGCTTCCTCAGGGCCGCCGGCGCGGGTGTTGCGGGCACGTCACTCGGGGCAATGGGCTTCAGCGAGGCGGAAGCCGCCGTTGCGGCCTATGTCAGACCCCTCAAGCTCGCGAACACCACGGAGACGCGCAACACCTGCCCCTACTGCTCGGTGGCCTGCGGAATCATCCTGTATTCCAAGGGTGACATGCGGAAGGGCGAGCGGGCGGAGATCGTCCACATCGAGGGCGACGCGGATCATCCGACCAATCGCGGCACGCTCTGCCCCAAGGGCGCGGCGCTGAAGGACTTCGTCCAGGCGCCGACGCGGCTCACCCGGCCGATGCACCGCAAGCCCGGTTCCGACCGCTTCGAGCCCATCACCTGGGACGCGGCGCTGGACCGGATCGCGCGGCTGATGAAGGACGATCGGGACGCCAACTTCGTCCTGCGCAACGAGGCGGGGGTTCCGGTCAACCGGTGGACGACGACAGGCATGCTCGCCGCCTCCGCCACCACCAACGAGACGGCCTGGACGACCTTCAAGGTCGCCAAGTCCCTCGGGATCGTCGGATTCGATAACCAGGCGCGCGTCTGACACGGCCCTACGGTGTCCAGTTTGGGCCCGACTTTTGGCCGTGGCGCGATGACGAATGCCTGGACCGATATCAAGAATACCGACCTCGTTGTCGTTATGGGCGGCAATGCGGCGGAGGCGCATCCGTGCGGATTCAAGTGGGTGACCGAGGCGAAGGCGCAGCGCGGCGCCAAGCTGATCGTGGTCGACCCGCGCTTCACGCGCACGGCGTCCGTCGCCGATTTCTACGCACCCATCCGGCAGGGAACGGACATCGCCTTCCTGCTCGGCGTGATCAACTACTGCATCCGGAACGACAAGGTGCAGTGGGAGTACACGAAGGCGTTCACCAACGCCTCCTACATCGTGAAGGACGGCTACGCGTACAGCGACGGCCTGTTCACGGGCTATGACGAGGAGAAGCGCGACTACGACCGGTCGAGCTGGGACTATGTCATGGGGGAGGACGGCTTCGCCGTCACCGATCCGACGCTCCAGCATCCCCGCTGCGTCTGGAACCTGCTGAAGGAGCACGTCTCGGCCTATACGCCCGAGATGGTCGAGCGCATCTGCGGCACCCCGCGGGACAAGTTCCTGCGCGTGGCCCAGATGATCTCCGAGTGCTCGTCGCCAACGAGGACGATGACGTCGATGTACGCCCTCGGCTGGACCCAGCACTCGCACGGCGCGCAGAACATCCGCGCCATGGCGATGCTCCAGCTCATCCTGGGCAATATCGGCGTGCGTGGCGGCGGCATGAACGCGCTGCGCGGCCACTCCAACATCCAAGGGCTGACCGATCTCGGCCTCATGTCCCACCTCCTCACCGGCTATCTCAACATGCCGACGGAGAAGGAGACGAATTTCGAGACCTATATGAGCAGCCGGCAGTTCCGGCCGCTCCGGCCGGGGCAGACGAGCTACTGGCAGAACTACCGGAAGTTCATGGTCAGCTTCCAGAAGTCGATGTGGGGCGACGCCGCCCGCGCCGACAATGGCTGGGCCTATGACTATCTCCCGAAGCTCGACGTGCCGGCCTATGACGTGCTGCGCGTGTTCGAGCTGATGAACTCGGGCCGGGTGAACGGCTATATCTGCCAGGGTTTCAACCCCGTGCTCGCCTTCCCCAACCGGGGCAAGGTGACCTCGGCGTTGTCGAAGCTGAAGTTCCTCATCACCATGGACCCGCTGGAGACGGAGACGGCGCGGTTCTGGGAGAACCACGGCGAGTACAACGACGTCGCCACCCGCTCCATCAACACGGAGGTGTTCCAGCTCCCCACCACCTGCTTCGCGGAGGAGGAGGGCTCGCTCACCAATTCCGGGCGGTGGCTGCAGTGGCACTGGCAGGGCGGCTCGCCGCCCGGCGAGGCGAAGCACGACACCTGGATCATGGCGCAGATCTTCCTGCGCATACGAGAGCTGTACCGGAAGGAGGGCGGGCCGTTCCCCGACCCCATCCTGAACCTCTCCTGGGATTACCACGATCCGAACGAGCCCGAGCCGGAGGAGCTGGCGAAGGAGATCAACGGCCGCGCGCTGACCGATCTCCCTGACCCCTCCGATCCGAACAAGGTGCTGGTGCCCGCCGGCAAGCTGGTGACCAACTTCTCGCAACTGCGGGACGATGGCTCCACCGCCTGTGGCTGCTGGATCTATTCCGGCTGCTTCAACGAGGCGGGCAACAACATGGCGCGGCGGGACAACCACGATCCCGACGACACCGGCGCCTATCTCGGCTGGACCTTCGCCTGGCCACTGAACCGGCGCACGCTGTACAACCGCGCCTCGGCCGACCTGCAGGGCAAGCCCTGGGATCCCTCCCGCAAGCTGATGGAGTGGGACGGCACGAGGTGGACGGGCTACGATGTTCCGGACATCGCGCCGAACGCCCGGCCTGACCAGGTGATGCCCTTCATCATGAACCAGGAGGGCGTCTCGCGCCTCTTCTCGCGCGGCCTCATGCGGGACGGGCCTTTCCCCGCCCATATGGAGCCCTTCGAGAGCCCGATCGCCAACGTGTTCAACCCGCGCATGCGGGGCAATCCGGTGGCGCGCATCTTCCAGAGCGACGTGGCGCAGTTCGGCACCTCGGACGAGTTCCCCTTCGCGGCGACCTCGTATCGGCTGACCGAGCACTTCCATTACTGGACGAAGCACAACCGGGTGAATGCCGCGCTCCAGCCCGAGTTCTTCGTCGAGATCTCGGAGGAGCTGGCGGCGCTGCGGGGCGTGGGGAATGGCGGCTGGGTGCGCGTCTGGTCCAAGCGGGGGTCGGTCAAGGCGAAGGCGGTGGTCACCAAGCGCATCCGCCCGCTGACCTGCGACGGCAAGGTGGTGCATGTCGTCGGCATCCCGCTCCACTGGGGCTTCGTGGGCGCGGCGAAGAAGGGCTTAGGCCCGAACTCGCTCTCCCCCTTCGTGGGTGAGGCCAATATCGAGACGCCGAGCTACAAGGCGTTCTTGGTGAATCTCGAACCCACCACGGCCCCGGGAGTGCAGTCATGAGCGACAGCCCTCGCACGGCGGTCAGCAATCCGCCCGTGCAGCCCATGGCCAGCAACCTTGGCCAGGGCGACCTCCTGCGCCGCTCGGCGACTGATGAGCTTCCGCCCCCGCAGCGGCAGCTCACGCCGGTCGCCAAGCTGATCGACGTATCCAAGTGCATCGGCTGCAAGGCGTGCCAGTCGGCCTGCGTGGAGTGGAACGACACCACGCCGGCCGTCGGCGAGAACGTGGGGGCCTATACCAACCCTCACGACCTCACCGAGAACATGTTCACGCTGATGCGGTTCACGGAATGGGTGAACCCGGCGACCGACAACTTGGAGTGGCTCATCCGCAAGGATGGCTGCATGCACTGTTCCGACCCGGGCTGCCTGAAGGCTTGCCCGGCGCCTGGCGCGATTGTGCAGTACACGAACGGGATCGTGGACTTCATCCACGAGAACTGCATCGGCTGCGGCTACTGCGTGAAGGGCTGCCCCTTCAACATCCCCCGCATCTCGAAGGCGGATCACCGGGCCTACAAGTGCACGCTGTGCTCCGATCGTGTGGCCGTCGGCCAGGGCCCGGCCTGCGCGAAGGCCTGCCCGACCCAGGCCATCGTCTTTGGGACGAAGGAGGACATGAAGCGCCACGCCGAGGGGCGGATCGCGGACCTGAAGTCCCGCGGCTATACCAATGCGGGGCTCTACGACCCGCCGGGCGTCGGCGGCACGCATGTGATGTACGTGCTGCACCACAACGACCAGCCGCACATCTATGCCGGGTTGCCGGACGACCCGAAGATCTCGGCCGTCGTCCAGACCTGGAAGGGGCTGACCAAGTATGTCGGCCTCGCCGCCATGGGCTTCATGGCGGCGGGCAGCCTCATCCACGGCGTGTTCACGCGGCCCAACCGCGTATCCCGCGAGGATGAGGAAAACGCCGAGAAGCTAGTCAAGACCGGCGGCGCCGAGCCGCCCCCGCCGGCAGAGGAGCGCGCCTGATGGTCGAGCGCGTTCAGGCCGGGGACACGCTCCACCCCGGCCGCCCGTCCACGGTGGGGCGCTACGGCGTTGGGGCCCGGATCAACCACTGGGTGACGGCGCTCAGCCTCATCCTCCTGGCGCTGTCCGGCCTCGCGCTGTTCTATCCCTCGCTCTTCTTTCTCACGGGGCTGTTTGGCGGGGGGCAGAACACGCGCGCGATCCATCCCTGGATCGGCGTGCTGCTCTTCGTCAGCTTCTTCATCCTCTTCGCCCAGCTCTGGAAGGCCAATCTTCCGCAGCGGGTCGACCGGGTGTGGCTCTCCAAAATCGGGGACGTGATCGCGGGGCATGAGGAGAACCTGCCGGAACTCGGCAAGTACAATGCCGGGCAGAAGTTCATCTTCTGGGGCATGAGCTTCCTCATCCTCGTGCTGATCGGAAGCGGGCTGCTGATCTGGGAGCAGTACTTCGCCCCCTACAGTTCCATCCCCACGCGGCGCGTAGCGGTGCTGGTTCACGCCATCGCGGCGGTGCTGATCATCTGCGTCTTCATCTTGCACGTCTACGCGGCCTTCTGGACGCGCGGCACGCTGCGGGCGATGACGCGGGGCTCGGTGACGGCGGGCTGGGCCTGGCGCCACCACCGCAAGTGGCTGCGGGAGATCGTGGGGCAGCGGAAGATCGGCCCTGCCGAGTAACTGATGGAGTGATGGGCGGTTCGGCCCCTGAGGTGAGATGTCCGGTTTCAATGCGATACAGCCCGATCCTTCCGGGATCGGTCGGCTTCTCAAGCCAGCCTTCGCGGTCCTGCCAGACCCGCCGGTCCTCTTCCGCCAGCGGGCCGAGCGCTTCGAAGTGCTCGCGCAGGAGGGGGCCATGGCCCCCTACCTGCGCTTCCTCGCCCGGCTGAGCGAGGTGCAGGCCGAACTCGCCGCCGAGCTCCCCCTGCAGGAGCCGATCCCCGAGCAGGTCGAGCGCGCGCGGGCGAACGGGATGCCGCCGCTGGACCGCGCGGGGCTAGTTTCCGATCCCGTGCTACGCGCCACCATCAGCCGTTTCCTCCTCGCGATGGAGGCGGTGGGGATGCCGCGCCAGGCCTCCGACGCCCTGGCTTGGCTGCGCCGGACCACGCCGGAGATGGTGGAGGAGATGCTCGGTAACATCGTGGCCGATTCCATCCCCTTCGATGCCCTGCCGGCTCATCTCTTCCTCTCGGCGGCCGTGCAGGTCCATGCGGCAAGATTGGCCGCTACGCTGGATGCGGAGCGGCTGGTGCCGGTGGAAACCGGCCTGTGCCCCGTCTGCGGCGGGCCGCCGGTTTCCTCCATGGTCATCGGCCGCCCGGGGGCGGAGGGCACGCGCTACGCCGCCTGTTCCTGCTGCGGCACGCAGTGGAACGAGGTGCGGGTGAAGTGCCTCGCCTGCGGCTCCACCAAGGGCGTCGGCTACAAGGCGCCCGAGGGGGAGGAGGCGACGGTTAAGGCCGAGACCTGCGACTCCTGCCGGAGTTGGGTAAAGATCCTTTACCAAGACCGGAACCCCTCGCTGGAGCCGGTGGCGGATGATGTGGCGAGCCTCGGCCTGGACATGATGATGGGGGAGACGGAGTACCGGCGCGCGGGCTTCGATCCCTTCCTGCTGGGCTACTGATTCCCATGGAGGGCAATGCCGCCCTGCGCGCCCTACCGTCGGTGGACCGTGTGCTCGGCCTGCCGCAGCTCCTGCCCTCGATCGAGCGCTTCGGCCGCGCCGAGGTGACGGAGGCCGTCCGCACCGTGCTGGCCGAGGCCCGCGCCGGCCGCGTGCGGCCCGGAAGCGCCGAGATCGTGGCCGCCATGGCCGCGGACCGGCTGGAGGAGCGGGACCGCTCGAAGCTGCGCCCGCTCTTCAACCTCACGGGCACGGTGCTGCACACGAATCTGGGCCGCGCCCTCCTGGCCGAGGCGGCGATCGAGGCCGCGGTGGATGCGATGCGGGATGCCGTCGCGCTGGAGTTCAACCTCGCGGACGGCAAGCGGGGCGAGCGCGACGACCACCTCCGGGAAATCCTCTGCGAGCTGACGGGGGCGGAGGACGCCACCCTCGTCAACAACAATGCCGCCGCCGTGCTGATCGCGCTTAACACCCTCGGGGCTGGGCGCGAGGCGGTGGTGTCGCGCGGGGAGCTGATCGAGATCGGCGGTGCCTTCCGCATGCCCGACATCATGGCGCGCGCCGGGGTGAAGCTGGTGGAGGTCGGCACCACCAACCGCACGCATCCCCGCGACTACCGCGAGGCGCTGCACGCGGGCACCGGGCTCCTCCTGAAGGTCCACACCTCGAACTATCGGATCGAAGGCTTCACCGCCGATGTGGGTGGGCGGGAGCTCGCTGCCATCGCGCGTGAGGCGGGGGTGCCCCTGCTGAACGACCTGGGATCCGGCACGCTCGTCGACCTCTCCCGCTGGGGGCTGCTACGGGAGCCCACGGTGCGCGAGGCGGTGGAGGAGGGGGCGGATCTCGTCACCTTCTCCGGGGACAAGCTGCTCGGCGGACCACAGGCGGGCTTCATCGTCGGGCGGCGGGAGCTGATCGCGGCGGTCAACCGCAACCCGATGAAGCGCGCCCTCCGGGTGGACAAGATCCGCATCGCCGCCCTGGCCGCGACGCTGAAGCTCTACCGCGACCCGGACCGGCTGGCCGAGCGCCTGCCCACGCTGCATCTCCTCTCCCGCCGCACCGGGGAGATCGAGGCCCAGGCGCGGCGCATCGAACCGCAGCTCAGCCCGCTGCTCTCCCCCGCCTATGGGGTGGAAGTCTGCGAGTGCCGCAGCCAAATTGGCTCGGGCGCCCTGCCGCTGAACACGATCGCCAGCGCCGGCCTTCGCATCTCCGCCCCGCGCGGCCGGGACCTGGAAGCGCTGGCCGCCGCCTTCCGCGCCCTGCCGCGTCCGGTGATCGGGCATATGAAGGACGGCGCCCTCGTGCTGGACCTCCGCTGCCTGACGGACGAGGCGGGCTTCCTCGCCAACCTCTCCTCTCTATCCCTCCCGCATGGGATGGCTTGACCGCTTCCGGCGCGCGGCCCCGTCTCCCGCGCCGAACCCGATGGAAGAGGCGATGACCGCCTTCCGGGAAGGCGATTACGCCCGTGCCCTCGCGCTGTGGGAGCCGCTGGCGCGGGCGGGCAACGCGCACGCCCAGGGCAATATCGGCGCCTGCTTCGCCGAGGGGCTGGGCGTCCCCGCCGATGCGCCGCTCGCGCGGAAATGGCTGACCCTTGCCGCCGAGTCCGGCTTCGCCCCCGCGCAGCGCAACCTGGCGGCGCTGTATCTCCGCGGCGGGCAGGGGGTGGAGACGGACTTCCCCCGCGCCGCCGAACTCTACCGCCGCGCCGCCGAGGCCGGGGACGCGCCTGCCCAGGACATGCTGAGCTGGATGCTGCTGGAGGGCGAGGTGATGCCCGCCGACCCCGCCGAGGCCCGGCGCTGGGCACTGCTCGCGGCGGAGGGCGGCGTGGCCGCCTCCATGACCCGGCTGGGCATGCTGCACCATCACGCCCTGGGCGTGGAGCGCGACCCCGCCGAGGCCGCGCGCTGGTGGCGCCGGGCGGCGGAGCGGGGCGATGCCGACGGGCAGGCGATGCTCGGCGCCGCCCATCACCTCGGCGCCGGCGTCGCGGCCGATGCAGTGGAGGCTCTGGCTTGGCTGATGCGCGGCGAGGCCGGGGGCAGCGCGCTCGCACGTCCCTTCATCGGCCCTGTCCGGGCCGCGCTGGATCCCGCCGGCATCGCCGAGGCCGGACGCCGCGCCGCCGCGCCGTTGCCGGAGGCGCCGGCATGATCGTCGGCACCGCCGGCCATATCGACCACGGCAAGACCGCGCTCGTCCGCGCCCTGACGGGCGTGGATACCGACCGGCTGAAGGAGGAGAAGGCGCGCGGGATCACAGTGGATCTCGGTTTCGCCTATCTCCCCAGCGGCCTCGGCTTCGTGGACGTGCCGGGGCACGAGCGCTTCGTGCACACGATGCTCGCGGGTGCCAGCGGGATCGACTTCGCCCTGCTCGTCGTCGCCGCCGATGACGGGGTGATGCCGCAGACGCGCGAGCACTTGGCCATCCTGGACCTGCTCGGCATCCGCCGCGGGCTGGTGGCGCTGAGCAAGGCCGACCTCGCGGACGAGGCGCGGCGCGCGGATGTGGCGGCTGAGATCCGCGAGGCCCTGGCCGGGACCGCGCTGGCGGACGCGACGATCCTCCCCGTCTCCGCTCGGACGGGGGAGGGGATGGATGCGCTGCGGGAGGCCCTCTCCCGCGCTGAGGCAGAGACGGCCGCCCCGCCCGAGGCCGGCGCCTTCCGCCTCTCCGTCGATCGCAGCTTCACCCTGGCCGGGGCGGGCACGGTCGTCACCGGCACCGTCCTCTCCGGCGCCGTCTCGGTAGGGGATGCAGTGATGGTGAGCCCCTCGGGCATCCCGGCCCGGCTGCGCTCCCTCCACGCGCAGAACCGCCCGGCGACGCGCGGCGTGGTGGGGCAGCGCTGCGCCCTCAACCTCGCGGGGGAGGGGATCAGCAAGGAGGCCGTGTCGCGCGGCGACATCGTGCTCGACCCCGCCCTGCACGCGCCCACGGACCGCATCGATGCGAGCTTCCGCGTCCTGGCCGGCGAGCCGAAGCCGGTCGGCACTTGGTTCCCCGCGCGGCTGCACCATGGGAGCGCCGAGGTCGGCGCGCGGCTGGTCCCGCTCGGCGATCCGATCGAGCCGGGCGCTGTGGGGATGGTGCAACTTGTCCTCGACCGGCCGATCGCCGCGGCGGTGGGGGACCGCTTCATCCTGCGCGACGTCTCGGCGCAGCGGACGGTCGGCGGCGGCCGCTTCCTCGACCTCCGCGCCCCTGCCCGCAAGCGGCGCACGCCGGAGCGGATCGCGCAGCTCCAGGCCCTGTCGGAGGCATCGCCCAGGCGCGCCCTAGCGCGGCTGCTGGAGGTTCCGCCCTATTTCGTGGAGGCCACCGGCTTCGCGCGCGACCACGCGATGGCGGCGGCCGAGGCCGCGGCGCTCCTCGCCGGGCTCGGCGCGGTGGTGCTGGAGGCCGGCGGGCTGCGCCACGCCCTTTCCGGGGCGCGGTGGGAGGCGTTCCGGGGAGCGCTGCTCCGGGAGATCGCCCGCTTCCACGAGGAGAACCCGGACCTCCAGGGCATCGGGCGGGAGCGGCTTCGCCTGCTCGTGCAGCCCCGGCTGCCCGCCCCGGCCTTCCGCGCCGCGCTGGAGCGCGAGGCGCGGGCGGGCGCGGTGGTGCTGGAGGGCTCCTTCGTCCGGCTGCTCGGCCATGAGGTGCGGCTGGACCCGGAGGACGAGGCCCTCTACGCCCGCATCGAGCCTCTGCTGGGCGGCGAGGCCCGGTTCCGCCCGCCGCGGGTGCGCGATATCTCCAACCTCTTCGACCTGCCCGAGGCCGGGATACGCCGGGTGCTGAAGGCCTGCGCGCGGCTGGGCCGGGTGGACGGGATCGCCATGGACCACTTCTTCCTCCGCGCGACTACGGCGGAGATGGTCGGCCTCGCGCGGGAGGTGGAGCGGCGGGCGGAGGATGGCTGGATAACCGCCGCCGCCTTCCGGGACCGGATGGACAACGGCCGGAAGGTCGCCATCCAGATCCTCGATTTCTTCGACCGGCACGGCGTGACCTTGCGCCGAGGCGACCTCCGGCGCATCAATCCGCACAGGGCCGACCTGTTCGGCCCGCCCGCCGATGGCATTGGAGGAGAATCGTCCCCGGTGGGGCGTCCGGACTTCAAATCCGGGTGGGGCAGCGAGACTGCTCCGGGTGGGTTCGACTCCCATTCTCTTCCGCCATTCCCAAGGGCGCCATCCCCCGAGACCGCATGACCGCCCCCGCCGAGACCGATTTCGACGACTGGCTGATCGAGACCTTCGCCGAGGCGGGCTCCTTCACGATGCTCTTCGTGCTCGTCCGCATCACCGAGCGGACGGTGGAGCCGCTGCGCTCCGCCTGGCTGCACGTGGTGGGGGACGAGACGCGCTGGCCGGACATGGCCGCGCTCTTCGCCGGTGCCGGGGTGGATTGGTCCGGCGCCGTCTTCTACCGCGCGGGGCGGGAGGGGCTGGTGCAGGACGGGGAGGCCCGCGCGCGGCTGGCCGCGCTGACGCGCAAGCTGCACGAGGACCGTTCCCTCATCCGCGAGGGCGAATTCTTCAACGCCGAGGGCCTGCGGCTCCAGATCGAGGAAATGAAGCCGCACTGACCCTCCATCAGGCCGGGGCGTCAGGCCGGGCGGGGAACCGCCTGCCGCGCCAGGAGCTTCCAGTCGCCGCCCTGCTTCTGCCAGACGAGCAGCACGCCGATCCGCACATTGCCCGGGCGGCCACCATCCATCGTCTCGGCCGTCAGGATGTGGCGGACGACCGCGACATCGCCGGTGACGGAGACGGTCTGCTCGGAGAGGTTAATCGAGCGGAAGACGCTCCGCCCCTCCACGATCCCTGCGACGAACTGCGCCCGGTCCTCCAGCCGGCCGGAGGAATGGCCGTAGCTGAGCTGCGGGGCGGTCAGCGCCTCCAGCCTCACCCGGTCGGCCGCGACCATCGCCTGGCGCAGGGACTCGACGGCGGTGGTCACGGCGGCCTCGTCCGAGGTCTGGGCGGCGACCGGCCTGGCGAGAAGCGCGGCGGCGCCGAGCCCTCCCGCCGCGAGGAGGCCGAGATGGCGGCGCGAATGGGGCATGGATGTCCTCCCTTGATGTGCTGGACGACCCGGGGCCGGAAGTGCCCCCGGGTCCGCGGCCCAGGCTAGGAGGTATTCTGGATGCCCGCCAAGCAGCCCGGGATCAGCAGACGGCGGCGGGGGCTACCCTCAGCGGGTCCAGGCCGCGCGCCGTCGGCGGCTGCCAGGTCGGAGAAGTCGCCACCGCGCCGCGGGGATTGGTCCCGATGAAGGAGCCGCCCGTGCCGCCGCTCCAGCCCGTGGAGCCGGTGTTGCCGGGCGCGGTGCCGTCCCCGGTGCCGCGGGCGGGCGGGGTCGCGGCCTCGGCCTTGTTGCCGCCGCCAGGGCAGCCGGCGCCGGAGTTGAGGCTCTGGGAGGAAGGGGGGCGATTCTGCGCCAGGGAAGCGGAGGCGAGGGCCAGCCCCGCCAGCAGCACCGTCATGGCCGGTAGAACGCGCATCCTGTTCCTCCTCTCCTTCCCGCCGCTCATGAACGCGCAGCGAGTTCCGATGTCACCACCACGCGCGGCGCGCCGGGCGCGGCCGCGCCGATGCGCCGTGCGAGCGGGTAGCCCGCCGCCCGGATCCGCTCCACCAGCCCCTCGGCCGCCTCGGGCGCGCAGGCGATCAGCAAGCCGCCCGAGGTCTGCGGGTCGGTCAGCAGCGCGCGCTGCCAGTCGGGCAGGCTCTCGGGAAGCTCCACCCCGCCGGCGTAACTGTCCCAGTTGCGGTGCGAGGCACCGGTGACGAAGCCTTCGCGCGCGAGGGGGGCGGCCCGCGTGAGCAGCGGCACGGTGGCGCCCTCGATGTTCAGGGTCAGTCCCGATCCCCGCGCCATTTCCAACGCGTGGCCGAGCAGGCCGAAGCCGGTGATGTCGGTGATCCCGTGCACCGCGGGATCGGCGGCCAGCTCCGCGCCGACGCGGTTCAGCAGCGTGGTGGAGGCGATCATTTCCTCATAGGCGCTCGGGGGCAGGGCGCCGCGCTTGATGGCGGCGGAGTAGACGCCAACTCCGATCCCCTTTGTCAGGATCAGCGCGTCGCCCGGCCGCGCGCCGGTGTTGCGCCGGATGCGGTCAGGATGGCCGAGGCCGATCACGGCGAGGCCGTAGATCGGCTCGGGCGAGTCGATCGAGTGCCCGCCGGCCACGGGGATGCCCGCCTCCGCGCAGACGGAGGCGCCGCCCTGGAGGATCTGTCGAACGGTTTCCGGCGCGAGCTTGCTGACGGGGATGCCGAGAATGGCGAGCGCCATCACCGGCTTGCCGCCCATCGCGTAGATGTCGGAAATGGCGTTGGTGGCGGCGATGCGACCGAAGTCGCGGGGATCGTCAACCATCGGCATGAAGAAGTCCGTGGTGGCGATGACGGCGAGGTTGTCGTCCACCCTCCACACGGCGGCGTCGTCGGCCGTCTCGGCGCCCACGAGCAGGTTGGCAAAGGGACCGGTGACAGGCTGGTCCGCCAGGAGGCTCTGCAGGACGGAGGGGGCGAGCTTGCAGCCGCAGCCGCCGCCATGGGCCAGCTCGGTCAGCCTGATCGCTTGATCGGACACGGCGCCCTCCCTTCCATCGGCTTCGCCGACATCCGGCAGTTCCGCCCCGGGGTCAAGCGAGCCGCCCGGCGCGGGCGCGCTTGCCGCGGGGATGACCGGCTCCGATAAGAGGGCAGGGGACGGCGCGCGCCGGCCCGTCGCGGGAGGGATGCCGAGAACGATGGCGATCAGACATGTCTGCCGTTTCAACCTGCCCATCAACCCGGTCTTCGACGAGCGGCTCCGGGCCGAGCCGGAGGTCCGGCTGGAGGTCGGCGATCTCGGCGGGCCGGAGAGCGCGCTCCTGGAGATGGTGGGGCGCGCCCATGTCTTCCATGTCTCGCCCGCGCGGAACGAGCTGCCCCGGCGCTGGTTCGTCACGGACGAGTTCCTGCGGGACTTCCCGAACCTCCTCGTCATCTCATCCAACGGCGCGGGGCACGACACGATCGATGTCGGCGCCTGCACGCGGGCCGGGGTGGCTGTGGTGAACCAGATCGGGGCCAATGCCCTCTCGGTGGCGGAGATGGCGATCGGCCTCATGCTCGCCGTGGCGCGGAAGATCGCCCTGTCCGACCGCCGGCTGCGGACCGAGCGCGGCTTCCCGCGCGAGGCGCTGATGGGGCACGAGGTGAGCGGCTCCACCCTCGGCATCGTCGGCCTCGGGCAGACGGGAAGACTCGTCGCGCGGATGGCGCAGGGCTTCGGCATGCGCGTCCTCGCCGTCGATCCCTTCCTGCCGCAGGCCACGATCGCGGAGCGCGGCGCGGAGGCGGTGGAGATGGCGACGCTGCTCGCGCAGTCGGACATCGTCTCCCTCCACTGCCCGCTGGACGCGACAACGCGCGGCATGTTCGGTGCGGAGGCCTTCGCCACGATGAAGCCAGGGGCGCTCTTCGTCACCACCGCGCGCGGCGGCATCCATGACGAGGCGGCGCTCGCCGAGGCTCTCGCCTCCGGCCATCTCGGCGGCGCCGGGCTCGACGTGTGGGAGCCGGAGCCGCCGCCGCTCGATTCCCCGCTCCTGCGGATGGACAACGTCGTCGCCACCTTTCACACGGCCGGCGTGTCGCGCGAGGCCCGCCGGAACGTCGCCGCCTGGGGCGCGGAGCAGATCATCGCCCTGCTCCGGGGCGGGACGCCGCCGAGGCTGGTGAATCCCGAGGTCTGGCCCGAGGTCCACCGGCAGCTGCTCGCCCTGGCTGAGGGATGACGCCCCGCTCCTGAAACGGCGCGATGCTGGCCCGCAGGCTTGCGGGCCGGCCCTACCCGCGGGGCTGCGTTTCGCCAGCCCTCCGGCGCCATGCGGATCGCGCTTGCATGCAGATAGTTTGATCTCCTACGATTGACCTCAAGAGGCGCGCGATCCACGACGCGCCGAGAGGAGGAGCGGCCCCATGGCGCAGCCATCGCGGGCGAGGCCGTCGCGCGCGGCCGGGCAAGCGGAGCCCCGGGACGGGGAAGGGCCGACGCTGCGCCTCCTGCATGGGGGGTGGGGCCCTCTGCGGCTCGGGTTGCTGGAGAACACGCTTGGTTTCCACCTCCGCCTGGCGCAGGAGGCCTCCTTCGCAGCCTTTGCCCGGCGCAGTGGCGATTCCGGCCTGAAGCCTGGCCATTTCGCCGCGCTCGTCATCATCCACAACAATCCGGGCCTGTCCCAAACCGCCCTCGGCGCCGCGATCGGGCGGGACAAGTCTACCCTCACCCCCAAGCTCGCGGAACTGGAGCGGCGCGGCCTGCTGCGGCGGGACCGCGCCTCCGCCGACCGCCGCAGCTACGCCCTCACCCTCACCCCGGCCGGGGAGGCGGCGCTCGCGGCCCTGACGGCCCATGCCGCCGCCCATGACGCGGCCCTTGACCGGCTGGTGGGCGCGGGAAACCGCGCCGCCTTCCTCGACACGCTCCGCCGCCTGATCGCGGGGCTGGACACGGACGAGACCTAATGGACGCAACGACAACCCGCACCTCGGTGCGCGCGCGTACCACCGTGCGCGAGGCGACGCTGGAACTGCTGCGCGCGCTGGACATGACCACGGTTTTCGGCAACCCCGGATCGACGGAGCTCGCCTTCCTCGACCGCTGGCCCGGTGATTTCCGTTACGTCCTCGGGCTTCAGGAGGCGAGCGTGCTCGGCATGGCGGACGGCTATGCCCGCGCCACCGGGCGCTGCGCCTTCGTGAACCTGCACTCCGCCGCCGGGGTGGGGCACGCGCTGGGCAACCTCTTCACCGCCTATCGCAACGGCGCGCCGCTGGTGGTGACGGCGGGGCAGCAGACGCGCTCCCTCCTGCCCAACCTGCCCTTCCTCGGCGCGACCGACGCGGCGCAGTTTCCGAAGCCCTATGTGAAGTTCAGCATCGAGCCCGCGCGGGCGGAGGACGTGCCCGCCGCCATCGCCCGGGCGCATCGCATCGCGACCCAGCGCCCCTACGGCCCCACCTTCGTCTCCATCCCCTCCGACGACTGGTCGGCCCCCTGCCAGCCCGTGCTCCCGCGCACCTGGTATCCTGACGCCTCGCCCGATCCCGCGGCGCTGGAGGAGGCCGCGCGGGCCATTGCCGGTGCGCGGCGCCCCGTGCTGGTGGTCGGGCCGGAGGTGGATTCCGAGGGCGCCGGCCCCGCCCTTGTCGCGCTGGCGGAGCGGATCGGCGCGCCGGTGCTGGCCAGCCCCTTCTCCTCGCGCCTCTCCTTCCCCGAGGATCACACGCTCTTCGCGGGCCACCTCCCCGCCGCGCCCCAGGCAGTGTCGGATGCGCTGATCTCCCACGACCTCGTCCTGGTGATCGGCGCCCCCGTTTTCACGTTCCACGTGCCCGGGGACTGCGCGCTGTTCCATCAGGGAATCCCGATCTTCCAGATGACGACGGATGCGGAGGCCGCCTCCTCGGCCCCGGCGGGCACCGCCATCCTCGGCAGCCTGCGCCTCGGCATCCCCGCCCTCGCGGCGCGGCTAGCGGAGGGCGCACGCTCCCTGCCGGCGCCGCGCCCGCGCCCGCCCAAGCCAGAGGCAGGCACGCCGGTCAGCGCTCCCTACGCCCTGCACCGCCTGCACGCCGCCATGCCGGAGGACGCGGTCCTCGTGGAGGAGGCGCCTTCCCACCGCCCGGCGATGCAACAGCAGATGCCGATCCGGCGCTGGGGCGGCTTCCTCACCATGGCGAGCGGGGGCCTCGGCTACGGGCTGCCGGCGGCGGTGGGCGTGGCGCTCGCCAGCCCCGGGCGGCGGGTGGTCTGCCTCATCGGCGACGGCTCCTTCATGTACTCGCCCCAGGCGCTCTGGACGGCGGTGCAGGAGGGGCTGCCTCTCGCCGTGATCGTGCTGAACAACTCGGGCTACGGCGCCATGCGCTCCTTCTCCCGCGTGCTGCAGGTGCGGGACGCGCCGGGGATCGAATTGCCGGGGATCGACTTCGTCTCCCTCTCGCGCGGCATGGGCTGTCCCGGCCGCGCCGTGGCAACGCCGGAGGAACTCGACGCCGCGCTGGCCGAGGCCATGGCGGCGCGCGGCCCATTCCTCGTGGAGGTCGCGCTCGATAGCGCCGTGGCCTCGCTCTACGACAAGCACTGACGAGAGGAACAAGAATGCTTGACGTACCGCTCATCATCGGCGAGCGCGACCGCCCCGCGACCGGCGCCGCCACTTTCGAGCGCCGCAATCCCGTGACGGGCGACGTCGCTACCCGTGCCGCCGCGGCCACGGTGGCAGATGCGGAGGCGGCCTGCGACGCGGCGGCCGCGGCCTTCCCGGCCTGGTCGGCCCTCGGCCCCAATGCCCGCCGCGCCATCCTCCTCAAGGCCGCCGACGCGCTCGCCGCCAAGGCGCCTGACCTCATCCGCATGATGGCCGAGGAGATCGGCGCGACGGCGGGTTGGGCCGGGTTCAACGTGCATCTGGCCGCCGGCATGCTGCGCGAGGCCGCGGCGATGACGACGCAGACCACGGGCGAGGTGATCCCCTCGGACAAGCCGGGCTGCCTCGCCATGTCTATCCGCGCGCCGGTCGGCGTCGTGCTCGGCATGGCGCCTTGGAACGCGCCGGTGATCCTCGGCGTGCGCGCGCTCGCCCTGCCGCTCGCCTGCGGCAACACGGTGGTGCTGAAGGCGAGCGAGACCTGCCCCGGCACGCACAGCCTCATCGCCCAGGCCCTGCGCGAGGGCGGCGTGCCGCCGGGGGTTGTGAACGTGGTGACGCATTCCGCCGAGGACGCGCCCGCGGTGGTGGAGGCGATGATCGCGCACAAGGCGGTGCGGCGGATCAACTTCACCGGCTCCACCAAGGTCGGCCGCATCGTGGCCATGCACGCGGCGAGGCATCTCAAGCCCGTGCTTCTGGAACTCGGCGGCAAGGCGCCAATGCTCGTGCTGGAAGATGCGGACCTGGACGAGGCCGTGAAGGCCGCCGCCTTCGGTGCCTTCATGAACCAGGGCCAGATCTGCATGTCTACCGAGCGGCTGGTGGTGGTGGAGAGCGTGGCCGACGAGTTTGCAAGGCGCTTGGCCGAATTCGTGGCGACGCTGCCGGTGGGCGACCCGCGAACGGGGACGGTGTTCCTCGGCTCGGTCGTGGACGAGGCCTCGGCGAGGAAGGTGGAGCAGCTGATCGAGGACGCGACATCCAAGGGTGCCACCCTGCTCGGCGGCGGGGAGCGGCGCGGCACGATCATGCCCGCCTCCATCGTGGACCGTGTGACGCCCGACATGGCCCTCTACGCCGAGGAATCCTTCGGCCCCGTTGTTGCCATGATCCGCGTGGCGGATGCGGAGGAGGCGGTGCGCGTGGCGAACGACACGGAGTACGGCCTCTCGGCTGCGATCTTCACGCGGGACGTGGCGCGAGGCATCGCGCTGGCTCAGCGGATCGAGAGCGGCATTTGCCACGTCAACGGTCCCACCGTGCATGACGAGGCGCAAATGCCCTTCGGCGGCACCAAGGCGAGCGGCTACGGCCGCTTCGGCGGGCGCGCGGGAATCGCGGAGTTCACCGAGCTGCGCTGGATCACGGTGGAGACGCAGCCGGGTCACTACCCCTTCCCACCCGCCGCCAAGACGCCGCCCTCCGCCACGCCAGGCGCGCATTGAACGATACGACGCCAGTAAAGGAGGAAACACAGGAAATGAACGGTACCATCACCCGCCGGGCCGCGCTCGGCGCCACCGCAGCGGTCCTGGCGGCGCCCTCCGTCCATGCTCAGGGCGCGCCTGCCGCCCTGCGGATCGGCTACGCCATCTCCAAGACCGGCGCGAATGCGGGCGGCGCCTCCATCACCGCCATCCCGAACTACGAGATGTGGGTGAAGGAGGTGAACGCCGCCGGCGGCCTGCGCCTGGGCGGCAGCCGCGTGCCGGTTCAGGTGACCGAGTACGACGACCGCAGCGTCTCCGAGGATGCTGTGCGCGCGGTGGAGCGGCTGGTGAACCAGGATAAGGTGGACTTCGTCCTCTCGCCCTACGGCACCGCGCTGAACCTCGCGGTCGCGCCCATCCTCAACCGCGCAGGCTACCCGCAGATCGCCACCACCGCCGTGACGGACCGCGCGCCGGAACTGGGGCGGCGCTGGACCAATTCCTTCTGGATGCTCGGCACGGGCCAGGGCGCCGGGGCCGGTCTCGCCGAGGTGCTCGGGCCGCTGCGGCAGGGGGGGCGGATCGGGGATACGGTGGCGCTCGTTTCCATCTCCGACGGCTTCGGGATTGAGCTCGCGAACGGCATGCGCCCCGCCCTCCAGAAGGCGGGCTTCCGGCTCGTCTACGACCGCGCCTATCCCGTGGGCACGCAGGACATGGCGCCGATCCTGGCCGAGGTCGCGCGCGGCAACCCGGAGGTGTTCGTCGCCTGCTCCTACCCGCCGGACACCCTGGCGCTGACCGAGCAGGCGCGGGTCTCAAACTTCAACCCGAAGGTCTTCTACACCGGCGTCGGCACCGCCTTCCCGCTCTACAAGCAGCGCTTCGGCGCGAACACCGAGGGCGTGATGGGCACGGGCGGCGTGGACGGCTCCAGCCAGCGCTTCCAGGACTACCTGCGCCGGCACGTCGCGTCGGCCGGCAAGGAGCCGGACCGCTGGGCCTCGGCCATCACTTTCGCGGGGCTGGAAATGCTGGGCCAGGCAATCGAGCGCACCGGGCGCATCGACCGCGCGGCGGTAATCCGCGAGCTGCAGACCGGCAGCTTCGAGACGGTGCTCGGCACGGTGAAGCTGCAGAATAACCTGCTGACCGACATCTGGCAGGTCGGCCAGTGGCAGGGCGGCGAGTTCCACGGGCTGGTGCCGGTGAACAAGGAGGGCGCGAAGCAGGCGGTCCTTCCCAAGCCCGCTTGGCGCGCGGCCTGAGGGGAGGGGCGCGCCGATGGAGGCCGTCTCCGCCACCCTCGTCACCGGGCTCGTGCTGGGGGGGATGTACGCCCTGGTGGCGATCGGGCTGACGCTGCAATACGGCGTCGCCCGGATCATGAACCTCGCCTATGGCGAGTTCGTGGTGGCGGCGGCCTTCGCCGCGCTCTGGCTCTTCACCGGCCTCGGCGTCAGCCCGTTGCTGGGGCTGCTGCTGGTGATGCCCCTGGCCTTCTTGGCGAACTGGGCGCTGTACCGCGTCTTCCTCACGCCGCTGGTGCGGCGGGCGCGGGACGTGGGGGCGCTGGAGACGGACAGCATCCTCGCCACCTTCGGGCTGCTCTTCGTGGTGCAGGGGGTGATGCTGGCGCTCTTCGGCGGGGCGTACCAGTCCTATACCTACCTGTCCGTGCCGGTGGAGTTGCTGGGCGCGACGGTTACGGCGAACCGGCTGGTCGCGGTCGGCTTCGCCGCGGCGATCGGCGGCGGGCTCTGGTGGGCGCTGACCCATACGCGCATCGGCACGGCGGTGCGGGCGGTGGCTGTCAACCCGGCCGCGGCGCCACTGGTGGGGATCGACATGGCGGCGACGGCCGCGCTCGCCTTTGCGCTGGGCGGGGCGGTCGTTTCGGCGGGCGGCCTGCTCGTCTCCACCTTCCTCACCTTCAACGCGGCGATGGGCGTGGTCTTCACCATGAAGGCGCTGGTCGTCGTCATCATGGGCGGCGTAGGTAACCTGATGGGCTGTCTCGTGGCGGGGCTGCTGCTGGGCATGGCGGAGACGCTGGTGGCGAGCTTCGTGGACCCCGGGCTGACCCTGGCAGCGACCTACGGGCTGTTCCTCCTGATCCTGATCGCGCGGCCGGCCGGGCTGTTCGGGGTGGCCGCGCGATGAGCAAGGCGGGGCTGGCCCTCTCCCTCTTTGGCATCGCGCTCGTCGGCGCCTTGCCCCTTATCGACACGGGCTTCTGGCTCGCCCTCGCGATCAATGTCGCGCAGTACGCGGTGCTCGCGACGGCCTGGGCGATGTTCAGCGGGCCGACGCGCTACGTTTCCCTCGCCACCGCCGCCTTCTTCGGCATCGGCGCCTATGCGGTGGCGGTGCTGGGCGAGGCGCTGCCCTGGCCGCTGGTGCTGCTGGTGGCGGGCGTGATCGGGGCGGTGATGTCGCTGCTGGTGGGCTTCGCCACGCTTCGGCTCTCGGGCGTGTACTTCGTCGTCTTCACCTTCGGGCTCGCGGAGCTGATCCGGCAGCTCGTCACCTGGTTCGAGGTGAATGTCACCCGCAGCATGGGGCGCTACGTCTTCGTCGAGGTGACGCAGGCGGAAATCCTCTGGCAATTGCTTGCGCTCTTCGCCGCGCTGCTGCTGCTCGGCACCTGGCTGCAGCGCTCGCGCCTCGGCTTCGCGCTGCGCGTGATCGGGGAGGACGAGACAGTGGCGCGGCATGTCGGCATCGACACGGCGCGGGCGAAGGTGGCGCTCTTTGCGCTCTCCTCGGTGTTCATGGCGCTCACCGGGGCGGTGATGGCGCCGCGCTGGACCTATCTGGACCCGGCGATCGCCTTCAACCCCTCCATCTCCTTCACCGTGCTCATCATGGCGCTGCTGGGCGGCACGCAGGGGCTGCTGGCGCCGCTGCTGGGCGTGGTGCCCCTGGCCATGCTCTTCGAGGTGCTGACGGCGCGCTTCCCGAACCACTTCTCCATCCTGGTCGGGATGGTGTTCCTGCTGGTGGTCTATGTGCTGCCGCAGGGCGTCTCGGGCCTGCTCGCGCGCCGGAGGGCGGCATGAGCGCGGTGCCACACCCCCTGCCGACGCCGCTGCTGCGGGTGGAGGGGCTGCGCAAGGCCTTCGGCGGCCTCGTCGCCGTCGACGGGCTCGGCTTCACGGTCAGGTCCGGCGAGATCCTCGGCCTGCTGGGGCCGAACGGCTCGGGCAAGACGACGGCGCTGAACCTCATCTCCGGCGCGCTGGCGGCCGATGCCGGGCGGGTCGTGCTCGACGGGGCGGAGGTGGCCGGGCTGCCCGCGCACCGGCTGGCGCGGCTCGGCATCGCGCGCACCTTCCAGCTCGTGCGCGTGCTCCCCGGGCTGTCGCTGGCGGAGAACGTCGTCGCGGGGCTCGCCTTCGGGCGCGAGCCCTGCTGGGGCGAGGCGGCGCGGGAGCGCGCCTCGGCCCTGCTCGCGCGGGTGGGGCTGGGCGGGAGGGATGGGCAGCCGGCCTCGGTCCTCACCTATGGCGACGGCAAGCGCCTGGAACTGGCGCGCGCCCTGGCGCTCTCGCCGCGCCTCCTGCTACTCGACGAGTGGCTGGCCGGGCTGAACCCGACGGAGCTGCGCGGCGGGATCGACCTCATCGCCTCGCTGCGCGAGGAGGGCTGCACCGTGCTGATGGTGGAGCACGTGATGGACGCGATCCGCGCCCTCGCCGACCGCTGCGTCGTGATGAATGCGGGGCGCCTCATCGCGGATGGGCCGCCGGCGCAGGTCTTGGCGGACCGCGCCGTGATCACCGCCTATCTGGGAGAAGAGGATGCTTGAGGCGGCTGGTCTCTCCGTCCTCTACGGGCGCCACCGGGCGCTGGACGGGGTGTCCCTCTCGGTCTCGCCCGGGGAGATCCTGGTGGTGCTCGGCGCCAACGGGGCGGGGAAGAGCACGCTGCTGAAGGCGCTGGCCGGGCTCGTGCGGCCGCTCCCGGGGGCGCGGGTAGGCATGGACGGGCGGGACATCACGGGAGTGCCGGCGCACCGCATCGTGGAGGCAGGCCTCGCCCTCGTGCCAGAGGGGCGCGGCGTCTTCGGGGCGCTGACGGTGAGGGAGAATCTCCTGCTCGGCGCGCATCCCGCCCGCGCGCGGAAGGGGGAGGCGGCGCGGCTCGAAGGCGTGCTCGCGCTCTTTCCCCGGCTGACGGAGCGGATGGGACAGGCCGTGCGCACGATGAGCGGCGGCGAGCAGCAGATGGTGGCAATCGGGCGCGCGCTAATGTCCGCCCCCTCCATCCTGGCGCTGGACGAGCCCTCGCTCGGCCTGTCCCCGCTGATGGCGGGCGAGTTGTTCCGCGCGCTCACCCGCATCCGGGAGGCCGGCACGGGCATCCTGCTGGTGGAGCAGAACGCGCGGCGAAGCCTGGCCATCGCGGATCGCGGCCTGCTGCTGGAGGGCGGGCAGGTAGTCGGCAGTGGCAGCGCGGCTGCGCTGGCGGCCGATCCTGCGGTGGGGCGCGCCTATCTCGGCGCGTCCGACGCCGCCTGAGGGTGGAGGAACGGCGCGCCGCCGCCGGAGGGACAAGGAGGAGACAGTCCATCATGAGCCATCGCATCCCACGCCGGACCGTGCTGGGCGCGGGCCTAGCCCTCGCCGCGCCGGGGCTCGCGAGTGCCCAGGGAGGCTGGCCCAGCAAGCCCGTGCGCGTTATCGTGCCCTTCCCGCCGGGCGGGCTGGTGGACGCGCTGGCGCGCTCGGTCTCGCAATCCCTGGCGGCGCGGCTCGGCCAGCCCTTCGTGGTGGACAACCGCGCGGGGGCCGGCGGCAACATCGGGGCCGACCTCGTCGCGAAGGCGGCGCCGGACGGCTACACGCTGCTCGCCTCCTCCATGGGGCCGCTGGCGGTCAATCAGTTCATCTATCCCGCCATGCCCTATGACACGAACGCCGCCTTCGCGCCGGTCACCCTGTTGGCGACGACGCCGAAGGTGCTCTGCGTCACCAATGCCAGGCCCTGGCGCAATGTCGGCGCGCTGGTGGCCGCGGCGAAGGAGCGGCCGGGTCAGCTCACCGCGGGGTCGGCGGGGGCGGGCAGCAGCCTTCACCTCGCGCTGGAACTGTTCAAGGGCGCAACGGGCACGGACATCCAGCACATCCCCTATCGCGGCGCGGCGCCGGCCATCACGGACCTCATCGCCGGCAATATCGACCTGGTGATCGACAACGTGCCGAACATCCTCGGCCATATCCGCGGGGGAGCCGTGCGCCCGCTGGCCGTGGCCACGGAGAGGCACCTGCCGCAACTGCCGGATGTCCCGACCATGAACGAGGCGGGGGTGAGCTTCGCCTTCGGCACCTCCTTCGGCATGGCCGCCCCGGCGGGCACGCCGGAGCCCGTCATTGCCGCGTTAGCGGAGGGGGTGGCGGCGGCCCTGGCGGACCCGGCCGTCGGGGGCAGGCTGGCGGAGCAGGGCACGATCCTGGGCGGGCAGGGACCCCAGGCCTTCGCCGCGCTAATTGCCGAGGAGAAGCGGACACTGGAGCCGGTGATCCGGCGCGCGGGCATCCGCGCGGATTGAGGGAGGAGCGGGCGGGGCGTCTCTCCGCCCCGTGCCGCCCCGGCTCTCCGGTCCTTCGCGGCCCGCTCGGCAGGCCGGCGCAGCCTCAGGCCGGCTTGTCCCCGGCCTTGCGGCGCTCAGGCCGGTGGCGAGGAGCGCCCCTCTCCCTGGGCGAGGCTACCGGCGGGGGCGCCGCTCACGCCGGCAGGGGCTCCACTTTCCAGCCGGCGTCGCGCATCGCCTTCGCGATCCTCTCCGCCGGGGCGCTGGCATCGCCGATGGTCACCTCGTGCCGCTCGAGGTCGAACTCGGCCCTGGCGCGCGGGTCGGCCTGCTGCATGCTGGCGGCCACCCCCTTCGCGCAGCATCGCAGTTCATGTTGCTGATGTGAAAACGCATGGTTCCGTCCTTCCCTGCCGGGCGCTCCAGGCCAGATGGGGGCTCGCCGCCGCGACGAGGTCAAGCCGTGGCATGGAAACGAAATTCCCTGACGGTCGCCGCCAAACTCGCCTCGACGTGACGTGTTATCAGCCCTGATTCCCGGTTGGCCTCGCCTTATGGGGCCATGCCCGGGTGCCATCGTCACCGCCAGGCAGGGGAGGCGCGGACGCTGTGGATTCCATGAGAACGGCCCGCGCCCACCCCAACGCCCGCGGCGGCATCAATGACGCGTCTACCCGTTATCCCGGCCTCTCCGGCATGAGTTGCCGATCCGCGCCTGGAAGATAAGACCCACTGCGATCGAGGAACCAATGGCGGCAAGAGACAGATGGCCGGCCCCGCTCCGTGCCGCCGCTTTCGCGGCCGCTGGCCTGATATTGTCCGGCATCCAGCGCGGCAGTGCTTCCGGAGGCAGGCCGACCCGGGAGTCCGCGCGTCCCCGGACGGCCGCCGGGACGGATTCCGCGGCACCGGGGGCGGAGGGCAAGGGGCGCTCCGCGGACACGCCCTCGCAGATACCCGCTTCCGGCTGGTGGGACATCCTGAAGCGCACCTTCCAGCAGATCTCGGAAGACAGGCTGCTGACCGAGGCGGCGGGCATCACCTTCTACGGGCTTCTCGCCCTGTTCCCGGCCGTGACGGCCCTCGTCTCGCTCTATGGCCTGTTCGCCGATCCCGGTGACATCTCCGGGCACCTCGCCGCGCTCTCGGGCGTGGTTCCGGGGGGCGGGATGGAAATCATCGAGGAACAGGTGCGCCGCGTCGCGGCCCAGGGCAGCGGCAAGCTGGGCTTCGGGCTCGCGGTCAGCCTCGCCGCCTCCCTCTGGAGCGCCAATGCGGCCACCAAGGCTGTCTTCGATGCCCTGAACATCGTCTATGAGGAAACGGAGAAGCGCGGCTTCATCAAACGCACGGCCATCACCCTCGCCTTCACCCTCGGCGCGATCCTGTTCGTGCTGCTGGCCATGGGTGCGGTGGTGGCGCTCCCGATCATCCTGGACTTCGTCGGGCTTGGTCCCACCGTGGACCTCCTGCTCCGGCTCCTGCGCTGGCCGCTGCTGCTCGTCGCCATCGGTGTCCTGCTGGCCGTCCTGTTCCGGTACGGGCCGAGCCGCGACAGCGCGAAGTGGCGCTGGGTGAGCTGGGGCGGAGCCTTCGCGGCGGTCGCCTGGCTGATCGGCTCGGCGGCCTTCTCGTTCTATGTCACCAATTTCGGCAGCTACAATGAGACCTACGGCTCGCTCGGGGCGGTGATCGGCTTCATGACCTGGATCTGGCTGTCGGCCGCCATCGTGCTGGCCGGGGCGGAGCTGGACGCCGAGATGGAGCGGCAGACCGGGAAGGACACGACCGCAGGACCGGAGCAGCCGATGGGGCGCCGCAACGCCACCATGGCCGATACCGTGCCCGAGGGAGGACGCTGAGCGGCGCTCGGGAGAGGCGCTGGTCGCTTCTGGCGCCATCGGGCCGCCTGTCGGATCTGTGAGCCATAGTCCGGGGCCTGCAAGCGACGCCTCGGAACAAGGATGCCTGGAGATGCGGAGGCCTCACGTCTCGATGAAAGAGGCCTGCTGCGGCGAACAGGGCTCGAGCCCATGCGGGAGGCGCGGCTAGCACTTCAACGCATGTATTGGCTACCGGGCGGATCAACCGCTAGACGTACTGTTCAGGCTTCGGACCAATGCTTCTCACGAAGGCAGCAAGCGCTTGGCCCTCAGCATCACGACCCTCATCGTCTACACCGCTGTCCTGATGCTGGTCATCACAGGTGCTTTGTTCCTACCGGGCATGGAGGGTTAGGGACGGCGATGGCTGATGGTGGCGAGCCTTCCCTTTCTCATTGACTTCCTGGCTGCCGTGGTTTTCGGGCTGGATTACGCTTTCCCAAGCCGCTGGCTCGAGACGATCGGCGTTACGTTCGTCATCGCGGCCTTTTCCGCGGGCCGGTATGTGGTCCGCAACCTCACAGGCCGCTCAGCCCTGGTGGCCTCGGCGCTCCTCTTCCCCTTCTCCTATGCCTTGCTGAGCGCACTGATCTTCATCCCGTGGCACCTTGAGGCTGCGGAGGCTGTCTATCGCGCTGCGGCCACGCTGGTCCTGCATGGGCTTATCGCACGTGACGTCCTCGATGGTGCGCGGTCCATCCGCTCGACCGCGCCGTCACCGGGCAAACCACTTCAGGGTCGCCCGCAACCTGCTCTCCGATGTCCCGGATCCCTTTCCGGATTGCATCGTGTGTCGCGAGGAGGGGCGAGATCATCATCCATGCGTCGGAAAGCCGCCCTGACTGGGGCGAGCGGACGACGTGCGTGCGAGCAGCGGAAGCGCGCCGGGACATGGGGCGTGAAGCACCCGGTCGCGCGGTGGTGCAGTAGGAGTCGACAGAAATAAAAGTCTAGAGGTATGGCGCGACTGGGTGCGACAGGCAGAGGAACAAGGAAACAGGAAGAAACAATGGGTTGTAAATTTGGTGTTCCCGGCGGGAGGGGACATCAAACGCATACCTAAAACCGCTGATTTTTCTGTGTTTTTCTGGGCGTCTCTGATGCGTGTGGCACAGTCGGTGCACAGAGTGGTGCCACATGCGCCTCGCGTCGGAAAGCCCCAATCTGGGGTACTGCTGCCGGTAGCCGTCGCCCTTCGGGGAGGGGAGGGAGCTCCGACGGCGGGGTAGGGGGCTCGTGGTCGCTCATCGCGGTGGGGCCACCTTGGCCCATTCTACCTGTTTGCCTAGCTCGAGCAGCAGCTGATGCGCCTACCCGGCGGAAGGCCCACGGCAGGGGCGATCCGCTACGCCCTGAACCACCAAGACGGTCTCGAGCGGTTCCTCGACGACGGCCGGATCGAGATGGACTCCAACACCGTCGAGCGTGCCATTCGGCCCCTCTGCCTCTCCCGAAAGAACGCGCTTTCCTATTGGGCCTCAGCCCGTCAAGCGTCGTGGTGCATCCTACAGCCGGGGTCATGCTTCCCTTCGTGGTCGGCACCTTGGCCGCCACATCATGCCATCAGTGGGGAACCGGCGAGCCCATCTGTTCGGCGCGGTCGCGCCGGAGCGCGCCGCTTGCGTTCTTTCGGCTTCACCGTCTCCCGCGTCCCGGCGGGGACGCGCCTCGTCGCCCGGCGTGTGCCGCGGCCCCGAGGGTCTATTG
>JBHTFH010000020.1:0-77768 GCA_042666135.1 Roseomonas sp. GCM10028921 | reverse complement strand
TCCGCGCCCTCCTCGCCTCCATCTCGCGCATCGGCTTCACCCCCTTCGGCCTCTACCGCATCGCTCTCGGCACACTCATCCTCCTCTGGCTCGCCGTCAGGTAGGGGAACGTATCCCGGACACCCGGAGCGAATCGGCGCGCGCCGGGCGACACCCGTTTTCCGGCCCTCCCGTGCGGGCCCTGACGGCGCGGCGGGGCGGGGTTCTCGGATCACCATCGCGGGAGGCGGCGCGGGGCGCCCGTTCCTCGCCGCCGCGGGGGGCACGCGCGGCCTAGCCGCCCCTCGCGCCCCCGCCTCTTCGGCCCCATGATGTGCGCCGGACATGGAGAGGGGGGCCGGTGCGGCTCGGCGACGCGACGGACGGGCTGAGGACGGCCCCGGTGCCCTTCGGCCTCCCCGCCGCCCTCGTGCTCGACATGGACGGCACGCTGCTGGACACGGAGGGCGCCTATCGCGAGGCCTTCGAGGCGGCGATGGCGCGCTTCGGCGTGGCCGTGGACAGCGCCTTCTACGCGGGCCTCGTCGGCATCTCGAGCCGCGAGCGCGGGGCGATCGTGCGCGCCCGCTACGGCGAGGGGTTCCCCTGGCCGGAGGCGCTGGCCGAGTACCGCGCGCGCAAGGCCCGGCTGCTTGAGGCGCCGGTACGCGCCAAGCCCGGCGCAGAGGCGCTGCTGGCCGAGATCGCGGCGCACGGCCTGCCCTGCGCGGTGGCGACATCGGCGGGGCGTCGCACGGCGCGGGCCGCGCTCGGCGGGGCGGGGCTGCTCGGCGCGATCGGCGCGCTGGTGACGCGCGACGACGTGCCGTTGGGCAAGCCGCATCCCGCGCCCTTCCTGCGCGCCGCGGCGCTGCTCGGCGCCGATCCCGCGCGCTGCGTGGCTGTGGAGGATTCCCCGCCCGGCGTCGCCGCCGCGCGGGCCGCGGGAATGCGCGTGGTGCTCGTGCCCGACAGCGTGCCGCATGCCGTCCCGGAGGATCCCGGCATCATCCTCGCCGCCGACCTGATGGAGGTGTGTGCGATGCTTCGCCTCCCGCGCTTACGAAATGGTGAAGCCGGCGGCGCTTGATGGGGCGCCTCATCTGCTGAGGATTGTGGCTGGATTTCCGGACGTCACTGATGCACGCCAGCCCCGCCGCCGACGACAGGGGACACAGCACGGCCCAGCCATCCGCATGAGGCTCGTCGTCTTCGGGCTCGCGGTGTCCTCCTCCTGGGGGAACGGGCATGCGGCGCTGTGGCGCGCGCTGATCTCCGCGCTGATCGCGGACGGCCACCGCGTGACCTTCTTCGAGCGCGACGTTCCCTACTACGCCGAGAACCGCGACCTGCACGCGCTTCCCGAGGGCGGCGAGCTGGTGCTCTACCGCGACTGGGGGGAGGTGAGCGGCCGGGCGCGGCGCGCGCTGGCGGAGGCCGATGCGGGGATGGTCACCTCCTACTGCCCCGACGCCGCGGAGGCGACGGCGCTGGTAATGGACGGCCGCGCGCTGCGCGTCTTCTACGACCTGGATACGCCCGTCACCCTCGCGCGGCTCTCGGCGGGCGAGCCCGTGGGTTATATCGGACCGGAAGGGCTGGGCGGCTTCGACCTCGTCCTCTCCTATACCGGCGGCGGCGCGCTGGACGCGCTGCGGGAGCGTCTGGGCGCGCGGCGCGTGGCGCCGCTCTACGGCTCAGCCGATTCGGCGATCCACTGCCCCGCCGCGCCGGAGCCGCGCTTCGAGGCGGCGCTCTCCTATCTTGGCACCTATGCCGAGGACCGGCAGGAGATGCTGGAGCGGCTGTTCATCGAGCCCGCGCGGCGCCGGCCGGATCTGCGCTTCGTCATCGGCGGCGCGCAGTACCCGAAGAGTTTCCCCTGGACGGCGAACACCTGGTTCGTGCGCCACCTGCCCCCGCCCGAGCACCCCGCCTTCTACGCCGCCTCGCGCCTGACGCTGAACGTGACGCGGGAGGCGATGGCGCGCTCGGGCTGGTGCCCCTCGGGCCGGCTCTTCGAGGCGGCGGCCTGTGGCGTCGCGATCCTGTCGGACGCCTGGGAAGGGCTGGATGCCTTCTTCGAGCCGGGGCGCGAGATCCTGCTCGCGCGCACGACGCAGGAGGCATTGGCGGCGATCGACCTGCCGGAGACGGAGATCGCGGCCATCGCGCGGCGAGGGCGCGAGCGCTGCCTGGCCGAGCACACGGCCGCGCGCCGCGCGCGGGAGATGGTGGCGGCGATCGAGGCGGCTGCCTCACCCGCCCTCTCCCCCGCATCGGGCGCGAACGGATAGGATGAAAAGGGCCCGATGAGAAGAGTATGGGGCATCGTGCCGGCAGCGGGGCAGGGGACGCGCATCCAGCCGCTCGCCTTCTCGAAGGAGTTGCTGCCCGTCGGTAGCCGCGTGGACGAGAACGGCGTGGAGCGGCCGCGCGCGGTGAGCGAGCACCTCATCGAGCGCATGGTACTCGGCGGCGCTGACCGCATCCTTTTTGTCATCTCGCCACTGAAGTCGGACATCCTGCGCTACTACGGCGCGCGCTACGCCAGCGCGGATATCGCCTATGCCGTGCAGGAGCGCGCCTCCGGCCTCTGCGACGCGATCTTCCACGCCGTGCCCTTCGTCACGCCCGACGAGTGCGTGCTGGTCGGCCTGCCCGACACCGTGTGGTTCCCCGCCGACGCGCTTCGCCGCCTGCCGGACGACCGGCTGAGCTTCCTCCTCTTCCCCGTGGGGCATCCCGAGCTGTTCGATGCCGTGGACACGGATGCGGAGGGGCGCGTGCGCGAGGTGCAGGTGAAGCGCCCGGATGCGTCTTCCCGCTGGGTGTGGGGCGCCTTCAAGATGCCGGGCGCGGTGCTGCACGCGCTGCACGCGCTGTGGGAGGCGCGGGAGCGGCAGGACGAGTATATCGGCACGCTCGTCAACGCCTGGATCGACCGGGGCAACGAGGCCTGGGGTGTGCGCGCGGGAAGCAGCTATGTTGATACCGGCACGTTGAACGGCTACCGCGACGCGTCCCGCCTGCTGGATGTGCCGGAAATGGGCCGGGACACGGCGGGAGAGAGGGCTTGAGCGAAATCGATACCTGGACCCCCGAGCGGATCGCGGCGCGCGCTGCCGAGCTGGGGCCATGGTTCCACAACCTGGACCTCCGCGGCGTGCGGACGGCTCCCGGGCATTTTCTAGGCGACTATCCCGCAAGCAAGTTCCGCGGCTTCGCCCATGCGCTGCCGGCCGATCTCACGGGGAAGACCGTGCTCGATATCGGCTGCAACGGCGGCTTCTACTCAATGGAGATGAAGCGCCGCGGCGCCTCGCGCGTGCTGGGCGTTGATTTCGACGAGGACTACCTCGCCCAGGCGCGCTTCGCGGCGGAGGTGGAGGGGCTCGACATCGAGTTCCGGCGGCTCTCCGTCTACGATGTCGGGCAGCTCGGCGAGCGGTTCGACGTGGTGGTGTTCATGGGGGTGCTCTACCACCTCCGCCACCCGCTCCTCGCGCTCGACCTCATCTACGAGCATGTCGCGGGCGACCTGCTGCTGTTCCAGTCGATGCAGCGCGGCAGCGATCGCGTGGTGCCCGTCGCGCCGAACTATTCCTTCAGCGAGACCGAGATCTTCGACGATCCGGGCTGGCCGAAGATGCACTTCATCGAGCACGCCTATTCCGACGACTTCACCAACTGGTGGGCGCCGAACCGCGCCTGCTCGGCAGCGATGCTGCGCTCGGCGGGCTTCCGCATCGAGGCGGAGCCAGAGCCAGAGGTCTTCGTCTGCCGCCGTGCGGCGCGGAACCAGAATTTCTACGGCGCCGTCTATCCCGCACGCGCGCCGGGGGACGCGGAAGGCGGCGGCGTCGCGCCGTGGGACGAGAGCAAGGGGCCGCCGGTCTGAGCGCGGCGGACCCCCTCCATCGCATCGCGCAGCGCGAGGCAGTGGAGGAGCCCGTCGCCCTCGTCGTCGCGCACCCGGATGACGAGACGCTCGGCGCGGGCGCGGTAATGCCGCTGTTCCGCCGCCTGCTGATCATCCAGATCACGGACGGCGCGCCGCGCAACCTCGCGGATGCGCGGGCGGCCGGCTTCGGCAGTGCGGAGAGTTACGCGGCGGCGCGGGAGCGGGAGCTGGAGGCGGCGCTCGCGGCCGGCGGCGTGCGCGCGGCGCGGTTGGTGCTGGGCGTGGCAGACCAGGGCGCCTCGCTCGGCATGGCTGCGATCGCGCGCGATCTGGCCGGGGCGCTGCGGCGGCACGGCGCGCGCGCCGTGCTCACCCATCCCTATGAGGGCGGGCATCCCGACCACGACGCCACCGCCTTCTGCGTTCGCGCGGCCGCTGGCCTGCTCGGCGGGGACGCGCCCGCGCTGATTGAGATGCCCTTCTACCACGCGGGGCCGGAGGGATGGTTGGTTGGGCGCTTCCTGCCCGGCGGCCCCGATCCCGTCGTGCTGCATCTCGACGAGGAGGAGCGCGCCCGCAAGCGCGCGATGATCGCGGCCTTCGCCAGCCAGGCGGCGACGCTCTCCCAGTTTCCGGTGGAGCAGGAGTCCTTTCGCCCCGCGCCGGACTACGATTTCGCCGCGCCGCCCCATCCCGGCACGCTTCTTTACGAGCGCTATGGCTGGGGCATGAACGGCGCGCGGTGGCGCGCCCTGGCCGCGGAGGCGCGGAGGGCATGAGGCCGCTCTCCGTGCTCTCGGTCGCCTATCCCCTCGCCCCCGTGGGGCCCGATGCGGTGGGTGGGGCGGAGCAGGTGCTCTCGGCCATGGACCGCGCGCTGGTGGCGGCGGGGCACCGCTCGATCGTGGTGGCGCAGGAAGGGTCCTACGTGGCGGGGGAGCTGCGCGCCGTGCCGCGCCCGTGCGGCGTGCTGGACGAGGCCGCGCACCGGCGGGCGCAGGAGGCGACGGCGCGCGCGATCGCGGGCGTGCTGCGGGAAGGCAGCGCGGATGTCATCCACCTCCACGGCATCGATTTCCACGCCTATCTCCCCCCGCCCGGCCCTCCCGTCCTCGCGACGCTGCACCTGCCGCCCTCCTGGTATCCGCTCTGCGCGCTGCACCCGCCGCGCCCGGGGACCTGGCTGCACGCCGTCTCGGCCTCTCAGCACGCGGTGCTGGCGGGGCGCGCGGAGGGGCTGCTGCCGCCCGTGCCCAACGGCGTTCCCGTGGAGGAGCTGGCGCGCGCACGCCATGCCCGCCGCGGCTTCGTGCTGACGCTCGGCCGCATCTGCGAGGAGAAGGGCCAGCACCACGCGCTGGAGGCGGCGCGGGCGGCGGATGTATCCCTGCTGATCGGCGGCGAGGTCTTCCCCTACGAGGCGCATGAGCGCTTCTACGCCGAGCGGGTGCGCCCGCTGCTGGACCGCCGGCGCCGCTTCCTCGGGCCGCTGGGCTTCGCGCGCAAGCGCCGGCTGCTGGCGGCGGCGCGCTGCCTCCTCGTGCCGAGCACGGCGCCCGAGACCAGCTCGCTCGTCGCCATGGAGGCGGCCGCCTGCGGCACGCCGGTGATCGCCTTCGCCTCGGGCGCGCTGCCCGAGGTGGTGGAGCACGGTCGCACGGGATTCCTCGTGCGCGACGCGGCGGAAATGGCGGCGGCGATCGCGCGCGTGGGCGAGCTGGATCACGCGGAGATCCGGCGCGTGGCGAGGAAGCGCTTCTCGCTCAGCCGCATGGCGCGGGACTACATCGCCCTCTACCATCGGCTGGTCTCGGCATGAGGCTGGAGCTCGTCATCGAGGATGCGGGCCTGGCCGCGCTGCACGGGGAGTGGGAGGCGCTGTGGCGCCGCGCCTCGGCGGTTCCGGGCGGGGCGATGCCCTTCGCCTCCCCGGCCTGGCTGCTGCCCTGGTGGGGCGCCTTCGGCTCGGGGATGCCGCGCGTCGCCGTGGCGCGGGATGGCGGGCGGCTGCTGGGGCTGCTGCCACTCTATCTCCTAGACGAGGGCGGGGTGCGGAAGCTGCTGCCCATGGGCGTAGGCATCACCGATTACCACGACGGGCTGCTCGACCCCTCGGCGCCGGAAGGGCTGGCGGGCGCGCTGCTGGCGGCCGTGCTGGAGGGCGCGGCGCGCGACGGGGTGGCCCTCTGCGACCTGCCGGACCTGCCGCCCTGCGCCGCCCTGCGCGATGCCGCGCCGCCGCCCGGATGGTGTGAGGAGGGCTGGGTGGGGGAGCCCTGTCCCGTCCTCCATCTCCCCGGGGAGGAACTGCGCGGGGCCGTACCCTCGGGCACGCTGAGGAAGCTCCGCATGTCCCGCCACCGCGCGGATCGCGCGGGGGGATGGAGCGCGCATCTCGCGACGGCCCAGGAGGTGCTGCCCTTCTGGGAGGCGCTGGTCGGGATGCACAGCGCGCGCTGGACGCGGCGCGGCGAGGAAGGCGGTGTGCTGGCCGACCCCCGCGTGCTCGCCTTCCACCGCGAGGCGCTGCCTCTTCTCTTTGAGGCGGGCGCGCTCCGGCTCTGGGCCCTGCGGATCGGGGGGGAGCTGGCCGCCGTCTATCACGCCATGGCGGCGGGGCCGGACCGGCTGGTGTTCTACCTCAGCGGCTTCGACGAGGCGCGGGCCTTCGAGAGCCCGGGGACGATCCTGCTCGGCCATGTCGCGGAGGCGGCGCTCGCCGAGGGGCGGCGAGAGTTGCACTTCCTGCGCGGGGGCGAGGCCTACAAATACGCCTGGGGCGCGGCGGACCGGATGAATGCCGGCCGCCGCCTCCTGCCCCCGGGATGAGCGGCGTGAGCGACCCGGTGGCTCTGTGCCTGAAGGGCCGCCTCTCTCCGGAGGTGGCGCTCGCGCGCCTGCTGCTGGGCGGCGCCTCGCCCGCGGAGGCCGCGCGGGCGGTGGAGGCGCGGCGCGATCCGGGCAACCCGCGCTGGCAGCGGCTGGAGGCACTCCTCCTCTCCCGGCGCGAAGCGCTGGAGGATATGGCGGCGATGCTGAGCGAGGTCGGGGTGGACCACGAGGCCTCCGGCGCTTCGCCCGAAGCGGCGGTGGCGGCGATCGCGGCGCTGTTCGACCGCGCCGTGGCCCGCGCGCCCGAGGCGAGCGTCGCGGCCTACTCCCTCGGCGACCCGGCCATCCTCTCGGCCGCGACGGGCGAAATCGTGGAGTGGCTGCGCGCCCGCGGGCTGGTCGGCCCCGGGCGGGACGTGCTGGACCTCGGCTGCGGGATAGGGCGCATCTCGGCGGCGCTCGCCCCGCTCTGCCGCTCCGTGCTGGGGCTGGACGTCTCGCCCGCCATGGTCGCGGAGGCGGCGCGGCGGCACGGGGCCTCGCCGGGGCTGCGCTTCGCCACCACCCAGGGCACGGGGCTGGACGGGCTGCCGGACGGGGGCTTCGACCTCGTGCTGGCGGTGGACAGCTTTCCCTATCTCGTCCAGGCCGGGGGCGGGCTGGCGGAGCGGCACCTGCGGGACGCCGCGCGCATCCTCCGCCCCGGCGGCGGCCTCGCGATCCTTAACCTCTCCTATCGCGGGAACCCGGCGCTGGACCGGGCGGATGCGGCGCGCTGGGCGGCGGTGGGCGGGTGGCGGCTGGAGGTCGCGGGGGAGGCGCCCTTCGCCCTTTGGGACGGGGTGGCGTTCCTGCTGCGCCGTCCCTAGCCGGCCGCCAGCGGCCAGACCCAGGCGATGAGCGGTACGCCGACCACGACGACGAGGACCGAGAGCGGCAGGCCGAGGCGGGCGTAGTCTCCGAAGCGGTAGCCACCGGGGCCCATCACCAGCGTGTTGCACTGGTGGCCAATGGGGGTGAGGAAGTCGCAGGCCGCGCCGAGCGCGACGGCCATGAGGAAGGGATCGGGGCTGAGGCCGAGCTTGCTCGCCAGCGTCGCCGCGATCGGGCCCATGACGAGGACGGTGGCTGCATTGTTGAGGAAGGGCGTGACGGCCATGGCGAGCAGCATCGTCACGGCGAGCGCCGCGATCCCCGGCAGGCCCTGCACCGCCCCCGTGAGCCAGCCCGCCAGGAGGTCCGTGCCGCCCGTGTGCTGGATGGCGCCGCTGACGGGAATAAGGGCGGCGAGCAGCACGACCACGGGCCAGTCCACGGCGTCATAGGCCTCGCGCGTGGTCATCACGCGGAAGACGAACATGGCGACGACCGCACCGAAGAAGGCGGTGGCCACCGGCACCACCCCGGCCGCGACGAGCGCCATCGCCGCCGCCAGCACGCCGAGCGGGATCCAGGACCGCTTGCCCCGGCCGAGGGCCATGTTGCGCTCGGCCAGGGGCAGCACGCGCAGTTCGCCCAGGTTGTCGGGCATGGTGGCCGCTAGGCCGCGCAGCAGCACCACGTCCCCCGCGCGCAGGCGGAGCTGGGAGAGGCGGTCGCGGATGTGCTGCTCCCCGCGCCGGCTGACGGCGAGGAGCGAGACGCCATGACGGCTGCGGAGCGTGAGGGCGGCCGGGGTGCGCCCCGCCAGCGGGCTCTCCACGGTGACGACGCCCTCGATCACCTGCATGTCGTCCTCATCCGTATCCGGATTGTCGGGGATGGGAGCGTCGCCGGCGAGGACGAGGCCGGCCTGGGCGACAATCCGCTCCAGATCCGCCGCCTCGCCGCGCAGCAGCACGCCCTCATGCAGGGCGAGGCGGCGGTCCGGGCTGGGCTGCTCGGCGAGCGGGGCCGGGCCGGCGGTGGCGTCGGCGGGCTCGTCGCTTCCTTTGGGGGGCAGGATGCCGGAGACCCTCACCTCCCCCTCCGAGAGCGCCTCCAGCTCGGCGACGGTCATGCCGGCCGTCTCGCTCTCCTCGGGGATGCGGGCCTCGATCGTGTACTGGCCGATGGTGAAGGCCGCCTCCATCGAGGCCGCGCCCTTGCGCCCGCCGGGCAGGAGCCGCCAGCCGACCGCGAGGAAGAGGAGGGCGACGGCACAGATGCCCAGCCCGACGGGCGCGTAGTCGAACATGCGGAAGGGCTCGCCCGTGAGATCCTGCCTCACGCGCGACATGATGATGTTGGGCGAGGTGCCGACGAGGGTGACGACGCCCCCCACCATCGCTGCGAAGGCCATGGGCATGAGCATGGCCGCCGCCGGCGTGCCCGTGCGGCGCGCGAGCTGGAGGGCGACGGGCATCATGATGGCGAGCGCGCCCACGTTCTTCGTCACCATCGACAGCAGCATGGTGCAGGCCGCCAGCACGGGCACCTGGATCGAGGCGACGCGGAGATGGGGCACGAGCGGCCGCATGATCGTCTCGACCGCGCCCGAGCGGCCAATCGCCTCGCTGATGACGAGGGCGGCGGCGACGATGACGACGACGTCGTCGGCGAAGCCCTCAAAGGCCTTCTCGAGCGGAATGATGCCGAGGACGATGCCAGCCAGCAGGGCCCCCAGCGCTACGGCGTCGTAAGCGAAGCGGCCCCAGAGAAAGAGGGCGATGGTCACGCCCATCAGCCCGAACGCCAAACCCTGGTCTAGTGTCATGATGTCGCTGGCACGGCGCCCTTGGGGGCGTCCCTCTCGCGGCGGGCCCCGGGTGGCCGCGTCCCCGGAAGAACCGGCGGCGCGACCAGGGGTTGCGGAAGAATGCCTTGATTAAACTAAGCTAATCGCCAGGGCGATGTCGGGGCCGGGGAAGGTGAGGTCGAGGTTGAGGCCGGCATCCCCCGCCCGGGTGTCGAGTTGAAGCACCTCCCTCCCGGCGCGCGTGTCCCAGCCGGTGACGCGGTAGGCCCCCGCGCCCAGGCCGGGGATGGTGAGGGCGGCCCGCGTCTCCCCTCCCTCCCGCACGCGGCGAAGGCCGGCGACGGGCTCGGCCAGCTCCTCGCGCAGCAGCCACACCACCGCCCGCGCTGCGTCCCCGCAGCCGAAGGCGCGGAGGCCGGCGCTCCTCACCGCGATCTCGTCGTTCAGGTTGCGCCGGTGGAAACGCGGCCAGTCTACCAGTGGCAGGAAGCCGGCGAGCGCCCTCTGCGCGGCGCGCATCCCGGGGGTGAGGACGTGCGGGCGCCGGTTCGGCCACCGCATCCCGCCGCCCGCCCCGCCGGAGGCGAGATGGGCCCACTGGATGTGGCGGAAATACTCGTCGTCGAAGGCCTCGGGCAGGTTCCGGTGCTTGTCCTTGAAGGTGTGGATCGGCCCGTGCTCGGAATCGAAGAAGGGGCGGAGGTCAGTGATCTCGGCCAGCGCCTCCCGCGTCAGCCGCCCGGCACTGACCGCGGGAGCGACGGTGTCCTGCGGGTGGTCGATCGTGCCTTCCTCGTAGAAGTGGCTGTTCGCGAAATCGAGCGAGGGATGACGGAAGATCGGGTCCACTATCCAGGGCTTCCAGATCAGCTCCGGCCCGAAGACCGAGACGCATTGCAGGTGCGGCCGGCCGTGGAGCCGCATCTCTAGGTCGCGCAGGAAGGGGCTGACATCGTCAATGTAGTCGGGGAAGGCGTCGGGGCGGTTGTCGCCCTGGGCCGGGTGCATCTCGTTCCAGAGGTCCCAGGCGAAGATGACGCCGCTGGCGCCCCAGCGCTCGGTGGCGAAGGCGAGGCGGGCCTTCACCAGCTCGCGTGTCCCGCGGCAGACCATGAGCTGGGATCGGTCCGCGCAGGGCCCGCCATTGGCGCGGTTGTACGGGTGCTTCGTCCAGCGGACCCAGGTAAAGAAGGTGTCCAGCGGCGTCAGCAGGATCCGAATCCCCGTGCGCTGGCAGAGGGCGAAGAGGTCGTCCCAGAGCTGCACCATGGAGGGCACGTAGCGCCCAGCCGGGCGCTCGAAGTAGCGGTGCTCCTTGTGCGCGTATTCCAGCATCAGCCGGAGGCAGGTGACGCCGTGGTCGCGAAGGTGGCGCAGATGCGCCTCCACCGCCGGCAGGTCGCGGCGGCGGAACAGCCCTTCCAGCTCGGGCCAGGTGATGGCGTCGTTCTGGCCGATCGGGGTCCAGGGCTCGCCGGTTTCGGTGGTGAAGTAGGGGGCGCCGGGGGCGCGGGTAATCCAGGGCAGGTCGGTCAAGTCGGTGTCCCGCATGCGGCGTGTGCAAACGCCGGGAGAGGCCATCGGATGCCGGGCGCGAATCCCGGGATCCCTCGCCCTTCGCGATAATCCCCGCGGCGCGCCCTGCCTACCCGCGCGGGGGCCCAATGCGGCGCCCGCGCGAGGGCGTGCTGCCGCGCCCGCGCCTCGCGCATGCCGCCGCCCCGCCCCTTCGGGCGTTGGAGCGGGACGAGCGATCTGAGGGACGGAATGCCGGAACTTGTGGCGGAGCCGGAGGGCCTGCTGGCCGCGCGGCTAGTGGAGCTGGCGGCATCGGGCGGGGCGATCCATGTGGCGCGCAGTGAGGCGAGGGCCGCCCGCCTGGCCCGCGCCGCCCGCGCGCTGGCGCCGGAGCTGATGGTGGAACGGGTGCCGGGCTGGGACTGCCTTCCCTATGACCGCACCTCGCCCTCCCGCCAGATCATGGGGCAGCGCATGGGCGCGCTGCATCGCCTGGCCGTGGAGGGCAGGGGGTCGTGTCTCGTCCTCGCCAGCCTCGACGCCGCGACCCAGCGCCTGCCGCCCCCCTCCGCCTGGGCGGCGCTGGAGCTGCGCCCCGGCGGGGAGGTGGAGGAGGCCTCCCTGCGGCGCTGGCTGGAGCGTCTGGGCTACGTGCTGGACGACCGGGTGGACGAGCCGGGCGAGGCCGCGCTGCACGGCAGCGTGCTCGACATCTTCCCCGCTGAGGAAGGTGCGCTGCCCTGCCGCGTGGAGCACGAGGAGGGTCGCATCACCTCCATCCGCCGCTACGACCCGCTGAGCCAGCGCAGCCTGGAGGAGGTGGCGGGCGTGACCCTCGGCCCCGTCTCGGAAGTGGTGCTGCCCGAGGAGGCGGAGGAGGCGCATGCCCAGGGCATCGAGCACGGGCTCGGCAACTTCTACCCCGGACTGGTGAGCCTCTTCGACCTGCTGCCCGGCATTCCCGTGGTGCTCGACCCCGAGGTGGAGGAATTGCGGCCGCAGCGATGGGCGGAGGTGACGGATGCCTGGCGCGCCCGCTACGCCCTCGCCTCGCCGGAGGCCGAGATCCTTCCCGCCACCGAGCCGGCCGATCTGGTGCTGGACGAGGGCGCCTGGAAGGCGGCGCTGGCGGGGCGCGACGTCACCGCCCTTCCCGAGCCGCCGGATGAGCCCGAGGGCGTCCTGCCGCGCTTCGTGAACGAGCGGGAGCCGGAGGAGGCCTTCCTCGAATTCCTGGAGGAGGGGATCGAGGCGGGGCGGCGGTTCGCGCTCTCCGGCCGATCTCGCCAGCGCACGCGCTCGGCCTTGGGGCTGGTGAAGGAGCGGCTAGGGCTGGAGCCGCTGCGCCTCGCCGGATGGGCGGAGCTGCGGGCGTCCCCGCCCGGCAGCTTCGCCGTGCTGGAGGAGGCGCTGGAGGCCGGCTTCGCGACGGAGGAGGTCGTCGTCGTCGCGCCCGACGACCTGCGCCCGCCGAGCGCCCGGCCCCAGAGTTCCGAACAGGAGCGCATGCTCGCCCTCGCCGGCGCCTCGCTCGGCCCGGGGAATGCCGTCATCCACCTGGAGCACGGGCTCGGCGCCCTGCGCGGGGTGGAGGCGGTGACGGTCGGGGAGGCGACGCTCGACTGCCTCCGCATCGAATATGCGGGCGGGGCCACGCAGCTCGTGCCGCTGGACGAGATGGACCGTCTCTGGCGCTATGGCGCGGAGGCCGAGGGGGTGTCGCTCGACCGCCTGGGAAGCGACTCCTGGCCGAAGCGGCGCGCGGAGGTGGAGGCGCAGATCGCCGAGAGCGCGAGCGCGCTGGCCGCCATGGCCGGGGAGCGCGCGAAGCGCACCGCCCCCGTGCTGCGCGCTCGCGGCGGGGCCTATGAGCGCTTCGTCGCCCGCTTCCCCTTTGCGCTGACGGCAGACCAGGCCGAGGGGATCGAGGCCGTGCTGGCCGACATGGCCTCCGGCCGGCCGATGAACCGCCTCGTCTGCGGCGATGTCGGCTTCGGCAAGACGGAGGTGGCGCTGCGCGCCGCGGCGGTCGCGGCGCTGTCGGGCAAGCAGGTCGCGGTGCTGGCGCCGACCACCGTGCTCGTGCGCCAGCACCTCACCACCTTCCGCAAGCGCTTCGCCGGAATCCGCGTCGGCGGGAAGCCGGTCCGCATCGAGCAGCTCTCGCGGCTGTCCTCCCCGGCGGAGGCGCGGGAGGTGAAGGCGGGGCTGGCGGACGGAAGTATCCGCATCGTCATCGGCACCCAGGCCCTGGCCGCCAAGGGCGTGGAATTCGCCGGTCTCGGGCTCGTCGTGATCGACGAGGAGCAGCGCTTCGGCACGAAGCAGAAGGAGAAGGTGCGCGGCCTCGGCGCGAACGCCCATGTGCTGGCGATGACCGCGACCCCCATTCCGCGCACGCTGCAATCCGCGCTGGTCGGGCTGGAGGAGCTGAGCGTGATCGCGACGCCGCCCGGCCGCCGCCAGCCCATACGCACCGTGCACGTGCCGCTGGACGACGTGGTGCTGCGCCAGTCCCTCGCGCGGGAGAAGCGGCGGGGCGGGCAGAGCTTCGTCGTCTGCGCCCGCATCGACGACCTGCCTGCCATACGCGAGCGGATCGAGGCGCTGCTGCCGGGGCTGGAGATCATCGAGGCCCATGGGGAGATGCCGCCCGCCGAGGTGGACACCGCGCTCGTGCGCTTCGCCGAGGGGGAGGGCGACGTGCTGCTCTCCACCAACATCGTCGAGACCGGGCTGGACGTGCCGCGGGCGAACACGATGCTCGTCTGGCGGGCGGACCGCTTCGGGCTGGGCCAGCTCCACCAGCTCCGCGGACGCGTCGGGCGCGGGCGGGTGCGGGGGACGATCATCCTGATGACCGACCCGGCCGAGCCGCCCTCCGCCCTCACCCTCAAGCGCCTCGGCGCGCTGGAGGCCTTCGACCGCGTGGGCGCGGGCTTCGCGATCAGCGCGCGGGACATGGACCTCCGCGGCGCGGGTGACCTGCTGGGCGAGAGCCAGGCCGGGCACATGAAGCTCATCGGGCTCGACCTCTACCAGCACATCCTCGACCGCGCGCTGCGCACCGCGCGCGGCGAGCCGGTGCCGGAGGAGTGGACCCCCGTGCTCGCCATCGGCGTCTCCGCCCACATCCCCGCGGACTACGTGGAGGAGGAGGGCGTGCGGGTGGAGCTGCACGCGCACCTGGCCGAGATCGTTCGGCGCGGGGACGGCGCGGCGCTTGGCGAGTTCGCCGAGGAGGTGGCTGACCGCTTCGGCCCGCCGCCCGAGCCCGTGGCGAACCTTCTCTCCCTCGCGCGGCTGCGGGTCCGCTGCCGCCGGCTGGGGATCACGAAGCTGGAGGTGGGGCCGAGCGCGGCGGCGGCGAGCTTCATCCGCGAGCCGCCTGCGGTCGAGCCGCCGCTGGAGGTGCGCGGCGCGCGCGTGGTGCTGCCGCGCGCGAGCGCCAGGCCGGCGGAGCTTCTCGCCACGGCCGCCGCGCTGCTGTCCCGCCTCTCGCCCCGGCGGCGGAAGCGGGCTGGCGAGGGGAGGAGGGAGCAGCGGTTGGCCGCCGGGTGCCGAGCCGCGAACACACCCCGGCGCGAAGCAGAACTTCCGGCATGATCACACTTGCGTTATAATTCCTTTCTCGGTTTTACTACTTGCGGCTGCGGGCCAGTTCGCGCGGGGGTTGTGGTGGCAAACGAGCAAGAGTTCCTAGACGCCCTTGCCGAGGTGGGTGACACTACCATGCGGCTCCGGGTGCTTGAGATGACGGTCGCGGCCATCGCCGCCCGTCTCCCCCAGCACGACTTCGAGGAGATCGTGTCGATGCTGGTCTTCGTCGCCAAGACCTCCGATGCGGCGCGCGACCTGGACGAGCCCTCCGCCGAGGTCCCCAGGCTGACGGATGCCAGCCACTACGCCACCGAGATGCTCGAGCGCATCGCCCGGTCCCGGCGCGCCGGGCGGAGCGCCGGCCACCACTGACGAGGCAGGCCGCGCGCCGCCGAAGCGGGAAGGGGGCTACCCTCAGGCCTTTTCCGGCTTCGACGGGTCCTGCTTCAGCCAGCGCGCCTTCACCGCCGCCCATTCCCCTCGGTCGTCGCTGACGAGGCGGAGAAGGTCCTCGGGCGTCTGCTCCTCCAGGGCGGCATCCCAGCGCTGGTGCAGGCTGCGGCGGAGCCAGAGGTCGAAGGGGTCCGCGTCGGTTGGATCGGGCGGCTGGGCGGGGCGTCTGGGCATGGGGTATCGCCTCGGCGGAGCGGCTGAGCGGGGAGAACGCTCAAGCGTCGGCATCGCTTCCCGAAGCGGCGCCGGCGGAGGGGTCTCCTGGACGAGTTGCACCCGGCGGCCACAGGCGCCCGGTGCTCTAGGAACCAGGCATGGGCGTCCCGTGGAACCGGGGCGCCTCATCACCGGAGATAGGGGAGTCATGGCGTCGATCGGTATCGCCCAGCAGCTGGGCGAGAAGTCGCGGCTGGAGAGGAGCCTCGGCTTCCGCCTGCGCCTCGCCCTGCACGGGCACCACAACCGGATCGCGGACGGCATGCCGGAGGGCGTGACCCTGCCGCAGGGCCAGGTTCTGGTGAAGCTGCTCGAACTCGGCGCCTGCTCGCAGAACCGCCTGGGCCGGCTCGTCCTGGCCGATGCGGCCACGGTGAAGGGGGTGGTGGACCGGCTGCGCCGCCGCGGGCTGGTATGCGCGCGGACGGACCCGGCCGATGGTCGCCGGCTGCTCCTCTCCCTCACCCCGGCGGGGGAGACGATCGCCGGGGCCGTGCGCCTCCGGATGGAGGAGGCGGAGGAGCGCAGCCTCGCCCCGCTCTCGGCCGAGGAGCGGCACCGCCTCCTCGACCTGATGGACCGGATCGCGCGGCCCGTGCCCGGGGAGCGCTGAGCGCCCCCGGGGGCCTTAACCCTCCTCCTCGCCCAGGAGGCGCGCCGCGCGCCGGTGCAGCCGGTCCAGCATGTCGCCGAGGGCGGCGATCTCGGCGGGTGTCAGCACCTCCGCCAGCTCCGCCTGCAGCGCGTGGGCGCGGGGCACGATGCGCCCGTAGAGGGCGAGGCCAGGCGGGGCGAGGCTGAGGACCTGGGCCCGCCCGTCCTCGGGGTGCGGGTCCCGCCGGATCAGCCCCTTGTCGGCAAGGCGGATGACGGCGCGGCTCACCTTCACCCGATCCATCCCCGTGCGCGCGATCACCGCCTGGGTGAGCAGCGGCTCGCCCTCGCCGAGCACGGCCATGACCCGCCATTCCGGGATGGAGAGGCCGAACTCCGCCTCGTAGCGCTCCGCGAAGGCCCGGCTTACGCTCTCGGCCGCGACCGAGATGCGGTAGGGCAGGAAGTCCGCGAGGCGGAGGGGGGTGGGTTTCGTCGTCGTGATCGCGCGCCTCTTGTATCGTCTCAGATGAGATTATAGCTTCGTCGCATCATACAAGGCCTCGCCACGAGCACCAGACGGTGCCGGAAGGTGGGCAGGAGGAGGGGAGCGGGATGCACGTCGACTACCAGTCGCTCCGGTTCGAGTACCGCCGCTCGCCGGACCAGTCCTCCGCGACCCTTGCCCATCATCCCGTGGTGGTGGTGGGCGCCGGGCCAGTCGGGCTTGCGACCGCGATCGACCTCGCCGGGTCAGGGCTGCGCGTGCTGCTACTGGATGACGACCGCTGCCTCTCCAACGGCTCGCGGGCCATCTGCTTCGCCAAGCGCACGCTGGAGATCTTCGACCGGCTCGGCTGCGGCGACCGGATGGTGGAGAAAGGCGTCACCTGGAGTCTCGGCCGCGTCTTCCACGGCGCGCACCCCGTCTACAGCTTCGACCTCCTGCCCGATGGCGGGCACCGTCGCCCGGCCTTCGTCAACCTGCAGCAGTACTATGTCGAGGGCTTCCTGCTGGACCGGGTGCGGTCCATGCCGGAGATCGAGATCCGCTGGGGCAACAAGGTCTCCTCCCTCCTCCCGCGGGTGGACGGGGTGGAGCTGGTGGTGGAAACGCCGGAGGGCGAGTACCGCGTGGTGGCCGACTACGTCGTGGCCGCCGACGGCGCCCGCTCCCCGATCCGCCGCGCCATGGGGCTGGAGAGCCGGGGTCGCAGCTTCCGCGACCGCTTCCTCATCGCCGATGTGCGCATGAAGGCCGACTTCCCGCCGGAGCGCTGGTTCTGGTTCGACCCGCCCTTCCATCCTGGCGGCTCCGTGCTGCTCCACAGCCAGCCCGACGGCGTGTGGCGCATCGACTTCCAGCTCGGCTGGGACGCCGATCCGGAGAGGGAACGCAGGCCCGAGCGGGTGATCCCGCGGGTGCGGGCGCTGCTCGGCCCCGGGACGGAGTTCGAGCTGGAATGGGTGAGCGTCTACACCTTCTCCTGCCTCCGCATGGAGCGCTTCCGGCACGGGCGGGTGATCTTCGCGGGCGATGCGGCGCACGGCGTCTCCCCCTTCGGCGCGCGCGGGGCGAACAGCGGCGTGCAGGATGCCGAGAACATCGCCTGGAAGCTCGCCCTCGTGCTGCGCGGAGAGGCGCCCGACGCGCTGCTCGACAGCTACGACGCCGAGCGGGTGCCGGCGGCGGACGAGAACATCCTGAACTCCACCCGCTCCACCGACTTCATCACCCCCAAGAGCGAGGCGAGCCTCGCCTTCCGGGACGCGGTGCTGGACCTCGCGCGGGACTGCGCCTTCGCGCGGCGCATGGTGAACAGCGGGCGGCTCTCGCTGCCCAGCACCTATCGCAACTCGCCGCTGAACACGCGTGATGCCGAGGAATTCGAGGGCGCGATGGTGCCGGGCGCACCGGTGTTGGACGCGCCGCTGGCCGATGGCTGGCTGCTCTCCCGCCTGGGTGGCGGTTTCACGCTGCTGCATTTCGGCGAGGCCCCGCCCGAGCTGCCGGAGACGGTGCCCCCGGTCCGCGCGGTGAACATCGCGCGCGCCGACGACGTGAAGGGGCTGGCCGCGCATCGCTACGACGCGCGCCCCGGCACGGCCTATCTCATCCGCCCGGACCAGCATGTCTGCGCGCGCTGGCGCCGCCTCGATCCGGCAAGGCTCCGGGCCGCGCTCGACCGCGCGACGGGCCGGGGCATGGGGACGCCGTGATGCTGAACACCGAGCCCAACATCGCCTCCCCGGACGATTTCTACGAGGCGCTTCTCGGGATCCACCAGGACCTGACCCCCGAGCAGGCGCGCGCGGTGGATGCGCGGCTGATCCTGCTCCTCTCCAACCATATCGGCGACATGGCCGTGCTGCGCCAGGCCATGGCGCGGGCGCGGGAGGGGATCATGCCCGCGGGGCACGACGCCACCATCGCCGTGCGCGCCTGAAGGAACCCTCCATGTCCGGCTTTGCCAGCACGAACGACCTTGCCGAGAAGACCATCTCCTTCGACGAGCTCGGCCCCGGCCTCTACGGCTACACGGCCGAGGGCGACCCGAACTCGGGCGTGGTGATCGGGGACGAGGGCGTGCTGGTGGTGGACGCCCAGGCGACGCCGCGCATGGCCGCCGATGTGATTGCGCGCATCCGCACGGTGACGGACAAGCCGGTGACGCATGTGGTGCTCTCCCACTACCACGCCGTGCGCGTCCTCGGCGCCTCGGGCTACGAGGGGGCGGAGATCATCGCCTCCGATGTGACGCGCAATCTGATCGTCGAGCGCGGGCAGCAGGACATGGAGAGCGAGATCGGCCGCTTCCCCCGCCTGTTCCGGGGCAAGGAGAGCATCCCCGGCCTCACCTGGCCGCATGTCACCTTCCAGAAGAAGATGACGCTCTGGATGGGCAGGCGCGAGGTGCAGATCATCCATATCGGCCGCTCCCACACGGCGGGCGATACGGTGGTGTGGCTGCCGAAGGAGCGCGTGCTCTTTTCCGGCGACAGCGTGGAGTACGGCGCGACCCCGTATTGCGGGGACGCGCATTTCGCGGACTGGCCGGGCACGATCGAGGCGATCCGCGCGCTCGGGCCGGTCGCGCTGGTGCCCGGGCGCGGCGCCTCGCTGACCACGCCCGCCGCGATCGAGGAAGGGCTTCAGGGCACCGCTGACTTCACGCGCGACCTGTTCGGCATCGCCAAGAAGGGCGTCGCCGCCGGCCATTCCCTCAAGCAGGTCTATGACGAGGCGATGTCGGTCATGCGCCCGAAATACGGGAACTGGGTCATCTTTGACCACTGCATGCCCTTCGACGTGTCCCGCGCCTATGACGAGGCCCACGGCCTCGACCACCCCCGCATCTGGACCGCCGAGCGCGACGTGGAGATGTGGAGCGCGCTCGAGCACGGCACCGAGATGAAGTCGGCCGAACTCGACCGGTAAGAGGAGGCAATCCCATGAACGCCCCGTTCCGCCCCCAGCCGCTGACGCCCGGCCCCCAGGGCGCCGCGAATGAGACCGGCTACATGCCGGGCTTCGGAAACGGCTTCGAGACCGAGGCCCTGCCGGGCGCGCTGCCCATCGGCCGCAACTCGCCGCAGCGCTGCCCCTACGGCCTCTATGCGGAGCAGCTCTCGGGCTCGCCCTTCACCGCGCCGCGCGCGACGAACGAGCGGTCCTGGCTCTACCGTATCCGCCCCACCGTCGCGCATTGGGGCGCCTTCACCAAGGTCGAAGCGGGCCTTTGGCGCACGGCCCCGGCGGCGGAGGTGGACCTGCCGCTCGCGCCGCTGCGCTGGGACCCGATCCCCTTGCCGGAAGGGCCGGTCTCCTTCCTCCAGGGCATCCGCACCATCACCACGGCGGGCGATGCCGGCAACCAGTCCGGCATGGGAGCGCATGTCTACCTCGTCACGCGCTCGATGGTGGACGAGTACTTCTACAACGCGGATGGCGAGATGCTCTTCGTGCCGCAGCAGGGCTGGCTGCGCATCGCGACCGAGTTCGGCATCATTGACATCGCGCCCGGCGAGATCGCCGTCGTCCCCCGCGGTGTGAAGATCCGCGTGGAGATCCCGAACGGCCCGGCGCGCGGCTATCTGTGCGAGAATTACGGCGGCGCCTTCACCCTGCCCGAGCGCGGGCCGATCGGCGCCAACTGCATGGCGAACCAGCGCGACTTCCTCACCCCCGTCGCCGCCTATGAGGACCGCGACGCGCCCTCCTCCATGGTGGTGAAGTGGGGCGGCAGTTTTTGGCGCACGGAGCTGGCGCACTCGCCGCTCGACGTCGTCGCCTGGCACGGCAACTACGCGCCCTACAAGTACGACCTGCGCCGCTACTCGCCGGTGGGGCCGATCCTGTTCGACCATGCCGACCCATCGATCTTCACGGTGATGACCTCGCCGAGCGAGACGCCGGGTACCGCCAACATCGACTTCGTGCTCTTCTCCGACCGCTGGCTCGTCGGCGAGAACACCTTCCGTCCACCCTGGTACCACATGAACGTGATGAGCGAGTTCATGGGGCTGGTCGAGGGCGTGTACGACGCCAAGACCGGCGGCGGCTTCGTCCCCGGCGGCTTCTCTCTCCACAACTGCATGCTGCCGCACGGCCCGGACATGGCGGCCTTCGAGGCGGCGAGCAATGCCGAGCTGAAGCCGCACAAGCTGGAGGGCACCATGGCCTTCATGCTCGAGACGCGCCTGCCCCAGCGCGTCACGCGCTACGCCGCCGAGGTGCCGCAGTTCCAGCGCGACTACGCTGGCTACGGCGCGGGGCTGCGCAAGCACTTCAACCCGAGCCAGCGGTAGAGAATGACCGACGCCACGCACGATCCCGCGCTGAGGAGCTGGGTCAGCTCCGCCAACGGGCACGGGGAGTTCCCGATTCAGAACCTGCCGCTGGGCGTCTTCGCCCCGCCCGGCGGTGCGGCGCGGGTGGGCGTGGCGATCGGGGACATGATCCTCGACCTCGCCGCCGCGCCGGTCGCGGAGGACGTGCGCGAGGCCGCGGCGGGGTCGTCGCTCAACGCGCTCTTCGCCCTCGGCGCCGCGCCGCGGAGGGAGCTGCGCGCGCGGCTCTCCGCGCTGCTGGCCGAGGGAAGCGGGCGTCGCGCGGCGCTTGAGCGGCATCTCCATCGCGCCGCCGACTGCGCGCTGCATCTTCCCGCGCGCATCGGCGACTACACCGACTTCTATGTCGGCATCCACCACGCAACGAACATCGGCAAGGTCTTCCGCCCGGACAATCCGCTGCTGCCGAACTACAAGCACGTCCCCATCGGCTATCACGGCCGCGCCTCCTCCGTGCGCGTCTCCGGCACGCCGGTGCGCCGCCCCAAGGGCCAGATCAAGGCGCCGGATGCCGAGGCGCCGCGCTACGCACCCTGCGAGCGGCTGGACTACGAGCTGGAGCTGGGCGTCTGGATTGGCCCGGGCAGCGCGCTGGGCGACACCATTCCCGTCGGGCAGGCCGAGGCGCATGTCGCGGGATACTGCCTGCTGAACGACTGGTCCGCGCGCGACATCCAGGCCTGGGAGTACCAGCCGCTCGGACCCTTCCTGGCGAAGAACTTCGGCTCCACCGTCTCTCCGTGGGTAGTGACGCCGGAGGCGCTGGAGCCCTTCCGTATCGCCCAGCCCGCGCGGCCCGAGGGCGATCCCGCCCCGCTGCCCTACCTCATGGACGAGGCGGACCAGTCGCGCGGCGCCTTCGACCTCTCGCTGGAGGTGTTGATCCTAACGCCGGCGATGCGGGAGAAGGGGATGCCGGCGCATCGCCTTTCCCTCTCCAACGCGCGGCACATGTACTGGACGGTCGCGCAGATGGTTGCGCATCACAGCTCCAACGGCTGCGATTTCAACCCCGGCGACCTGCTGGGATCGGGCACCATCTCCGCACCCGACGAGACCGGCTTCGGCAGCCTGCTGGAGACGACCAGGGGTGGGAAGGAGCCGGTGCGGCTCCCCTCGGGCGAGACGCGGCGCTTCCTGGAGGATGGCGACGAGATCATCCTCCGTGCCCACGCCGCGCGCGAGGGCAGCGTCCCGATCGGTTTCGGGGATTGCCGCGCAACCATCCTTTCCGCCAACTAACGCAGGAACCGGCCGCAAGCGCCGGCCATGAGGAGGAGCGAAGGATGAGTGGCTTCATGCCGGGCCGCCGTGCCCTGATCGGCGCGGGGCTCGCGGCGGCCTTGCCGGCAATGCCGGCGCTGGCGGCCTATCCCGACCGGGCGCTGCGCTGGGTCGTCGCCTATGCCGCGGGGGGGGGCACGGATACGCTGGCGCGGCTGGTAGGGGCAACGCTCTCCCAACGCCTGGGCCAGCCCGTGGTGATCGAGAACAAGCCGGGCGCCGCCACGAATATTGGCGCGGAGTTCACGGCCAAGTCCGCGCCGGATGGCTACACCGTGATGACGGCGGACAACGGCACGCTCGTCTTCAACACCGCGCTCTTCCGCCGTCTGCCCTATGATCCCGCCAGGGACTTCCGCCCGGTCGGGCTGATGGCGCGCTTCCCGCTCTTCCTTGCCACCGGGCCGAAGGCGCCGGCCGATACGGCGGTGGAGCTCATCGCGAAGCTGAAGGCCGCACCCGGCTCGGTGGATTGCGCGACGCCGGGCATCGGCTCGCCGCACCATCTCGCGATGGAGCGGCTGGCGCGTGAGGCCGGCGTGCGCTTCAACCACGTCCCCTATCGCGGCGCCGCGCCGGCGCTGAATGGCCTTCTCGCCGGCAACATCCCGATGATGGTGCTCGACTATCCCTCGGGTGCCGATCACCTCCGCGGCGGCCGGGTGAAGGCGCTCGCGGTGCTCTCGGCGAGCCCGCTCGAGGACATGCCCGCGGTGCCGACGGTGGAGGCCGCGCTCGGCCTACGCGGCTTCGAGGCCTATGCCTGGCAGGGGATGGTCCTGCCGAAGGCGACGCCGGACGCGATCATCGCGCAGCTCACGCGGGAACTCGACGGCGCGATGCGCGACCCCGCTGTCCGCGGCCGGATGCAGGCGATCGGGCTGGAGCCGCTGTCCGGCGGCCCCGCCGAGTTCGAGGCGCTGCTGGAGCGCGAGCGCGGCACCTGGCTGCCGCTGATCCGCGACCTGAACATCGCGCTCGACTGATGCGTCTGCACGGATATTTCCGTTCCTCCGCGGCGTGGCGGGTGCGGATCGCGCTCAGCCTCAAGGGCCTCCCGGCCGAGCACGTCTTTCACCATCTCCGCCATGGCGGGCAGCGCGCGCCCGATTACCTGCGCCTGAACCCGCAGGGGCTCGTGCCGGCGCTGGAGCTCGATGACGGCTCGGTGATCACCCAGTCCCTCGCCATCTGCGAGTGGCTCGACGAAACCCAACCCGAACCGCCCCTGCTGCCGGGAACGGCGCTGGAGCGCGCGCGCATCCGTGCCTTTGCACTGGCGATCGCCTGCGATGTCCATCCCGTGCAGAACCTGAAGGTGCTCGCCCGGCTGCGCGCCATGTCCTTCCCCGAGGAGGAGGTGACAGGCTGGGCGCGCACCGTCATCCAGGACGGGATGGAAGCGTGCGAGGCGCTGCTGGAGCGCGGCGACGGTCCGTTCCTTTTCGGCGAGGCGCCAACGCTCGCGGATTTGTGTTTGATCCCGCAACTCGGAAATGCAAAACGCTTCGGTTGTGATCTCAGCGGTTTGATACGGATCAACGCGGCGGCGCGCGCCTGCGCCGACCATCCCGCCTTCATCGCGGCGGCGCCGGAGAAGCAGCCCGACGCCGAGTAGCCCGCGCGGGGCGGGGGAATGCCATTTCCTTCCGCCGCCTCGCCGCAGGATGGTGCCGCTATGCGCGCGGCAATCTTTGGGAATGTGCGCTCTTTGCGGGGGCGCCACCTCTCCATAGCTTTGTCAGCATGAACGACACGCTTCCCCGCGCCGCATCGTTCGGTTGTCGCCCGGCTGCCTGTCGCGGCTGACCGAGCCGCGCCATCCGCCGCCGCGCCGAGCGGCCTCTCAGTTCATCGGAGTTTCCATGTCCGAGCACGCCCTTGGCGCGCGCGATGCCCTCGCGTCGTCCACGCCGGTCCGCGCCCGCCTGCCGCGCCTCGACCTCTCCCGCCTTCGCCGCTTCGCCTCGCCCCTCGCCATCGTCCTGCTCTGGCAGGCGGCTTCCATGGCCGGGCTCATCTCGCCGCGCACCCTCGCCGCGCCCAGCACGATCCTGGCCGCGGCCTGGGAGCTGCTGGTCACGGGCGAGCTGCCGCGCCATCTCATCGTCTCCCTCGGCCGCGTCGCCTCGGGCCTCGCCATTGGCGTGACGACGGGCATCGCGCTTGCCCTCGTTGCCGGTCTCTCGCGCATCGGCGAGGAGGTCGTGGACGCGCCGATGCAGATGCTGCGTACGCTGCCTTTCCTCGCCCTCGTGCCTCTCTTCATCCTGTGGTTCGGCATCGGCGAGACCCCGAAGATCGCGCTTGTCGCGCTCGGTAGCGCCTTTCCCGTCTACCTGACCCTCTTCGCCGGCATCCGCGGCGTGGACCCCAAGCTCGCCGAGGCCGGGCGCGTCTTCGGGCTCGACCGGACGGGGCTAATTCGCCACGTCGTGCTTCCCGGCGCGCTGCCCTCCGGCCTCGTCGGGCTGCGCTACGCCCTCGGCAGCGCCTGGCTCTCCCTCGTGATCGCCGAGCAGATCAACGCCACGGCCGGCATTGGCTTCCTCATCAACGACGCGCGGGACTTCCTCCGCACCGATGTGATCGTCGTCGGCCTGCTCGTCTACGCCCTGCTCGGCCTCGGCGCCGATGCCCTGGTCCGTGCCTTCGAGCGCCGCGCCCTCGCCTGGCGCCCCAACCTCATCAAGGGCTGAAGACGATGACCGACAACCGCGCCGTCTCCGTCCGCGGCCTCACGCGCCGCTTCGGCAGCAACACCGTGCTGCACGGGCTGGACCTCAATCTCGAGCCCGGCTCCTTCACCGCGCTTCTCGGCCGCTCCGGCTCGGGCAAGACGACGCTGCTCCGGACGCTGGCGGGCCTCGATCTGGTCCCCGGGGATGCGGAAATCCGGCTGCCCGAGGCGGTGGCTGCGGTGTTCCAGGAGCCGCGCCTGCTGCCCTGGAAGCGCGTGTGGAACAATGTCGCCCTCGGCCTGCCGGGGCGGGAGGTGAAGGCCCGCGCGGAGCGCGCCCTCTCCGAAGTCGGGCTGGCCCGTCACCGCGATGCCTGGCCCGCCACTCTCTCGGGCGGCGAGGCGCAGCGCGTGGCGCTCGCCCGTGCCCTCGTGCGGGAGCCCCGGCTACTGCTGCTGGACGAGCCCTTTGCGGCGCTCGACGCGCTCACCCGCATCCGCATGCACGCGCTGGTCCTCGATCTCTGGCGCGCGCACGGTCCGACGACGCTAATCGTGACGCATGACGTCGACGAGGCCGTGCTGCTGGCCGACCGCGTGCTCGTCCTCGATGCCGGGCGCATCGCGGCGGACATCCCGGTGGAGATCCCGCGGCCGCGCAGCCACGGCGATGCGCGCTTCGTCGCGCTGCGCCGCCGCCTTCTCTCCGAACTCGGCGTCGAGGCCGAGGTGATCCGAGAGGCCGCGTGATGCAGCTCGCCCGCCGCGCCGCCCTCATCGGGGCGCTCGCCATGCCCGCTATCGCGCGGGCGCAGTCGCCGGTCACGCTGCGCGTCGCGCAGTACAAGGCGGGGGACGGGCTTCTCCTCCGCCTTGCGGGCCTCGCCGACACGCCGTACCGAGTGGAGTGGTCCGAGTTCGGCTCGGGCAACCTGATGGTCGAGGCGGCGGATGCCGGCGCGCTCGACCTCGCCTATGGAAGCGAGATCCCGCCCACCTTTGCCGCCGTCTCCGGGGCGCGCATCAGGCTCGTCGCCGTCATCCGCGGCGACGTGAACGAGCAGGTGGTGCTCGTGCCGCAGGGCTCGGCCATCACCGGCATCGCCGGGCTCAGGGGCAAGCGCGTCGGCTATGTGCGAGCCACCACGACACACTTCTATCTCTCGCGCATGCTGGGCGAGGTGGGCCTCTCGCTCTCGGACGTGCAGCTCGTGAACCTCACGCCGTCGGACGGCGCCGCCGCCTTCCGCGCAGGCGCGCTCGATGCCTGGGCGATCTACGGCTACTCCGTGCCGGTTGCCCGCCAGTCCGGCGCGCGGGTGCTGCGCACGGCTCAGGGCATCCTCTCCGGGAACTACCCGTACTTCGTCCGCGCGGGCCTCGCCGACGAGCCCGCACGCCTCGAGGCGGCTCGCGACCTGCTGGACCGCATCCGCCGCGCGCTGCCCTTTATCGCGGAGCGCCCCGCCGAGTACGCCGCCGCCCAGGCCGCCGCGCTTAACCTGCCGGAGCCGACGATCCGTGCGCTGCTCGACAACGTCTCCCAGCCCCGCAGCCTCGCAGGGGTGGACGACGCCGCCATTGCCTCCCACCAGGCGGTCGCCGACGAGTTCGCGCGCATCGGCGTGATCCCGCGCAGGGTCGGTGTCGTCCCGCTCTGGGAGCGGGGCTTCGCGCGGTTGGGACGCAGCGCGTGATGGACGGCGCCATCCTTCCCGCCGTCGCCGATCCCGTTGCGGGCCTCGCGCGCCGCTTCGCGGAGCGCTCTGCCCTGCACGACCGCGAGGGAAGCTTCCCGCACGAGAACATCGCGGCGCTGCGCGGGGCGGGGCTGCTCTCCCTCACCGTGCCGCCAGAGGCGGGCGGGCAGGGGATCGGGCTGGAGCACGCAGCGCGGATTGTCGGCACGATCGCGGAGGGCTGCCCCGCGACCGCCCTCGTGCTCGCGATGCAGACGGTCCAGCACCGCGGGATCGCGCGCAACGCGGCCATCCCGCCCGCCGTCCGCGCCCGCCTCGCCCGCGGTGCCGTGGAGAGGGGCGAGCTGATCAACGCGCTGCGGGTGGAGCCGGAGCTGGGCACCCCCGCCCGCGGCGGCATGCCCGCCACCACCGCGCGCCGCACGGCCGGGGGCTGGTCCCTCAGTGGCCGGAAGATCTACTCGACCGGCAGCCCGGCCCTTGATTGGGGCCTCGTCTGGGCGCGCACGGATGAGGAGGCCCCGCGCACCGGGCTCTTCCTCCTGCCGATGCGCGGGCCGGGCGTGCGGATCGTCGAGACCTGGGACGCGGCCGGGCTCCGCGCCTCGGGCAGCCACGACGTGCTGATGAACGAGGTGGCGCTGCCGGAGGACCACGCGCTGGAGCTGCGCGCCCCCAGTGCCTGGACGGAGCGGGACGCCGACGCGGTGGCCTGGAACACGTTGCTGGTCGCCGCGCTCTATACCGGGGTGGCGCGTGCGGCGCGGGACTGGCTCATTGATTTCCTGCGCGCCCGCGTGCCGGCGAGCCTCGGCCAGCCGCTGGCCACCCTGCCGCGCGTGCAGGAGGCGGTAGGGCGCATCGCGGCGCTGATCCTCACCAACGAGCGCCTGGTCGCCAGCGCGGCGGCGGGGGATGCGACCGCCGCGGAGCTGGGCCTGGTGAAGACGGTGGCCGCCGACAATGCCATCGCCGCCGTGCAGGAGGCCGTCGCCCTCTGCGGCAACCACGCGCTCGCCCGCTCCAACCCGCTGGAGCGTCACCTGCGCGACGTTCTCTGCGCCCGCATCCACACCCCGCAGCCCGACGCCGCTCTCATTGCCGCCGGCCGCGCCGTCCTTCTTCCGACCTGAACCGAAAGGAACGCCATGACCCTCAACACCCTTCCTGCCGCCCTTCCGAAAGAAGGGATCGAGTTCATCGGGATGATCCAGCCGCGGCAGCAGTCGGAGATCCATCCGGCGAGCGGCCCGACCATCGACCCCGGCTACTTCCTCGCCTCCGCCCAGGCGCATGACGACGGCGGCTTCGACCGCATTCTCATCGGATGGTATTCGAACGGGCCGGACGGGCTGCAGCTCGCCGCCCATGCCGCCGCGCATACGAAGAGGGTCGGCTTCCTCGTCGCCCATCGCCCGGGCTTCCAGGCGCCCACGACGGCGGCGCGCGCCTTCAACACGCTCGACCAGCTCTCGGGCGGCCGGGCGGCGCTGCACACCATCTCCGGCGGCGACGACACGGACCAGGCGCGGGACGGCGACTGGCTCGGCAAGGACGAGCGCTACGACCGCACGGACGAGTACCTGACGATCCTCAAGTCGATCTGGGCCGCCGACGCGCCCGTGAACCATGAGGGCCGGTACTACCACATCAAGGGCGCCTCGCCGGAGGTGCGGAGCGTGCAGAAGCCGCGCATCCCGCTCTATTTTGGCGGCGCCTCGGAGGCGGCGCTGCGCGTTGCCGGCAAGCACGCCGATGTCTACGCCCTCTGGGGCGAGACGCACGCGCAGGTGCGCGAGATCGTCTCCCGCGTGCGCGCCGAGGCCGCGAAGCACGGCCGCGCGGACGGGATCCGCTTCTCCCTCTCCTTCCGCCCCATCCTCGCGGAGACGGAGGAGGCAGCCTGGGCGAAGGCCGAGGGCATCCTGCGGCGCATCCGCGAGATCCGCGGCACCGCTATCCTCGGCGCGAACACCCACGCCCCGCAGAACGCCGGCTCCCAGCGCCTGCTCCAGGCCGCGGCCCTCGGCGACCGGCCGGAAGGGCGCCTCTACACCGCCATCGCGCGGGAGACGGGGGCGCGCGGCAACACGACCGCCCTCGTCGGCACGCCCGAGCAGGTGGCGGAGGCCTTCCTCGACTACCACGACCTCGGCGTGACCACCTTCCTCATTCGCGGCTTCGATCCGCTGGAGGACGCGGTGGAGTACGGCCGCTCGCTGCTCCCCGCCACGAAGCGCCTCCTGCGCGAGCGGCTGGCGCGGCGCGTCCAGGTCGCCGCCGAATGATCGGGCGCCGTCCTCTCCTCGGTGGCGCGGCCGTGCTGGCCGCGCCACGCATCCTCCGGGCCCAGGGTTCCGGAAGCGGGGCACCGCTGCGCGTGGGCGACCAGCGCGGCAATGCGCGCGCGGTGATGGAGGCCTCCGGCCAGCTCGCCGGCTTCGGCGACCGCATCGCCTGGAGCGAGTTCCCCGCCGCCGCCCCGCTGGTGGAGGCGCTGAACGCCGGCGCCATCGACACCGGGCTGGTGGGCGACGCGCCCTTCACCTTCGGCGCCGCCGCCGGTGCGCCCATCAAGGCGATCGCCGCCACACGCGAGAACCGCGAGGGCCTCGCCATCCTTGTGGCGAAGGGCAGCCCGATCGGGTCCATTCGAGACCTCCGGGGCAAGCGCATCGCCACGGGCCGTGGCTCCATCGGGCACCAGGTCATTCTCGCGGCGCTGGAGAATGCCGGCCTGCCGCTGGACGCCGTGCAATTCGTCTTCCTCCTGCCAGCCGATGCCAAGGCCGCCTGGACGCGAGGCTCCGTGGATGCCTGGTCCACCTGGGAGCCCTATGTCTCGCAGGAAGAGGTGCTGAACGGCGCCCGCCGCGTCGCGCATGGGGAGGGGATCACCCCCGGCCTCGGCTTCCAGGCCGCGCGCACGGACGCCATCGCCTCCCGCCGCGACGACTTGGCCGAGTTCGTCCGCCGCCTCGCCGCCGCGCGGGCCTGGGCCAACGGCAATGTCGCGGGCTACGCGAAGACTTGGTCGGAGCTGATGAACGTGCCGTCCCCCGTGGCCGAGCACTGGTTCCGCCGCGCAGCCACCCGCGTCGTCCCCGTCGACGAGCGCGTGGCCACCGACGAGCAGAGGAACATCGACCTCTACGCGCGCGCCGGCCTCGTCCGCCGCCGCATCGAGGCGAAGGACCTGCTCGACGCCTCCTTCAACGACGCCATCGCCTCCGGGAACCGCGGCGCATGAACCAGATCACCCGCATCGCGCCGCCGGCGCAGGACTTCGGCAGCCTGTTGCGCGACGGCGAGCCTCCGCGCACGGTCGAGGAAGAGCGCCTGCACCGCAAGCAGCGCCTCGCCGCCACCTTTCGCCTCTTCGCCCGCGCGGGTTTCGACCAGGGACTGGCCGGGCATGTCACGGCGCGGGACCCGGAGTTCCCGGACGAGTTCTGGGTGAACCCGCTCGGCCGCCACTTCTCGCTCATCCGGGTCTCGGACCTCATCCGCGTGAACCACGAGGGCGAGGTGGTGCATGGCGACCAGCCCGTGAACCGCGCGGCCTTCGCCATTCACGCCGCCATCCACAAGGCGCGGCCGGACGTCGTGGCGGCGGCGCACACCCACTCCACCTACGGCAAGGCCTGGGCCTCGCTCGGGCGGCTGCTGGACCCCATCAGCCAGGATTCCTGCGCCTTTTACGAGGACCACGCCCTGTTCGACGACTTCACCGGCGTGGTGCTGGACGTCTCCGAAGGCGAGCGGATCGCGGAGGCGCTGGGGCAGCGCAAGGCCGTGGTCCTGCTGAACCACGGCATCCTCACCGTCGGCGCCACGGTGGAGGCGACGGCCTGGTACTATCTGGCAATGGACAACGCCGCCCGCGCCCAGCTCCTCGCCGAGGCGGCGGGGACGCCGCGCCCGATCCCGGAGGAGGTGGCGCGGCTGACGGCGGGGCAGGTGGGCTCGGCCAGGGGCGGGCTGCTGAGTTTCCAGCCCCTGTGGGAGTCCATCACCGCCATAGAACCCGATCTGCTGGACTAGCCCATGACAAACCGACGCAAGATCCTCGGCGGGCTCCTCGCGGCCCCTGCCCTCCTCGCCGCGCCGGCGCTGGCCCAGGCGGCCGCCGTGCTGCGGGTGGGCGACCAGCGCGGCGGCATCCAGCCGCTGATGGAAGCGGCGGGCGTGCTGAACGGCCTGTCCTTCCGGCTGGAGTGGTCGCAGTTCGCCGGGGCTCCAATGTTGCTTGAGGCGCTGAACGCGGGCGCCATCGACACCGGCGGGATCGGCGACGCGCCGCTCACCTCGGCCATCGCGGCGGGCATCCAGGCGAAGGCGGTCTCGGCCGTGCGCTCGGGCCCGGCGGTGACGGCGATGGTGGTACCGGGGGACTCGCCCGTGCGCAGCGTCGCCGACCTCAGGGGGAAGACCATCGCGACCCTCCGGGGCCAGACCGGGCACTTCCTCGTCCTCGCGGCGCTGGAGCGGGAGGGGCTGGCGGTGGATGCCGTGCGCTTCGCCTTCATCGCGCCGGACGCCGCCAAGGCCGCCCTGGCGCGCGGCGCGGTTGACGCCTGGGCGACCTGGGGCCCCTATATCTCCCTCGCCAAGGTGCAGGACGGGGCGCGGGAGATCGTGAACGGCGACGGGTTGATGAGCGGGCAGAGCTACCAGATCGCGGCCGATGCCGCGATCGCGGGCAAGCGCGCGGCCCTCGCCGAGTTCCTGCGCCGCCTGCGTCTCGCCCGCGAATGGGGGCTGGAGAACGGGGAGGAGCAGGCGCGCGTGTGGAGCGCCGGAACGGGCTTCCCCCTGCCGGTCGGGCGGGACGTGGTGGCCGTGGCCGCCACCCGCACGATCGCCATCGACGAGGGCGTGATCGCGGCCCAGCAGCGCGTCAGCGACTTCTTCGCCGGGGTGAAGGTGATCCCGCGCCCGCACCGCGTGGCGCCGGCCTTCGACAGCAGCTTCAACGCGGCCGTCTTCGCGGCCTGACGAAAAGGAAGAGAGACATGCCCGACGGTATCAGCAGCAAGCCCCAGCAGGGCCCCGGTCCGAGCTATGACTGGCGGAACAAGGGCATCCGCCACATCGACGCCTCGGCCAAGAGCTGTGACACGCCCGAGACGCTGGGGATGAACCGCGAGGTGGCCATCTCCGGCAGCCGCACCGGCTCCACCGCCCTCTGGGCCGGCACCAACCGGATCGAGCCGAACTCCCAGACCGGCCCGCACCATCACGGCCATCTGGAGAGCGTGATCTACATTATCTCCGGCACCGCCCAAATGCGCTGGGGCGACCGGCTGGAATTCATCACCGAGGCGAAGGCGGGCGACTTTTTTCTCGTGCCGCCCTATGTGCCGCACCAGGAGATCAACGCCTCCAGGACCGAGGTGCTGCACTGCGCGCTCGTGCGCTCGGGCACTGAGGAGGTGGTGATCAACCTTCCCGACCTCGACATCGTGGACGAGCCGGAATGGATCCGCGAGAGCGCGACGACGGGGGATGCCAGCCATCGCTGACGAGCTTCCGGCCGGCCCCGCGCCGGCCGGCCTTCCTTCCATGGACGAGATCGACCGCAAGATCATCGGCCTGCTGCAAAACGACGCGACCCTCTCCGTCGCGCAGCTCGCCGACAAGGTGGGGCTCTCCCCAACACCCTGCTGGAAGCGCGTGCAGAAGCTGGAGGCGGGCGGCGTCATCACCCGCCGCGTGGCGCTGGTGGACCCCGAGAAGATCGGCGTCGGGCTGATCGTCTACGTCGCGATCGAGGCGGGGGACCACACGCCGGAATGGCTCGCCCGCTTCACCGCCGCCATCGCCGCCATGCCGGAAGTGATGGAGGCGCACCGCATGGCGGGGGAGGTGGACTACATGCTCCGCGTCGCCGTCACCGGCATGTCGGAGTTCGACGCGCTCTACAAGCGCCTCATCGCCGCCGTGCCCATGCGCAACGTCACCTCGCGCTTCGCGATGGAGGGGCTGAAATACACCACGGCCTACCCGCTGCACCGCGGCCGCTTCCGCGACCGCTCGGGGCGGGAGGGGGAGGGGTAGGGGTCAACCGGGGGGCGCCCCGGCCGTTGTGCGGGTGTTCCAACGAACCACAGGAGACCCCGAATGAGCGTTTTCCGCTCTATCATGTCCAAAATCTTTGGCCACCCGGCCGCGGCCGCCCCGGCCGATGCCGGCAGCCCGACCCCGGGCACGACCAGCCCGGCGGCTGGGGATGCGGGCGGCATCGGCACCATGTCCGCCCCCGCCGCCACGCCCAGCACCCCCGCCGCGGGCCAGGCCCCGGCCGGTGGCGGCGCCGGGAGCGTGGACGTGGAGGCCGTGCTGACCGACCTGGCCTCGAAGAACCCGCAGAAGCTGAACTGGCAGACCTCCATCGTGGACCTGATGAAGCTGCTGGACCTCGACAGCGGCCTCGGCGCCCGCAAGGAGCTGGCGGGGGAGCTGGGCTACACCGGCAGCACCGAGGACTCGGCCGCGATGAACATCTGGCTGCACAAGCAGGTCATGCAGAAGCTGGCCGAGAACGGCGGCAGGGTGCCGGACAGCCTGAAGGGCTGATCCCTAGGGGCTGGTCCCCGGGCGGGCGGTTGCGGCGCGGGCCGCCAGCGCCTCGCCCAGCGCTGCCGCCTCGCCGAGGGAGGTGACGATGGCCTCTGCCGGGCCTTCCTCGCGCAGGGCGGCCAGCATCGGGCTGTCGGACGGGGCGTCCCACAGCCCCACCATCACCTTCGCCTCTGGCAGCTGCCGCGCGATGCGGCGGAGGAAGTAGCGCAGCCCCGCCACGCTGTTCCCCTCCTCCAGCACGGAGAGGCAGACGAGGCGGACGAGGCTGGGATCGAGCCGCCCGAGATTGGCCGTTTCCAGCACCGCGCTCGTCTCCGCCCGGGCACCCAGCCCGGCGCGGTGGAGGACGAGGCTGGCCAGCCGGGCCGTCAGGTCGTCCAGCGGGCCGCGGCCGGCGATGCAGACCACCGCGCCCTCCGCGCGCCAGGGCGCGGGCAGGGATGCAGTGCCGGCCGGGGCGTCGCCGAGATCGGAGAGGTCATCCAGCAGGGTGCCGACCTGGGCGCGGATAATCTCCAGGCGCTCCGGCTCCAGCGCCTCCCGCGCCCAGTCGGTCTGGGCGAGGGCGATGCCCTGGAGGGCCACGGAATCCCCATAGGCGGCGAGGCTTGCGCCCGGCTCGGCGAGGATGTCCCTTGCCTGATCCACCAGCCCGTCTGCATCGCCCTCCAGCGCGCGCTGGTAGAAGCTCTCCTGCGGCTGGAGCGGCGGACGGTCCCCCAGCATGACGTCGAAGAACTCGAAGCGCGGGACGTGGCGACCGAGCACGACGAGGCCGACCGTCAGCGGCGTCGCGATCAGCAACCCGATCGGCCCCCAGAGGAAGGCCCAGAAGGTGGTGGAGAGCACGACGGAGAGCGGCGAGAGGCCGGTGCGGCGCCCGAAGAAGAGCGGCTCCAGCACCTGCCCCATCACCGCCCCGCCGACGAGGAAGACGGCCAGCACGGTGATGGCCAGCGTCCAGCCTGGGTCCACCGCGGCGGCGAGCAGCAGCGGCGGGCCGACCGCGATGGGCGTGCCGATGAAGGGCACGAAGCGCATGAGCCCGGCGAGGATGCCCCAGAGGAAGGGGCTGGGAAGCCCGATCGCCCAGAGAAGGGCGGAGATGAACACCGCATAGCCCGCATTCAGCGCTACCTGAGCGAGGAAGAGGCGCGAGAGCCGGGCGGCGGCGTCGTTCATCGCCGTCATCGTCCGGTGCAGGTCGCGCGAGCCGGCGAGGCGGATGGCGCGGTCCCGCAGGTCCTCCCGATAGAGCAGGGTGAGGACGGTGAAAATGATGACGAGCCCCGCCGTGGCCAGCGGGTGCAGGATCGGGCCGAGGACGGAGCCGAGCACGCTGAGCAGCGCCCGGTCCGTGCGCGGCGGCGCGACGACGACGGTGCCCGCCGCCTCGGGCGGCGGCTCCAGCGGCCCGCCGATGCCCAGCCCGCTCATCAGTGCCTCCGCCCGCCGCAGCAGGTCCCCGAGGCCGCTGAGGGAGCCGAGCTTCGCGCGCAGCGTGGCGGCATAGCCCGGCAGGTCGGCCACGAGGTCCGCGGCCTGGGTGCCGATCGCGGCAAAGATGCCGCCGATGAGGGCGAAGGCGATGAGCACGGCGGCCAGCACCGAGAGCCCCTTGCCCAGCCGCAGGCGCTGGAGCGCGCGGGCAACGGGCGCGAGGACGAAGGCGAGCAGCACCGCCAGCACCAGGGGCACCAGCACGTCCCGGCCGTAGGAGATGGCCGCGACGACGATGGCGGCCGAGACGAGCATGGCGGCCCCCGCCACGGGCCCGCCCGCCGGGCCGGGCGGGGCAGGGGGGAGGCGTCGGTCAGGCAGGGCCATGCGGCGCGGCTCGTTCCATTCTTGAAAGGGTGGGCCGGCCGGGGTGCCACGCCGCCCCGCATCCCGCCACCCCCTCCGCGCGTTGCGCGCGGGAACGTCATCGCGCGCGGCGCCCGGCTTCGGGAGGAAGCCGGGCGCCGCGCAGCAGGGAACCACTGTGCCCGAACCCATCCGCGCGCCCGATACACTGAACGGTCCGGCCCCCAGCGCCGCCCCGCATGGGCGCTCGCGCCTGCCGCTCCTCGCCGCGCTGCTTGCCCTCGTCGCCCTCGTTTCGGGCGGGGTCAGCCTCATCCTGAACGACCGCGACGCGGACAGCGTCTCCGCCGGCAACGAGACGGTGGTGGCGCTGGAAGGCGTGCTCTCCGCGATGAAGGACGTGGAGACGGGGCAGCGCGGCTACCTCCTCGTCGGGCGCGAGGAGTATCTGGAACCGTACAATGCCGGCCTCCAGGCCGTGGAGGAGCGGCTGCGGGCAGTGGAGGCGCTGCGCGCGCCCGCCGGCCTGCCGCCCGCGCCGCGCCTGCGGGAGATCGTCGCCCGGCGCGAGGAGCTGGCCGAGAGCGCCGTCGTCTCCCGCCGCAACGGCGACGCCCCAGCCGCCCTGGCCATGGTGGAGGCCGGGCAGGGCCGGTCCGCCATGGATGACCTCCGCACTGAGGTCGCGAGCCTCCAGCGGCAGGCGCGGGACCACGTGGATTGGCTAAATCAGCGGAGCAACACGCGCGTCCTCTGGCTTGGCGGGATCTCGCTCGGCGCGGCGCTCCTCGCCTGCGCGCTGCTCGGCCTCTACGCCGTCTCGCGCCGGCGGGCGGAGCGGAAAGCGAACGCGCTGCTCAACGCGGTCATGACCAACGCGCCGATCGGGCTCGGCTTCATCGGGCGTGACCTCTCCATCACCAACGCTAACCGCGCCATGACCGAGATCGGGGAGCGGATGACGGGGATGGAGGCGGGCACCTCCGGCGCGCTCGCCGCGCTCTCGGCGGCGATGCGGGCGCGGCTCGAGCCGAGGCTGCGCGCCGTGCTCGATGGCGGGCGCGCGCAGTCCGACGTGCAGATCGAGATCTCCCCGGCGGACCGGCCGGAGGAGAAGTACCACCTTCTCGCCACGCTCTTCCCCGGTACGCAGGGCCCGGACGGCGTGGGCGAGGCGGCCGGTATTGTCCTGATAGACATCTCGCGCCGCCGCCGCGCGGAGGAACGGCTGCGCCGCAGCGAGGCGCGCTTCCGGACGCTCGCCAACGCCCTGCCGCAGCTAGCCTGGCAGACGGACGCGAAGGGCGAGGTGGAGTGGTACAACCACCGCTGGTTCGAGTTCACCGGGCTGACGGCAGAGGAGCTGAAGGGCTCGGGCTGGTCCCGGGTCCACCACCCCGATCACGTCGAGCGCACGGTCCAGAGCTTCCGACGCGCGGTCACGGCCGGGGAGCCCTGGCAGGAATCATTCCCGATGCGGGGGGCGGACGGGGAATACCGCTGGTTCCTCGCCCGCGGCGTGCCCATTCGCGACGAGCCGGACGGGGAGAACCCGGACGGCGCGATCCTCGGCTGGTTCGGCACGAACACCGACATCACCGACATGCGCGAGGCGCAGGAGGAGGCAACGCTGGCCCGCGAGGCGGCGGAGGACGCGAACCGCGCGAAGAGCCAGTTCATCGCCAATATGAGTCACGAGCTGCGCACACCGCTCTCGGCCGTGATCGGCTACTCCGAGATGCTGGAGGAGGAGGCCGCCGACATCGAGGGCGGCGAGGTGCTGACGAAGGACCTACAGAAGATCGGCGCCAATGCGCGCCACCTTCTCTCCCTCATCAACGACGTACTGGACCTCTCGAAAATCGAGGCAGGGAGGATGGAGACCCATGCCGAGGACTTCGAGGTGGAGACGCTCGTCTCCGAGACGGTCTCGACGGTTCAGGCGCTGATGGCGCGCAAGTCGAATACGCTGGAGGTGCGCCTGCCGCCGGACCTCGGCACCATGCACTCCGACCAGGTGAAGCTGCGCCAGTGCCTGATCAACCTTCTCTCCAACGCGACTAAGTTCACCGAGGGCGGCAAGGTGACGCTCTCGGCCGAGCCGGGGCGGGACGCAATGGGGCGGCGCGAGATCGCCTTCCGCGTCTCCGACACCGGCATCGGCATGACGCAGGAGCAGCTCTCCCGGCTCTTCACGCGCTTCACCCAGGCGGACAGCTCCACCACCCGCCGCTTCGGCGGCACGGGCCTGGGTCTGGCCATCACCAAGGCCTTCTGCACGCTGCTGGGCGGCAGCATCGACGTCGAGAGCGAGCAGGGGCGCGGCACGACCTTCACCATCCGCGTGCCAGTGGACATGCGGGAGACCGGGCCGGAGCCGGCGGCGGAGCAGCCCATCTCGACCCTGCCGGAGGGCGAGGCCGGAACGGCCGGGCTCGTGCTGGTGGTGGACGACGATCCCGCCTCCCGCGAGCTGCTCTCGCGTTTCGTTGTGCGGGACGGATTCGCCGTCCGCTGCGCGGCGGACGGCGAGGAAGGGCTGCGCCTCGCGAAGCAGCTGCGCCCCACCGCCATCCTGCTCGACGTGATGATGCCGCGGATGGACGGCTGGTCGGTGCTCACCGCGCTCAAGGCGGACCCGGAGCTGGCCGAGATCCCCGTGGTGATGGTCTCGATCGTGCAGGAGCGAGCGCTTGCCGTCTCGCTCGGCGCCGCGGACTACCTCATCAAGCCCGTGCAGTGGCACCGGCTGCGGACGGTGCTGGACCGCTACCGCGCCCCTGGCGCCGCGCTCGTGGTGGAGGCGGATTCCGAGCCGCGCGCGGAGCTCCGCGGCCTGCTGGAGAGCGAGGGCTGGACGGTGGAGGAGGCCGCGAACGCCGAGGCCGCCATGGTCCGGATCGCCCGCCCCGATCCGGAGGCACCGCCGATCGGGCTCGTGCTCGTGGCGGTGCCGGGGCCGGAGGGGGACGGGCTCGGCCTTGTGCACCAGCTCCGCCGCAACGAAGCGTGGAAGAGCATCCAGGTGATCGCGCTCGCCGGCGGCGGGGTCGCGCCGGCCGAACTGGAGGCGCTGCGCGGCCAGGTGCGCCAGGTCCTGCCCGCCGATGACGAGCCGCCCGAGGCGCTGCTCACCGAGCTTCGCCGCATCACGGCGGCGCGCAAGGGAATGGCATCCGGGCAACAAGGGAACCCGCCGCCTCCGGCATCGTTGGAGGCGAGGACGGAGAGCGCATCGCCATGACGAAAATCCTTCTGGTAGAGGACCATGAGGAGCTGTGGGACTTTCTTTCCCGCCGGCTGCGCCGCCGAGGCTTCGACGTGGTGCTGGCCCATGACGGCCAGCAGGGCGTGGATCTCGCGGCCACCGAGCGGCCGGACGTGATCCTGCTCGACATGAACCTGCCGGTGATGGATGGCTGGACCGCCGCGCGGAAGATCCGGGAGAACCCCGATACCAAGGGAATCCCCATCATCGCCCTGACCGCGCACGCCATGTCGGGGGACCGGGACAAGATGATCGCTGCGGGCTGCGACGACTATCACCCCAAGCCCGTGGACTTCCCCCAGCTGCTGTCGCAGATCGACGCCGCGATGCTCGCGGCCGAGGGATAGGGGCCTCGCGTCCTCGCGAGGTTGCGACCGGGCCGGGGGGAGCGGAAGGTTTGACGATGCCCCGCGCTGCGCGAGAGTCGCCAGGTGCCGATTCGCGGATCGGCCCGACCGGAAGGGACTGGCCCTATCCACAAAACCCTGACCGCTGCGGCCCTGACCCTCCTAGCGGCCTGTTCCAGCCCGAACCCGCCTCCCGCGCCCATGACGGAAGTGCCGATGCGCGCACCGGCCACGCCGCCGGCGAATCTGCTGGTGGGCCTGCCCGGCATCGCCCCCCTCCCGCGCGCGCTGCGAGCCGAGTTGACGCGCGGTGCAGAGGCGGTGTGCGCCCCTCTCGTGCGCACGGTGCTTGACCCCGTGGGCGAGGGTCGCTTTCGCCTGCTGCTGGACGCTCCGGGCTTCGTGGTGACGCGGGAGAGCGTGCTGCATCGCACCCCCGGCGGCCCGCCCGGCGCGCCGGAGCTGGCGCTGGACGGTGCGAATAATGGTCGCTGCGACTACCTTTTCCGGATGCCGTAGCCGCGGGAGTGACGGCGCCCGCGAGGTGCCCTGGAGAAGGCGCCCCGGCCCTGGAGCCGGGGCGCCGGCCCGCCTCTAGCCGAAGAGGAAGTGGTCGGCGGTGAGGTCGGCGATCTTCGCGTGCTGGATCGTCAGGTTCTCGCCATTACCGAGGCGGATGATCACGTTGTCGCCGGACTGCTGGAAGCGCCAGGACAGGTCGGAATAGCTGTCCAGCCCCGTGCCGTAGCCCTTCAGCTCCACCACATCGCGCTCCCACGACTTGAAGTCGGTGATCGTGTCCGACCCTTCGCCGCGATTGATGATGAAGCGGTCGTCGCCGCTGCCGCCGGAGAGCGTGTCATTGCCTCCGCCGCCGGCGAGACGGTCGTTGCCGCCCATGCCGTTCAGTACGTTCGGGGCGGCGTTGCCGGTGATGGTGTTGGCCAGCCCATTGCCCGTGGCGGTCGCCCAGCCCGTGCCGGTGACGACGAGGTTCTCCACCTCCGAAGGCAGCACGTAGTTGCTGAGCCAGGTCCGCACGGTGTCGGTGCCGCCGCCGGAGGACTCCGTCACGACCGTGGAGGACGAGTTCACCTCGTAGGTGTCGTTCCCGGCGCCGCCCGCGAGGTTCTCGCCCCCGTTGCCGGTGAGGACGTCGTTGCCCGAGGTGCCGGAACGCGAGACTCCGCTGCCGGCGCTGCTGCCCGTCGTGCTCGGCGTGCTGGTCGTGGGGCTCGCGGCGGGCATGGCCGCGGGCGTGTCGTCCCCGTTATCGCCGAAGAGGGACTTGTACACCGCGCCGGCGGCCGAGATGCTGCCGTCGGACATGGCAGTGACCTTGTCCATCGTCACGTTCCAGTAGCTCTCGTAGGCGACGTTGTGGTCGTTGAACCACTCTTTCACGAGCCTGATGTACTCGCCCGCATTGTTGGAATCGATGCCCCATTCGGAGTAGGCCGTCTGCTTACCGTGGGCCTTCGCGAAGTTCTCGAGCCATTGCAGGCCGTACTTCGCGTCCCGCGCCGCCTCGAACGCCTTCACCGGATCCCAGCCCTGGTAGTCGGGGGACCAGTAGAAATCCATGCCGATGACATCGACATAGTTGTCGCCCGGATAGGCGGTGGCGGGGTCCATTCCGCCATGGGCGTAGTTGACGTTCCACTCGAACTTGAAGCGGTCCGACACCTCGCGGAAGCTGTCGACGAACTCGCGGTAGGCGGAGACGAAGTCCTGGGACTTGCCAACCGCGGACCACTTGAACCAGTCTCCGTTCAGCTCCCATCCCGTGCGGACGTAGATCGGATCGCTGTCGCCCGAGCGGGAGTTCAGGAGTGATTGGGCAACCGAGCGGTAATAGTTGTTATAGGCGCCCGTTCCTGCCTGCGCGAGGGATGCGCTGCCATCCGTCACGATGAGGGACACGGACCACAGGACTTCTTCGTTGATCCCGCGCCAGAGGTTGTTCGCCGCCCAGTTCGCGCTGCTGGTGTAGTCCCGCCAGTTCGAGAAGCCGACGACGCCATGCACGGCATCGACCTCGCTTCCGAGCCAGTTTTCGAAACTCTGCAACGCGCTCGTCGAGTTGCCGACATACACACCTGTCAACGTCATCCAATCGTCCTCATGAGATGGCGCCTGGGTCTTAGGTGTCGCGGAACCGTGAGTCAAACTTTTGATAGATCGTGTAACCGTCTTGAAAGTGCATCGACGTTTTCTTCTACATGCCTTCGCATGTTCCTTGCGCGATCGCGTGGACGCACTCGTCCGCGTATGTTCTCTGCGTCGGTCGTGAAGGACCCCCAAACGTCACGCCCGTTCAGGCGCTATGCGAGGGAGCGGAGGCACTGCGAATGACGGACGAGTCCACGACGCCCGATGAGGGCGCTGCCGAGGCGGCGATCGGGGCGGCGGGATTTCCGATCGAGCCGCACGAGAGGGCGCCGCTGCTCCGCGCGCTGTCGCGCATTCCCTCGCCCGGTGCGGAGGATGTTCGCCACGCGCTCTGTGATGTCCGGCGCAGAGGCTGGGCCGCGCGCATCACGGAACTCGCGCATCGCGGCGGCCGCGCCTGGATCGCCGCCGCCGATGCGCGCGCTGCGGCCGCCGCGATCATGAGTCCCGACGCGACGGAGGAAGCGCTACTCGCGGCGCTCGGCGCGGTGACGGCGACGCGTCTGCGCGACGCCGGACCCGATGCGGAGGCCGCGCTCCGGGCGGTGATGGAGGGGATGGCGGATGCGGGCGGCTCGCTCTCCATCGAGCAGCTCGACGATCTCGCGCGCAGCGTCGCAACCGCCTGGGACCTCGATCCCGAGCACGCCAGGCGCTTCCGCAAGGCGGCGATCCAGGCCGAGGAGCGCCGGCGGCAGGAGCTGCGCGAGGCGCAGCGCGCCGCCCGGGAGAGGCGGCGCGAGGAGGTGCGGCGGCTCCGCGAATGGGAGCGCGGGCTCGTCGATATCGAGGACGTGCCGGGGCTCCTCGGCTGCACGCCGAAAGAGGCGCAGCGCTGGGTGGCGGCGGGGCTCGTTCCTGTTGCGCGGCGCATTCCCGCCGGGCGCGGGGGAAAGGGCGAGAGGCGGCAATTCGATCCTGCCGTGCTCGCGCCGCTGCGCGCCGAGGTCGCCGGTTGGCGGGCCGCCGAGCGGGAGGCGGCGGGCGATGCGCGGCGCGGCGCGGGCGAGCGCGGCGCGGGGCTGGCGGCACCTGCCATCCCGGGCGGCCGGGCCGCGAACGCCGCCGTCGCGCGTGTCGCCGCGCTGGACCGCTATGCCGGGCATTTCGCGACGGCCCGCGCGCTCGACCGCCGCATCACCCTCGTCACCGGCCCGACCAATTCCGGCAAGAGCCACACGGCGCTGGACAGGCTCGCCAGCGCGGAGAGCGGCCACGCGCTCGCTCCGCTGCGCCTGCTCGCCCACGAGTTCCGCGAGGCGCTGGAGGCGCGCGGCGTCGCCGCCTCCCTCTCCACGGGGGAGGAGCGCATCCACGTGCCCGGCAGCCGCCATCTCGCGGCGACCGTGGAGATGTGCCCCTTCGGCGATCCCGTCGACGTCGCCGTGGTGGACGAGGCGCAGATGCTGCACGACCCTGATCGCGGCGCGGCCTGGACGGCGGCCATCATGGGTGTGCCGGCGCGCGAGGTCTTCGTGCTCGGCGCGCCGGAATCCGTGCCGATGGTGCGGCGGATCGCGAAGCTCTGCGGCGATCCCGTGGAGGAGGTGTCGCTCCAGCGCAAGTCGCCGCTGGTGGCCGCGCGCAACCCCGTGGCGCTCGGCGATCTCGGTCCCGGCGACGCGCTCGTCGCCTTCTCCCGCCGGGATGTCCTCCAGTTCCGCGAGGAGCTGATCAAGCGCGGGCGGCGCGTCGCGGTGGTCTATGGCGCGCTCAGCCCCGAGGTGAGGCTGGCGGAGGCCGCGCGCTTCCGCAACGGCGACGCGGACATCCTCGTGGCCACGGACGCGATCGGCATGGGGCTGAACCTGCCGATCCGGCGCGTGGTCTTCTCCGCGCTCCGCAAGTTCGACGGCACGGCCTCGCGCGATCTCAAGGCACAGGAGGTGAAGCAGATCGGCGGCCGGGCCGGGCGCTACGGCCAGCACGAGGAAGGGATCGTCGCTGTGCTCGCCGGCGCCGGCAGCCCGGGCTTCGTGCGCGGCATGCTGAACGCCCCGCCCGAATCGCCGGCGGACCTGCGGCCCCAGGTGCAGCCGGACGCGGCCATCGTCGCAGCGGTGGCGGCCGAGATCGGGTCGGACAGCCTCTTCGGCGTCCTCGCCCGCATCAAGCGCGCCGTGCTGCGGCGGGACGACCCGAATTACCGATTGGCGGACATGACCCAGCCGCTCGCCATCGCCTCCGCAATCGACGGCATCCCCGGCCTCTCCCTGCTCGACCGCTGGACCTACGCGACCTGCCCGGTGGACGAGCGGGACAGCGGCGTCGCCCGCCTCTCGCGCTGGGCGATGGAGCACGGTGCCGGCCGCCCCGTGGCGCCGCCCGAGGCCGGGCACCTGCCCCCGCCGCACCGCGCCGCCGGTGGTCCGGTGCTGGAGAAGGCGGAGAAGGTCTACAAGCGGCTGGTCGCTTGGCGCTGGCTCTCGCTCCGCTTCCCCGACGCCTATCCCGACCGCGAGGCGGCCCAGGGCGAGAGCGACCGGCTCGATGCCTGGATCGAGGAGGTGCTGCGCCACCAGCGCCGCGGTCGTTCCGCGCACGCCGCTTGATCCCCGCCCGACGAGAAGCGCTCTGCCGCGTTACACCGCCTCGGGGGCGCGGCCGGCGCCCTCAAGGCCTGGAGGCACAGGGATGGACGGGGCGGAAGAGGGCGGGATCCGGATCCTCCGGCGCGAGGTGCTGGTGAAGGAGCACTACCGGCTGGAGAGGATCTTTTTCGAGCAGTCGGGGAAGGGCGGCGAGCGGCAGGAGCTCCGGCGCGAGGTCTATTACAACGGCCCTGGCGCGGCGGTGCTGCCGCTGGACCCCTCGCGGCGCACGGTGCTGCTGGTCCGCCAACTCCGCATCCCCGCCCTGGTGAACGGGGACGGGCCGAAGCTCATCGAGACCTGCGCCGGCATCGTGGAGGAGGGTGACAGCCCCGCCGAGACCGTGCGCAAGGAGGCGGAGCAGGAGATGGGATACCTGCTCCACGACATCCGCCAGGTCTTCGCGCTCTACACGAGCCCCGGAGCCTCCGCCGAGAAGCTGTACTTCTTCACCGCCCGCTACGGAGCGGCGGACCGGGTCGGCGAGGGCGGCGGGCTGGAGGGGGAGGGGGAGAGCATTGAGGTGCTGGAACTGCCGCTCGACGAGGCCTGGAGGATGGTGGAGGATGGGGAGATCATCGATGCCAAGACCGTGCTTCTCCTCCAACACCTGCGGCTGGCCGGATGAGAGGTAACCCCCGCGCGCCATGCGGTCCGTGCCGACGAATGCGGGCGCCGCGTGGCGGCACACGCCCGGCAGAGGCCGGGCATTGGACAGGGCGGGGGCAGGCGTCCTATCCCGCAGATCCCTCCCTGCTCATGAACGCCCCTAGCTCCCGGGCGCGGGGCTTGCATCGCGCCCGCCCCATCCCGTTCCCGACCGCACGGTGAAGCCCGACCCATGCCGCTCCACGTCGCCCTGACGCACCGCACCTCCTACCGCTACGACCGGCCGGTGCAGATCGGCCCGCAGACCATCCGGCTTCGCCCGGCGCCGCACGCGCGCACGCCGGTGCTGTCCTACGCGCTGAAGGTCGAGCCAGAGGGGCACTTCGTCAATTGGCAGCAGGACCCGCAGGGCAATTTCCTCGCCCGCGTCGTCTTCCCCGAGCGGGTGACGCATTTCGACGTCACCGTGGACCTGCTGGCCGACATGGCCACCATCAACCCCTTCGACTTCTTCCTGGAGCCGCAGGCCGAGACCTGGCCCTTCGCCTACGATCCCGTGCTGGAGACGGAGTTGGCCCCCTTCCGCCGGCTGGATGAGGCGGGGCCGCTGATGCGCGCGCTGCTCGACGAGATCCCGCGGGAGAAGGGGCAGCCCACGGTCGGGATGCTGGTGGGGCTGAACGGACGCCTGCAGGGGAAGATCTCCTATGTCGTCCGCATGGAGCCCGGGGTCTGGACGCCGGAGGAAACGCTCGGCCAGTGCAAGGGCTCCTGCCGGGACAGCGCCTGGGTGCTCGTGCAGGCGCTGCGCCATCTCGGCTTCGCGGCGCGCTTCGTTTCGGGCTACCTCATCCAGCTCGTGCCCGATGTGAAGCCGCTGGAAGGGCCGGAGGGGCCGAGCGAGGACTTCACCGACCTCCATGCCTGGGCCGAGGTCTACCTTCCCGGGGCCGGCTGGATCGGGCTGGACCCGACCTCGGGCCTGCTAACGGGCGAGGGGCACATTCCGCTCGCCGCGACGCCCGAGCCCTCCTCCGCCGCGCCGATCAACGGGCTGGTGGAGGAGAGCAAGACGGAGTTCGACGTCTCCATGTCCGTCCGGCGCGTGCGGGAGACACCGCGCGTGACGAAGCCCTATACCGAGGAGCAGTGGGCCGCGATCCGCGCCCGCGGCGAGGAGGTGGATCAGGCCCTCCGCGCGGGCGACGTGCGGCTGACCTTCGGCGGTGAGCCCACCTTCATCGCGGCCGAGGACATGGACGCGCCGGAGTGGAACACCGCCGCCCTCGGCCCGACCAAGCGCGTCCTGGCCGGCCGCCTGCTGCGCCGCCTCGCCGCGCGCTGGTCGCCCGGCGCCGCGCTGCAATACGCCGTGGGCAAGCACTATCCCGGCGAGCAGCTTCCGCGATGGGCGCTCTTCTCCCACTGGCGGGCGGATGGCGAGCCCGTCTGGCGCAACCCCGATCTCCTCGCCTCGGACGACGACAGCGGCGACGCGACAGCGGATGACGCCGCCCGCTTCGCGACCCTCCTGGCCGAGCGGCTGCAGGTCGATCCCGGCCTCGTCACCCCGGCCTATGAGGACATCCACTACTTCCTCTGGCGCGAGCACCGCCTGCCCGCGAATGTCGTGGTGAAGGACGCCAAGCTGCGCGATCCGCTGGAACGCGCGCGGCTGGCCCGCGTCTTCGGGCAGGGCCTTGCCTCCCCCGTGGGCAGCGTGCTGCCGATCCGGCGCGTGATGCAGGGCGGCGCGCGGCGCTGGCAGTCCGGCCGCTGGTTCCTCCGGGGCGAGCACCTCTTCCTCGTTCCCGGCGACAGCTCGATCGGCTTCCGCCTGCCGCTGGAGAGCCTGCCCTGGGTGTCTGAGGAGGATGCGGAGCGGAACTTCGAGACGGAGCCAGACCCCTTCGCGCCACGCACGCCCCTGCCGCCGTATCCCGCCCTTGCCCAGCCCCACGGGGGCAACGGCCTGCACCCCGCCGCGGAGCTTCACCACGTCTCGCCCGAGGCGCCGGCCGGCGCGCCGGGGCCGCGTCAGCAAGCCTTCGAGCGCGTGCCAGGGGTCGCCTGGGGCAACAGCATGGCCGGCGGCGCGGAAGGCTTCCGCCCCGTGCCGCAGCGCCCGCCGGAGGTGGGGGAGAGCGATCCCGGCCTAGTCCGCACCGCGCTCACCGTCGAGGCGCGGGGCGGCATCATCCACGTCTTTTTCCCGCCGCTCTACGAGGCGGTGGACTGGCTCGACCTCGCCGCCGCCGTGGAGGCCACGGCCGAGGAGACCGGGCGCAAGGTGGTGCTGGAGGGCTACCTGCCCCCGCGCGACCCGGGGCTGCTGAGCTTCTCCGTCACACCTGACCCCGGCGTAATCGAGGTGAACGTCCACCCCTCGGCCTCCTGGACCGAGCACGTCACGCGCACGGAGGAGCTGTACGAGGAAGCGCGCCTGACTGGGCTCGCCGCTGAGAAGTTCATGCTAGACGGGCGGCATGTCGGCACGGGCGGCGGCAACCACGTGGTGATGGGCGGCGCCTCCCCGGCGGACAGCCCCTTCCTGCGCCGGCCGGACCTGCTGAAGTCGCTGCTCGGCTTCTGGCACAACCATCCCAGCCTCTCCTACCTCTTCGCCGGCCTGTTCATCGGCCCGACGAGCCAGCACCCCCGCGTGGACGAGGCGCGGATGGACAACGTGGCCGAGCTGGAGGTTGCCTTCTCCCGCATCCGCGCGGGGGAGGAGACGCCGCCCTGGCTGGTGGACCGGCTGTTCCGCAACCTTCTCGTGGACATGACGGGCAACACGCACCGCACCGAGTTCTGCATCGACAAGCTCTACGCGCCCGAGAGCAGCTCCGGCCGCCTCGGACTCGTGGAGTGGCGTGCGGCGGAGATGCCGCCCCACGCGCGCATGGCGGCCACGCAGGCGCTGCTGCTGCGCTCGGCCATCGCGGCCTTCTGGAGGCACCCGTACGAGCGGCGCCTCGTGCGCTGGGGCACGCGGCTGCACGACGAGTTCATGCTTCCGCATTATGTCGAGCAGGACTTCCACGATGCGCTGGAGGAGTTGGCGGTCATGGGCTGCCCGCTGGAGCGGGAGTGGTTCGTCCCGCATCTCGCCTTCCGCTTCCCGTTGATCGGTGAGGTATCCCTGCGGGGCACCGGGATCGAGCTGCGCCACGCGCTGGAGCCCTGGCACGTGCTGGGCGAGGAATCCGGCCGAGGCGGCACGGTGCGCTATGTCGACAGCTCCACCGAGCGCGTGCAGGCGCGAGTGACGGGCTGGATCGAGGAGCGTTACCTCCTCTCCTGCAACGGCCGGGCCGTGCCGCTGACACCCACCGAGCGGCAGGGCGAGTATGTCGGCGGCGTGCGCTTCAAGGCCTGGGCGCCGCCCTCGGCGCTGCATCCCACGGTGCGGGCGCAATCGCCCCTCGTCTTCGACCTGTACGACCGCTGGACCGGGCGCAGCCTGGGCGGGATGACGCACCACGTCTCCCATCCCGGGGGGCGCAACTACGAGACGCTGCCGGTTAACGCGAACGAGGCCGAGGCGCGCCGGCGAATCCGGTTCATGCCGTTCGGGCACACGCCTGGCCCGATGGCGGAGCCGCCGCTGACGATCCTGCGCGAGGCGCCGCGCAGCCTCGACCTCCGCCGCGCCGCGGGGTGACGCCCGCCCCCGCCGCGGCGCTTGGCCGCAGCGGGGATGTCTCTACCCGTTGCCGGCGGGCATCTCGTTCCCGCGGACGAGGTCGTGGATGAAGCCGAGCTTCGTGATCACCGCCGGCGACAGCACAAAGGGGTAGAGGTCCGGCTGCCCCATGCTGCGGTTGAGGCTGTTCACAGCGAAGGCGAGCGGGAGCCAGTCGTCGATGATGCGGGTGATGTCGCCTTCCTTGTAGGGGTCGAAATCGATCTTCGCGTGCAGCATCCCCGTGTTGTCGAGCTTCGGCTTCACCCGGAGGCCGAAGGAGGAGGCGGTTTCCAGTGTGTCGACGATGTGCAGGTAGTGCGCCCAGGTCTCCGCGAAATCCTCCCAGGGATGGGTGGTCGCGTAGGCGCTGACATAGCTGTCCTGCCAGTTGGCCGGCGGGCCCTCGGCGTAATGCTTCTGCAGCGCCTGCTCGTAGCTGATGCTGTCATCGCCGAAGACGGCTCGGCAGGCGTCGAGCTTGCCGCCGTCGCGGACGAGCTTGTCCCAAAAGTAGTGCCCGACCTCGTGGCGAAAATGGCCGAGCAGGGTGCGGTAGGGCTCGCCCATGTTTTTGCGCCGCGTCTCGCGCTCGGCGTCGTCGGCCTCCTGCAGGGCGATGGTGATGAGGCCGTTGTCATGCCCCGTCATCACCTTCGGGCCGCTCGGGTCCGGCGAGTCCGCCAGGAAGTCGAAGGCGAGCCCCTCCGGATCCTCGTTGCGCGTGGCCAGCGGCAGGCAGAAGCGGACGAGGGTGTAGAACAGCCGGTGCTTGGCATATTCTAGCTTGCGCCAGGCCTGGAGGTTGTTGTCCACGGTCGTGTCGGGAATGGTCCGGTTATGACGGCAGGCCGCGCAGTAGCTGTCCGGCGAGTCCGCCGGGATCGTCCAGTTGCAGACATCGAATTCCGCATTCGCGCAGAAGCGTCGTGGGCGATCGGGAGAGACGAGGGGACGGCAGTCCTGTCCCTGCTGCTCGACAGCGGAGAGTTGGGCCATGTCGGGCAGGTAGCCGAGGCGGAACTTGCAACGCTCGCAATGCGTGTTCTCGAAGTAGAGCAGCTGCTCGCAGTTCTGGCACCGGAAGAGGCGCATCGGTCTTACCTTCGCAACAGAGGCAGGCGTTGGAGGCTACAAACGCCACGGTCCCGCATCTGTTGCGGCGGCGCTGTGGATTGCTGAAGGAAAAGCCGTTCGTCCCCTCTCGCGAGCACGATGTTGAGGTTTAAATGGACACAATTTGAGCATTTTGGTCGTTCAACAGGCCAAAATATTGCCGTAAGATCGATCTGGCCTCTAATTTCAGCACGGATGCGCTTGCGAAGCCGGTCTGCCCCGTGATGAAACTCGGCAGGGGCGATCTGCAATGGCGCAGCTCACAGGATGCCCCGATCGGCGACCTGGCGGTCCAACGGCGGCCCGCCTCCCGGCTCCCCTGGGGAGCGCTGGAGTGCGTGCGTGCCCAACCGCGTCTTGCGAATCGGCTACGTCCCCCTGACCGATGCCGCGCCCCTGCTGGTCGCGGAGACGCTCGGGCTTTTCGGCCGGTACGGCGTGCAGGTGGCGCTCTCCGAGGAGTCCGCCTGGGCGGCGGTGCGGGACCGGCTGGCCCATGGCATGCTGGACGGCGCCCATCTCCTCGCGCCCATGCCGATCGCCATGGCCAGCGGGCTGGGCGGTGTGCGCGCGAGGCTCTCCGTCGGCGCAGGGATCGGCCGCAACGGCAACACCTTCACCCTCTCTCCCGCGATCGCCGACGAGGCCGGGCTGGACGCCGATGGCGCGCCGCTCTCCGCCAGCGCCTTCGCCGCCCTCGTCCGGCGCCGCGCCGCCGCAGGGGAGGCGCTGCTGCGGCTGGCGGCGGTGTTCCCCTTCTCCTCCCACCACTATCTCCTGCGCCACTGGCTCGCCGCAGGTGGCCTGGATCCGGACCGTGACCTCCGGCTGATGGTGGTGCCACCCCCTCGCACGGCGCGCGCCCTCGCCGCCGGGGAGATCGACGGCTTCTGTGCCGGCGAGCCCTGGGGGAGCCATGCCGCGGCGCTCGGCGTGGGGCACGTCGCGCTGACGGGCGGCGACATCTGGCCCGACCATCCGGAGAAGGTGCTCGCCTTCCGGGATGGCTTGCCCGCCGAGCCCGCCGTGGCCGTCACTGCGGCCGTCATCGCCGCCGCGCGCTGGCTCGACGATCCCGCCAATCACGAGGACGCCGCCCGCCTGATGCAGGAGCGCGTCTTCCCCGACATGGCGCGCGAAACCGTGCGCCTCGCCTTCGGCGGCTTGGTTCCCACGCTGCGTGGCACGCGCGAGCTGGCCGCACCGATGCGCTTCCGCGCCGCCACGGTGGCCCGGCCCGAGGTGGCCGCCTGGTATCTGGGGCAGATGAGACGCTGGGGCCACGTGCCCGCGGGCGTGTCGGATGCCGAGGCCCTCTCCTCCTACGACGACGCGATCTGGCGCTCGGCCGCATCGCTGCTCGGAGAAGGGGAGCCTGGAATGGTTGATCTATCGGAGGAGAGAGCGGCGTGAGCATTGGTCGCAGAGAGGGTTTGGCCGCAGCGGCGGCGCTGTTCGCCGCGGCCCGCGGGGCGTTGCCGCGTGGAGCCTTCGCGCAGAGCTCGACGGTGCCCGAGGTCCGCCGCGCGGTGCTCGGCTACATCGCGCTGACAGATGCGGCGCCGCTGATCGTCGCGAAAGAAAAGGGCTTCTTCGCCAAGCACGGCATGCCCGATGTCGAGGTCTCGAAGCAGGCGAGCTGGGGCGCGACGCGGGACAACCTCGTGCTCGGCGGCGCCGCCGGCGGGATCGACGGCGCGCATATCCTGACGCCCATGCCCTATCTGATGCACACCGGCCGGATCACGCAGAACAACCTGCCCGTGCCGATGGCGATCATGGCGCGGCTGAACACCAACGGCCAGGCGATCTCGGTAGCCGAGAAGCACAAGTCGCTCGGCGCGCGTCTGGACGCCGGCCCGCTCCGCCACGCGCTCACGCCCGAGAGCAAGGTCGCCATGACCTTCCGGGGCGGCACGCACGACCTGTGGATCCGCTACTGGCTCGCCGCCGCGAGCATCGATCCCGACCGCGACCTCCAGACCATCGTCGTGCCGCCGCCGCAGATGGTGGCGAACATGAAGGTAGGCACGATGGACGCCTTCTGCGTGGGCGAGCCCTGGAACGACCAGCTCGTGAACCAGAAGCTCGGCTACAGTGCGATCGTCACGGGCGAGCTGTGGCGGGACCACCCGGAGAAGTCCTTCGCCCTGCGTGGTGACTTCGTGGCCGCGAATCCCCGTGCGGCGGAGGCCCTGACCGCCGCGGTGATCGAGGCGCAGTGCTGGTGCGACGCCGACGCCAACAAGGGGGAGATGTGCTCCATTATCGGCCGCCGCGCCTGGTTCAACGTGCCCGTGACCGACATCATCGACCGCACCCGGGGCAACATCGACTACGGTGACGGCCGCAAGGTCGAGAACTCGCCGCTGCTGATGAAATTCTGGCGCGATCACGCCTCCTACCCCTTCCAGAGCCACGATCGCTGGTTCCTGACGGAGGACATCCGCTGGGGCGTGCTGCCGGAGGTAACGGATACGGCCAAGCTCGTCTCGGAGGTCAACCGCGAGGGGATATGGCGCGCCGCCGCCGAGCGCGCGGGCGTTCCGGCTTCCGAGACGCCGCGGGGCACCAGCCGCGGGCGCGAGACGTTCTTCGACGGCAAGGTTTTCGATCCCGAGGACCCGGCCGCCTATCTCTCCTCGCTCCGTGTCAAGAAACTTGGCGGCGCCTGAGGCATCCTCCTGTTCGGGGCGTCTCGCCCGAGGTGCTGGCGGCCAGCGCGATGCCGGCCGGGCCTGCCGCCTTCCCCTCGCCCTTCGCGCGGCCGCGAGGGCTGACCGGGCGTCTCCGCCCCGGTGGACGCCGCGGCCGGGCTCGCCGCCCGCTCACCCATCGGGGGGTCTCACTCAGCCCACGCCCCGTCACCACCTCTGGCACCGAGAACCGGCTGCCCGGGCACGACTGGCGGGCCCTCGCCCGTGCGGGCGGCACGCGGGCGGCCTATATGGGCGTCCGAACCCTGCCGCTCCTCGTCGAGCGGCTGGCCGGGGCGGGACTGCCGCTCTCCCCCCGTCATGGCGGTGGAGACCGCGACCCTGCCGGGCCAGCGCGCCATCCCCGGCACCCTCGGCGACATCCCCGCCGGGATGGCGGAGGCGGCGCCTGAGGGGCCGGCGCTGGTGCTGATCGGCGAGGCCGTGGCCCTGGCGCAGTCCATGCCTCGAGAGGAGCACCTGCGCGATGCGGCTTAAGGGAGCGGTCCGGCACGGCGAGGCGGAGACGGACGCGGCGGAGCCCGAGCACCCCTTCGCCCCCTATATCCGCACCCTCGGCCGCGGCCCCGGCCGCTCTCGCTCCCTGACGCGGGAGGAGGGGAGGGAGGCGCTGCGGATGGTGCTGGCGGGGGAGGCGGACCCAATCCAGGTCGGCGCCTTCCTCATGCTGCTGCGCTATCGCGGCGAGGATCCGGAGGAGATCACCGGGCTAGTGGAGGCCGCGCGAAGAGCGGTGGGCGCCGGCCCCGCGCCCGCCGGGCATCCCGGGGTGGATCTGGACTGGCCCTCCTACGGCTCGGGCCGCACGCGCGGGGCGCCCTGGTTCCTGCTAGCGGCGCTGGCGCTCGCCCGGGCGGGGCACCGGGTGCTGATGCACGGTTCCAACGCCTTCACCTCCGGCATGCCCGTGCTGGAAGCGCTGCCGCTGCTCGGCCTCTCCCCCGCCCGGAGCCGGGCAGAGGCGCTGGAGGGGGTGGCCGCCACTGGCTTCGCCTACCTGCCGCTTCGCGCCATGAGCCCGCGGCTGGACGGGCTGTTGCACCTGCGCTCGCTTCTCGGGCTGCGCTCGCCGGTCAACACGGTGGCCCGCCTCATCAACCCCGCCGACGCGCCGGCCGGCGTGGACGGCGTGTTCCACCCTCCTTACATCGCCGTCCATCTCGGCGTGGCGGAGCGGCTGGCGCGGCCACGCCTCCTCGTGGTGAAGGGCGGCGGGGGAGAGGCGGAGCGGGGGCCGGGCAAGCCGGTCGCGGCCCATCTCCTCGCCGACGGGCAGGCGGAGGTGATGACCCTGCCGGCCCTCACCGAGACCCGCGCGACGACCGCGGAACTCCTGCCCCTCTGGCGCGGCAAGGCGCGGGATCCCCATGCCGAGGGAACGGTGATCGGCACCATCGCGCTCGCCCTCCTCGCCATGGGCCGGGAGAGCGCGTCCGACCCCGCCGACGCCGCGGCCCGCGCCCTGTGGGAGCGGCGGCACGGCTGAGGCCGGGGCTTGCCCCCTGTTTGGCTAAGGCCGGGGCTTGCCCCGGCGCGGCATCGGGGGCAGGACCGGGGGCGGAGAGACGGAAGGAAACGCCATGGCTCGCAGGCACCGGATCGCGGTCATCCCCGGCGACGGAATCGGTAAGGAGACGACGCCCGAGGGCCTGCGCGTGCTCGACGCTGCTGCGCGCCGCTTCGGCTTCGAGCTGGAGCTGACCCATTACGACTGGTCCTGCGAGACCTATGCGCGCACGGGCAAGATGATGCCGGACGACGGGCTGGAGAGGCTCCGCGCCCATGACAGCGTCTTCCTCGGCGCGGTTGGCTGGCCGGGCGTGCCCGACAACATTTCCCTCTGGGGCCTGCTGATTCCCATGCGGCGGGACTTCGACCAGTACATCTCCCTTCGCCCCTGCCGCCTGATGCCGGGGGTGCGGAGCCCGCTCGCGAATCGCGCGCCGGAGGACATCGACTTTGTCGTGGTGCGCGAGAACACGGAGGGCGAGTACTCCTCCTCCGGCGGGCGCATGTTCCGCGGCACGGCACGGGAGTTCGTGACGCAGGAGAGCGTCTTCACCCGCCAGGGCTGCGACCGGGTGATGAAATACGCCTTCGAGCTGGCGATGAAGCGGCCGCGGAAGAAGCTGACGTCCGCCACCAAGTCCAACGGCATCACCTTCACCATGCCCTTCTGGGACGAGCGCTTCGCGGAGATGGCGAAAGGCTACCCGGAGATCAGCACGGACCAGTTCCACATCGACATCCTCTGCGCGCACTTCGTGCAGCACCCCGACTGGTTCGACGTGGTGGTCGCCTCCAACCTCTTCGGCGACATCCTGAGCGATCTCGGCCCGGCGGTAGCCGGCTCCATCGGCATCGCGCCGAGCGCCAACATCAACCCCGAGCGCGAGCACCCTTCGATGTTCGAGCCCGTCCATGGCAGCGCGCCCGACATCGCGGGCAAGGGGATCGCGAACCCTATCGCGCAGATCTGGTCCGGCGCGCTGATGCTGGAGCATCTTGGCGAGGCGGAAGCCGCAGCCGCGGTGACGGGCGCGATCGAGTCCCTGCTGGCCGAGGGCGGGCCGCGCACGCGCGACCTCGGCGGAAATGCGGGCACGGCCGATGTGGGCAAGGCGCTGGCCGAGGTCGTTGCGCGGGGTTGAACCCCGCCTCCTCGCGCTGCCACAATCATTGAGTCGCTCGATCCTTCTCATCGAGTGGCTCGATTGACACTTGAACGCTTGTTCAGGTGTCGGTATAAATCGCCTGTGTGTTGCGAGTTATTCTCAACAACATCGCAATACGAAAACGGGGTCTGGATCGGATGGGGCACGACTACAGCTACATCGCCCGCAACTGCGAGCGCGCCGTGGTGACCGCCTATCGCGAACTGCGGGACGTGGGCACGAACGACTACAGCGCCTTCGGGGCCTGCACGTCCCTCTATCGCATTCACCACCCCGAGGCGTCGGTGGCGGAGGCGCGGCGCCTCGTCGCCGAGTGGATCGACCACCACGTCGTGCGCGCCGAGACCGGCCCGACCGCGGGTTGCGACTGCGACTGACGCGGTAGGCCATCGGCCGATGGCCTGGTTCCTCCTCATTCTCGCCGGCTTGCTGGAGGTCGTCTGGGCCTTCGGCATGAAGGCCTCCGCCGGTTTCACCCGCCCGGGATGGAGCGCGGTGACGCTGGTCGCCATGGCGGCAAGCGTCGGCCTCCTGGCCCTCGCCATGCGCAGCCTGCCCCTCGGCACCGCCTATGCGATCTGGACCGGAATCGGGGCACTCGGCGCCTTCCTCGTCGGCATCGCCGTGCTGGGGGAGGCGGCGACTCCGCTCCGCCTGGGCAGCGCGGCCCTTATCCTCGCCGGGCTGGTCGGGCTGAAGCTCGCCTCCGGAGAGTAGGTCAGGCCTTCGCCGGGGCGAAGCGGTAGGGTGCCCCCGCCTGGGCGGGGTCGAGCACCAGCCGGTGCTCCAGCGGCGGGAAGGCGCGGGAGCGGCAATCCGGCCGGTCGCAGAGCCGGCAGGACAGGCCGATGCCGACGCGGGCGGAGACCAGGTCCAGCCCATCAGCGTAGCAGACCTCCGAGGCTCTTCCCAGTTCGCAGCCCATGGCGATGACGTGCACCGGCGCCGGCTCCCCCCAGCGCGTGGCGGGATGCTCCACCGTGCGCGCGAAGGAGAGGAAGGCGGCGCCGTCCGGCAGCTCGGCCACCTGCACGGCGATGCGGCCGGGGGTGGCGAAGGCCGCGTGCGGGATCCAGCGCGGGCAGGAGCCGCCACCGCGCGCGAAGGGGAATCCCGCCGCCGAGAAGCGCTTGGAGACGTTCCCCGCGGGATCCACGCGCAGGAAGAAGAAGGGCACGCCCCGCGCGCCCTCCCGCTGCATGGTGGAGAGGCGGTGGCAGGCCTGCTCGAAGGAGGAGGCGAAGCGGGCGGCGAGCGCCGGCACGTCGTATCGCAGCGCCCGTGCCGCGGCGAGGAAGGGCGCGTAGGGCATCATCACCGCCGCGGCGACGTAGTTCAGCAGCCCGATCCGCAGCATCGAGCCCGCCTCGTCGGTGGAGGGCCCGATCACCGCGATCACACGCTCCACCGCCTCCCGCGCCTCGAGCAGGGCGAGGGTGAACGCGAGGTGGAAGGTCCGGCTCTCCCGCGGCAGGGTCTCGCTGATGGCGAGCTGGGCGCCCGCGGCATCATAGCGGCGCATGGCCGCGCCGGGCAGCACGCCGATGATGACGGTCAGCCCGTGATGCGCGCGCAGCCGCTGCACGAGCGCGTGGTCCAGCACATGCGGAGAGGGCTCGTCCAGCGCCGCGCGGAGCGACTCCGCGGCCTCCTCCAGCGCGGGGAAGTGGTTGCCGGCGTCGTGGAAGGCGTCCCGCGCCTCCTCCCCGGGCAGGCGCAGCAGGCGGCCGGAGGGGAGGGACAGGCCCGAGGACTCGTCGCGCGCCACGCGCCAGGCGCGCCAGAGGGCGAGCACCGCGCGCGCCGCATCCGGCGCGGTGGAGGCGAGGGCAGCGGCCTGCTCCTCCGGCACGGATTCGGCGCCCAGCAGGGGGTCGCGGAACACCTCGCGCAACCCGGCCTCCAGCCGCCCCTCCGCCTGGCCGGAGAGCAGGGCGAGGTCCACCTCCAGCGCGTCGGCCAGCTTGAAGACGAGGCTGGCCGTCACCGCCCTCTGGTCCGCTTCGATAAGGTTCATGTAGCTGCCGGAAATGCCTAGCCGGGAGGCGAGGGCGGCCTGGGTGAGCCCCCGTTCCTGCCGGAGGCGCCGGACGACCCGGCCGATCATGGGACGCGCCATGTTCACAGCCTTTACGTATTTTCGTCGGGACGGGTGAAGGGCTTCACCGGTTTGCGACGCTGCACTGCAGAAACAGCCTCGCTTTCGCGTTGGAAATGTCAATCCTTCACTCATTGCAGAGGATCAAGAGGATGACGATGAAGACCTCCCCGACCCCGGCCTACTCCCCCGACGGCTCCGGCGGCGGCATCCCCGCCAGCCCCGGCCGCTTCGACGGCATCCGCCGGGACTACACGCCAGAGGACGTGGCGCGCCTTGCCGGCTCCTTCCGGGTGCAGCACACTCTGGCCGACATGGGCGCGCGGCGCCTCTGGCAACTCCTGCAGTCCGAGCCCTATGTGAACACGCTCGGCGCGCTCACCGGCATGCAGGCGCTGCAGCAGGTGAAGGCGGGGCTGAAGGCGATCTATCTCTCCGGCTGGCAGGTCGCGGCCGACGCGAACAGCGCGGCCACCATGTATCCCGACCAGTCGCTCTATCCCGTGGACAGCGTGCCCACCGTGATCCGGCGCATCAACAACGCTCTGCGCCGCGCGGACCAGATCGCAGTGCAGGAGGGCAAGGGCGACGACACGCACTACATGGCGCCCATCGTCGCCGATGCCGAGGCCGGCTTTGGCGGCCCGCTCAATGCCTATGAGCTGATGCGCGCCATGATCGAGGCGGGCGCGGGCGGCGTGCATTTCGAGGACCAGCTCGCCTCGGAGAAGAAGTGCGGCCATCTCGGCGGCAAGGTGCTCGTGCCGATGCAGCAGCACATCCGCACGCTGAACGCCGCCCGCCTGGCCGCCGATGTAGAGGGCGTGCCAACCGTCCTGCTCTGCCGCACCGATGCCGAGAGCGCGCAGCTCCTGACCAGTGACGTGGACGAGCGCGACCGCCCCTTCATCACGGACGAGCGCACGCCCGAGGGCTTCTTCCGCATCAAGCCTGGGGTCGGCAAGGCTTACGCCATCGCCCGCGGCCTGGCCTACGCCCCCTATGCCGACCTGCTGTGGTGGGAGACCTCGGACCCCGACCTTCAGGACGCGCGCGACTTCGCGGAAGCGATCCACCGCGAATTCCCGGGCAAGATGCTCGCCTACAACTGCAGCCCGTCCTTCAACTGGCAGCGCAAGATGGGCGTCGAGGCCGCCACGAGGTTCCAGCGCGAGCTGGGCGCCATGGGATACAAGTTCCAGTTCGTGACGCTAGCCGGCTTCCACAGCCTGAACCTGTCCATGTTCAAGCTGGCCCATGGCTATAAGGACCGCGGCATGGGCGCCTATTCCGAGCTGCAGCAAGCCGAGTTCGCGGCCGAGGCAGAGGGCTTCACCGCCGTGCGCCACCAGCGCGAGGTGGGCGTGGGCTACTTCGACGCGGTGGCCACCGCGGCGAGCGGCGGGCATTCCAGCACCACGGCGCTGGCGACCAGCACCGAGGCCGCGCAGTTCCACGACGACCACGGCGCGCCCGCCCTGGCGAAGTAGGGCCTGGCGAAGTAGGGCCTGGCGAAGTAGGGCCTGGCGAAGTAGGGCAGGCGATGCCGGGGGGTGAAGGGCCCCGCGGCATCGCCGCTCCTGGAGGCTACTTCTTCTCTATGTTCCAGAAGAACTGCACGGGGGAGAGCACCATCCCGGTTAGGCTCTTCCGATAGGCCATGGGCTGCTCCACCTTGCCCGCGGGAGCGTAGGGCACGGTCTCGAAGGCGCGGCGCTCGATCCGGGCGGCCAGCGCCTTCTGTGCCTCGAGGTCGTCGCTCGCGATCCACTGGTCGCGGAGCGTTTCGATCTCCGGGTCCTCGGGCCAGCCGAACCAGGCGGCCGGGCCGTTCGCGCGGATCAGCGGGTGCAGCGCGGGGTTCAGCACATCGGCCCCCGACCACAGCGTGTGGAAGACGGACCAGCCCCCCGCATCCGGCGCGCCGCGATTCGCGCGGCGGCCGATGAAGCTCGCCCAGTCCGTGGAGACCAGCTCCACGTTCATGCCGAGGTTCTTCAGCAGCTGCTGCGTCACGAGGGACTGGTTGTAGGCGATGGGCTGGTCGGCGGGGGCGAGGAGGACGACCTTCTCATCCTTGTATCCGGCCTCCCTCAGCATCGCCTTGGCGCGGTTGATGTCCGCGTGCATCGCCTCCGCCCCGCCCGCGCCGGTGGACATGGGCGAGCCCGGGGTGAAGTAGGTCTTGGCCTCCTGGTAGTAGTCGGGGCTGCCGACCACCGCCTGCATGTAGTCCTCCTGCTTCATGGCCATCATCACGGCCTGCCGGACCTTCGGGTTGTTGAAGGGCGGCTGCAGGTGGTTGAAGCGCATTAGCAGAATAAGGCCGAGCGGCACGTTCTGGATGGTGACGTTGCGGTCCCGCTTCAGCACGGGCAGCAGGTCCACCGGCGGCTGCTCGTACCAGTCCACCTCACCTTGCAGCAGCGCACCGACGGCGGCGGAGGGCTCGGTGAGGCCAACCCACTCGATGCGGTCGATCTTCGCGACCTTCCCGCCCGCGGCCCAGGAGGGCGCCTCCTCGCGCGGCCTGTAGCCGGCGAAGCGCTCGTAGATGGCGTTCTGCCCGGGCACCCACTGCGTCGTCCGGAAGCGCCAGGGGCCGGAGCCGATGGCCTCGGTGATGTTGCGCGTCGGCTCAGTCATCGCCACGCGCTCGGGCATGATGAAGGGCACGTTGGAGGAGAGCTTGCCCAGCGCCGCGGTGATCTGCGGGAAGGGGCGCTTCAGCCGGATGGCGAAAGTGCGGGCATCCACTGCGTCATAGCCCTCGACGGCGGTCGCGAAGGTCTGGCCGAAGGCGTCGCGCGCGGACCAGCGGCGGATGGAGGCGATGCAGTCCTGCGCGCGAACGGGCGTGTTGTCGTGGAACATCAGCCCGTCGCGGAGCTGGAAGGTCCATTTCAGCCCGTCCGGCGCGCCTTCCCAGTGCTGCACCATCTGCGGGCGGATCTGGAACTTCTCGTCCGTCGCGAAGAGCGTGTCGTAGATGAGGTAGCCGTGGTTCCGGATGACGTAGCTCGTCGCCACGATCGGATCGAGCGAGGGCAACGGTGTGGAGGGGATGAAGCGCAGCGGCGCGGCGGATTGCGCGCGGGCAGGCCCGATATAGGGCATTCCGGCAACGGCAGCGCTCCCGGCGAGGAAATAGCGGCGTGTAGGGCTCATCGGTCGATCCTCTGTCGCGTTGGATGCCGTGCGTCTGGGTGGCGCCCCCAGCCCGTCGTTTTTCGGCCCAGCGTTGATCGGCTTGGGGAAGCGGCCTGAGGGGCCGCCCCCGTCATCGCTGCGGCCGGTCAGGCGGCCTTCTTGAGGCCAACATCCGGCAGGGCCGGGCGCTTGGCGAGGGCCGCCTTCATCATCGCCTCCACCTCGGCTCGCTCCTTTTCCGGCAGGGCCAGGCGCGGCGGGCGCGTGATGGCGGAGCCGCGGCCCATGATCGCCTCGCAGAGCTTGATGCACTGCACGAGGTCCGGCCGGGCATCGAGGTGCAGCAACGGCATGAACCACTCGTAGATCGGCATCAGTTCCGCCATCCGGCCCTCGCGCGCAAGGCGGAACAGCGTCTCGCCCTCCACGGGGAAGGCGTTGGACATGCCGGAGACCCAGCCCTCGGCGCCCATCAGGATGCTCTCCACCACCACGTCGTCGAGCCCGGCGAAGAGCTTGAAGCGGTCGCCGACGAGGTTGCGGAGGTCGATGAAGCGGCGCGTGTCGCCCGAGGACTCCTTGAAGCAGACGATCGTCTCGACATCGGCGAGGGAGGTCAGGATGTCGGGGGTGACGTCGTTCTTGTAGATGGGCGGGTTATTGTAAACCATCACCGGCAGGTCGGTGGCCGTGGCCACGCCGCGGAAATGCGCCGCCGTCTCGTGGGGCTTGGCGGAGTAGACGAGGGCGGGCATCACCATCACCCCGTCCAGTCCGATGCGCGCCGCCTCCCGCGCCGTGTCGCAGGCGAAGGCGGTGGTGAACTCGGCGACGCCCGCGATGACGGGCACGCGGCCCCGCGCGGCATCCTTCGCCGCCTCCATCACCGCCACCTTTTCCTTGAGGGAGAGGGCGGTGTTCTCGCCGACCGTGCCGCAGACGATGAGGCCAGAGACGCCGTCTCGCACGAGGTTCTCGATTACCTTGTGGGTAGCGCCAATATCGAGGCTGAAATCCTCGCGGAACTGGGTGGTGACGGCGGGGAAAACGCCCTGCCAGCCGATCGTCTTCGTCATGGATCACCTCTGCGCGGTTCCGGAACGTAGATTGGATAAAATAAACCGGTCAAGCGCGGACTGCACCTTCCCCCCTCAGCCCGGCGGAGAGGCGCGCGCCCAGCGGATCGCGGCGAGGGCCAGGGCCTCGATAGTGTCAATGACGGGGAAGGGGAGGGTGGGGCCGGCAGCGATGCCGAGCGGGATCTCGGTGCAGCCGAGCACCACTGCCCGGGCGCCGCGCGCGGCGAGGGACTGCGCGGCCTCGGCCAGGGGCGCGTGGGAATCCACCACGCGGTTCGCCTTCACCAGCGCGATGCCGGGGCTGACGAGGTGCGCCATCTCCTCCTCCGTCGGCAGCAGCACCTCCCAGCCGCCGGCGCGCAGGCCCTCCTGGTAGAGGCCCATGGCGAGGGTGGCGGCCGTACCCATCACCCCGATCCGGCCGGGACCGATCCTGGCCGCGCGCAGCGCATCGGCGGCGGCCTCCACGATGTGCAGAATGGGTAGGCGGGTCGCGGCGCGCATGCCCTCGATCCAGCCATGGGCGGTGTTGCAGGGGATGGCGATGGCGCCGGCCCCCGCCGCTTCCAGGCCATGGATGCCGCGCAGCAGGGCGGGCAGGGGATCGGGGCCGCGACCCTGGCGGGCGGCGGTGCGGTCCGGCACGCGAGGATCGGACCAGAGAATGGCGGGGATGTGGTCCTGGTCCCGCTCGGCCGGGGTGAGCAGGGTGAGCTGGCGCATGAACTCCGCGCTCGCCAGCGGCCCCATGCCGCCCAGCACGCCCAGGATCCTCTCCTCCATGACCGATTCCTCATCTTCGCCCGTAGGGACCGACTTCGTGCCGGAAAGCGCCGATGAGCGGTAGACCGGGCCGCTCCCTGCCAGGCCGCTGGCCACAGCTGCCCCCCCCTGACAGGGGCGGCGTTCCGGCCTAGAGCCGGGGGCGCGGCGGACCGGCCGCGGGAACGGCCAGGAAATGCCCATGGATCATATGCAGGACCCCGTCTGGATCGCAGCCCTCGCGGCGGTGATGGCGGTGACGGGGCTCGTCTCGGGCACGCTGGCGGGGCTGCTCGGCGTCGGTGGCGGTATCGTGATCGTGCCCGTCCTCTTCAACGTCTTCCCCTTCCTCTCCATCCCCGAGGCAGTGCAGATGAAGCTGGCGGTGGGCACCTCGCTCGCCACCATCATCCCCACCTCCATCCAGTCCGCCCGCAAGCACCACACGAAGGGGGCGATGGACGTGCCGCTGCTGAAGGCGATGATCCCCTCCCTGATCCTGGGCGTGCTGGTCGGGACGGTGATCGCAATCTGGGTGCGGGGGGACACGCTCACCGCGGTCTTCGCCGCGGTCGCGCTGCTGGTGGCGGTCAACATGGGCTTCACCGGCGTGGACGCGCGGCTTCGCGAGAGCTTCCCCACCGGCATCCTGCGGCACATCCTCGGGATCTTCATCGGCGGCATCTCGGCGATGATGGGGATCGGGGGTGGCACGGTGGGCGTGCCGCTGATGAACCTCTTCGGCACGCCGATCCGCAGCGCGGTGGCCACGGCCTCGGCCTTCGGCATCGTCATCTCCATCCCGGCGGCGCTGGGCTTCATCTATGCCGGCTGGGGCAACCCGATGCTGCCGCCGGCGAGCCTCGGCTACGTGAACCTTATCGGCTTCGCCCTCATCGTGCCGAGCTCGATGATCGCGACGCCCTGGGGCGTGCATCTCGCCCACACTATCCCGCCGCTGGCGCTGAAGCGGGCCTTCGCTGTGTTCCTCGGGATCACCGCGATCCGGATGATCTATTCCCTGGTGACCTGAGGAGCTTGCCAGGGGCCGGCCGGCGGGGTTGAACCCGCGCCCCTGCGGAGCGCCCACCCCATGCAGCCCGTCATCGGCATCGATTTCGGCACCACCAACAGCGTTGTCACCGCGCTGCGCCCGGACGGCCGGGCGGTGACGCTGCGCCACGACACGGGGGAGGTCTTCCGCTCCGTCCTCTGCTTCTGGTCTGACCCGAGGGGCGGGGCGCTCCGCCACGCGGCAGGGCCGGCGGGGATCGAGGCCTATCTGGAGGAACCGCTCGCCAGCCGCCTCATCATGTCGATGAAGAGCTACCTGGCGCAGCGCAGCTTCACCGAGACGCGGATCTTCGGCCGGCGCTGGACGCTGGAGACCCTCATCGCCCTTTTCCTGCGGGAACTCCTGGCGCCCTTCGTGGCGGAGCTGGCGGGGGCGCGGGTGGTGGTCGGCCGCCCCGTGCGCTTCGTGGGGGCCAGGGCTTCCGGGGAGGGGGCGGAGGACGATCTCGGCGAGGCACGGCTGCGCGCTGCCTTCGCCTCGGCCGGACTGCCCGAGGTGGAGGTGGCGCTGGAGCCCGCCGCCGCCGGACAGCGCTTCGTGAGCGGCATCGGCCGGCCGCAGACGGTGCTGGTGGGCGATTTCGGCGGGGGCACAAGCGACTTCTCCGTCCTGCGCTTCGACCCCGGCCTCTCCGGCGGATCGCGGCGCGTGACGGCGCTCGGCCATGCCGGCGTGGGCCTGGCGGGCGACGCCTTCGACACACGGATCATCGACCACGTCGTCTCCCCCCTGCTGGGCAAGGGCGGGGAGTACCGGGTGATGGGCAAGCCGCTTCCGATCCCACCGGGCTGGTTCGCCAGCTTCGCCCGCTGGCATCAGCTCCCCCTGATGCGCGGCCCGAAGACCTTGCGCGAGATCGCCGAGGTCGCCCGCACCGCCGACCATCCCGAGCGGCTGCACCGCCTGATCCGGCTGATCGAGGACGAGGCGGGCTACGCCCTTTACCGCGCGGTGTCCTCGGCTAAGGCGGCGCTGTCGGGAGCGGAGGAGACGGTGCTGAGTTTCGGGCACGAGGACTTCACGATCAAGGCGCCGATCGCCCGCCGCGATTTCGAAGCCTGGATCGCCCCCGACCTCGCCCGGATGGAATCGGCGGTGGATGCGGCGCTGGCCGATGCCGGGGTGGGGCCGGGCGGGGTGGACCGCGTCTTCCTCACCGGCGGCACCTCCCTCGTGCCGGCGGTGCGCGCCATCTTCACCCGCCGCTTCGGGGAGGAGCGGATCTTCGGCGGCGGCGAGTTCGTCTCGGTGGCCGAGGGACTCGCGCTGATGGGCAGGGGCGCCGGATAGGGCGCCCTCAGCCCGCCGCTCGCCCGCGCATGTAGCGCCGCTCCGGCCGGTAGGCCCGGCGGGCGATGAAGCGGCGCAGCGCGAGGCGTAGGCGGGCGATCATGCGGGGGATTCCTCGTTCCGCGGCCACAGTGTGGCCCGATTCCTTTCCGGAACGTCACCACATCCGGCGGGTTTGCGCTGCTCGCAACTCGTTGAGGTTGACCCGAAAGCCCCTGGCCCATATACGCGCCCTCTCCCCGGGGGACGGCTGACGTCGCCCCGCCCCTCGACGTGTGGCCAGGCTGACAATGAAGATCCGCAACTCCCTCAAGACCGCGAAGACGCGCGACAAGAACTGCGTGGTGGTGCGCCGCCGTGGCCGTCTGTACGTGCTGAACAAGAAGAACCCGCGCCTGAAGGCCCGCCAGGGCTGATGGCGCGCTGACCCGCGCGGCGGGGCTTCCCGCCGTCGGGCCGGCCCCGATCCGGCGAACGGACGCATGAGCCGCCAGGGGTGATCCTCCGGCGGCTTTTCGCGTTCCGGCGCGGCACTTGGTGCGGTGCTTGTCCTGTGGCCCGGCCGCACTCATCCTAAGTGGAAGAACGGAGGAACCCGCCATGATCCCGCTGCCCGCGCCGAAAGCCGACGTGCTGGCCCGCCGGGAGGAGATCCTGGCAGGGCTGCGCGCCCTTGTGCCGGGGGACGGTGTGATCTCCGAGCCGCTGCGCCTGCGCCCCTATGAGACGGACGGGCTCTCGGCCTATCGCCAGCCGCCCCTCGCCGTGGTGCTGGCCTCCTCGACCGAGCAGGTGGCCGCCGTGCTGCGCTTCCTACACGAGAACGGGGTGCGCGTGGTGCCGCGCGGGGCCGGGACGAGCCTCTCGGGCGGCGCCCTGCCGCTCGAGGACGCGGTGGTGATCGGCCTCATGCGAATGAACCGCATCCTGGACGTCTCCTTCCCCGACCGCCTCGCCGTGGTGGAGGCGGGGGTGACGAATCTCGGCATCACCAAGGCCGTGGAGGGGGAGGGGTTCTTCTACGCCCCCGATCCATCCAGCCAGCTCGCCTGCATGATCGGTGGCAACGTGATGATGAATTCGGGCGGGGCGCACTGCCTGAAATACGGCGTCACCGCCAACAACCTTCTCGGCCTGAAGCTCGTCACGATCGAGGGCGAGGTGATCGAGATCGGCGGCGGGCACCTCGACGCCGCGGGCTATGACTGGCTCGGCCTCCTCACCGGCAGCGAGGGGCAGCTCGGCATCGTCACCGAGGTGACCGTGCGGATCCTCCGCGCGGCGGAGGGGCAGCGCGCCATGCTCGCCGCCTTCCGCAGCACGGAGGTGGCGGGCGCCGCGGTGGACGCCATCATGGCCTCCGGCGTCATTCCCGTGGCGCTGGAGTTCATGGACCGCCCCTGCATCCAGGCCTGCGAGGCCTTCGCCAAGGCGGGCTACCCACTCGATGCCGAGGCGCTGCTCATCATCGAGGTGGAGGGCAGCGTGGAGGAGCAGGACGCGCTCCTCACCCGGTTACGCGACATCTGCGCCCGCTTTGACCCGATCTCCATGCGCGTCGCCACCTCCGCCGAGGAGTCGCTTGCGATCTGGAAGGGCCGCAAGGGCGCCTTCGGCGCGGTGGGCCGGATCAGCCCCGACTATCTCTGCATGGACGGCACCATCCCGACGGGGGAACTGCCCCATGTGCTGCGCCGGATCGGGGAGATGAGCGAGGCCTACGGGCTCGGCGTGGCGAACGTGTTCCATGCCGGGGACGGGAACCTCCACCCCCTCATCATGTTCGACGCCAACGACCCCGAGAGCTTCCACAAGGCCGAGGCCTTCGGCGCCGACATCCTGAGGCTCTGCGTCGAAGTCGGCGGCTGCCTCACCGGGGAGCACGGCGTCGGCGTGGAGAAGCGGGACCTCATGGGCGTGCAGTTCACCCCGGCCGAGTTGGCGCAGCAGCGCCGGGTGAAGTCGGCCTTCGACCCGGACTGGCTGCTCAACCCCGCCAAGGTCTTCCCGCTGTCCGACAACCCCGTCCTCGCGGCATGAGCCCTTCGGGAACCGGGGTCCTCGACCTCGCGCCGCGCACGGAGGAGGGCGTCGCCACGGCGCTCCGCAACGCCGGCGCGCCGGTGGCGATCGAGGGCAGCGGCACGACCATCGGCATGCTGCGCCCCGTGCAGGCCGGGCGCACCCTCTCCACGCGCCTGCTGACGGGCATCACCCTCTACCGCCCGCAGGAGATGGTGATCTCCGCCCGCGCCGGGACGACCCTGCCCGAGATCGAGGCGGCGCTGGCCGAGAAGAACCAGGTGCTGGTGCCGGAACCGCCGGACCTCCGCGGGCTTATGGGCGTGCCCGGGGCGCCGCCGCCGACTATCGGCGGGCTCGTCGCGGCCAATCTCTCCGGCCCCCGCCGCATCACCGGCTTCGCGCTCCGGGACGCGGTGCTGGGCATCCGCTTCGTCAACGGCGCGGGCGAGGTGCTGCGCTCCGGCGGGCGGGTACACAAGAACGTCACCGGGCTGGACATGTGCAAGCTGCTCTCCGGCAGCCACGGCACGCTCGGCGTGATTACCGAGGTGACGCTGAAGGTCGGGCCCGCCGCCGAGCGCACGGCCACGCTCGTCCTGCCCGTGGCGGACGAGGCGGCCGGCATCGCCGCCCTCTCGGCCGGGCTGACCAGCCCCTATGGCGTGACGGGCGCGGCGATGCTGCCCGCGGGCGCCTCGGCGGGCGGGGTCGCCGGCCCCGCCGCGCTGCTGCGGCTGGAGGATGTGGAGGCCTCCGTCACCTACCGCATGGCCCGGCTCCGCGCGGCGCTGCCGGGCGGCACGGTGCTGGAGGGCGCGGAATCCGCCGCCCTCTGGCGCGCCCTGCGGGATGCCGCCCCGCTCGCCCCGGCGCGGGACGAGGCGGTGTGGCGCATCTCCGTGCGGCCCTCGCGCGCCCCCGCCATGGTGGCGGCGCTGCGGGACGGAGTCGGGGCGCGCGTTCTGCTGGACTGGGGCGGCGGCCTCGTCTGGGTGGCCGGCCCGGCCTCGGCTGAGACGCATGCGGCCGTGATGGTGGCGGCCCGCGCCGCGGGGGGCGTGTTCACCCTTTTCCGCGCGCCGGACCCGTTGCGCGCCGCCGTGGCCGTGCTCCCGCCCGAGCCCCCGGCGCTCGCCGCCATCTCCGCCCGGGTGAAGGCGGCGCTGGACCCCTGGGGGCGGCTCAACCCCGGCAGGATGCGCGCGGGAGCCTAGGGCGGCCCGCGACGCGCCTTGCCCGGGCCGAGCGCGCGGCGGAGAATTACCGGGCGGAAGAAGCCGAGAGGGACTTCATGAGGTTCTCCATGCCCCGCCGGGGCGCGCTGGTCCTGGCCCTGCTGCTCGCCGCGTCGGCCGCCCCCGCCCTTGCGCAGGGAGGGGACCCGAGCTTCAACCTCGTGAACCGCTCCGGCACCGTGATCCAGGAGCTCTACGTCTCCTCCGCCCAGGTGCAGAGCTGGGGAGGAGACCTGCTGGGACGGGACGTGCTGCCGAGCGGCCGCTCCTTCCCCGTGCGCCTGCCCCAGGGGCAATGCGTGAACGACCTCCGCGTGGTCTACGAGGGCGGACGCTCGGAGGAGCGACGCGGCATCGATACCTGCCGGCTGAGCGAGGTGGTCTTCGGCGAGACCGCCGGGCGCTCCGCCGGGCCGGGGAGCGGGCGCGGCCCTGCCCCGTCCGGGGAGACGGGCAATCCCTCCTTCAACCTCGTCAACCGCTCCAACCGCACGATCCAGGTGCTGCGGGCCTCCCCTAGCGCGGAGAATAGCTGGGGCGAGGACCGTCTGGGCAGCGAGGTCGTGCCGCCCGGCGGGCGCTTCGCCGTGCGCCTCCCCTTGGGCGACTGCACCTATGACCTGCGGGTGGAGTACGATGACCGCGGGGCGGAGGAGCGGCGCGGGGTCAACCTCTGCAACTTGGCGGACGTGACCTTTCCCTGACCGCCCCTGGTCCCAGGGAGCTCCGGGAGAAGCTGCGGACAGGCCTCACCCCTCCGCCAGCAGCCCCGCCAGGTCCAGTCGCCGGGTGAACATGGCGAGCGATCCGTCGGGGTGGCGCGGCCAAGCGGCCTCCGGCCGGTCCACATAGAGCTCCACCCCGTTCCCGTCGGGATCGCGGAGATAGATCGCCTCGGACACGCCGTGGTCCGAGGCGCCGTCAAGCGGGATGCCCGCCTCCAGCACCGCCCGCACGGCGCGCGCGAGGGAGGGGCGGTCGGGATAGAGCAGGGCGACGTGGAACAGCCCCGTCGTGCCCGGCGCGGGCGGCGGGCCGCCGGCGCTCTCCCATACGTTCAGCGCGATATGGTGGTGGTAGCCTCCCGCCGAGAGGAATACGGCGCCGGGGTAGCGGCAGGTTTCCTCCAGCCCGATCACGTCGCGCCAGAAGGCGAGCGCCCGGTCGAGGTCCGAAACCTTCAGATGCGTGTGGCCGATCCGCAGCCCGGCCGGGGCGGTGACGGGCTGGCGCGCGGGGGCGGGCTGGGTGTCGGGCATGAATGGCTCCTCCTCCGGGAGTCTGGGGCGCCCCGCGCCGAACCGCCAATCGCGAGGGCAAATGGGCGGCATGGACACGGCTGATCGGGGCAACGGCCCCGGCCCCCCCCGCGTTCCCCCGGCGACCATTCTGCAGCGAGGAATGACATGGCCGGTGACACCGATGGGGCGAGCCGCCGCCGGCTGCTGCGCGCGGGCGGGCTGACGGCCGCGGGGATCGCGCTCGGCGGCGCGGGCGCGCCCGGCTACCCTCCGCCGACCGAGACGGATGTGGGCGGCGTCGCCGAGGGCCGCGTGCGCTTCCCCAACTGGCGCGGCGAGGCCGAGCCGCCGCCCGCCCCCGCGCCGAACCCGCTACCCCCCGCCGAGCGCGTGGGCTACGCCCTTATCGGCCTCGGGCGGATCAGCGTGGAGGAGATGCTGCCCGCCCTCGGCCAGGCCAGGATGTCCAGGCCGGCGGCCCTGGTAACGGGCAGCCCGGAGAAGGCGCGGGTCGTCGCGCGCCGCTATGGCATCCCGGAAGACTCCATCTACTCCTACCAGGAGATGGAGCGGATGCGGGACAACCCCGCGGTCCAGGCCGTCTATATCGGCCTGCCCAACGCCCAGCACCGCGAGTTCACCGAGCGCTCGGCGGCGATCGGCAAGCACGTGCTCTGCGAGAAGCCGATGGCGGACACGCCCGAGGCGGCGGCCGCCATGATCGCGGCCTGCGAGCGGGCACGGGTGAAGCTGATGATCGCCTATCGCTGCCAGTACGAGCCCTATAACCGCGAGGCCATCCGCATCGTCCGCTCGGGCGAGCTGGGCAAGCTGCGCTTCATCGAGGCGACGAACGTCCAGTCCTCCGGCACCGCCCCGCAGTGGCGCTTCAGCCGCGCGCTGGCGGGCGGCGGGGCGCTGCCGGATATCGGCCTCTACTGCCTCAACGCCGCGCGCTATATCACGGGGGAGGAGCCGGTGGACACCTTTGCCCGCAGCTACTCCCCACCCGACGACGAGCGCTGGCGCGATATCGAGGAGAGCGTGGCCTTCAGCCTGCGCTTCCCTTCCGGCGTGATGGCGAACCTGCTCTGCGCCTACGACGCCTTCAACGACAAGACGATGCGCCTGCATTTCGAGCGCGGCACGGTCGAGATGCCGAACGCCTTCGCCTATCACGGGCAGCAGATGTACGTCTCCCGGCGGGAGGGAGACCACACCGCGCGCGTCCAGCGGCGGTTGGAGGAGAAGAACCAGTTCGCGCTGGAGATCGACCATTTCTCCGGCTGCATCCGCTCCGACCGCAGGCCTCACACCCCGGGCGAGGAAGGCGCGCATGACCAGGCGCTGATGGCCGCGATCTACCGCTCCGCCGCCGAGGGCCGGCCGGCGGAGCTGCCGAAGCCGCCCGGTTCCACGCGAGGGCCGGAGCCCTCGGGCGCCGGCTGAGGCCCCCGGCAGCCCAGTAACGGCGTGCCGGCCGCCCCTCCTGACGGCCGGCTTGACCCCGGGCGTGGCGCATTGGCAGAGGAACGGCCCGGCGCGCCTCCCGGCCGGCGTTCCGGACATCTCGGCGCGCCCGTGCGCCGCCCGTGCTGCCGGAAGAGGCGTGTCCCGCGATGACAGAGCAACCCGTACCGGCATGGCGGCTCTGGCCCTTCGTATCGATCGTGCTGGCCGGCTTTCTCGCGGTCGCCATGCCGCTCCCCGTGCTCTCCCTGCACGTGCATGACGGGCTGGGCTTCAGCCTAGTGACGGCGGGGTGGGTCGCCGGGGTGCAGTCCCTCGCCACGATCCTGACGCGGCAATGGGCGGGATCGCTGATCGACCGGCGCGGGCCCAAGCGTGCGGTGCTGATCGGCCTGCCGCTCGCGGTCCTGGCGGGGATGCTCTATCTCCTCTCCACCCTCTTTCCCGATCCCCGGTTCTCCCTCGCGGTGCTCGTGGCCGGGCGGCTGGTGATGGGGCCGGCGGAGAGCCTGTTCCTCACGGGGGCGATGACCTGGGGCATCCTCACCCTCGGCGCCCGGCGGACGGGGGTGGTCATGACCTGGCAGGGCATCGCCATGTTCACCGCCCTTGGCCTCGGCGCGCCGCTCGGGCTGGCCCTGATCGCGCGGCTGGGCTTCACGGGGGTGGCGGTCGCGGGGATCGCGCTTCCGCTGGCCGGGCTGCTGATCGCCCTGGCGCAGCCCGCGATCGCCCCGCTCGCCCGCGGCGCGCGCGCCTCCTTCCTCGGGGTGATCGGGCTCGTCTGGCGGCAAGGGCTGGTGCTCTGCCTCGGCACCGCGCCGCAGGCGGTGCTGGGGAGCTTCGTCGCCCTCTACTTTGCCAGCCGGGGATGGGAGGGGGCGGGGCTCTCCCTTACGGGCTTCGGCATCGGCTTCATCCTCGTCCGCTTGTTCTTCTCGCACCTGCCGGACCGGCTCGGCGGGCGCCGCGTGGCTGCCGGCTCGCTGGTGGTGGAGGCGCTGGGGCAGGCCCTGCTCTGGACGGCGCCGAGCGCGCCGGTCGCCCTGCTCGGGGCAACCCTCACCGGCATCGGCTTCTCCCTCATCTTCCCCGCCATGGGGGTGGAGGCCGTCCGGCGCGTGCCGGAGGGGAGCCGCGCCCTCGCCATCGCGAGCTTCAGCGCCTTCCTGGACGTGGCCGTGGGGCTTTCCGGGCCGCTGGCCGGGTTCATCGTGGGGCTGGGGGGCTACCCCGCCGTGTTCCTTGCAGGCGGGCTCGGCTGCCTCTCCGGCCTCCTCCTGCTGGTCGGGCGGGACCGGCCGGCGGCGCGCTAGGGCCCGGCTCCGGACACAGGAAAGGCGGCGGATTGCTCCGCCGCCTTTCCATCCAACCCGGTGCGCCGCCCCGAGGGGCAGCGTGGCCAGATCAGGTCACCTGCAGCCGCCGCTCCACGATCTGGGTCTTCATGTTCTTCTGCAGCTTCTCGAAGGCGCGCACCTCGATCTGCCGCACGCGCTCGCGGGAGATATTGTACTGCTGCGACAGCTCCTCGAGCGTGGTGGGCTCGTCCTTCAGCCGGCGCTCGATCAGGATGTGGCGCTCTCGGTCGTTAAGCGTGCTGAGCGCGGAGTTCAGCAGGTCGCGCCGGTTGGTCATGTCCTCCCGGTCGGCAAGCTCCTCCTCCTGGCTCTCGCCCTCGTCTACCAGCCAGTCCTGCCACTCGCCCTCACTGTCGGCGCGGATGGGGGAATTCAAGCTGTTGTCCGGGCTGGCGAGGCGGCGGTTCATCGACACCACATCCTGCTCAGGCACCTGCAGCACGCGCGCGATCTTCTCCACCTGCTCCGGCTTCAGGTCGCCCTCTTCCAGGGCGGCCATCTGGCCCTTCAGGCGGCGCAGGTTGAAGAACAGCTTCTTCTGCGCGGCGGTGGTGCCCATCTTCACCAGCGACCAGGAGTGCAGGATGTACTCCTGGATCGCGGCACGGATCCACCACATGGCGTAAGTCGCGAGGCGGAAGCCGCGGTCCGGGTCGAACCGCTTCACCGCCTGCATCATGCCGACATTGCCCTCGGAGATCAGCTCACCGACCGGTAGGCCGTAGCCGCGGTAGCCCATGGCGATCTTCGCGACGAGGCGGAGGTGCGAGGTGACGAGCTTGTGGGCCGCGTTCTCATCATGGTCGTCGCGCCAGCGCTTGGCGAGGTTCAGCTCCTCCTCGGGGGAGAGCATCGGGAACTTGCGGATCTCCTGCAGGTAGCGGGAGAGGTTGCCCTCGGGGGCGATCGGGATCATCGAAGTGGAAGCCATAAACGCGTTTGCCTCCTGAACCGGCCGGGCTGCCCCCGGAGTTGGCGGGCGCGCGGACGGCTGAGATCGGCACGGTGGATCCGTGCCTCGCCTCGGCGCGCTGGGCCCTGAGCCCCTTAAGAACGCCGGCCCTCCTTCATGTTTTCCCGCAATCACGTTGCGGGTGCGAATGAAGGTGGCGGACCGTTCCGTCGGTGCCCGTTATGGCACCCGGCCGCTAAAGCTGACGTGCTTGTAATCTTTTCCCGGCATGTTCGCAAGGAAAATCCGTACCTTTGCGGTAGGGTTAACCCCGGAAAGGGTAACAAGGCGCTTACCCCGGTGCGTCCAGCGCGGCGATCAGGGCGGTCATGTCCGGGGGGAGGGGAGAGGTGAAACGGAGCGGCTCGTTGGTTATGGGATGCCGGAACCCCAGCGTCTGCGCATGCAGCGCCTGGCGGGGAAAGGCGAGCAGGGCCTCGCGCGCCGCCTCGGGCAACGCGCGCGCGGCGGCCGGCGTGCGGCGGCAGTAGACGGGGTCACCCACAAGCGGGTGGCCGATATGGGCCATGTGGACCCGGATCTGGTGAGTGCGCCCGGTGGCGAGCCGGCAGCGCAGCAGGGCGCAGGCCGCTGCCCAGGCGCGCTCCGTGGAAAAGTGGGTCAGCGCGTGCTTGCCGCCGCGCGACACCACGGCCATCCGCTTGCGATCCGCCGGGTGCCGTCCGATCGGGGCGTCGACGCTACCCGAGACGGGGGAGGGGGTTCCCCAGGCAAGGGCGAGGTAGCTGCGCTCCAAGTCGCGCTCGGCGAAGGCGGTGGAGAGCGCCTGGTGCGCCGCCTCCGACTTGGCGACGACCATTACCCCCGAGGTGTCCTTGTCCAGCCGGTGCACGATGCCCGGCCGCTTCTCTCCGCCGATTCCCGACAGCTCCTCCCCGGCATGGTGGAGGATGGCGTTCACCAGCGTACCCTCGGCATGTCCGGGCGCAGGATGGACGACGAGCCCTGCCGGCTTGTCCAGCACGATGAGGTGCCGATCCTCGAAGAGGATGGTCAGGTCCATCGCCTGGGGCAGCGGGGTTGCCGTCTCGGGCGGGGGGACCGCAAGGCTGTAGCGGGCGCCGGGGCGCAACAATTCGGAAGGATCCCTCGTCGCCACGCCGTCCCGCGAGGCGTGCCCGGCCTCGACCAGCGCCTTGACGCGGGAGCGGGAGAGGCTGCCCATGCCAGCGAAGGCCCGGTCCAGCCTTTCCCCCGCCTGCTCGGGGGTGGCAGTGAAGTCCAGGCTGGCCGGCCGATCGGCGGAGGGTTCGTTGCGCGCGCTCAAGATACTCGTCTGGGGCATGGGGGTGCTGATCATCGCGGCCAGCGTGGCCCTGGTTGTGATGATCGTGCAGCGCGCCGGCAAGGCCATTCCGGCGGCACCCGAGGGGCCACCCGCGCAGATCTCGCTCGGCCAGCCGCCCGGGAGCCGAATCGCGGGCCTGGCCCCGGGCTTCGAGGGGCGGGTGGCCGTCTGGGTTCAGCGGCCCGACGGGGAGCGGCTGGTCATCCTGGATACCCGCAACGGGCGCGCGCTCGGCGAGATCAGGCTCTCGGAATAGGGGCGTGGCGCATCGCAAGCCGAACTTGCCGGCGAAGGATTGCGCCACTTGCGGGCGGCCCTTCTCCTGGCGGCGCAGATGGGCACGGGACTGGGACACTGTGCGCCATTGCTCGGATGCCTGCCGCACGCGGCGGCATGCGGCGGCGAAAAAAGAGGAAAAAACCGTCTCTCCCCCGCTTGCGAGCCCCGGGCAGGGCGGATAGAAGGCGCTTCCCGACGGCCACGTCCCCATCGTCTAGAGGCCTAGGACACCGCCCTCTCACGGCGGTAACAGGGGTTCGAATCCCCTTGGGGACGCCATCGGGCGTTTAGATAGCAGGCGCCGTTGGTATGTGCGCTTCCATCCTAGACACGAGACCGATCCGGCTTTCGGCAAAGTGTTACTGAAGCGGCAGGAAGTATGAAGTCCTTGATGGGGCTGCAGTGCTCTCACTGGCTGCTTGCCGGAACGAATTGTCCGATTCCGGCTTCAACGTCCGGAAAAGCAAGTGTAAAGCTCTGTCCGCCTCTTAGGGAATGTGCTGAGCGGTCCGGTGCGCGTACAGGGCGAAGAGTTGAGAACTTGAGAAATTCAGTTTCGACCTCGACTAAGCATTCGGCCTCGATTAACCACATGTACCACAAAAGTTTAGATAACATCATTTCCTGTTCGTTGATCACATATCCGTGTGGTAGCGTCAATCCATGTCGCTCACCTCCGACCCGATCGCTCCACTCTCGCGAGACCCCTGCGTCAGCGGCAACGTCTCAGCCTGGTCCTTCCCGATAGATGGTCCGCTTCTGCTGAAGTTACGGCGGTTCAGCGATCACCGCGGTTACATCATCGAGACTTACAGCGGCCCTGATTTCGCCGCGGTCGGCGTGCACGACGTCTTCGTGCAGGACAATCAATCCCTCTCCGCCCGGGCAGGTACGCTGCGCGGCATGCACTTCCAGCTCCCGCCCCGCGCCCAGGCCAAGCTCGTGCGCGTGCTGCAGGGGGCGATCCTCGATGTCGTCGTGGATATCCGGCGAGCCTCGCCGAGCTTCGGGCAGTACCTAGCCTATCGTATGTCGTCGCATGGCGGCGAGCAGTTCTACGTCCCGGCCGGCTTCGCCCACGGCTTCGTCACGCTGGAGCCCGATACGATCGTCGCCTACAAGGTGAGCGACGTCTATGCGCCCGACCTGGACCGGGGCCTTGCCTGGGACGATCCAGACCTCGCGCTTCCCTGGCCCGATCTGCCCGGCGGCTTCGTCCTGTCGGAGAAGGATCGCCGTCATCCCCGCCTCCGTGACCTACCCGACGCTTTCTGAGGTTCTGTCCCATGCGCGTGATCGTCACCGGCGGTGCCGGCTTCATCGGTTCGGCACTCGCCCGGCACCTCGTCGTCGATCTCGGCCATGAGGTGCTCGTCGTCGACAAGCTCACCTATGCCGGGGATCGGCGCACCCTGGCGAGGTGCGAGGGCCGACCGAACTACGCCTTCCTGCAGGCCGACATCTGCGATGCCGAGCGCATGCGGTCGGCCTTGGCCGACTACGCGCCCGATGCCGTCATGCACCTGGCGGCCGAGAGCCACGTGGACCGCTCCATCGCCTCGGCCGCGCCCTTCATCCAGACGAACGTGATGGGGACGTTCTCCCTGCTGGAGGCGGCGAGGGCGCTGGTCGCCGGCCTCCCGTCGCCGCGCCGGGAGACGTTCCGCTTCCTGCATGTCTCGACGGACGAGGTCTTCGGCTCGCTCGGCCCGAGCGGCGCCTTCACGGAAACAACGCCTTACGATCCCCGCTCTCCCTACTCGGCGAGCAAGGCGGGGTCCGACCATCTCGCCCGTGCCTGGCACGAGACCTACGGGCTGCCGACCATCGTCACGAACTGCTCCAACAACTACGGACCCTACCACTTCCCGGAGAAGCTCATCCCGCTCGTCACGTTGAACGCGCTGGAAGGAAAGCCCCTCCCGGTCTACGGCGATGGCGGCAACGTCCGGGACTGGCTCTTCGTCGAGGATCATGTCCGCGCCCTCGTCGCCGCCGTGACCCGCGGCTTGCCGGGGCAGACCTACAACATCGGCGGCCGCGCGGAGCGCACGAACCTGGCGGTGGTGAACGCCATCTGCGATACGCTCGACCGCCTGCGCCCGGCATCCCGCCCGCGGCGCGAGCTCATCACCCTCGTGGCCGACCGGCCCGGACATGACCGCCGCTATGCCATTGATCCCGCCAAGGCCGAGACCGAGCTTGGCTGGCGCTCCTCCGTCACCTTCGAGGAAGGGATCGAGCGCACCATCGCCTGGTATCTGGACAACGAGGCTTGGTGGCGGCCGCTGCGCGACAAGGTCTATTCCGGCGAGAGGCTGGGCCTGCTGAACGACGTGGCGAGCGCGGCCTGATGCGCGTCCTCATCGCCGGACGCACGGGCCAGCTAGCCGTCGAGCTGATGGAGCGCCTGCCGCACGACGGTCATCTCGTCACGGCGCTGGAACCGCCTGACCTGGATCTCGCGGACGGCGCGGGCATCGCCGCCGTGGTGGAGGCCACGGCGCCCGACATCGTTGTCAACGCCGCGGCCTATACGGCGGTCGACAAGGCCGAGAGCCAGCGGGATCTCGCCTTCGCCGTGAACGCCACCGGGGCAGGGCTCCTGGCCGCTGCCGCTGCCGCGCGCGGCGTGCCCATCGTCCATGTCTCGACCGACTACGTTTTCCGCGGAGACGGCGGCGCGCCCTATGCCGAGGACGCGCCCACGGATCCCGCCGGCGTTTACGGTGAATCGAAGCTGGAGGGTGAGCGGGCGGTCGTCACCGCCAATCCGCGCAGCACCATTCTCCGGACGGCATGGGTCTTCAGCCCCCACGGGAACAACTTCGTCAAGACGATGCTGCGCCTCGGGGCGGAACGGGAGAGTCTCTCCGTCGTGGACGATCAGCACGGTGCGCCCACTTTCGCGCACGACCTCGCTGATGCCATCGCCCGCCTGATACCGGGGCTCGCTGCGGCACCGGCTGGGAGCGAGGCCTTCGGCATCTTCCATCTGACCGGTACGCCCTGGACAACCTGGCACGGCTTCGCCGCCGCCATCTTCGAGAGGGCCGCGCAGCGCGGGCGGCGCGTGCCGCGCCTCGTTCCGATCACCTCGGCGGATCACCCGACGCCCGCACGCCGCCCGGCCGATGCGCGGCTCGATTGCGGGCGCATCGCCCGCGTGCACGGGATTCAACCCGCCGACTGGCGGTGCTCCCTCTCTCACTGCCTCGACGCACTCATCACTCCTCCGGAGACCATGTCGTGAAAGGCATTATCCTCGCCGGAGGCAGCGGAACGCGCCTTTATCCCGCGACCCTGGCCATCTCGAAGCAGCTCCTGCCGGTCTTCGACAAACCGATGATCTACTATCCGCTCTCGGTTCTCATGCTGGCGGGCATCCGAGATATTCTCGTCATCTCCACGCCGCACGATCTCCCGCTCTTCCAGCGCCTGCTCGGCACCGGCGAGCAGTGGGGCATTCGTCTCTCCTATATCGAGCAGCCCCGCCCCGAGGGGCTGGCCCAGGCTTTCATCCTCGGCGAGGAGTTCCTGGACGGCGAGCCCTCGGCCCTCGTGCTCGGCGACAACATCTTCCACGGCGACAGTTTCGAGTCTGAACTGGCCTCGGCCCGCGTCGGGGGGCTGGGTGCCTCTGTTTTCGCCTATCGCGTCGCCGATCCCGAGCGCTACGGCGTTGTCGAGTTCGACAGCGGCTTGCGCGCCGTCTCGCTCGAGGAGAAGCCCCTGAAGCCGCGCTCGGACTGGGCGGTGACCGGGCTTTATTTCTACGATGGGCGCGCGTCCTCCCTTGCCCGTTCGCTGCAACCCTCCGCGCGTGGCGAACTCGAGATCACCGATCTTAACCGCCTCTACATGGAGGAGGGCACCCTGCGCGTGATCCGCCTTGGCCGGGGCTATGCCTGGCTGGATACGGGAACGCACGACAGCCTTCTGGAAGCCGGCGAGTATGTGCGCGCGATCGAGAAGCGCACCGGCATGAAGATCGCCTCTCCCGAGGAGATCGCCTGGCGGCTCGGCTTCATCGACGATGCGGGGCTGCGGAACCTTGCGGGCCGCCATGACAAGAGTGGTTATGGCGCATATTTGCGCCGATTGATGGAGACCGGCTGAAGCGGCTCGGCAACTCGAGCGTCCGGGCGTCTCCGCGGCTGCTGTTTGCGCGGGTAGCTCGACCCTGAATGGGGGAGCGGGCGCCGGGTGACGCAAGGAAGGGCATGGCCGATCCATGCTCCTTCCCGCCGTGCAGCCGCTCCTTTTTGCCGTGGGGCGGCGCGGGCAGGTTCAGCCGCTTGCGCCGTTCATCCTCTCCCGGCCTCGGCAACTTCTCGGGTCATGTGGGGTAGGCTCTGTCAGAGGGCGTTTGGCAATTTTATTGCGTGCTGCTGGGGCGGGCATGCGGCCAGGGCAGCAACCATCTGGCTCGCATGTGCACCTTACCCTATCTCCTCTGACCTGAGCGACGCTGAGTGGGCGATCTTGTGTCCTCTCCTCACCCGAGCACGGCAGGCGGGCCACCGGCAGGTGCTCGACCTGCGGCGGATCGTGGAGGCGGTGTTCTACCTCCTGCGCACCGG